>JBCNPK010000071.1:0-22627 GCA_039593355.1 Pseudoduganella sp.
GGACGTTGATAGGTCAGGTGTGGAAGTGCAGTAATGCATTAAGCTAACTGATACTAATTGCCCGTACGGCTTGTCCCTATAACCTTGACGGTTATATAGCACTTACCGTGTTTGAGAACACTACCCCACTTTTACTTCTCCAGATTGTTACCAAGTCATGCTTGATGACCATAGCAAGTCAGTCCCACCCCTTCCCATCCCGAACAGGACCGTGAAATGACTCTGCGCCGATGATAGTGCTGCAACCAGTGTGAAAGTAGGTTATCGTCAAGCTCTTATTCCTGGTGACGCGCCATGCGCGAGCCAAGTACCGGTCAGTCTGATGACCATAGCAAGTCGGTCCCACCCCTTCCCATCCCGAACAGGACCGTGAAACGACTCTGCGCCGATGATAGTGCTGCAACCAGTGTGAAAGTAGGTTATCGTCAGACTAAGTAATACGCCAAAAGGCCCGCTGAACAGCGGGCCTTTTGCTTTTGTGTCATCGGCTTGTCACCTCGTCTGATTAAGCTGCGCCTTTTAAACTCCAGAGGCCAGCATGAAATCCCTGTCGCTCCTTCCCTTAGCACTCGCCCTTGCCGCCTGCGGTGGCGGTGGCAGCAATGAACCGGTCACACTCTCAGTCAACGGCACTTTCGTCGACGGCGCCGTTGAGGGCGCGGACTATGTGTCCGGCACTTCTGCCAAGGCTGTAACGGGCGCGAAGGGCGAGTTCACCTGCAAGCAAGGCGACACGGTGAGCTTCAGTGTTGGCGGCATGGCTTTGGGAAGCGCCGCTTGCGCCTCGATCATTACGCCGCTGCAGTTGGCGGGTACGTCCGACGTCAAGGATCCGAAAGTCGTCAACCGGCTGATGGCATTGCAACTGCTGGACGAAGACAATGATCCTTCCAACGGCATCAAGATCACGGCCGATGTGAAGGCTGCGCTGGCAGGCAAGGCTGCCGATTTCGGCGCCTCTGCGGCGGACTTCAACAAAGCCATGGCTGCCAACCTTGCCGCAGCCGGTACGGCCTATGCTGCGCGTGGCGTCGATGAAGAGCGCCGCCAGCTGGTGCGTGAACATTTCGAAGACACGCTTGCCTCCAAGGTTGGCACGCCGGTGCAGGAAGCGTTCACACAGCCAACTGCCACCGTCACCGTTACGCGCTACCAGGTGCAGGCGGCGAACAGTTTTTACATTCCATACGAAGGCAGCAATGCCAAGGTCAAGGCCGACTTCCCACAGGGCTTCCTTCCGTCCTATGGTTCCGGCCTGACTTTCAAAGGTACGAATGCCAACGGCGACCTGGAATTCTATGGCCTGACCGACCGCGGCCCGAACGGCGATGGCCCGAACGTGCCGAATCCGAGCGGGAGCGGCACCATGGGTTCCAAGATCTTCCCGTCGCCAAGCTTCACGCCATCGATCGGCATCATTACAGTCGGCAAAGGCGGTGCTGTGCTGAACTCCACGCTGCCGATCAAGCTCTCTGCGACCATGAACAGCTCTGGCCTGGCCATCCCGGCTGGCACGCTCGGGAACTCTGCCGAAGTGCCGGTCCTGGACGCGATGAAGTACGACGCTACAAGCAAGGCCGTGTATAACGTAAACGGCCTGGACACCGAAGCCATTGCCTTCGACAAGAAGCGCAATGCTTTATGGGTCTCCGACGAATATGGCCCCTTCGTCCTGAAGATCGATGCTGCAAGTGGCGTGATCCAGTCCCGTTATGCGCCGGGCAGTGGTTTGCCGGCCATCTTCGCCAAGCGCCGTGCCAACCGCGGCATGGAAGGCTTGGCGCTCGATACCGCGACCGACAAGTTGCATGGCTTCCTGCAAAGCCCTCTGAGCGATGGGAGTGCGCCTTATTCTGTGACCGGCAAGAGCGAACAGGTAGAGCGTTTCGCGCGCTTCACCCGCTGGATCGAATTCGACCCAACGACTGGCGCCACGGGCCGCATGTTTGCCTATCCGTTGAACGGCGCGGATTACGCCGACGGCCGCACCGGCAACGCCAAACTGGGCGACGTGGTTGCACTCGGCAATGGCAAGTTCATCGTGATCGAACAGGGCGCCGCGCCGGGCGGCAAGGTGTTCAACAAATTGATGCTGGTCGAAATCGGCGGCGCCACCGACATCAATGCCGCGGCCTATAACCCGGCCACCTCGGACCTGGAAAAGAGCTCGATGGGCGCAGTGGCGGTCAACGGCGCCGACTGGTCCACGGTGGTCACTTTGAAGAAGACCTTGCTGCTGGACCTCAACGCCATCGGCTGGCTGGCTGAAAAGGCGGAGGGACTGACTATCGTCGATGGCAACACGCTGGCACTGGCCAATGACAGTGACTTTGGCCTGAAGACCCGGATCTTCACGCCATCCGGTGAAGCGGTGGCTGACGCCGACGTCACCAAGTGCAATGTCGATGCGAACGGGACGGTCGTCACCAGCAGCGCTGTTGGCTGCAATGCCGCCAACACCATCCGCGTCGCGCGTGGCGACGACCGTGAGCGCCCAAGCCGCTTGTGGCTGATCAAGTTCTCAAAGGCATTGAACACCTATTGAACGTCGTGCGCCGCCCCCTTGCCGGCGGCAGCATAATGCCGGCAGGGAGGTGCGCGATGATTGAGCTGGACGGTTCGACGGGCGAGGGCGGCGGGCAGATCCTGCGCACGTCGCTGACTTTGTCGATGATTACCGGCCAGGCATTCCGCATTCGTAATATCCGCGCCAACCGCGAGCCGCCCGGCTTGCGGCGCCAGCATTTGTCGGCGGTTCGTGCCGCGGCCATCGCGTGCGGGGCGACCGTTTCTGACGCCGAGGTCGGCTCGACTTCCCTTGAATTCACTCCCGGTCGCGTAAGCGGCGGCGTGTACGATTTCGATATCGGCACTGCCGGCAGCACGACACTTGTGCTGCAAACTCTTATCCCCGCGCTGTTGTTCGCTGAGCAGCCGACTGCCGTCACGGTGACGGGAGGGACGCATAATCCAAAAGCGCCGCCAGCTGAATTCCTTCAGCGGGCTTATTGCCGTGTGCTCGCGGCCATGGGAGCGAACGTCGAAATCAATATTGACCGGTATGGCTTTTATCCGGCCGGCGGCGGCAGCATCTCAGCCAATGTATGGCCGTGCAAGCAGTTGCGCCGGCTTGATTTGCTCGACCGGGGCGGTTTGCGGCAAGCCTATGCGCAGGCGATTGCGGCACGCTTGCCGGCGCAGGTGGCGCAACGCCAGTACGCGACGGTGCGCAACCTGCTCGGATGGAATGGGGAGCAGCTGCGTCCCGTGCTGGCGCCGTCGTCAGCCAGTCCTGGCAATGCGATCTTGTTGACCATCGAAAGCGAGGCGGTGACGGAAGTTTTCTCCGCTATCGGCGACCGCGGCGTGCGGGCGGAGTCGGTAGCGCGTGAAGCGGCGCTGGAGGCACGGCGCTACCTGGCTTCCCGCGCTGCGGTTGGCGAGCACCTGGGCGATCAGCTGATGCTGCCGTTCGCGCTGGCCGGCGGCGGCGCCTACACGCTCGACCACGTGTCGCAACACGCGATCACGAATGCGGAAGTGATCACGCATTTCCTTCCGGTGTCGATCGGCTTCGAACAGGACGAACGCTTCAACACATGCCATGTGCGCGCCAAGGTTTAGCCGAGTTGTTCCCATTCCAGGCCGAAGCGTGCCAGGTATTTTTTCAAGCGGTCGGCATCATTCGGCTTTGCCTTGCCAAGGCGCGAGGCTGCGAACAGCTTGCGGCCGGCGTCCGACATGGACTTCGACTGGCGGCAGACGGTAATCACCGATTCAAGCTGCATGCGGTCGAACAAATCCATTTGCGCGAGTGCCGCCTCGTCGAACAGGCTTTCCAGCGCAAGCTCTGTCCGCGCACCTTCAGCCAGCGGGCGCCATTGCCGCTGCAGGCGTGCCACTTCGGCCGCAACGATGGGCGCGGTGATTCGGCCTGCATCCGCCAACGTCGCCATGCGCGTGACTGAGGCCGACAGGTCGCGGAAATTGCCGTTCCAGAGCGCATCCGGCGAAGCGGCGAAACGCATGTATTGCTGGCGCGCCTCGGTATTGAAGCGCACCATCGAGCCATTCTCGGCGCCGAATTGGGCGAGCAGGTAGTCCAGGTTCGGTTCGATGTCTTCGGGCCTGTCGCCCAGGCCGGGCAGCGAATAGGTCCACAGGTTGATCCGTGCGAACAGGTCTTCGCGGAAGCGGCCAGCCGCCACTTCGTGCGCCAGGTCGCGGTTGGTGCCGGCGATCAGCTGGAAGTCGCTGCGCACTTCATGGTCGCCGCCCATCGGTAGGAAGCGCTTGTCTTCCACGGCTTTGAGCAGCATGGCCTGCTCGTCCAGTCCCAGCTCGCCAATCTCGTCCAGGAACAGCAGGCCTTTGTGCGCCGTGCGCAGCAATCCTGGACGGTCAGATGCCGCGCCGGTAAAGGCGCCTTTCACGTGGCCGAACAGCGTAGAGCCGGCGCCGTCGCCGTGCAGGGTGGCGCAGTTGATTTCAACGAAGGCTCCATCGAGCTGATGCCGCGCTTTTTTCAGCTCATAGACGCGGCGCGCCAGGAAAGACTTGCCCGCGCCGGTGGGGCCCATCAGGAGCATGGGCGCACGCGAACGCGCCGCTACGTGTTCGATCTCGTCGATCATCAGGTTGAAATGCGGGTTGCGCGTGGCGATGCCTGACTTCAGGAACTCGACGCCTTCGCGCTGGGCGTTGGAGAAGCGCTGCGCAATCTGGTCGTAGCGCGACAGGTCCAGGTCGATCAGGACGTAATCGCCTGGATTGCCGGGCGCCGCGCGGCGTGGAGGGGAAGTCTGCAGCAGGCGGCCAGGGAAATAGCGCGCCTCCGTCATCAGGAACAGGCAGATCTGCGCGACGTGGGTGCCGGTGGTGATGTGGACCCAGTATTCTTCTTTCTCGGTATCGAAGGGGTAATTGCGGGCGAAGTCGAACAGCTGGCTGTAGACGTCTTCGAAATCCCACCAATCGCTGATAGGTAGCGTGTGGCGCTGCACGACGGTCTGCGGTGAGACCGCATGCATATCGTCTTCGACCTGGCGTGCAAGGCTGTCGTGATGAGCGCTGGCGAGCAATTCGAAACGGTCGACCACCATGTCGTCGTGCTGCAGCAGCGAGACGCTTGGGCGCCACTTCTCCCAGCGCGCGGCACTTCTTGGCCCGCCGTCCAGCTGCGTGCCGAGGAAGCCAAGGATAACGATTTTCTTTTTCATTGTCGGGATAAATATTTATCTCAACAGATAAATTGGCATAATCATTGTTTTTCATAAATCTATATTTATCAATGACTTAATAAGTTGGCACACCATTTGCAATAGATGGGATACGCAAAGACAAAAGGAGATCAAAATGGCGGAATCCCAAATCAAGGCTTGGACCATCAGTGCCGGCGCAGTCGGCAGGAAACCCGTGAAACGCAGCTTCGGCGGCATGAACGCGGCGATGAATATTTCCACCAGCCGCCGCCACACCACCGTCAGCTGGCACGACGAGCCGCTCGCAGGCAAAGGCCGCACGGTGTGGAATGGCGTGGTCTCCACCCTTGTCGGCGCTGATTAATCGTTAGAAGATGAGACTTATGATGAAAGATAAAGAATTCGAAGTGATGGAAGTATCGGGTGGGAGCCCGGTGAAAATGTGGACCAAGGGCGTGCCGGTCGAATCGGAAGCGCGCCAGCAGCTGGCCAACACGGCCAAGATGCCCTTCATCTACAAGCATATTGCGGTGATGCCGGACGTCCACCTGGGTAAGGGGTCGACCATCGGTAGCGTGATTCCGACCCTGGGTGCGATCATACCGGCGGCGGTTGGCGTGGATATCGGCTGCGGGATGATGGCCGCCAAGACCACGCTGAATGCACGCGACCTGCCGGACAACATGGGCCCTTTACGTAGCGCCATTGAAAAAGCGATTCCCCACGGTTTGACGCCAAAGTTCCGCGGCCGTGACCGCGGTTCCTGGGAAAACCCTCCTTCGGCGGTGGATGTGGCCTGGGGGCAGTTGAAGGACGAATTCGACGTGATCTGCGAGAAAACGCCGAAGCTGAAGAACACCAACAACTACCGCCACTTGGGTACCCTGGGTTCCGGTAACCACTTCGTGGAAGTGTGCCTGGATGAAGAAGGTTCGGTGTGGTTCATGCTGCACTCCGGGTCGCGTGGGGTGGGGAATGCCATCGGCTCCCACTTCATCGAACTGGCGCAGAAGGATATGCGTACGCACATCGCAAACCTGCCGGACAAGGACCTGGCCTATCTGGAAGAAGGAACCCAGCACTATGACGATTATGTGGAAGCGGTGGGTTGGGCTCAAAAATTTGCGCGCATGAACCGCGAGGTGATGATGCAGAACCTGATCGCCTCGGTGCGTACCGTGATCACCAAGCCGTTCGAGACCCACGTGGAAGCGGTGAACTGCCACCACAACTATGTGCAGAAGGAGCGCCACTTCGGTAAGGATGTCCTTGTGACCCGCAAGGGCGCAGTGTCTGCGCGCGAAGGCGAGCTGGGGATCATTCCGGGTTCGATGGGGGCCAAGAGCTTCATCGTGCGCGGTAAAGGCAACCCGGAGAGCTTCAACAGCTGCAGCCACGGCGCCGGCCGTACCATGAGCCGTAACGAGGCCAAGCGCCGCTTCTCGCTGGAAGACCAGGTGAAGGCGACGGAAGGTGTCGAGTGCCGCAAGGACGAAGGCGTGATCGACGAAATCCCGATGGCCTACAAGGATATCGAGGCCGTGATGAAGGCCCAGGAAGAATTGGTGGAAGTAGTGCACACCTTGAAACAGGTGGTGTGCGTCAAAGGATAAGAAGCAGGATAAGAATGATTGAAATTGATGGATCCAAAGGGGAGGGGGGCGGCCAGGTGCTGCGCACCGCGCTGACGCTCTCGATGATTACTAGCCAGCCGTTCCGCATCGGGAACATCCGGGCCAACCGTTCGAAGCCGGGCTTGATGCGGCAGCACCTTGCCTCGGTCAAGGCGGCGGGAGAAATCTCCGGTGCGAAAATCGAGGGCGACGCGCTTGGTTCAACCAGCCTGACCTTCGAGCCTGACGCGATCAAGGCTGGGGAGTACCAATTCCAGATCGGCACGGCCGGCAGTTCGACGCTGGTGCTGCAGACTGTCGTGCCGGCCCTGCTTTACGCGCAAGGCCAGTCGGTGGTACGCGTCAGCGGAGGCACCCACAATTCCAAGGCGCCGCCGGCAGAATTCCTGCAGCGTGCTTACGGCCGCGCCATGTCCGACATGGGCGCGCAGCTCGACTTCAAGCTGGAGCGTGCAGGGTTCTACCCGGCCGGCGGCGGCGCAGTGCGAGCGACCGTGCAGCCGCTGAAGGCCTGGCGCCAACTGGCGCTGGAAGCACGCGGTGAGCGGCGCGAAGCGTATGCGGAAAGCCTGGTTGCTGCCGTTCCGGCAGGCGTAGCAAAGCGCGAACTGGATTGCGTGGCCAGTGCCATGGGCTGGTTCGGCGACCAGCTGCGCTTCCAGACCTTGCCGGATCACTGGGGGCCGGGCAATGCCTTGCTGATCACGCTCGATCACGCGCACGTGACCGAAGTCTTCGTCGCGTTTGGCGAAAAGTCACGCCGCGCCGAGGAAGTGGCACGCGACGCCGTGGCCCAGGCCCGGCGCTTTATCGCGTCCGGCGCAGCCGTCAGCGAGCATCTCGCAGACCAGCTGTTGATCCCCATGGCGCTGGCCGGCGGCGGCAGCTTTACCATGGACGTGCTGTCGCAGCATACCCGCACCAATGCCGAAATAATCGCCCTCTTTCTGCCGGTGAAAATCAGCTTCGAAAAGCGGGGCGATCACAATTTCTGCGAGGTGAAACGTGGATGAACTGGTGCCGCATCCGCGATACGGAGGGAAGCGCGAAAGATTGCAGCATACAGGCCTGAATATCGCGGAGCAGGTGATCAAGCAGTCCTATTGGCGCTACGAAAGCGCCCGCATCTTCCCGCAGACGGCACTGCGCGCCAATTTGAATGTGCAGCGCTATGCGGTATTTCCGCGGCCATACTATGTGGACATCTTGAAGACCTGCGTCGAGTGCGGACGCGCATTTATCTTTTACGCGCGTGAACAGCGCTACTGGTATGAAACGCTAGGCTTCTATGTGGATGTCGATTGTGTGCGCTGCGTCGAATGCCGACGCAAACAGCATGCAGCAAAGCGCCACATGGAGCGTTACGCCGAATTGCAATCGCGTAAATCGTTGACCCGCAAGGAGATGATGTTCCTTGTAGATGACTGCATATTCCTGTTCCAGCAAGGGAAGCTCAAGAATCGTTCTCATTTGGGGCAACTGAAGAATGCCGCCCTGAAGCAGATTCCGGACTACTCGGGGACGCAAACGCTTCAGCTGTTGCTGCTAACGGTGTGACACCTGCGGTGTGACAGCTGTTCCAATCTGGAGCACATTCGCTGCCTTCACCTGTGAAGGCGGCATGGCACGCCGTTTGCTCCTGCATGGGTATTACAACCACATCATGCAGGAGACATCCATGAAACGTATTATCCTTTTGGCCGCTGCGGCGGCTGCCGTTACCACTTCCATGTTCGCCTTCGCCCATGGCAATGTGACGCCGCAAGCCGTCGATACCACCGGCCTGCCGGTGCTTGGCGATAAGTGGCGCGATGAGAATCCGTACAAGGACAACAAACTGGCGCTGAAGATCGGCAGTTCGGCCTTTAACCAGAACTGCGCCCGCTGCCACGGGCTGGAGGCGATTTCCGGCGGTATCGCGCCGGACTTGCGCCTGCTGGACCGCGATTGCGTCGGCATGAGCAACGAGAAAAAGAAGCAGGCCTGCTACAAGGAGATCGACCGCTACTTCCTGTCTTCGATCCGGGGCGGCAAAGTGCGTAACGGCGCGGTCTACATGCCGCCATTCGAAGGAGTGTTCAACCAGGAAGCCATGTGGGCCATCAAGACCTACCTGGAGTCCCGCCGCACCAACAACTGATGCGAGGCCGCCATGCTCACCTTGCGTCTGCGCGGCCTCCGCGCCATGCTGCTGATCGGCTCCGCCCTGCTGTTCGCGGCGCTGACGGCCCACGCTGATACCGGCTCCCTGAAGGTCGCCGTCTACCAGGACTTTGCTCCATTTTCGAACAATGGCGAAGGCATCGATATCGACCTGGCGGCAGCGCTGGCGGGCAAGCTGTCCCTTAAACTGAACTTGCTGCCATTCCCCGCGGGCGAGAACCTGAACGACGACTTGCGCAACATGGTCTGGAAGGGGCATTACCTTGGCTATGGGCCTGCGGACGTGATGCTGCACGTGCCAATGGACCGATCCCTGATGGCGTCCAATGACAAGGTGGAAATCTTCGCTCCCTACCATGTGGAGTCGGTGCGCCTGGTGCGCAGTGCGCGCAGCATTCCAGTGTTCGATGGACTGGATGTATTGGCGGGAAAGCGCATCGGCGTGGAGCAGGTCTCGCTGGCCGGCATGGTGATGCTGGGTGAGGGAAACGGACGTTTTCGGGAGCAGGTACGCCTGTTCCATAGCTCGGCGGAGGCGCTGCAGCAGCTGAAGGAGGGCGGGCTCGATGCCGTCTTGGCGACGCGCTCGGAGATCGAAGCCGTATTGCGCGGCGATCCGGCATTCCCGGTAGAGGACGTGCATTTTCAGCGCTTGCCCCGCGCCGGATGGGCTGTCGGGATGGCGGTGCGAAAGTCTAATACCGAGCTGGCGCGAAAGCTGCAGGCGGCACTGAACGAGCTGGCCGCAAGCGGCGAACTGAAGGCGATCTTTGCGCGCCACGGCGTGCAGCTGGCGAAGCCGTGAAGCGCCGTGCGCTGGGCGGCTTGCTGGCGCTTCTGGCGGCTGCGGCTCGCGGCGAAGGGGGCGGAATTCCGACTGTCGAAATCGTTGGTATCGCCCCGGTCGGCGCGCTGGTAGTGGAGCGCCGGCTGCTGCCGTATGCAGCGCAGTTCGGCGCGGCACCGCAGCAGGGGGAGAACCTGGCTGAAACCATGTCGCGCACGCTGGCGGGCGTCAACGTGAACGAAGTGTCAGGCAGTCCATACCAGCAGGACGTCACGTATCGCGGGTTCCGCGCTTCGCCTTTGCTGGGAACCGCCCAGGGGCTGTCCGTTTATCTCGACGGCGTTCGAGTGAATGAGCCCTTT
Source organism: Pseudoduganella sp. (assembly GCA_039593355.1). GTDB lineage: Bacteria > Pseudomonadota > Gammaproteobacteria > Burkholderiales > Burkholderiaceae_D > Rugamonas. The sequence continues at coordinate 10,148 of JBCNPK010000071.1, forward strand.
GGCGACGTGGTGAATTGGGACATGCTGCCCGAGGCGGCGATCGGCCAACTGTTGCTGGCGCCCGGGTCCAATCCGCTGTACGGCTTGAACACTTTGGGCGGGGCGCTGGTCCTGACTACCCGGAACGGGCGCGATGATCCCGGCGGCAGCATCAGCGCCTCCGGTTCAAGCCACGGCCGCCGGCAGCTGGACATGTCGCATGGCGCGCAATATGAAGGGGGCTGGCATAGTTTTGCGGCGGCAACCCTGTTCCACGACCGTGGCTGGCGTGCAGAATCTCCCGGGCGTCTGGGCAGGTTGTTTGCAAAGCTTGGGCACAGCGCCGGGGATTTGGACTGGGATGTATCGGTGCTCGCAGGCGCCAGCCGGCTGGTGGGCAACGGATTGCTGCCGGACGGCCTGTATGCGGAGGACAGGCGCGCCGTGTACACCAGCCCTGACCGAAGCAGCAACCAGCTGCGCCAGATCCAGCTTGGCTTGAGAGGCCAAATGGACGGAGGCGCACGGTGTTCTTTTGCCGTTTACGCCCGCAGTAGCCGGCGCGACAGCGTGAATGGCGACCTGGCGGAGGATGGCGCCACGGACGGCGACGCTGGACCGGTGGCTGCCAGCTTCAACACCGCCGCGACGCGGCAGCGAAGCCAGGGGGCGAACGCGAGCTGGCAACGCGTGGCAGGAGCGCACCGGCTGGCGCTGGGAGCGACATTTGACCGCAGCAGCGTGTCCTTTGCCCAATACAGCCAGCCTGGAGAATTTACAGTGCGGCGCGAAGCGGTGCTTATTCCCGGTAGCGAGCGCGAACTGGAGGCAGCCGTCGACGGCACTGCGCAAAGCGCCGCGATTTTCGCAAGCGACACCTGGACATTCGCGGAACGTTGGTCGTTGACGCCATCCGTTCGCCAAGGCTGGTCGCGCCTTACCAGCAACCTGCAGCACGACGGCACAGTCGCGCAGCATGAACGATTCACCTACCGCAAGCTGAGTCCCGCCCTGGGCATCACGTACCAGACCACAGCCGGCGTCACGCTCTTCGCCAACACATCCCAAAGCAACCGGGTGCCGACCGTGATCGAGCTAGGTTGCGCCGACCCGGAGCAGCCTTGCCGGCTGCCGGTGGGCCTGCAATCCGACCCCTACCTGAAGCAGGTTGTTTCGCGAACGATCGAAGCCGGCGCGCGCTGGAAGCAAGGGGCCCAACAGGCCACGCTGGCCCTCTACCGCACGCGTAACAAGGACGACATCCTGTTCCGCACCGCGGGCATCGCGCAGCATGGCTACTTCGCCAACTTTCCCCGTACAGTGCACCAGGGCGCGGATCTCACCGCCAACCTGCGGGCCGCAGGGATGGAGCTCACGGTCGCGTACAGCTTCCTCGACGCAGCGTATGGAGCCAACGGCAGCCTGTTTACCGGCAGCCGCAATGTGCCGGTGCGCGAAGGCACACGCATGGCAGGCTTGCCGCGCCACACCTTCAAGCTCGGCGCGGATTGGCACGTGTCCGGTGCGCTGCGCATTGGCGCGACCTTGCACGCCAGCTCCCGCCTGGTGGTGATGGGTAATGAAGACGGAGCCGAGCCAGGATGGCGCATCGCCGGCCATGCCCTGCTAGGCCTGCAGGTAAATTACCGGTCAAATGAGAAATGGGAATGGCACGTCCGCATCAATAACCTGGCCAACCGGCGCTACGAAACCTTCGGTGCCGTGGCCACGGACGCATTCACTGGCGGGCAGGCGCAATTGGCGCGCTTCGTGGCTCCCGGCGCGCCGCGTTCGTTGGCGGCCGGGCTGCGGGTCAATTTCTAGAACTGGTATTGTGCGCTGACGCCAAGGACCCAATTGCGGCCCGGAGCCGCTTCGTAATAGCGCTTGTTGCTGTCGCCCACGATCACGGAGCCGATATAGCGCCGCTCCGCCAGGTTGTTCAAGCGCGCAAACTCACTGATGCGCCATCCTTCCCAGGCCTGTTTCGCCACCAGGCGCGCATTCAGGATGCTGTACCCCGGGGCCGGCGTGTCGGCATTCGCATCCTCGGCATAGACGCGGCCAACGGTGAGCGATTCCAGTGCGGCAGTAAAGCGTTCGCCGCTCGCCTTCCAGGCCAGTTCAGCGAACAGGCTGGCGCGTGGCACGCCAGGCAGGCGCGCACCTTCGCGCACGTTGCCGAAAGCCTTTTCATAGGTCGCCTTCAGGACCGTGGCCGCCACGTGGGCGCTGAAGCCTGCACCGAGCTTGCTGTCCAGCGACAGTTCGGTACCCTGGCGCAGGGTTTCGCTGGCATTGCGGTAGCTCGTGCGGCCACCGCTGGAGGCGTCCACCACCAGTTCGTCGCGGGTGCGCGCCTGGAACAGTGCCGCATTGACTTGCGTGTCGCCGCTGCGGACCTTGGCGCCAGTCTCGATATGCGTGCTGCGTGCGGGACGCAGCTGGAAATTGAAACCGGCGCCGCTGCCGGAGTAGAACAGTTCATTCAGCGTCGGCGCCTCGAAGCCGCGCGCCGCGGTGGCATATAAATTCACGCCGCCGGACAGTTTGTACAACACGCCAAGCAACGGCGTGCTGCGGCTGTAGCGAAGCGCGCCACTGTCGTTGCCGTTGCCGAGGAAATGGTCATCCACCGCGACGCGCATCCGGCTGTGGCGCAGGCCGGCGGTGAGTTGCCAGCGCTCGCCCTGCCATTCGGTCTGCAGGTAGGGATCCGTGCTGGACACCACATCCTTTTCGTCGCGCCGCAGCTTGCCTTGCACGCCGAAGGCGCTGCCGATGAAATTCTCGTAGCCTTTGCGGTCGTCGCTCGAACGGCCGTATTCGACGCCGGCGGTGGTGGTCAGCCTGCCTCCAGCGACTTCACGCATGTCCTGCCAGTTGAGGTCAGTGCCGTAGAAGTCGCGGTCGAAGTCCACCACGCCGCCAGAATGGCTCGCCGGTGCCTGGAACCCTTTTGAGAAGGCCTGGAACTGCGTCACCTGGCGATTGCCGCCCCACAGGCTCACGTGCAGCCGCCCCGATGCGAAGCGCTGGTCCCAGCTCGCGCCGCCTTGCTGATGATCGATGCTCTTGCGGGTGTTATAGCGCTCGGCCAGCGTGCGCTTGGGCACCTGCGTGTCGGTGGCGTCGGTCTCGCCGGCACGCGGGTCGCGCTGCCAGGTTGCCCAGGTCACGCCCAGTGGATCCTGCGTGTCTTTCTGGCGCAGGCCATTGGCCACCAGGACCAGCCGCGCGCCCGGCAACGGCTGCAAGGTCAGTTTGGCCATGGCCTGGTCGCGCCGGGCGGCGCTGTGGTCGCGATAGCCGTCGGTGTCGAAGCGCGACGCATCCAGAACGTAGCCGATGCCGGCCGCGTTGCCCTGTGCATTCAGGTCGGTCTTGCGCAAGCCGTCGCTGCCGGCGGCAAAGCTGGCTTCCACCGTCGGCGAGCCTTCGCCGTCGCGGGTGAACAGCTGGATAACGCCGCCGGCATGGTTGCCGTAGATGGCGGAGTAGGGGCCGCGCAGCACTTCGATGCGCTCGGCCATGTCGAGGTTGAAGGTGGCCGCCTGGCCCTGGCCATCCGGCATGCTGGCCGGTATGCCGTCGGTCACCAGGCGCACCCCACGCACGCCGAAGGCTGACCGGGCGCCGAAGCCGCGCGAGGAGATTTGCAGGTCCTGCGCGTAATTCTGGCGGTTCTGCACCACTACACCCGGCACGGCGGCCAGCGCCTCGGAAGCGTTCACGCGCACCTGCCCATCCCTGATGCGCTGGGCGTCGAGCACGTCGACCGCCGCCGGCAGTTCGAAGCTCGAATGTTCGGTGCGGCTGCCGCTGATCACGACGACATCGGCGACCGGCAAGCCTTCAGGTGCGGCGTCGCCCGGCGCGGCCTGCGCCAGAAGCGGGGAAAACAAGCCGGCCAGCACTGCGGCCATGGAATTCAATCGGGTTGCGTGCATTTCAGTCTCCTCGGATGCGTTCAGGTGCCCGCTGTGCGGGTCTCCCTGACACATAAGCAATATGCCTGCCAAGCCTTCGCGGCGGCGCAACGATGCTGGCATATCGCTTGCATGACATGTGGGCACACACCATACCAAAGGAGACATCATGAAGGCAAACCTGTTCGCGGCGCTATGCACCGCCGGCGCGGCAAGCATCGCTATCGCAGCCCCCTTCGCCTACGTGCCGAACGAGAAATCCGGCACCATCAGCGTGATCGACACCGCCACCGACAGCGTGGTGCGCCAGCTGGCAGCAGGCAGGCGGCCGCGCGGGATAGGCAGCGACCCAACGGGGCGTCAGATCTTCGTCAGCGATGCCTCCAACGGGACCCTGCTGGCCATCGACAGCGCGGCCGGCAGCGGCGAAGCGCTGGCGCTGGGGAAATCGCCGGAGGGCGTCAGCGTGTCGCCGGACGGCAAGCTGGTGGCGGTTGCCGTGGAAGAGGGCAATAGCGTGGCCCTGTTCGACGCCGCCTCCCACGCCCGGCTGGCGGACATCCCGGTCAAGGGCCGCAATCCGGAGCATGCCGTATTCAGCCCCGACAGCCGCTATCTCTACGTCAGCGCCGAGGAAGCGGAGCAGGTCGACGTGGTCGACGTGGCGCAGCGCCGCCAGACTGGCTCCGTGGCAGTGGGGATGCGCCCGCGCGGCATAGGCTTCGCACCGGATTCCAGCCGTGTTTACGTGGCCTGTGAGCTGGCCAATGCCGTTTACGTCATCAATCCGGCGACGTTGAAAACACTGGCCACCATTCCCGCAGGCCGCAATGCCAACGGCATCGCGGTTCATCCCGACGGGCGCAGCGTCTACGTCTCGAACGGTATGGATGGCAGCGTGATGCGCATCGATACCGCCAGCAATACTGTGAACGCCACGATTGCGGTCGGCAAGCGTCCCTGGAACATGGCCATCACGCCAGACGGCGGCAAGCTGTATGTGGCCAACGGCCGCTCCAACAGCGTGTCCGTGATCGATACCGCCAGCGCACGCAAGGTGGCCGATATCCCGGTTGGCGAACTGCCTTGGGGTGTGGTGATCCGTTGACATCAGCAACAGGTGTTCAAGTTTGGAGCAGATGTTGTTGCACCGCGAGCGCGGGCAAGCCGCAAAACCGCTGGCACGGCAATTGCGAATAAGGCAGTACCCACAACCACTCAATAGAGGATGACATGAATCTCGCCGACATCAGCAAACTGGGCGTCGCCAATCCCTTCAAGACCCGTTACGACAACTTCATCGGCGGCAAATTCGTACCGCCGGTCAAGGGTGAATACTTCGCCAACATCACTCCGATTACCGGCCTGCCATTCTGCGAGATCGCGCGTTCCACGGCCGAAGATATCGAGCTGGCGCTGGACGCCGCCCACGCCGCCAAGGCCGCATGGGGCAAGACGTCCCCGACCGAGCGCGCCAACATCCTGAACAAGATGGCCGACCGCATGGAGCAGAACCTGCAGCTGATCGCCACCGCCGAAACCATCGACAACGGCAAGCCGATCCGCGAAACCATGGCGGCCGACATTCCGCTGGCGATCGACCATTTCCGTTACTTCGCCGGCTGCATCCGTGCGCAGGAAGGCAGCGTGGCCCAGATCGACTCGGAAACCTACGCTTACCACTACCATGAACCGCTGGGCGTGGTGGGCCAGATCATTCCATGGAACTTCCCGATCCTGATGGCGGTGTGGAAGCTGGCGCCGGCGCTGGCCGCCGGCAACTGCGTGGTGCTCAAGCCTGCCGAGCAGACCCCGGCCTCCATCATGGTGCTGCTGGAGATCATCGGCGACCTGCTGCCGCCGGGCGTGCTGAACGTGGTGAACGGCTTCGGCCTGGAAGCGGGCAAGCCGCTGGCCTCGAGCAAGCGCATTGCCAAGGTGGCCTTTACCGGCGAAACGGGCACCGGCCGCCTGATCATGGGCTACGCCGCGCAGAACCTGATTCCGGTCACGCTGGAACTGGGCGGCAAGTCGCCCAACATCTTCTTTGAAGACGTGATGTCGGCTGACGACGCTTTCTTCGACAAGGCGCTGGAGGGCTTTGCCATGTTCGCGCTGAACCAGGGCGAAGTCTGCACCTGTCCATCGCGCGTGCTGATCCAGGAATCGATCTACGAGCGCTTCATCGAGCGTGCCCTGAAACGCGTGGCCGCCATCAAGCAGGGCAACCCGCTTGACCACTCCACCATGATCGGCGCCCAGGCGTCGCAGGAGCAGCTGGAAAAGATCCTGTCCTATATGGATATCGGCCGCCAGGAAGGCGCGCAACTGCTGGCGGGCGGCGACCGCCAGGTGCTGGCCGGCGACCTGGAAGGCGGCTATTACGTCCGTCCGACCGTGTTCAAGGGCGACAATACCATGCGCATCTTCCAGGAAGAGATCTTCGGCCCGGTGGTCTCGGTTACCACCTTCAAGGATGAAGACGAGGCGCTGGCCATCGCCAACGACACCCTGTACGGCCTGGGCGCCGGCGTCTGGAGCCGCGACGGCAGCCGTGCCTTCCGCATGGGCCGCGCCATCCAGGCTGGCCGCGTCTGGACCAATTGCTACCACCTCTACCCGGCCCACGCAGCATTCGGCGGCTACAAGCAATCGGGCATCGGCCGCGAGACGCACAAGATGATGCTCGACCACTACCAGCAGACCAAGAACCTGCTGGTCAGCTACAACCCTAACGCGCTGGGCTTCTTCTAAGGCGAAATGGCGAGGCGGAGCATGGATAACGCAATTGCCAGGGTCACAGCCACCGCACCCGCGCTGGAGTTCATCGACCAGCTGCACCAGCAGCACGGGCCGATCCTGTTCTTCCAGTCGGGCGGCTGCTGCGACGGCAGCGCGCCGATGTGCTATCCGGCGGGCGAGTTCGACGTCAGCGAAACCGACGTCTACCTCGGCAACCTTGGCGGTGCGCCCTTCTATATCGGGCTTGAGCAATACGCCTACTGGGAACACACCCAGCTGATCGTGGACGTTGTGGCCGGCATCGGCGGCATGTTCTCGCTCGATAACGGCACCGGCAAACGCTTCCTGCTTCGTTCCCGCTTGTTCACCGACGAAGAATGCGCAGCACTTGGCCAGAAAGACCATAACAAAGGAGACAGGACGTGAAATACATCACTATCGGAATGCTGCTGGGGGCGGCATCGCTGGCGCAGGCTGCCAGCGTCACCACCGCCATGCTGGACAACGCTGCAAAGGACACCGGCAGCGTGCTTTCTTCGGGCATGGGTTCGGAAGGGCAGCGCTATTCGCCGCTCAAGCAGATCAACACGCAGAACGTCAGCCGCCTGGTACCGGCCTGGTCGTTCTCGTTCGGCGGCGAAAAGCAGCGCGGCCAGGAATCGCAGCCGCTGATCTACAACGGCAAGATGTTCGTCACGGCGTCTTACTCGCGCATCTTCGCCATCGACCTCAAGACCGGCAACAAGCTGTGGAAGTATGAACACCGCCTGCCGGACGCCATCATGCCCTGCTGCGACGTGGTCAACCGCGGCGCCGCGCTGTACGACAACCTGGTGATCTTCGGCACGCTGGACGCGCAGCTGGTGGCGCTGGACCAGGATACGGGTAAGGTGGTCTGGAAGGAAAAGGTGGACGATTACGCAGCGGGCTATTCGATGACGGCGGCGCCGCTGATCGCCAACGGCGTGCTGCTGACCGGGGTATCCGGCGGCGAGTTCGGCATCGTCGGCCGCGTGGAAGGCCGCGATCCCAAGACCGGCGAACTGCTGTGGACTCGCCCAACGGTGGAAGGCCACATGGGCTACAAGTACGACAGCGACGGCAAGGCGACGGAGACCGGCGTGACCGGCACGGTCAATCAATCCTGGCCCGGCGAGTTGTGGAAAACCGGCGGCGCCTCGACCTGGATGGGCGGTACCTACGATCCGAAGACGGGCCTGGCTTACTTCGGCACCGGCAACCCGGCGCCATGGAACAGCCACCTGCGCCCCGGCGACAACCTGTATTCCTCGTCCACCGTGGCCCTGGATCCGAAGACCGGCATCATCAAATGGGCTTACCAGAACACGCCCAACGATGCCTGGGACTTCGACGGCGCCAACGAGTTCGTCACCTTCGACATGGACGGCAAGCGTTACGGCGGCAAGGCCGACCGCAACGGCTTCTTCTACGTGATCGACGCCAACGACGGCAAGCTGCAGAACGCTTTCCCCTTCGTGCGCAAGATCACCTGGGCCAGCGGCATCGACTTGAAGACCGGCCGTCCGAACTATATCGTCGAAGGCCGTCCTGGCGATCCAACCAAAGGCGAGGAAGGCAAGAAGGGTACGTCGGTGTTCGCAGCGCCGGCTTTCCTCGGCGCGAAGAACCAGCAGCCGATGGCGTACAACCCGCAGACGAAGCTGTTCTATGTGCCGGCCAATGAATGGGGCATGGACATCTGGAACGAGCCGATCAGCTACAAGAAGGGCGGCGCATACCTGGGCGCCGGCTTCACGATCAAGCCGCTGTTCGACGATTACATCGGCGCCTTGCGTGCGATCGATCCGAAGAGCGGCAAGATCAAGTGGGAAGTGAAGAACAACGCGCCTTTGTGGGGCGGCGTCATGACCACGGCTGGCGGCCTGGTGTTCTATGGCACGCCGGAAGGCTACCTGAAGGCGCTCGACGCGCAGACCGGCAAGGAGCTGTGGCAGTTCCAGACCGGGTCCGGCGTCGTCGCACCGCCCATCACCTGGCAGGACAACGGCACGCAATACGTTGCCGTGGTGTCGGGCTGGGGCGGCGCAGTTCCGCTGTGGGGCGGCGAAGTGGCGAAGAAGGTCAACTTCCTCGAACAGGGCGGCTCGGTGTGGGTGTTCAAGCTGGCACCAAAGTAAAGCATCTCCATGTGTTGCGTTAGCGGCCTGCGGGCCGCTTTTTTTTTGAACAGCGCTGGTCCGATATGGCGCAAGGTGAACAACGCATCGCCGCTTTTCCCCAGTATGCAGCTCCGGCACGCAAATTGCCCTGTCTCTTAGGCACCATCCATCAATCAAACCAAGGAGACAACAATGAAAAAGATCATGCTCGCCAGCGCAGTCACTGCCTTGCTTGCCCCAGCAGCCCACGCCGTCGAAATCAAGGCCGGCGAATGGAATGTGAATGTGGGCGGCATCGTCAACGCCTACTACACGCACGTGTCGTGCAGCGGCGACGCAGTCGGCGGGCTGGCGCTGGCCAGCGAGGGGATAGGCTGCGGCGGCGAAGACCGCCGCACCACCATCGGCAACGGCCTGCTGCCGAACGGCCTGGTGACGTCGGCCACCAGCAGGCAGTCCGGCTTCGACGTCAAGGCCCTGATCGGCATCTACCATGCCACCGCAACGGATAGCGCCATCGCGCAGAACAGCGAAGTCGACGTGCGCCAGGCTTACTTCAGCTTCGGTAACGCGGAGATGGGGACGTTCAAGCTGGGCCGCGACAACGGCATCTTCGGCGCCAACGCCATCTTCGGCGACATGACGCTGATCGGCGCCGGCGCGCCGGTGCAGGCCACGCAGCGTGGGCGCGTCACGCTGGGCCATATCGGCGCCGGCTATGCCTACGTCGGCTATTACGGCCAGATGGCGTACACCTCGCCAAAAATGTCGGGCTTCAGTGTGGACGCCGGCGTGTTCAACCCGGTCAGCGATTCGCCTATCGTCGCGTCCTCGCAGTACTCCTCGCGCTCGAATCCTCAGGTGCAAGGGCAATTGAGTTTTGCCGACGGCCCGTTCAAAGCCTGGGTCGGCGCCAAGTCGCAGAAATTCAAGGGAGTGGCTGCCGGCACGGCCGACTTCACCATGAATGGCTGGGAGGCCGGCGCATCGTACCAGGAGGGAGCGTTTGGCTTGTTGGCGAACTACCAGGGCGGCAAAGGCTTGGGCATACTGTCCGACGCGGACCAGGGCAATGTGCGCAGCAAGCATTGGCTGCTGCAAGGTACGTTCAAAGCCAGCGAGAAGCTCAAGCTGGGCCTGGGCTACGGCATCAGCCGCAATGAGGAGAACAGCGTCGGCACCAACGGCCTGAAGTCGAACGCCAACCTCACCGCCGGCGCGTATTACGCGCTGACCGGCGCCATCACCCTGGTAGGGGAAGTGGGCCAGACGCGCTCCAAGTCTTTTGCCGGCGGCGAGGCGAAAATGAACGGCGCATCTTTCGGCGGCATCCTGTTCTTCTAGGCGGAACTACTTGAGATGGGGCAGCTTGCGGTAGATCGTGTTGCGCGAGACGCCCAGGGCGCGTGCGGTGGCGGAGACATTGCCGCCGTGCGCTTCCAGCGTACGCACGATCAGGGTTTGCTCCATGTCTTCCAGGCGTGCGCCGGTGCAGGGCATGGTGGCAGCGGTCACGGCGATGCTGACGGCCTGCGCTTCGCCCTGCGCGGGCGCTGCCGCCTGCACTTCCTTCATGTCGTCGAGGAAGTCGTCCGGCATGTGCTGCAGGCCGATCTCGCTTTCGTCTCCTGCCATCACGACACCGGTGCGCAGCAAGTTGGTCAGCTGGCGGAAGTTTCCCGGCCATTTATGCCGCAAGAACAGCTGCATCAGTTCCGGCGCCACTGTATAGCGCTTGCTGCCGCTGTCCGTGGTGAGAATCTTGTTGACGACCGTTTCCAGGTCGGTGCGTTCGCGCAGCGGCGGCAATTTCACGACAAGGCCGTTCAGGCGGTAATACAAATCTTCGCGGAACAGGCCTTTGGCGATACGGTCGCGCAGGTTATGGTTGGTGGCGCAGATGACCTCGACGTTCACAGGGATCGACTTGCCGCTGCCAAGAGGCGTCACCATGCGTTCCTGCAGCACGCGTAGCAGGCGCGCCTGCAACGGGAAGGGCATGTCGCCAATTTCGTCGAGAAAGAGCGTGCCGCCATTGGCCTGCAGGATCTTGCCGATCGCGCCTTTCTTGCGCGCGCCGGTAAATGCACCATCCTCATAGCCAAACAGCTCGGATTCGATCAGCGTCTCGGGGATTGAGGCGCAGTTCACTGGAACAAACGGTCCCTGGGCGCGCGGCGAATCGTTATGGATCGCTTGCGCCAGCAGCTCCTTGCCGGTGCCCGTCTCGCCCATGATCATGATCGGGATATCCTTGCCCAGCACGCGGGTCACCTTGTCGATCACCGCCTCCAGCTGCGGGTCGCCGGTGCGCAGGTAGCGCAGGCCGGACAGGCGCCGCGCCGTGTGGGCTGGATTGGTTTGCGCCGGGTGGCTCTCCTCGCGCGCCGAAATGATCGGATGCTGGAAGTGATTATTCGCCAGCCGCAGCTGGGCGCGGCCGAATACGCGCACCCCGCTATGCAGGCACAGGTCGAGCAGTCCGGGAGCGGCGGTCCGGTAGTGGTCGAATAGCGCCGATACCGGAAGTCCGAACAGGGAACTAAATGTATGCGACTGCAGTGCGGAAAAAGTCAGCCCAAGCTGGAACAGCCCGGCGCGGTTGGCGGCGATAAAGCGTCCGCCCGGCGTGAACGAGGCGATGCCCTCCATCAGCGTGCCTATGAATTCGGCACGGGCGTGGAAGTGCAGGGTGATGACATCTTCAAACGCGGCGGCGAACAGCTGGTTCTCAACCATCAATGCCGACATGCGCACCAGTGCCATGGTGTGCTTATGGAAGGAGCGCTGGTCGCCCGAAACGTCGAGCACGCCGATCACATTGCCGGCGTGGTCGGTAATCGGCGCCGCGGAGCAGGTGAGGAAATGATTGGCGTGGAGGAAATGTTGATCGGCATGCACCAGCGCAGGCTTCGCTTCGGCGATGGCGGTGCCGATCGCATTGGTGCCTTTGCATTCCTCGGACCAGGTGGCGCCAGCCTGCAGGGCGACCCGGTTGGCCTTCTCCAGGAAATCGTCATCCCCCAGGGAATGCAGGATCACCCCCTTGGCGTCCGTCAGGATCACCATATTATGGGTGTTCACAATCTGCTGGTAGAGCGTTTCCATGGCCGGCACCGCATGGGTATGCAGCAGGCGGTTTTGCTCAATGAGCCCGGATAAGGATCGGCGGTCAATGGGCGACAAGTCCACATCGCTGCATGGATCAAGGCCATAAGTGCGTGAGCGCAGATGGGCGGTCTCGATGACCGAGTTGTTCAAATTTGGAACAGTTTCCTGTTGCATGTCTCCCCCAACAGCCTTTGCGGCTTTCTTTAATGTAGCACCTGTGTCAAAACTGAACAAAAGCCGACGGCCAGATGCGTTGCATTGTTATACAAGCAAACAAGATGCCAGATACCCCTTGCGGAGTCGGCGCCCGTCGGCTATAGTTCTGTCCCTCGCAACGAGACGCAGCAAATAGCGCGAAACGATGTGAGAACGAAGGGGTTGACGAGTTATACGAAACACTGCATAATCTCGCTTCTCTGCTGCTGACAAACACAACGATTTGTCGCTAAACGCAGCGATCTTTAAAAATCAACAGTCGATAAGTGTGGGCGTTTGACGATATGCCCGGACCTTCGGGTCCGATGCTCAAAATATACGTTATAACGCTCGCACAAAATAAACGTAAATCTCTTTATGAG
>JBCNPK010000072.1:0-22577 GCA_039593355.1 Pseudoduganella sp.
GCGCCCTGGAAGTCCTGCCTGACGGCTTTGGCTTCCTGCGCTCGCCGGACGCCTCCTACATGGCGTCGACCGACGATATTTACATTTCCCCGTCCCAGATCCGCCGCTTCAACCTGCACACCGGCGACTCGATCGAGGGCGAGGTGCGTACCCCGAAGGATGGCGAGCGCTATTTCGCGCTGGTGAAGGTGGACAAGGTCAACGGCGAATCGCCGGAGGCATCCAAGCACCGCATCCTGTTTGAGAACCTGACCCCGCTGCACCCGAACGTGCCGCTGCGCCTCGAGCGCGACATGACCGGCACCGAAAACATCACCGGCCGTATCATCGACCTGGTGGCGCCGATCGGCAAAGGCCAGCGCGGCCTCTTGGTGGCCTCGCCGAAGTCCGGCAAGTCCGTGATGCTGCAGCATATCGCGCACGCCATCACCACCAACCACCCTGACGTCACCCTGATCGTGCTGCTGATCGACGAACGTCCGGAGGAAGTGACCGAGATGCAGCGCTCCGTGCGCGGCGAAGTGGTCGCCTCGACCTTCGACGAACCGGCCACCCGCCACGTGCAGGTCGCCGAGATGGTGCTGGAAAAAGCCAAGCGCCTGGTCGAGATGAAGAAGGACGTCGTGATCCTGCTGGACTCGATCACCCGCCTGGCGCGCGCCTACAACACCGTGATCCCGGCTTCGGGCAAGGTGCTGACCGGCGGTGTGGACGCCAACGCGCTGCAGCGTCCGAAGCGTTTCTTCGGTGCGGCCCGTAATGTGGAAGAAGGCGGCTCGCTGACCATCGTCGCCACCGCGCTGATCGAAACCGGTTCGCGCATGGACGATGTGATCTACGAAGAATTCAAGGGTACCGGCAATATGGAGGTGCACCTGGAGCGCCGCCTGGCCGAGAAGCGCGTCTACCCGGCGATCAACCTGAACAAGTCGGGTACCCGCCGCGAGGAACTGCTGATCAAGGCCGACCAGCTGCAGAAGATCTGGATCCTGCGCAAGCTGCTGTACTCGATGGACGAGATCGAGGCGATGGAGTTCATCCTCGACAAGATGCGCGCCACCAAGAACAACGGTGAGTTCTTTGAGATGATGCGCCGCGGCGGGTAATCCCGCCGTCAACCCCGTACGGTTTCACGGCCGGGGGTTTGGGTGTACGCCTTTGATCTTTTCAAAAAGTCAAAGTCGCACAACCAAACTCCCGGCCATTGTTTCATCGGGGGTCAGACCCTGCGGGTCTGACCCAGGTTTACCGGGTTTTTTGATGTATAATCGCGAGTTCATTTAACCCCAGGCAAGTGATCAGCAATCGGGTCGAGAGGCAGTAAGGACCGACGAAGTGCTGTTTGGCTACCAATATTAAGAGAAAAGCATGAAAGCTGATACCCATCCAGATTACCGCGAAGTCCTGTTCCACGACGTGTCCTGCGACTTCAAGTTCATCACCCGTTCCACCATCCAGACCCGCGAAACCGCGACCTACGAAGGTAAAGAGTACCCACTGGTGAAGATCGAGGTTTCCTCCGAATCGCACCCATTCTTCACCGGCCAGCACAAGATCGTCGACACCGCCGGTCGCGTGGAAAAATTCCGCCAGAAGTTCGGCAAAGTCGGTTCCAAGACCGCAGTTGCAAACGGCTAATCCCGTCGCAGCGAAAAAAAAGGCAGCCGCGGCTGCCTTTTTTCTTTTTACCCGTCATACTCCAGCTTTCCAAAGAATCAGCACTGACCGATGAAGCCAGTCCGTCTTCCCGCCGCCGCCACGCGCACCCTGCCCCGCTGGGCGTTCTTCGCCCTGGGCTTGCTGTACATCCTGCCGGGCCTGATCGGGCGCGAACCGTGGAAAAACGACGACGCCGCCAGCTTCGGCGCGATGTGGACCATGGCGCACGGCGCCTGGCAGGACTGGCTGTGGCCGAACGTGGCCGGCCTCTCCATGACCGACGAAGGCCCGCTGGCCTTCTGGCTCGGCGCGCTGGGCATCAAGCTCACCGGCTGGGCCATCGGCGACGTGCTCGGTGCGCGCGTAGCCACCCTCGGCGTCTTCCTGCTGGGCGCGATGTCGCTGTGGTACGCCACCTTCAACCTGGGCCGCCGTCCGGAAGCGCAGCCGCTGCGCCTGGCCTTCGGCGGCCAGCCGGAACCGGACGACTTCGGCCGCACCCTGGCCGATGCCGCCGTCCTGATCTACCTGGGCTGCCTGGGCCTGCTGGTGCACAGCCATGAAACCACGGCCGAACCGTTGCAAACCTCCCTGCTGGCGCTCGCGCTCTACCGCAGCGTGCGCTATATGGAGCTGCCTTCGCTGCGCAACGCGGCACTGGCCGGCCTGGCCCTGGGCCTGATGACCCTGACGCGCGGCTGGGTGGTCCCGGCGGCCCTGGTGCTGGCCCTGTTCGCCTGCACCCGCTTCCTGGCCATGCCGGCCGGCCGTTCGCTGCGCGACCTGGCCCTGGCCGTGGCGGTAGCGGCCGGCGTGGCGGCGCTGTGGATCGTGCCCGCCGTGCTGGCCCAGCCTTACGGGCGCTCGCCGCTGCCGGCCTGGCTGGCCTGGAACCAGGCCCAGTTCTCCTTTGGCAGCGTGGAAGGCGCGCGCACCTTCTTCCGCACCGGCGTCTGGTTCTTCTGGCCGGCCTGGCCGTTTGCCGCCTGGGCCGTGTGGGCCTGGCGCCGCCAGAGCAACCTGCTGCACATCGTGGTGCCGACCACCTTCGTCACCGCCGCCACCATCCTGGTGCTGCTCAATCCCGCCCCTGACCAGGGCAATATGCTGATGCTGCTGCCGCCGCTGGCCATCATGGCCGCCTTCGGCCTGCTGACCATGAAGCGCGGCGCCATCAACGCCATCGACTGGTTCAGCGTGATGGTGCTGACCCTGTGCGCCGCCGTGATCTGGATTTTCTATTACGCCCAGCTGACCGGCTGGCCGGCCAAGCCGGCCCACAATGTGCTCAAGCTGATCCCCGGCTTCACGCCGGAGGTCAGCTGGCTGTCGCTGCTGGTCGGCCTGTGCGCCACCGCCGGCTGGTTCATGCTGGTGCACTGGCGCCTGTCGCGCCGCCCGGCCGTGCTGTGGCGCGCCGTGGTGCTCTCGTCCGGCGGCCTGATCCTGATCTGGATCCTGCTGATGACGCTGTTCCTGCCCAACGTCAATTACAGCAAGAGCTACGCCACCGTGGCGCGCCAGGCCGCCGCTGCCCTGCCGCCCGGCATCGATTGCGTGCAAAGCAATGCCACGCCGGCCCAGCGCGCTTCCTTCGCCTACTTCGGCAAGCTGCCGTTCAACGGGGTGGAAAATCGTGCCTGCCAGATCATGCTGTTGCAAGATAGCATCAAAGTCCGGGCCCAGCAGCAACAGCCAGGCCCCGAGTGGCAGCTCCTATGGGAAGGCCGCCGCGCCTCGGACCGCAGCGAGCGTTTCCGCATATTTAAGCGCGTGCGGTGATTGTCCGCCGGCCCGCCTCCCTGCTATCCTGTCAGCGACGATAGCAAAGAGGTAGGCATGGCGGTAGGGGTAATGTATCTGGCAATGTTGCTGGCCACGGGCGCTCCGGCGCTGGCGGCCCAGCCCCTCATCATCACCGCCGAGCATTCGCCGCCGGCCAGCATGAAGGTCGACGGCCAGGTCGTGGGCCGCGAAGGCGAGAAGATCCGCGAAATGCTGGCCCGCGCCGGCTTCGCCTACAAGATCGACGTGCTGCCCTGGAAGCGCGCCTACACCATGGCGCAGCGCGATCCCTACACCTGCGTCTACTCCACCTCGCGCACCCCGGAACGGGAACTGCAATTCAAATGGGTCGGCCCCACCGACGAAGCGGAATGGGTGCTGATGGGCCGCGCCGGCCGCAAATACAATGTGCATACCCTGGACGATGCGCGCAAGCTGCGCATCGGCACCTATAACGGCGATGCGCGCGACGAGTTCCTGCGTGCGCGCGGCTTCGACGTGGACGGCGCGCCGGACAACGCGGCCAACCCGAAAAAACTCCTGCTTGACCGCATCGACCTGTGGGCGGTCGGCATGCGCAACAACGACCGCAGCGCGCTGGCGCAGAATGTCGACCTGGACCAGATCGTGCCGGTGCTGACCTTCCACCACGTGAAGGTTTACCTGGCCTGCAATCCTTCGGTGCCGGACGCCATGGTCGAGCGCATGAACGCCGCCCTCGACAGCATGCGCAAGGACGGCACCTTCACCCGGCTGGAAAAGAAATACGAGCAGTGGCCTGCCCGTAAATAACTAAGTAAGCAAGCGCTCAGCCCTGCTTGCGGCGGCGTGCGCCCAGCATCCCCGCCAGGCCCAGGCCGAAGATCGCCAGCGTTGCCGGCTCGGGCACGGCTTGCGCGGCCGTCTGCAGTTCAAAGTGGCTCAGCCAGAAATTGTTGGCGCCGCCGCCGTCCGGATACGAGGTCCCGTCCAGCACGGTCAGCGCACCGATATCGGAGGTAGCCTTGTCGAATTCCATGTAATCGTAGCGGGTGGAGAATTCGCTGCCGTCACTGTGCGCCAGGTTGATATGGTATTCCTGGCCGGCGTGGAAGGTGAACGCCGCGTCGAACCAGTTCAGGCCAAAGCCGCTGTCGGCCTGGGTGGAGTTGAAGCTGCCCAGCGCCGCGCCAAGCGGCGCATTGACACCGTTGCCTTCGGAAATCGTGAGCGTGTAGTCCCCGCCGATCAGGCTGCCGACCCAGCCGATGGCGCTGACGGAGACATCGGTATTGGCGCGGAAATAGACGCCGCGTCCGCCGAAAGTGGTGCAGGTCACGCAGTCGGTGAAGGTCTGTCCGGCAGGGGTGATGTCGATTACGCCCGCTTGCGCGGACAGGCTGAATGCGGCTAAGAGTGCGATCAGGCGTTTCATGGCCATCCTTTCCAAGGTGAAATGCCGATGCATTCAGCAAAATCCGCGCCACCGCATAAACCCATGATTTCATTAGGGAAAAATTTCACAAAGTTATCAGATGTAAAATATTTCGACAGCGCACTCGTCAAGGGCTGGAGCAAGGGGCTAAACCAAAGAAAAAGCCCCCGGACTGCACATCCGGGGGCTTGGGCCATCAAGCCAGCGTATTAAGGCGTCAGGCTGAAGTTGACGTTGGCCTGGCCGCCAGCGCTGACGTCGACCGCGGCCACCGACTTGGTGGCGTAGCCGGTGGCGGAAGCATCGACCTTGTACTGGCCGGCGCCCGGCACGGTGGTGGCGACGGCAAACGACAGCGGCAGGGTGGCGCTATAGGCTGCATAGCGCGGCGCGACCGAAGGCAGGCCGACCATGGTGTAGGTACCGCCGCCGATCGGGGTCATGGCAAACTTCAGCGTCACGGTCGGGCCGCCGCTGATCGCTTGCGATGCGCTGACCAGGGCTGGCTCGGTGGCGCTGACCGGGGTCTCGGTCACGCTGCCGCTGATGGTATTGGTCAGGCCCGCCACCGGCGTGATCGGTGCCGCCGAAGTGCTGAGCGAAGTCATGGCGGTGGCGGTGACCGGCACGGCGCCCACGACGTTGGCGGCATAGCCGTCGGCGGTGATGACCACGTCGTAATTGCCGGCCGGCAGGCGCGCCAGGGCGAATTCGCCGGTGGTGGCGTTAGGTGCGGTGGAGGCGACGATGACGCCGTTCTGCTGCGCCGACACGGTCACGCCGTGCGACAGGGCGGTGGTAGCGACAAAGCCGCTGATGCCGTTCAGGACGGTCGGCACGACTTTCACGACCGGCTTCAGGCTGTAGCCGCCGTTGCCCTTGGCGACGATGGATTTGCAGGCGTCGAAGTCCAGCACCAGGTCCACGCGCTGGCCGGCGGCCACGTCGAATTCGTTGACCAGCTTGATGCCGCTCTGCAGCGCGCTCGGGGTGTCGATGGCGATCTCGGCGGTGGTACCGCTCTTGACCACGGTATTGGCATTGGCGCCGCTATCGAGCACCAGGCGCAGCTGGCTGTAGTGGCCGGCGCCCAGCGCAGCGGTGCCCAGCGCATCCAGGGCGCCGTTATTCAGGTTCAGCAGGTTGATCTTGCGCGCCGGCGACAGGGTGATATCGGTCCAGCCGCCATCGGTTTCGCTGGCCGAAACGCTGGAATTGATGCGCACCTTGGAAACGGTGACATTTACTGCGTCGAAGCCGCAGGCCGGGGCGTCGGTGAGCGACACGCCTACCGTGCCCATGGTGACGGTAGGCTGGGAGCTGCCGCCGCCACCACAGGCGGACAGCAGGCTGGCCGCAGCCAGCAGGGACAGGGTGGCGATTGAGGATTTCAACTTCATTCGGGGCCTCTTTATGGTTGTGGTGTGTGGGCCATTATCAGTTGCCACACGGAAATTTTGAAGCGAATTGGCCCTAACGTAACGGTCTGTTACACATTCCCCCGCCGGTTGCAGCTTTTAAGCAACTATGCACTCCCTGAAACTCCATGCCATTGATTTAACTGGAGTTTTTACAATATTAAAAAACAATCAGCAGCCATGGCAAAGCTGCAAACAACTTGTCGTTATTACTGTTGCGCAACTAAAGTTTTTTTGCCGCACAGCTGAGTCAGGGTTGGAATTTCTCAGGTATAGTCCCCATATGCGAAGTGTTGCCGTACGGCACTTCTGACAATACGGGGCCAGCCGAGGCATTTGCCGCCGGCCGTAGGCCCACTAGAAACCCTTGAGTTTTCCAGGCCTATGTTCAATTTCTACAAGCTCCAACTCGCCCTCAAAAATCCCTTGGTGCGCATCATCCTGGTGCTGCTGGCCACCGCCGCCCTCGCCTTTGCCCTCTTGCGCGGCGAGGTGACGCAGGATGCCGCGCCCGTCATGCGTTCGCAGAACATCGGCGAAATCACGGCCCTGGTGGCCCAGCGCGACAAGCTGGACTACCTCCTGATCGCGCGTCCGCTGGCCGATTCGCCGCGCTACATCTACAAATACAAAGGTGACGCCACCCTGCACGTGGTGGTGGTGCCCAGCACCTCGCACCAGAGCCTGGAGCGCGAAGTCCTGCTGCGCAACAACATCCCCTACGCGATTGCCAAGGAAGACTTCCTGGCCGCCCACAAAGGCGTGCTGCTGGACGAGGGCGGCCAATGGGCCAGCGTGCAGGCTTTCCTGAAACGCCATGCCTTCGACATCTTCGTGGTGGGCCTGGTGCTGTTCGTGCTCAAGTGGGGCGTGCCGGGCATGGGCCCGAACGCCTCCGTCATCACGCCGGACAAGCTGAAAGGCTCGATGGACGACCTGATCGGCATGGAAGACATCAAGCAGGAAGTGCTGCACCTGGAAGACATGATCCGCAACCGCGAAGTCTACAAGCAGCACAATATCGACAAGCCTTTCAACGTCATGCTGACCGGCCCGGCCGGCACCGGCAAGACCAAGCTGGCCGGCTACCTGGCCAAGAAGCTCGGCTACCCGCTGATCCAGGCTTCCGGTTCGGCGCTGGAGTCGGGTTATGTGGGCGGCGGCTCGAAGGCGCTGAACGCGCTGTACAAGAAAGCCTGCGCACGCGGCAACTGCATCATCTTCCTGGACGAGGCGCAAGCGCTGTTCATGCCGCGCGGCCGCGGCGAGAAGAAGTGGGAAGACGATACCGCGAATACCCTGCTGGGCCTGCTGGACGGCGTGAAAAGCGAACAGGGACAAGGGGTGATCTGGATCGTCGCCTCCAACTTCGACGACGCTTCGTCGGAAATGGATGAAGCGATGCTGCGCCGCTTCAGCGTGAAGATCAACTTCCGCCTGCCCAACAAGGGCGAGCGCCGTGCCCTGCTCGAGTCCTTCCTCAAGCGCAAGCAGGACGGCCTGGTCGACTGGCACCATATGGACCTGGACCAGGTGGCCGAGATCACCGCCAACCTCAGCCCCGCGCTGCTGGAAACCGTGGTCGACCGCGCCTCCATGATCTCGATCCAGGAAAAATGCGTGATCAATACCGACCTGATGTTCCGCGCCTTCGAACGCGCCACCATCGGCCTGACCGACCGCGCCACCACCGCCGAGAAGACCCGCCAGCGCGAGCGCATCGCCTTGCACGAGCTGGGCCACTTCTTCATGCAGATCGACCCTTACCTGCGCGCCGGCCTGCCGCTGGCCGAGGTGAAGGAAAAATCGCACCTGCTGAAGATTTCCACCGAAGCGGTGTCGAAGATGAACGCGCTCGGATATGTGCTGAGCGCCGGCGACGATATGTCCCTGCGCACGCTGGAGGAAATGGAACGCGACGTGATGCAGCTGTACGGCGGCGTGGCGGCCGAAGAAATGTTCTACGGCGCGCGCGGCATTTCGGTGGGCAGCCAGAACGATATCGAAAAAGCCACCAAGATGCTGAACATGATGGTCAACCGCCTGTCGATGTACTCGCGCTCCAAGCTCGATTACAGCCAGCTGCGCGGCGAAACCGGCGACGAGCATACCCTGGTGCAGGTGGAAGCCAAGGCCGACGAGTTGTACAGCACCACCCTGGCCGCCATGCGCGACTACCGCGCGGTGATGGAATCGATCAAGGGCGAGCTGATGGAACGCTATGTGCTGTCGAAAGATGACATCTTCGCGCTGCTGGAAGAGCGCCTCGATGCGGCGCCCCTGCAGCAGGCGGCGTAAGGCCCGCTAGCGCGATGCCACTACCGTGATGTGGCTGCCGGCCGGCGCGACCGCCATCGGCAGTTTTTCGTAATTGCGGATGGTGACGCCGGAACCATCGCTGTTGAATTCGATGCGCGCGCCGGCAGCGGTGATCATCACACCTGCCGCAAGCGGGAACATTTCGGCGCGCGGCTCGCCCTCAAGCTGGGCGAAAAATTGCCGGCGGGATTGGGTAAATGCGATGCTCTTACCGTTGCTCAGGTCGTAGGTATAGGCAAAGTCACGGAACTCACTGCGTTGCATATGGTAGCTGGCGGGCGCTGGAACGCGCACCGTCAGATCGTCCCCCGCCAGGGCGGAGGCGCTGCACAACAAGGCGAATGCGGCAGCACCCGCTGCCAGGTTTTTCATCGCAAGCTCCTTAAAATAAAGCGGTGTGGCGCACCGCTTTGATGCGCCACCGCCGCGGTCGGATCAGCGTGCAGCGATCATGCGCACGTTCACAGCATGCAGCGCCACGGGCAGTGGCAGCCGCTCGTAGTTATTGATCACCAGCAGGTCGCCCTGTTCCTGGAACTCGATGCGGGCGCCGCCAGCCGTCATGAACACGCCTGGCTGCATCGCATACAGCTCGATGCGGTCGCCGTTATTCATCCGGGCCCAGTACTTGCGGCCGCTCTGTGTAAATTTGATCAGATTGCCATCATCCAGGCGGTAGCCGTAGGCGTAGGCCTGGAATTCGTCCGGGGCCAGCTTGTAGGACGACGGCGCATTGACTTGGACGGTAGTGGTTTCAGGACCGGCAGCATAGGCGCTGCCACCCAACATAAGTGCAGCCACGGCACTCAACATCATCAGCTTTTTCATCATCTTCTCCGATTGTTTGCCTGGTGCCCCGCCGTCAGAAAGTGTGCGGGGTCAATTCAAAGTTAGCAAAGCATTGTTCGGATGTGCAGCTTCGGGCGACAGACAGCGCGTTCGAAGGCATAGAACGCATGGCGCGCTGACGAACTGCATGGTCGGTTTGAAGGACTTGCCGTCGTTTGCGGCAATGTTGTCCGGGAGCTTCCATTCCCTCGTTGGGGTGGGTGCTCGGGGCCGGGGCGGATGGGGTGCATCCGCGCCGGCTGTCCAAACCTGGTGCCCTGCGCCGTGGCCGGTGGGCTAGGCGCTGTGGGAACAATCCGTGGGTTGCTGCCTGGGCAGCTCACAGCTTGCTGCGGCCCTGTGCAGGCCGCTAAGTGTCATGTCGACTGTTTTCCATCCTACGCCGGTCAGTTACAGCTGGAAAGCTACCGGTCGCTCATTTTTTTCAATTTGCTCCTCTTGCCCCATAGCCTAAATATTTACTGCAGGGTTGCCGCGGGTGGGCAAATCGGTAATAATGCGTGTCGCGTTATGTGGCCCGAGTGGTGAAATTGGTAGACGCAGCGGACTCAAAATCCGCCGCCGCAAGGCGTGCCGGTTCGATTCCGGCCTCGGGCACCACACAACAACCTGCCTTCGAAGTATAGGCTGCGCACCAGCTGCGGCTTACCCAGTTTCCCGCCTTTCCCCACCTATTTTTGACTGCCGCCGGGACATCAGCTCGGAGCGGCTGTGCACCCCGAGCTTGTCCATCAGGGCCGATACATGGTGTTCCACCGTGCGCGGAGACCGCACCAGGCGGCGCGCGATATCGGCATTGCTTTGCCCGGCAAGCAGCAAGTCCAGGATCTGCGCCTCGCGCCGCGTCAAGCCTTCCGGATGGCTGCGCGCCGCGCCGTACGGACCGCGGCGTGCCTTCGGCAGTTGCGCTCCGGCGCCCAGCCGGGTGGCCTGGGCCCGTGCGCGCGCCGCTGCCGGCCGCGCGCCCAACTGCTCGAACAATTCCAGCGCGCGCAAGGCGGCCGCGCCGGCGCCCTTCCCTTGCACCGAGAGCAGGGCCAGGCCGGCCTCGAAAGGCAAGCCCAGCTCGCGCCACATGCCGCTCGCCGCCTCGCCGTTGCCGGCCAGTTCCGCCGCCACCGGCGCCGGCAAGCGCAAGGCGGCGCCCGCGGCCAGGCCGGGCCAGGCTTCCAGGCCGGCGCGGTGCTGCCAGAGCACGATCTCGCCGCGGTCCCACAGGTTGACGCCGGCGATATCGTGCTGTGCCAGCGCATGCAGGCCGGCGCGGCAGGCTGCCAGCCGGCCCTCGACCCAGGCCGCTTCAATCAATCCCAGGCTCGCTTCCACGATGCGCTGCGGTTCGCCGGTGGCCAGCGCGCCTTGCCAGGCTTCGTCCAGGTAGCGCCGCCCTTCCGGCTGGCCGAGGCGGGCGCAAGTGCGGCCCAGCACGGTCAGCGCCGGCAGGCGCATGATCAGGGTCAGCTGCGGCAACTGCAGCACGCCGGCGGCGATGGCGCGCGCTTCCAGCAAGCGCCCCTGCGCCATGCGCAGTTGCGCCTGCCAGCCCACCAGGTAATGGGTCCAGGCGTCGAGATCGTGTTCGGTGTCGAAGGCGATGCCCTCGCCCACCACGCGCTCGGCCAGGGCAAAGCGCTTGGACGTCACCGCGCATTCGCCGAGGTTGGTATAGCAGCGCGCCGCGTGCTCGTGGAAACCGTGCTGCAGCGCCAGCGCCAGGCTCTCTTCCAGCATGGCCTGGCCGGCCGGGTCGCCGCCGAACAGGCGCACCGTGCCGACATTGTTCAGCGCGTGGATGCGCGTTTCCACGTCGTCCAGTTCAGCCGCCAGCGCCAGCGCACGCTCGCCCCAGGCGATGGCGCCTTGCGGCCGGTCCTGCAGCATCTCGTGCTGCGAGCGCAGGCTGCAGGCCATGGCCAGCTCGCGGCTGCGCGGCAGCTGTTCCAGGATGGCGATGGCTTCCATGCCGTAGCGCCCGGCCAGCTCGGCTTCGCCGCGGTACCAGTGCAGGCGCGACAGCCAGCGCAGGTTGAAGCCCACCTTGTCGGCCCGGCCCAGGCTGCGCCACAGAGCGATGGCCTGGTGGCGCGCCGCAATCACCTCCTCGTCGATGCGCACCAGGCCGGCCTCGTACGACCATTCCTCGTACAGCTGGGCCGCCTCAGGCGCGGGCGTGGCGGCGCCGACAAAGCGCAGGGCCGTCGCCAGGTGGGCAGCGGCCTGGCGGTGCGCGCCCAGCCGCGCCGCTTCGCGCGCGGCGCGCGGCGCCAGGCGCAGCACGCGGACCGGGTCATGCGCGGCCGCCGCATGGTGCACCAGGCGCGCCAGTTCCACCGGGCCCTGCGCCGAGCCAAGGGTATCACTGACGCGCCCGTGCAGTTCACGCAGGCGCCGCGGTGCGATCCGGCTGGCCACTGCCAGTCGCGCCAGCTCGTGGCGGAACATGAAGTGGCCGGTGGCCGTCACCTGCAACAGGCCGCGCATGGTGCAGCGGTCGCAGGCCGCCATTGCCTGTGGCCCCAGCACACCGGCCAGCAGCCAGTCTTCGCAGGGCACCGGACTGACGCTGAGCACCTCGAGCAAGGCGCGCTCGTCGCCCTCGAGGCGCGCCACGCGCGTCCACACCGCGTCGCGCACCGACAAGGGCAGGCTGTCGCAATCACCGGCGGCGGCCAGCAATTCGGTGACGAAGAAAGGATTGCCGGAAGTGATGCGATACAGTTCATCCGCATCACGTCCCGCAGCTGTAGCAAGCCGCGCCACCGCCTGCGGCGACAGCGCCGACAGCGCGATGCGCTGCGTGCCGGCCGGCGGCAAATCGCCGACCCAGCGCCAGAACGGATGGCCGGCCATCAGTTCATCGCTGCGCACGCTGGCCACCAGCAGAGCGCGCACGCCGGCCAGGCGCCGCGCCAGGTATTTGAGCAGGTCAAGGGTGGCCTGGTCGGCCCAGTGCACGTCTTCCACCAGCAGCACCGTGGCTGCCGGCGCGCTGGCCAGCCAGTCCAGCAGTTTCGGGAAGAGGCGCTCGGCGCCGGCGGCGCCGTCGAGCAGGGCCGCTATGTCTGCGCCGAGCCGCGGCGCCATGTCGCGCAGGGGGCCCAGGGCACGCGGTGTGAACAAGTCTTCACAGCCGCCTTGCAAGACCCGGTAGCCTGCGCCCAGGCCGGCGGCAAACGTCTTCAGCAAGGATGACTTGCCTATGCCCGCTTCACCGATCACCAGTGCGACCGCGCCCTGCCCCGCCGCCGCCTGCTTGGCCAGTTCCTGCAAACGCTGCAAGGGCGCTTCCCGTTCGATCAGCATGCTCTACTTTCAGTCACACCTAAACATTTAAGCAAAGGCGGGACTGATTACAAGGCCGATGTATTGGTGAACAGCAGCAGCTTGCGTGCGCCGAAATTGAAAAGGACGATCAGGGCTCCGGCCGCCAGCTTGGCTGCCAGGACAGGCATACCGGCCTGGTCGACCAGCAGGCCGATCACCAGAAGATTCAGGCCCAGGCCCAGCACGCCGACCAGGGCGTACAGCGCAAACTCATGCGTCCAGTGCGCCAGGCGGCGGAAGTCGAACACCCAGCGGATCGCCAGCAAGTAGTTGAACGCGATGCCCAGCGCGTAAGCGGCGGCCGCGGCCAGCAGGTAGTGCAGGCGCGCATAGTCGAGCAGCAGGTAGAGCGTCGCCAGGTCGATGCCGAACGCCAGCGCGCCGGCTGCGCCGTAGCGCAAGAACTGGCGCAGCAGGCCGGCAAAGTTCAATGCGCTTCCCGCTGCGCGCGCAGCAAGGCGCAATCGTGCAGGTAGAAGGCATTGCCGCCACCAATGGCGCTGGCCACCACGGCTGGGCCAAGCTTGGTGCTCAACACCACGAAGTCCAGTTCCGGGTCGGCGCAGGCGTGCGCCAGGCTGGTCTCGGTGGGCGGCTTCAGGCGGCCGATTGCATCGGCATTCTCGAGGCGGGTGCGCTTGCGGATGCCGTCAATCATGCCCAGCTGTTCCAGGCGCGCCAGGCGTTGCCTGCCTTCCAGCGCCGTGCCGCGGTTGAACACGGCCCCCGCCAGCTGCGGATTGCTGCCATAGCTGGAGCGTTCCAGCACGAACCAGGTGTAGCGCAGCTCGTCTTCCCAGTACACGGTGGCGTGCGGCGGGATCAGCGGCAGGAAGTTGCGGCGCACTGCCTGCTCGGTCTGCGGCGGCAGCCAGGCCGCCGCATCGGCGCGCGCCAGCGCCACGGCCGCGCTGGCGGCCAGGCTGGCCAGCGCCAAGGCATAGGCTGCCAGCTGGCGGCCGCTGCCGCTCCAGCGCCATACCTGGAACAGCACGCCAAGGCCCAGCAGCGCCGCCGCGCCGCGCTTGAGCCAGATCCACAGCCACAGGTTGTCGAAGGTGGCGATCGGGATGTCGCTCTGCCAGATGCCGGTCCAGGCCGGGCCGCCAGCGATTTCACGCAGCAGTGCGCCAGCCAGCACGGCCAGCAAGGCCAGGGCCAGGCGGTAATGCCGCAGCGACAGCTCCCACGGCTGTGCCTGCCTGCCCTGGTAGCACAGCAGGCCGGCAGCGGCCAGGCCCAGCAGGCCGCCAAACGTGTTGCGCGTCAGGATGGCGACGCACAAGGCCAGCAGCAGCGCGCGGAACAGCCGTCCGCGCTGCCAGAATTGCTGCCACAGGCAGGCCAGGGCGATGGCCGAGGCCATCTGCACGATCCACATGGCGCGCCAGGGCTGGGCTTGCAGCATCAGCAGGTTGTGTGTCAGGCCGGTGCCCACCCAGCACGCCAGCAGGCCGGCCGCACCGGTCAGCGCCACGCAGCCGAAGAAGCGGCCGCGCGCGCCCGGGACCAGCCAGGCCGCCGCCAGCACCGGGCTGAAGGCGACGGCAGCGCGGCTGGCCCAGGCGCCAAACACCCAGCCGTCCCATGCCACGCCCGAGGTCGTCGCCAGCACGTTGGCATACCAGGTGTCGTCCATGGTGCGCAGGAGGCGGTCGAACGGCGCGATACCCAGCAGGCCAGCGCCGGCCAGCAGTGCGCCGATGAGCAACACCGCCAGCGCGGTCCCGCGCATGCGGCGCTTGCCTTCGGCCAGGAACAGCACGCCGAACAGGCCGACGCCGGCCGCCATCAGCGGATGCAGCAGCAGTGCCAGCACCAGCGCCGGCGCGCCCCACTGCCAGCGGCCGCGCACGGCGCAGCCCATGGCCAGCATGCCCAGCGCCTCGGCGAAGATGCGCGGCGTGGGGAAGCTCTCGGCCAGGTTGAAGGTGGTCATGGTCGGCCCATAGTCCGATGGCAGGGCCACCAGCAGCGCCAGCGTCAGCCACAAGCCCAGGCCGCGCTGGAAGGCCGCCACCAGGAAGGCCGCCGCGCCCAGCCACAGCAAATTACCGGTTTCCTGTACCAGCAAGGCAGCCGTATCGAGGCCAAAGAGGCGGATCAGGGACGCATACAGGGGGCTGAACAGCGTGAAGGCGTCTTGCGAGCCATACAATAGGAACAGGTCGCGCCGGAACTGGTCCGGATGCAGGCGCTGCAGTGCCTGAAGCGCGTACAGGCGGCTGTCATGCCACAGCCCCTCCCACGGATGACACAACAGCCACAATGCCGCCAGCACCAGCAGCGCCGGCGCGACGCGCCGGTCCCACTTCCAGCCAGCCTGCATGCTCATGCGCTGGCGCGGTCCGCCGAGAACAGCAGTACTTTGCGCGCGCCAAAATTGAACACCAGGATGGCGGCGGCGGCCACCAGCTTTGCCGCCAGATACGGCGCGTGCAGCATTTCCACCAGCAGGCTGATGGCCAGGCCGTTCAGGATCAGGCCGGCAATCCCAATCAGGAAGAAGATGGCGAATTCGCGCTCCCACTGGGTGACGCGGCGGAAATCAAACACCCAGCGCACGGAAATCATGTAATTGACCACCATGCCCATCAGGTAGGAAAGGCAAGCCGCGGTCAGGTAATGCAAGCCCAGCACGTGGGCCAGCAGGTAAAGCCCGCCGAAATCGACCACGAAGGCGGCACCACCCACGAACACGTAGCGGATGAACTGCACCAGGCCATTCGAGGAATGGCGCTTGCCCAAAAGTTTGCTTAACATGTTACCTCTCTACCCATTGGCGGGCATATTTTCAACGCGAAGCAAGGCTGGCCCGCTGGCGGGCGCAGTCATGCAGGTAATAATGATTATTGAGTTCGGCGTCGTACATCTGCGCCACGACGCTGGAGCCAAGCGGCTCGCGCAGCACGACGAAGTCGAGGACCGGGTCGGCGCACACATAGTCCAGCCCGGCGAGGCTCGGTTGCGGCAGCTGCGACAGGCGCGCGAGGCGCCGCAGGTGATCGTGCTCGCGCACGGCATCGGCCATGCCCAAGCGCTCCAGCCTGGCCAGCCTGCGCGCTCCCTCAATGGCAGTTCCGCGGTTGAAGGCGGCGCCGGAAAGCTGGGCCGACGAGGCATAGCTCGAACGCTGCAGCACGAACCAGCTTGCGCGCACATCGTTTTGCCAGTAGACGACGGCATGCGCTGGAATCAGCGGCAGGAAACGCGCCTGCGCCGCCTGCTGGGCCGTCGCCGACATGCGCAGCGCCTGGGCGGCGCGCTGTTGGCACCAGGCGCCTGCCGCAGCCAGCACCAGCAGGGCGATGCTCCAGGCCATCACCCGCGCCAGGCGCTGCGGGCGGACGCTCCAGCGCCACAGGCACCACAACAGGGCGGCGCCCAGCACGGCGCCGAAGCCGAAGCGGATCGATACCCAGATCCATTCCGCCAGCTCCGAGCCATAGGCGACCTTGGACCACACGCCGTTCGTGGCAGCCTCAAGTTCAATCAGCCAAGGCGAGCCGACGGCCAGCACCCCGGCCATCGCAATGAGATAAGTACGCCGCGGCATTTCGGGGAGCGCCGGCTGCCGTACCAGCCAGCACATCGCCCAGGCTGCCAGTGCCGCCAAGGCGCCACCAAAGGTATTGCGGTTAAGTTCAGCCATGAGCAGCGCCACCAGCAACAGGCGGAACACTTGGCCGCGCTGCCAGAATGCGGCGAGCAGCCAAGCCAGCGCCACGGCCGACGCCAGCTGTGCCAGCCACAGCACGCGCCAGGGCTGGACCTGGATCAGCAGCAGATTGTGGGTCAGGCCGGTACCGGCCCAGCTGGCCAGCAGCCCCAGCACGCCGGCCAGCGCGACACAGGCATAGAAGCGGGCGCGGGCGCCATCCGACAGCCAGGCCGCAGCCAGCACCAGGGACAAAGCGACCGCCGTACGGCTCAGCCAGTCCGAGGCATGCCAGGCATCCCAGGTCACCATCGGCGCCATCCACACGACGTCTTTCAGCCACTCCGGGTCCATCTGCAGCAGGATGCGGTCAAACGGCGCAATGCCCAGCAGCGCAGCGCCAAGCACTACGGCCGCGCCGGCTGCCGCAAGCGCCGAGGCCGGACGCCAGTAGCCCCAGGCAAGGAAAAGCGCGGCCACCAGGCAGGCACCGACCGCCATCAAAGGATGCAGCAGCAATGCCAACAGCAGCCAGCCGGCGCCCCATGCCCATTTGCCGCGCACCACCAGGCCCAGTGCAAACAAGCTGAACGCTTCGGCAAACAGGCGCGGCGTCAGGAAGGGTTCGCCCAGCGTGAAGATGCCGGGCGTCGGGCCGAAGTCCGACGGCAGCGCGACAAGGAATGCCAGGCCCAGCCAGAAATGAAAGCCGCGCAGGAAAGAGCGCAGCAGGCTGGCGGCTCCTGCCAGCCACAGCGCGCTGCCCAGCACTTGAAGCAAGACAGCGGCACCGGTCAGGCCAAAGGCTGAGATGCACGTCGCGTAAAGCGGGCTGAACAGTGTAAATGCGTCCTGCGAGCCGAACAGGAAATACAGGTCATGCTGGAAGCGCTCGGGGTGCAGCAGGCGCAGCGCCTGTGCGGTGTAGAGCTGGGCATCGTGCCAGATGCCCTCCCAGGGCTTGCGCAGCAGCCACAGCGCCACCAGGACCACGGCCAGCAACAGCGCGCGGTAATCCCGCCCGCGGCTGGCTTGCGCCAGCGATGCGGACGGTAGCGGCTGAGCGGCAACGGGCCTGGCAAGCGGCTGGGTCATGCCGCTTTCTTCTCTTCGTGGTACTCGTCATCGATATTGACGTCCCACAGCGGGTCCTTGGAGGCGGCGCCGGAGGCGATCGCTTCCACGGCCAGCTTGGCGGTCAGCATCGAATGGTCCTGGTTGTTGTAGCGGTGCATGCCGTTACGGCCCACCAGGAACAGGTTGCCGATGGTATCGGTATAGCGGCGCACCACGTCGAACTGGTCGTAGCTACCGAAGTAGGCCGGGTAGGCTTTCGGCACGCGCACCACCGTGCCGTCCAGCACGTTGGTGTTGTTCAGCATGCCGATCTTGGCCAGCTCGCCGGCGCCGAACTTGATCAGCTCGGCATCGTTCATCTGCCACAGGTCGTCGTCTTCGTTGCAGAAGTACTCCAGGCCCATCCACATGGTGTCCTCGTCCTTGACCAGGTGCGGGCTCCAGTTGTTGAAGATCTGCAGGCGGCCGATGCGCACGTCCTTTTCCTGGATGTAGATCCAGTTGTCCGGCAGCGCCTGGCCGTCGGTGTTGAGCACGTCGGACTTCTTCACCAGCAGGCCCACCGTCAGGAAGTCGCGGTACATCAGGCCATCGGCCACTTTGCGCACCTCGGCCGGCACATCGTTCATGCCCTTGACCAGCTCGCGCACCGGCATGGTCGATACCGCGTAATCGCACTCCAGGCGGAATTTTTCGCCGGTGGCTTTGTCGGTACCGCTCACGGCCACCGCCTTGCCATCCCGGGTTTCGACATTGGTCACGTCCTGGTTGTAGCGGATTTCGCCGCCGGCCTCGGTGATCATGCGCGCCACTTCCTGCCACATCTGGCCCGGGCCGAATTTCGGATACAGGAATTGTTCGATCAGGCTGGTTTCGGTGCCCTTCTGCGACACGCCGCCCTTGCTCTTGAACAATTGCTTGACCGCGTGCCACAGCGCCTTGCTGATGTTCAGGCCCTTGATGCGCTGCGCGCCCCAGTCGGCGCTGATCTGGTCGCACGGGATGCCCCACACCTTGTGGGTGTAATCCTTGAAGAAGGTCTCATACAACTCGCGGCCGAAGCGGTTGATCATGAAGTCTTCCAGGTTTTTTTCCGGTCGGCGCGGGAACAGCATGATCCAGCCGTAAGTCACCGCCACCTTGGTCAGCCGCCACAGGCCCAGCTTGCTGGCGGTGGAAGCGTTCATCTTGATCGGATAATCGAAGAAACGGCGCAGGAAGAAAATGCGCGACAGGCGCGAACGCACCAGCATGCGGCGGTCATCGTCGCTTTCCAGCGCATTGCCGGCCACCTGCACCGAAGTCTTCTTGTTTTGATAGGTCAGGTCGAGCGACGCATTGGCTGCGGCGTCGATCGGCAGGATTTCCTGCCACCAGTTCATGACCCAGTCGGATTTGGAAAAGAAGCGGTGGCCGCCCAAGTCCATGCGATTGCCGTTATGGCAAACGGTACGGGAAATGCCGCCCACCTCATTACTCGCCTCCAGCACGATGGGGCGGATCTTGGTAGTACGGATCAATTCCAGGGCCGCAGTCAGGCCTGCGGGACCGGCGCCGATGATCACGGCGAATTGCTGCCCCATGACAACTTCCTTCCAGTAATTTAATCAATGATAGTTACTGCTCAGAAATTGAGCAGCAAACCCCAGAATTTTACCGTGGAGAAATTATAAATGCTATAAGTGGGCAATCGAATGTGGCGTGGAACCAATGGATTAGGAGGTTTTCCCTAGTTGACGAAATTTCAATCTTAAGCAGAGAATCAACATTTTTTGCCGAACACAATGCGCACCACCCTGCTCGCCCTCCTGCTCAGCACCGCCCTGCACCTTCCCGCGCATGCCAACGACGATGCCACCGACCGGTCCGTCACCGTGTTGCGCGAGACCCACCATGCCGTGGTGCAGAAGGATGGCAGCTATGTTTATACCTTGGAATACCTGACCCAGCTGAACGACGTCCGCGCCGTGCAAGGCTCGGGCCAGCGCAGCTACAGTTTCAACGCCACCCATGAAGATCTCGAGATCCTGGAAGCGTATACGGAAAAACCGGATGGCCGCCGCCTTGTGGTGCCGCCGGAACAGATCAAGCTGCAGCAGGAGCCGGGCTACCGCGGCGCGGCCATGTTCCAGGACGTGCAGGTGAAGGTCGTGGTGTACTCCGACATTGGCATCGGCGACAAGCTGTACGCCAAGGTGCGCACCCACCGCAAGAAAGCGATGTTCGAGGGCCACTTCGCCGACAGCACCAATCCGCCGTTCCGGCCCACCCACCAGTACACCCTGACCTACGATCTGCCCGCCGACATGCCGCTGTATGCGGATGCGGACGGCTTTGCCGCACAGCCGCCGCAGAGCGCCAACGGCCGCACGCTTTACCGCTGGGACTACACGCCTTCGGACAACCCGCGCATCGAGGCTGGCACCGTCGATTACTGGGACTATGGCCGCCACCTGGTCGTATCGACCATGAAGGACTACGCTACCCTGGGCGAGGCCTACGACCGCCAGGCGGCGCCGGCGGCCGCCGTCACGCCGGCCATCGCCGCCAAGGCCCAGGAAATCACGGCCGGCATCGCGGGCCGGCGCGAACGCGCCATCGCCGTCAACGAATGGGTGCGCAAGAATATCCGCTACGTCGGCATCTACCTGGGCAACGGCGGCGTGGTGCCGCACAGCGCCGACAGCGTGCTGGCCAACCGCTACGGCGACTGCAAGGACCACACGGCGCTGATGGAGGCGCTGCTGCGCGCCGTGGGCATCGAGGCGACGCCCGTGCTGGTGCCGGCCAACGCCGCCTTCCGCCTGTCGCCGGTGGCGAGCCTGGCCACCTTCAACCACGCCATCAACTACATCCCAAGCCTGGACCTTTACCTCGACTCCACCGCCGAGAACATCGCCGGCGGCTTCCTGCCGGCCAATGAGCTGGGCAAGCAGGTGATCCTGACGCGCAGCCACAGCGTGGGACGCACGCCGGCCAGCCAGGCTTCCAGCGTGCGCAACCGCTTCGACGTCACCATCGATGCCGAGGGCGGCGCCGACTTTACCTTCACGCGGCGCGATACTGGCTGGTGGGCCGAGCCTTCGCGCTGGGGTCACAGCCGCTGGCGCGAAGAAGACCGCGCCCGCGCCGTCGAGAATTTGCTGAAAGGCGCCGGCATGAAGGGCAGCGGCAAAGTGGAACTGGGCACGCTGACCGGCAATGCGCCCGACTACAGCTATTCGTATTCGGGCCACACGGAAAACCTGACCTACCTGCCGGGCACTGTGGGCATCGGCACCATGACCGGCCTGGAGTCCAATATCGCGATGTCGGCTTACGGCCTGGCTTCGGAAAACAAGCGCACCCAGCCCTTCATCTGCTATCCGGCCGACTTTGAGGAAGAGGCGAACTACCACTTCCCGGCCGGCGCCACCCTGCTGGCGGTGCCGGACGACGTGACGGTGAACGGACCACTGCTGCAATACCGCTCGCGCTACCAGCGCAGCGAGGACGGCATCCGCATCGTGCGCAGCATGAAGCTGCAGAAGGCGGGCGGGCCGAAATGCACGCCGGAAGACTTCGCGGCCATGCAGAACGACGTGCGCACCATCGTTCGCGATGTGCGCACGCAGTTTATCTTGCGGATGAAGCCTCAGGCGTAGCCGACACCGCGCGCCATGGCGGCGGCGGCGATCGGCAGCAGGGCAAAGATGTGGATCTCGGTCATCAGGGTCTTGCGGACGGCGCGGATTTCCTCCTCGCCCGGCGCGAAGTTGGCGTCACCGGCCTGCGCCTTGCGCCAGCGCAGGAAGGCGCGGGTCGGCTTGATCGACATCAGGCCGACGATGGCGAACAGCACGACCTTGGTCCAGAACACGTGGTTATGGATGTAGAACGCCGAACCCTTGGCGCCGAAGAACACGCGCAGGAAGCCGATCACCAGCAGCGAAGCGGCCATGATGCCCAGCGCGATATCGTACTTGGCCGCCAGCCGCACGGCCGGCGGCTGCATGCCCGGCCGCACCAGCACCAGCTGGGCGGTGATGGCGGCGGCGATGCCGAAGGCCAGCAGGTGGTGCAGAACTGCGAGCAGCAGGTCGACCATCATGGCCGGTCTCCTTAAGCGCGTTCCGACACGGCATCCACCACGCACAGCGCCGTCATGTTGACGATGCGGCGCACGGTGGCCGACGGGGTCAGGATGTGCACGGGCGCGGCGCAGCCGAGCAGGATCGGGCCGATCGCAATGCCGTTGCCGGCGGTCTTGACCAGGTTGTAGGCGATGTTGGCGGCGTCGATGTTCGGCATCACCAGCAGGTTGGCGTCCTGCTTCAGGGTGGTGCTCGGCAAGAGCTTGTGGCGCAGCTTGGAATCGAGCGCGGTATCGCCGTGCATTTCGCCGTCCACTTCCAGGTCCGGCGCGCGCTGGCGCACCAGGTCCAGCGCGGCACGCATCTTCTGCGCCGATTCGCTGTTGGAAGAACCGAAGTTCGAGTGCGACAGCAGGGCCGCGCGCGGCACCAGGCCGAAGCGCTTCATCTCTTCCGAGGCCATGATGGTGATGGCGGCCAGTTCGTTGGCGTTCGGGTTTTCGTTGACGTGGGTGTCCACCAGCGCCAGCTGGCGGTCCTGCAGCACCAGGATGTTCATCGCCGCGTACACGCAGGCGCCCGGACGGCGGCCCAGCACCTGGTCGATGTATTGCAGGTGCAGCTGGGTGGTGCCGAAGGTGCCGCAGATCATGCCGTCGGCATCGCCCTTCTTGATCATCATGGCGCCGATCAGCGAGTGGCGGCGGCGCATTTCCAGCTTGGCGTACTCCTGCGTCACGCCCTTGCGCGCGGTCAGCTCGTAGTAGGCCTGCCAGTATTCGCGGTAACGCTCGTCGAAGTCCGGGTTGATCACGTCGTAGTCCACGCCCTGCTTCAGGCGCAGGCCGAATTTCTGGACGCGCGCGTCCAGCACGGCCGGGCGGCCCACCAGGATCGGGCGCGCCAGCTTCTCGTCGACCACCACCTGCACCGCGCGCAGGATGCGCTCTTCTTCGCCTTCGGCGTAGACGATGCGCTTCATTTCCGTCGGGGTCTGCTTG
>JBCNPK010000073.1:0-21565 GCA_039593355.1 Pseudoduganella sp.
AAAAGAAAGCCGATCGACTAGCGTCACTCACCAACCTTGATGGTAGTTCGCGGTGTCATAACCGGTGTGCCTTTCTCGCTCTTACAAAATGTCTGGTGGGCGGTGAGGAATTCGAATCCCCGACCCCCTGGATGTCGACCAGGTATTCTAACCAGCTGAACTAACCGCCCGTTTGTCTTTTGCAATCGTACTACATGTTCTGGTGGGCGGTGAGGAATTCGAATCCCCGACCCCTTGGATGTCGACCAAGTATTCTAACCAGCTGAACTAACCGCCCGAGAGCCAGCATTATAGAGAGCACTTCCCTCTATGACAAGTGTTTTCCGAAGAAAACATTGCTGATATAGTCGGCCCCTATGCAAAACCACGATTCCACGCACCTCCACGCCCATTTGGACGGCGACGCGCAGCACGCGCACTTCAACGAACACCGCAGCCAGAGCGCCCTCGCCGTCGCATTGGCCATGACCCTGGGCTTTGCCGTGGTCGAAGTTGTCGCCGGCTTCATGGCCAATTCCCTCGCCCTGATTTCAGATGCCGGCCATATGGTGACCGACGCTGCAGCACTTGGCCTGGCACTGATGGCGCAGCTGATTGCCAAGCGCCGCCCTTCCGCGCGCTACTCGTTCGGCTTCGGCCGCGCCGAGGCGCTGGCCGCTTTCGTGAATGGCCTGGCAATGTTGCTGGTCGTAGGCTGGATTGTGTTTGAAGCCGTGCAGCGATTCTCCGCGCCGGTGCCGGTGCAAGGCCGCATGGTGCTGATCGTCGCTGCGATCGGGTTAGCCGTTAACGTCCTGGTTGCGTGGAGCCTGTCGCGCGACAAGGACAGCATGAATGCACGCGCCGCGCTGGTGCACGTGTTAGGCGACCTGCTCGGCTCCGTCGCCGCGCTGATTGCCGGCGGCGTGATCATGGCAACTGGCTGGATGCAGATCGACCCGATCCTGTCGCTGCTGGTCTCCCTGCTGATCCTGAAGTCTACTGTTGGCGTGCTGCGCGAATCCTTCCACCACTTAATGGAAGGCGTGCCTGACAGCGCTGATTACGCGCAGATCGGCGCCGACCTTGCCGAAGTGCCGGGCGTGCTGTCAGTGCACGATCTTCACGTATGGGAAATGTCGCCAGGGCAGCCCGCCCTCATCGGCCACCTGGAGATCAACGACCTGCAGGAATGGCCGCAAATTCTGAACAACGTCAAAGCAATGCTACTGGCCAAACATAAAATCGATCACATTACCCTTCAGGCAGAACCGCACGGGAAATGAGTATGGGAGATGAACAGTTCCTGATTGGCCTCAACCGCATGCTGATGGATGCTGGCGTTGATACATTGACGGACGCGCAACGGATGTTCCTGGCTGTGGACATCCTTAACACCGCGGCATTCAATGACGGGCTGGAACACTTCTTTTACTACGACGGATACCTCTACGAATCCGCGGTTCGTGGGCTCGACCTGATAGGACTTCCATCAATCGCTGGACGATTGAAGACTTATGCCGAGAGTGTATTCGGGAGCGCCTATCCGGCGGACCCGGCCAAACGCCAACAAATCCTCGACGACAACGACGCCGGGTCGGACGCTGCCGCCGTTTCATTTGGCAAATATATCGATATCGAACCCCTGGTCACCGCGGCATTAATCAGATGGGCAAACGAAAACAGGGAAGCGTTTGACGGACTTGCAAGTCGGTAATTAAGTCGGTGTCAGGTCTGACATTCGGACAGCTAGCGCAATCATTTGAGAAATATCTAAGTCGGTGTCAGGTCTGACATTCGGACAGCTAGCGCAATCATTTGAGAAATATCAATACAGCCACTAATGTCACGGCGGCGAACAGTCGCGCCGCTGAAATACGAGACGTATTGAGATTTCTCAATAATGCAGCGCGGGTGTCCGAATGTCAGACCTGACACCGACTTTTGACAACACTCGCCTATTGCTGAAATCCCTTCGCGCCAATATTTGGCGGCAGCACGCCAAT
The DNA here is from genome assembly GCA_039593355.1 of Pseudoduganella sp. Classification (GTDB taxonomy): domain Bacteria; phylum Pseudomonadota; class Gammaproteobacteria; order Burkholderiales; family Burkholderiaceae_D; genus Rugamonas. The sequence goes on from JBCNPK010000073.1 coordinate 1,986, forward strand.
CATTGGCGCGCCTGTCGCAGACGCGCCTGAATGATGAGTGCGGATCGCCATCAGGCGCGGCGGGCTTCGAGGATGCCAGTAACTTCGCCGATGGCGGCGAGCGCTTTTTGCAATTGGCTGGTGGCGCCGATTTCGACCGTAAAGGTCATGCGGGCCTGGCCTTTCGCGGATTGCGTATTAACGCCGGTGACGTTGATTTTCTCGCGCGAGAAAATCTCGGAAATATCGCGCAGCAATCCCTGGCGGTCGGTCGCCAATACGAATAAATCGACCGGGAATACGGTGTCGGAACGCGCGGCGCCCCATTCCGTGACAATAACGCGCTCCGGTGCTTTGGCACGCATTTCGGCAAAGTTTTTGCACGAGGCGCGGTGAATCGATACGCCTTTTCCGCGCGTGACAAAACCAACGATTGGATCGGGCGGCGCTGGTTTGCAGCATTTTGCCAATTGCGTCATCAGGCCGTCGGTACCGACCACCAGAACGCCTGACTTGGCGCCCGATTCGACGCTGGAGTTGCGGCTTTTGTTGACGGCAACCTGGTCGACTTCGGCCTCTGCCACCTCGCCGGGGTCGCGCAATGCGGCCTCGACGTGACGCAGGGAGAACTCATCCTTGCCGACGGACAGGAACAAGTCGTCCACCTTGGCAAAGCCCAGCTTTTGCGCCAGTGTTTCCAGGTTGACGGCCGTCTTGCCTTCCCGCTGCAGCGATTTTTCAACCAGGGAACGGCCGTTGGCGACGGTCTCCTGGATGTCGATCGCGTGGAACCAGGCCCGCACCTTGGTGCGCGTGCGGTTCGATACGGTGTAGCCTGGGCTCAGCCAGTCACGGGACGGGCCGGCCGTGCCGGGCGCGCCCTTGGCGGTAATGATTTCGCAAGTCTGCCCGCTTTTCAACGGCGTGTTCAGCGGCACCATCTGGCCGTCGACCCGCGCGCCGCGGCAGCGGTGGCCGACGTCGCTGTGCAAGTGATAAGCGAAGTCGATCGGCGTGGCGCCGACCGGCAGTTCAATCACGCGGGCCTGTGGCGTCAGCACGAAGATGCGGTCGTCCAGGGTCGTGGACTTGAGCTTTTCCACCCACTCGCGCTGCTGCTCTTCGTTGCCGACGACAGCGTCGGCCACTTCGGTCTTCCAGGCCAGCAGCTGGCGCAGCCAAGCGATCTTCTCGTCGTATTGCTGCCCTTTGAAGTTGGAGCCGCCCTCCTCCTTGTAGCGCCAGTGGGCCGCGACGCCGTATTCGGCGAAGCTGTGCATTTCCTGGGTGCGGATCTGCACTTCGAGGGGACGGCCATCGTCCGCCGTCACTACCGTGTGCAGCGACTGGTAGCCATTCGGCTTGGGGCGGGAGATGTAATCGTCGAATTCTTTCGGGATCGGGGTCCAGATATTGTGGACCACGCCGAGCACCGTGTAGCAGGTCTTCACGTCGTCGACGATCACGCGGAAGGCGCGCACATCGTACAGCTCGGAGAAGTCCAGGTCCTTGCCCTTCATCTTGTTCCAGATGGAGTAGATGTGCTTGGGCCGGCCGAATACCTCGGCCTTGATGCCGGCCGAGGCCAGCTCGGACTGCAGGCGCGCAATGGAAGACGTGACGAAGCTTTCGCGCGCCATGCGCTTTTCCTCGAGCATCTTCGCAATGCGCTTGTAGGTTTCAGGCTCGATGAAGCGGAAAGACAAGTCCTCCAGCTCCCACTTGATCTGCCAGATGCCGAGGCGGTTGGCCAGCGGCGCGTAAAGGTCCAGGGTCTCGCGGCCGTATGCGCGCGTCACTTCATCGAAACGTTTGCTGTCGGCGAAATAGCGCAAGGTGGTGCAGCAGGAAGCCAACCGCACCAGCACCACGCGCATATCGGTGGCCATCGCCAGCAGCATTTTGCGCAGCGATTCGACCTGGGCGACAGCCTGCTGCGCCGCAGTCTTGGTGCGCGCGGCGCTGCCGGAGGACGCCAGCGTCAGTTCGCGCAAGCGTATCAGCTGGCGCACGCCGGCCACCAGGTCGTTGACTTCCTTGCCGTAGCGCGGCTCGATGGAAGGAGCGGTGTCGGCGTCGAGCAATGTGAGCTCGAACATGAGTGCCGCGATGCGTGTTTCCGCATCGGTGCGCAGGATGGCCAGTGTGCTGGCAACCCCGATGGCAAATTCCAGGGCATCTTGCCCATGGCCGGTAACACGGCCGCTGTACGCCTGGCTGGCGTGATCCAGCGCAGCCAGCACGCGCGCGCCGTCGTCGGCGGATAAGCCTTGTACCAGTTGCTCCGTCGTTGCGCTATTGAGAGCCGCGATTGAAACCATTACGAAAACCTTTACATCTTACTTTACGGCGGCGGTCACCACGATTTCGATGAGCCATTCAGGATTTGCCAGCTCCGCTTTCACGGTGGCGCGTGGCGGGGTGTTGCCGGGAACGACCCAGGCTTCCCATACTTCGTTCATGGCGGCGAAATTGGCCAGGTCGGTGATGAAGATCTGCGCGCGCAGGATGTGCGCCTTGTCGCTGCCCGCCTCTTCCAGCAGGCGGTCGATGCTTGCCAGTACTTCGGCGGTCTGCGCCTTGATATCGCCGCCCTTTTCGGCGATCTGGCCGGCCAGGTACACGGTGCCGTTGTGCACGGCCACTTCGGACATGCGCTTACCTACGTGAAGACGTTTGATTTCCATGCTCTTTCTCTTAGTGGTTCAACAAAAAATCTTTGGCGATCGCGATCTGGTCGTCGTGCAGGAAGGTCGGCGCATGGCCGACCTTCGGGATTTCCACCAGCTTGGCTTTGGGTCCGCGCTGTGTCATCGCTTCTGCCGTCTCGCGCGACAGCAAGTCCGAATTGGCGCCGCGCACCAGCAAGGTCGGGCAGCGGATCGCATCGTAGGCCGCCCACAGCATGGCTTCGTCGGCCTTGGCCGATTCCGGCGTGACCGACTGGAACGGCAGCGCCAGGCCCATGTCGTAATGGCGCACCCAGGAGCCGTCCTTATCCTGCACCAGCACGTCGGCCGCCAATTTATGCCATTCCGCGTCGGTGTGCTCGCCGAAAGTCGCCGAGACCATCTTCACGAAGTCGGCGCCGGCCTTGAAGGTCGGGAAGCGCACTTCCTGCGCGATGTAGTCGCCGATGCGCTGGATCGCGACAGCATCCAAGGTGGGGCCGATATCGTTCAATACCAGCTTGCTGATCGGGCTGTCCGGCAGCGAGGCCAGGCCCATGCCGATCAAGCCGCCCATCGAGGTGCCGAACCAGTCCACGCTCTGCCGCTCGCCGTTGGCCAGCACGCGCGCCAGCAGCGTCACCATATCGCTCACGTATTGGGGAATGCGGTACAGCTGCGGGTTGACCAGGCTGCCGGAACGGCCCCGCCCCACCACGTCGGGACAAACAACACGGTAATCCTTGCACAGTGACTGTGCGAGATTGTCGAAATCGTCGGAAACCCGGGTCACGCCGTGCACGCAAACGAGCACGTTCGGGTTGTCTTCCTCGCCCCATTCCTTGTACGCCATCCGGTGCAGGCCGGACATGGAGAAGCACTGAACGGACTTTATTTTCGCTTCTGGCATTCGCTTCCTCACTCCCTGCGCGGTTGGATCGATAGTGGTTTTTGCGCTACATTCTACATTGGCTAACAAATTATAGGGGAGCAAATGGTCAGCACTACTTTACGCGGCAAAACAGCACTCGTCACCGGCTCCACTTCCGGCATTGGACTGGGCATCGCGCGCAGCCTGGCGGCTGAAGGCGCCAACATCATCCTCAACGGCTTTGGCGACGCGGGCGAAATCGCCCAGCTGCAGGAATCGCTGGCGTCCGAATTTGGTGTGCAGACGGGTTATAACGGCGCCGACATGAGCAAGCCGGCCCAGATCGAGGCCATGATGCATTACGCTGCCGACGTCTTCGGCGGTGTCGATATCCTGGTCAATAACGCCGGCATCCAGCACGTTGCCAATGTCGAGGATTTCCCGCCCGAGCGCTGGGATGCCATCATCGCTATCAACCTGACGTCCGCCTTCCACACCACACGCCTGGCGCTGCCATATATGAAAGCGCGCAACTGGGGCCGCATCATCAACCTGGCCTCGGTGCACGGGCTGGTGGCCTCCGCCGGCAAGTCAGCCTATGTGGCGGCCAAACATGGACTGGTGGGCTTTACCAAGGCGACCGCCCTGGAGACGGCCAAGACAGGCATCACCTGCAATGCGATCTGCCCGGGCTGGGTGCTGACGCCGCTGGTGCAGAAACAGGTCGATGCGCGCGCCGAAAAAGAAGGCTTGTCGAACGAGGCGGCCAAGGCGGCGCTGCTGGCCGAGAAGCAGCCGTCCGGCGAATTCGTCACGCCTGAAGAACTGGGCGCGATGGCGGTCTTCCTGTGCTCGGATGCCGCGCGCCAGATGCGCGGCGTGGCCTGGAATATGGACGGCGGTTGGGTCGCTCAGTAAGGCTGCGCCAGGTAGTTGTTCTTGACGCGCACATAGTGCTCGGCGGAGTACCTGAAATGGGCAATCTCCGCCTCGGTCAGCTCGCGGATGCGCACCGCGGGCCGGCCTACGTACAAGCCGCCGCTCTTCAGCACCTTGCCCGGCGCGACCAGGCTGCCGGCGCCCACCATCACGTGCTTCTCGATCAGCACATCGTCCATCACGATCGAGCCCATGCCGATCAGGCATTCATCGCCAATGGTGCAGCCGTGCAGCAGCACCGAGTGGGCAATGGTGACGTAATTCCCTATCGTTAAGGCGGCGCCGTCGGGCTTTGCTGCTGACTTGTGCGACACATGGCACATGGCGAAGTCCTGCACGTTGCTGCATTCACCGATGGTGATGCGGTTCACGTCACCGCGCAGCACGGCATTGCACCAGATCGAGGAATCGCGGCCGACGCTGACGTCGCCGATGATTTGCGCGGAACCATGGGCGAACACGCCATCGGCGAGCGCTGGGAAGTTGTCTAGATAGGCTTGCAAGGTCATGGGCGGATTATATTGCAACATTGTTACGCTTGGCCGATTGTGGTTTTCCACAATGGGGATAAACACAATGGCAGCAAGGCAGGCCGTTTGCAATGATGAGGAAATTCGGAGACAACCAAGGCCCCTCATCATGGAAAAGAAACCCTTCTACAAAGTACTGTACGTACAAGTACTGTTCGCCATCTTCTGCGGCGTCATGCTCGGCATTTACCTGCCGACCGACGCCGTGGCGATGAAACCGCTCGGCGACGGCTTTATCAAACTGATCAAAATGATCATCGCCCCGGTCATCTTCTGTACCGTGGTGAGCGGCATCGCCGGCATGCAGGACGTCAAGAAAATCGGCCGGGTCGGCGGCAAGGCCTTGCTCTACTTCGAAGTGGTTTCCACTTTCGCCCTGGTCATCGGCCTGTTCGTGGCCAATGTCATCCAGCCTGGCGCCGGCTTCAATGCCGATCCGCACACCCTGGATACCAAATCGATCGCCCAGTACACCGACAAGACCAAGTCGCTGACCACGGTCGACTTCCTGCTTAACATCATCCCGAACACCGTGTTCGACGCCTTTGCCAAGGGCGACATCCTGCAGGTGCTGCTGGTTGCCGTGCTGTTCGGCTTCGCGCTGTCGCTGATGGGTGAACGCGGCCGGCCGGTGCACAAGCTGATCGACGAGGTATCGCACGCCTTCTTCGGCATGGTCAACATCATCATGAAGGCTGCCCCGATCGGTGCTTTCGGTGCCATGTCCTTTACCATCGGTAAGTACGGCATCGCCTCCCTGCTGCCGCTGGCCAAGCTGATGGGCTCGTTCTACCTGACTTGCGGCCTGTTCGTGTTCGTCGTGCTGGGCCTGATCGCCAAGTACACCGGCTTTTCGATCGTCCGTTTCATTTCCTACATCAAGGAAGAACTGCTGATCGTGCTCGGCACGTCCTCGTCGGAAAGCGCCCTGCCTTCGCTGATGCGCAAGCTGGAAAAACTGGGCGCCTCCAAGCCAGTGGTCGGCCTGGTGATCCCGACCGGCTACTCCTTTAACCTGGACGGCACCAATATCTACATGACCATGGCCGCCCTGTTCGTGGCCCAGGCCACCAACACCGACCTGACGCTCACGCAACAGCTGACCATCCTGGGCGTTGCCATGCTGACCTCGAAGGGCGCCTCGGGCATCACCGGCGCCGGCTTCATCACCCTGGCCGCTACCCTGGCCGTGGTGCCGTCCATCCCAGTCGCCGGCATGGCCCTGATCCTCGGCATCGACCGTTTCATGAGCGAATGCCGTGCCTTGACCAACTTCTGCGGCAATGGCGTGGCTGCCCTGGTGGTCGCCAAATGGGAAGGCGAGCTCGATCAGGCCACCCTGCAGCGCGAGCTGGCCAACCCGACGCCCCTGGCCAGCCTGAACCAGTCGGTCGCGCCGCAGGAAGCACTGGCTGCTACTAGCGAATAAACAACATTTACTTTACATCACGATGGGCCCCAGGCAATTTTGCATGGGGCCTTTCTTTTTTGTGGTTAGAATGTAACGAAAAGTCCAATCCAAAAAGTTGACACACGGCAACACGCCAACTAGAATAAAGTCACTAGAAATGTATATCTATCGGACGCCAGGAATGAAATTATCCAGCCACCGCGGTTTTACCCTGATTGAAGTGATGATCACCATCGTGATCATCGGCGTCCTTGCTTCAGTCGCCCTGCCCGCCTACAGCAACTACGTCATCCGCGGCAACCGCGCGGCGGCGCAGGAGCATCTGATGGACCTTGCCCAGCGCGAGACACAGATGCTTGCAGATTCGCGTTCCTACAAGAACACCGTTGCCGCCCTGAACATGACGACGCCCCCCGTCGTGAGCAAGTATTACACCATTTCGATCACGGCCAGCGACGGCCCGCCACCGACCTTCACCATTACCGCCACGCCGATCGCCGGCAGCAAACAGGCTGCCGACGGCGCGCTCAGCATTGACCAGGCGGGCGCCAAGCTGCCTGCAAACAAGTGGTGATGCCATGAAACGCCAAGCGGGCTTCACCTTGATCGAGACCATGGTCGTGGTCGCCATTATCATCATCCTGGCCGGGGTTGGCGTACCGGCCATGCAGGACCTGATTGTCAACCAGCGCATCAAATCCACCACCAGCGACCTGTTTGCCAGCATCCTGCGCGCGCGCAGCGAGGCGATCAAGCGCAATACCGATATTTCGATGAATCCATCCACCAACTGGAGTACGGGCTGGACCATTCCCAGCCCGACTGCCGGCGAACCAGCCTTGCTCAGCCTGACCACCCGCTCCTCGATCACGGTCGCTGGGCCAGCCTCGGGCATCACCTTTACGTCGGCCGGGCGCATCCGCGGCACCTCCAATGTGACGTTCAACGTGAGCGCCTCCAGGGGCACGCCGCGCTGCATCACCATCGACCTGGGCGGGCGCCCCAACGTGCAACCCCATTCCTGCTCATAAGGCCTGCCATGCGTCGCCAACACGGCATCTCTATGATTGAAGTCCTGGTCACCATGGTGATCCTCGCTTTCGGCTTGCTCGGCATTGCCGCCTTCCAGTCGAAAGCCAACCTCGGCTCGATCGAATCTTATCAGCGCGCCCAGGCCGTCATCCTGCTGGACGATATGACGGCCCGCCTGCAAGCCAATCCAGGCAATAGCGCCAGCTATGTGGTGGCCGAGGTCGGCACCGGCGACAGCCAGCCCGCCGACTGCACCACCGTCGCCATCGGGGCCGCACGCGATATCTGCGAATGGAGCAAGACCCTGAAGGGCGCAGCCGAAACGGACAGCAGCAACAACAAGGTTGGCGCAATGATCGGCGCGCGCGGCTGCATCACCCAGATCCAGGCCCCCAACCCGGCCAACGGCGTTTGCATTCCCGGCATCTACCGCGTCTCCGTGGTCTGGCAAGGCTTGCATGCGACCCAGGCGCCTTCCCTGACCTGTGGCCAGAACCGGTTCGGCGCCGAGACTTACCGCCGACTGATTGCCGCCGACGTCATGATTCCTCAACTGTTGTGCAAATGAGGACCACTCCCATGCTTCTGATCCGCCGCCGCCAGCACGGCTTTACCATTGTTGAACTGATGGTCGCAATCGCCGTCGGTTTGCTGCTGCTGGCTGGCCTTTCGACCCTGTTTGCGGGCAATAACAACTCGCAAATGGAAATCGAGCGCGCCAACCGCCAGGTCGAAAACGGCCGCTATGCCATGCAAGTCCTGTCGGGCGACTTGCGCAACGCCGGCTTCTTCGGCGAATTCGACGCCACCGGCTATGTGCCGGCCGCCCTGCCGGACCCTTGTTCCACCACGCTCGCCGGCATCACGGCGGCCATCCCCTTGGCCGTGCAAGGCTATGACAACGTCACCGCCAGCACGCTGGGCTGCCTGTCGGCGGCCGGCGTCAAGGCCGGGACCGACATAGTCGTCGTGCGCCATACCGAAACCTGTGTGGTGGGCGCTGCCGATTGCGAACCGGCCTCCGCCGGCGGCCCCTTCTTCCAGGCTTCGCTGTGCAATAACAGCTTCGAACTGAACGGCGGAGCGATCACCGGCAAATACCAGGTGGGCACCAGCGCCACCGGACTTACCCTGCACAAGCGCGACTGCAGCGCCGACGGCACGACCGGCACGCTCGCCGATGTGCGCCGCCTGCTGACACATATCTACTTCATCGCCAACAGCAGCGTGGATGGCGACAATATCCCGACCCTCAAACGGGCGGAAATCGTCAGCAGCGGCAATACCATTTCGGTCTCGATCGTGCCGCTGGCCGAAGGCATCGAGAACATGCAGATCGAGTATGGCATCGAAAATCCCGCCGACGACACGACGCCCAATGCGGCCGACGGCGTAGCCGACGTCTACACCGCCGACGCGCCGGCTGCCTTCGCCTGCGCCGATGCAATATGCGGACTCAAAAACTGGAGCCACGTCGTTTCGCTCAAGGTGCACCTGCTGGCGCGCACCCTCAGCCCCTCGCTTGGCTATACCGACAGCAAGTCGTACACCCTGGGCATGAAAGCCGATGGCACGCCCAATGTGGTTGCTGCCGCCAACGACAAGTACAAACGCCACGTCTTTACGCAGATGGTAGGCCTGCCCAATGTGGCGGGAAGGATCAAATGATGAAATCGCACGCTTTCCACCGGCAGCGCGGCATGACCCTGTTCGTGGCACTGGTCATGCTGGTGCTGATTTCGCTGCTGGCCATGTCCACTTTCAACCTGGGCAAATCCAGCATCCAGGTGGTCAACAATATGCAAAACCGCGACCAGAGCATTGCCGCCAGCCGGCGCACCCTGGATGAAGCGATCTCCAGCAGCCGCTTCTTCGACACCCCGGGGGATGCCCTGGCGTCGTATTGCGGCTCGCCCAACCATCGCTGCCACGACATCAACGGCGACGGCGTCAACGATATCGTGACCACGCTCAGCCGGCCAGCCTGCCTCAAGGTCAGGACGGTTCCGACCCGGGAACTGGATCTTGCCAATGAAGAGGACGCCGGCTGCGCCGTCGGCGTGCAACCGGGCCAGAGTGGGATGGCGCAGGCGAACACCGGTAACTCGCTGTGTGCCGACACCACATGGGAATTGACCGCGGCGAGCGAAGACAGGCAGACCCAGACCAAAGTGGAAGTTGTACAAGGCGTCGCCGTGCGCGTCCCGCAGGCCAACGCAGAAACCAGCTGCAACTGAACTAGCCCGCTTTTTATTTAGAGAGCCAGCCATGCAAAAAAAGCTATTGACCACCCTGGTAGCCAGCCTCGGTGCATGCGCCACCCTTCTGTCGTTCCCGGCTGGTGCTGACGACATCGATATTTTTACCGGCGCTTCCGCCGGCACCAAAGGCAATCCCAACATCCTGATCGTGCTGGACAATACGTCCAACTGGTCGCGCCAGTCGCAGCAATGGCCCGGCGGTGCAACCCAGGGCCAATCGGAAGTGCGCGCGATCAAGAGCGCGATTGCCGAGCTGGACGACAGCGTCAACGTCGGCCTGTTCGAATTTGTCACCGGAGGCAACGCCAATGACAACGGCGGTTACGTGCGCTTCGCAATCCAGCCGATGACCAACACGGCCAAGGGCCTGTTGAACACACAGCTCGACCGGATCGACAACAACATTACCTCGCCTTCCGAAAAACGTAACTCGGGTACCGAATACGGCAACCTGATGTACGACGTGTACAACTATTTCGGCAGCTTCAACACTTACTCCCCGGCGGCGACCGGGGGCAGTTACAGCCCGGATCCGGCAGGCTACAGCAATCAATGGGGCAGGTTCCGCTCGCCGCTGAATGCGGCCAACAGCTGTGCGAAAACCGTCGTGGTGTTCGTCACCAATCCCGACCAGAGCGGCCCGACCAGCGACAGCAGCGCCAATACGACGACGCTGAGCGGCCTGGGCGGCAACACCGCCCAGTTAACCCTGCCGAACTTCACTTCGCAGACTGTCGATATTCAGACCGATCTGGGCCAGACCAACCTGTGCTATGCCACCAAAGAACTGGCACAGACCGAGATCAACACCTCGCCCTGGACCACCACCTGCCAACGGTTCAGCAAAGGCTGCTCGATCGGCTCGGCACTGAACGACGGCAGCAAGATTTGCCCGTCCGGCCAGGCATCCTGGGCGATCATCGGTACCAATACCGAAACCACCAACGTCATCGCCACCAGCGGCGAACGCAACGACACCAATCCGTATAACGCCGACGAATGGGCGCGCTTCATGCATGACAAGGGCGTACCGATCCCGGGCACGGGCACCGGCACCACCCCTGCCCAGTACTCCAACGTCACGTTCTACACCATCGACGTCTACAACCGGCAGCAAAACACCGACCACACCAGCCTGATGCTGAGCATGGCGCGCGCCGGCGGCGGCAAGTATTTTGCAGCCAAGAGCCAGCAGGCCATCCTCGATGCGCTGAAGCAGATCATCGGCGAAATCCAGGCTGTGAACTCGACCTTCGCATCGACCTCGCTGCCGGTGAACTCCACCAACCGCTCGCAGAGCGAAAACCAAGTGTTCATCGGTATGTTCCGTCCCGACCCGGACGCAAAACCGCGCTGGTTCGGCAACCTGAAGCGTTACCAGGTAATCGCACAAGGCTCCGAAGTTGTGCTCGGCGACAATCGTAACCCTGCACAGCCGGCCGTCAACAACCTGAACGGTTTCGTGACCGATTGCGCGGTCAGCTTCTGGACCAGCGATAACGGCTCGTACTGGCAGAACCTGGGGATCAACCCCGACCCGGCCGGAAAATGCTCCGGACAGGACCCGTATTCCGATTCTCCGGATGGCCCGTTCGTGGAAAAAGGCGGTGTAGCGCAAGTGCTGCGCAATGGTAACAATCCGCCGACCACCAGCGCCAACCCGACTTATGCGGTGAACCGCACGATCTATACCCGCACTGCGACTGGCACCAGCCTGGTGGCTTTCGACACCAGCAGCAGCGGCCTGTCGAGCGACCTGGTCGATTACATCAAGGGCGCCGACCGGAATAATGAGCGTCGCCAAGGCAGCCTGGCCCAGACCCGTCCATCGATCCATGGCGACGTGATCCACTCGCGCCCTCTTCCGGTCAACTATGGATCGACTCGGGGCGGCGTGACCGTGTTTTACGGCGCCAATGACGGCACCTTCCGTGCCGTTTCGGCAGACACCGGCAAGGAACGCTGGGCATTTATCGCGCCCGAATTCTTCAGCCGTCTGTCGCGCCTGCAGACGCAGACACCATTGATCAACTACCCCAACCTGTCGGGCCCTGGCGACGTGGCGGCAACCGGTAAGCCGAAGGATTACTTCTTCGACGGTTCCACCGGCTTCTACCAGAACGCCGACAGCACCGTGGTATGGGTTTTCCCATCGATGCGCCGTGGCGGCCGCATGTTGTACGGCATCGATGTCAGCGACGTTTCCCGGCCAAGCCTGATGTGGTCTGTTGGCTGCCCGAACCTGACCGACGACAGCGGCTGCACCACCGGTTTCACGGGCATCGGCCAGACCTGGTCCACCCCGACAGTCGCCTTCGTCAAGGGCTACTCGGAAACGGTCCCGGTGATCATCGTGGGTGGCGGCTATGACAAGTGCGAAGATGAAAACACCGGCGCGCCAACCTGCACCAGCGGCAAAGGCGGCTTTGTCTACGTGTTGAATGCACGTACCGGCGCATTGGTAAAGAGCTTCCAGACCCGCCGCAGCGTTGCCGCCGACGTTTCCGTCGTCGACGTCGATGGCGACGGCATGGTCGACTACGCCTATGCAGCCGACTTGGGCGGCAACGTCTACCGTATCGACTTCGTCGACGGCCCGCCGGTTGGCACCGGTTCAACGACCCAGCTCACGACTGCGGACTGGCAGCTGTACCGCGTTGCCTATACCAACGATTCGAGCAGCCCACGCAAATTCATGTTTACCCCGGCCGTGTTGTACAACAAAGGTTACGTCTACCTGGCCCTGGGCAGTGGCGACCGCGAGCACCCGCTGGGCTGGCAATATCCGTACACTTCGGTGCAAAACCGCTTCTACCTTGCGCTGGACAACCTGAGCGTTAAGCCAACGACCGATGCCACCAGCATGAACCTCGATACGGCACTGCGCGACAGTTCCGACCCGACCGATTGCAACTCGCCGAAGACCCTGCCTGGCGGCAGCAGCAAAGGCTGGTTCATGCAACTGGGCCAGGGTGAACAGGTGGTAACTTCGGCCCTGATTGCTGGCGGTCTGGCCTATTTCAGTACCAACCGTCCTATCGTCGGTGAAGAGGCCAGCTGTGCTACGTCCCTGGGCGAAGCGCGCGGCTACAAGGTGAACCTGTTTAACGCCTCCGGGGCCATCGGCGTCGACGGTACTTGCGGCGGCAACCGCTCTTCGGCTTTCGCCGGCGGCGGCCTGCCTCCATCGCCCGTACTGGCGCCAGCGGTGCCAGTGCAGTTGGCAGACGGCACCATCGTTCGCCGCGATATCTGTTTCGCCTGCGAACCGCCTTCACCGATCGAAGCGACCAAAGTCACTCCGAAAATCAAAATGCAGCGCAAACGTAAATACACCTACGTCAAAGGCCAGTAAGACGGCGCAATGAAAAGAAAGGGGACGCCGCGGCGTCCCCTTCTTCTTTTAAAGTCGGGGTCAGCTCTGGCAAGTGGACAAATCGCTGCGCGATTTGTCCACTTGCCAGAGCTGACCCCGACTTTAATTATGCAAACGACAGTTCCACGCCGGAAGCGGCGGCGATCTCTTCGCGGGTGACGCCAGGCGCCAGTTCGGTGACCTTGATGCCGGTCGGCGTCACTTCCATCACGCCGAGGTCGGTGATGATCATGTCGACTACGCCGACGCCGGTCAGCGGCAGGTCGCACTTCTTCAGCAGCTTGTGCGAAGTCGAGCCGTCCTTGGCGGTAGCGACGTGTTCCATCAACACCACCACCTTCTTCACGCCGGCCACCAGGTCCATCGCACCACCCATGCCCTTCACCATCTTGCCTGGGATCATCCAGTTGGCCAGGTCACCCTTTTCGGAAACCTGCATCGCGCCCAGGATCGCCAGGTTGATCTTGCCGCCGCGGATCATGGCGAACGAGTCGGCCGAGCTGAAGTAGGCGGCGCCCGGCAACGCGGTGACGGTCTGCTTGCCTGCGTTGATCAGGTCGGCATCCACTTCCGCTTCGGTCGGGAACGGGCCGATGCCCAGCAGGCCGTTTTCCGATTGCAGGAACACTTCGATATTCTGCGGGACGTAGTTGGCGACCAGGGTCGGCAGGCCGATGCCCAGGTTCACATAGAAGCCGTCTTGCAGTTCTTTTGCCGCGCGTGCGGCCATTTCATCACGAGTCCATGCCATGTTGTTCTCTCCTTAGTTGGCACGCACGGTGCGCTGTTCAATGCGTTTTTCCGGATGGGCGTTGAGCACGATGCGGTGCACGTAAATGCCCGGCAGGTGCACGGCGTCCGGATCGATGGCGCCCACGTCGACGATCTCTTCGACTTCCACCACGCAGATCTTGCCGGCGGCGGCCACGTTCGGATTGAAGTTGCGCGAGGTCTTGCGGAATACCAGGTTGCCCGTTTTGTCGGCCTTCCAGGCCTTGACCAGGGAGACGTCGGCCACCAGCGAGCGTTCCATCACGTACTGCTCGCCGTCGAACTCGCGGATTTCCTTGCCGTCGGCGACGATGGTGCCGACGCCGGTCTTGGTGAAGAAGGCCGGGATGCCTGCGCCGCCGGCGCGCAGCTTTTCAGCCAGCGTGCCTTGCGGGGTGAATTCCAGCTCCAGTTCGCCGGCCAGGAACTGGCGTGCGAATTCCTTGTTCTCGCCCACGTAGGAAGAGATCATTTTCTTGATCTGGCGGGTTTCCAGCAGCTGGCCCAGGCCGAAGCCGTCCACGCCTGCGTTATTGGAAATGGCGGTCAGGCCGGTGGCGCCGGAGTCGCGCAGGGCGGCGATCAGGGCTTCCGGAATGCCGCACAGGCCGAAACCGCCAACGGCGATCGTCTGGCCGTCGGCCACGATGCCGGCCAGGGCGGCCTTGGCATCCGGGTAAATTTTATTCATTATGTCTCCTTGCTTAAATGGCCAGATGGCGTTTGAGGATAGAATACGCCCGCGCAAACTTCAATACCGTAGAAATACCGCAATGCCGATCAATTACGAGTCCATCTTCAAATTCGCCCCGGTTGGCATGTGCGTCTCCGACAATCGCGTGATCAAGGCCGGCAATGATGCGCTGTCCCTCATGTTCGGTTACGCGGCTGGTGAGCTCGATGGGCAGTCGTTCCAGGTCTTGTATCCCACCCAGGATGAATACCTGCGCACCGGCGACCGGATTATCCCGATCATGAATGCGCGCGGACGGTATTCGGATGAGCGCATTATGCGCCGGGCGAATGGCGAGCTGTTCTGGTGCCACGTCACGGGGCGGGCGCTCGATCCTGCGCAGCCGCTGGGTGCGGGGATCTGGACGTTCGAGGATGTGTCGGAACAGCGGCCGGTGTCGGCTGCCCTCACCCCGCGTGAGCGGGAGATTGCGGCTTTGCTGGTCGAGGGCAAGACCAGCAAGATGATTGCCCGGGATGCGGGATTGTCGCCGAGGACGGTGGAGATGCATCGGGCGAGTTTGATGCGCAAGTTTGGGGCTTCGACGGCGACCGAGCTGGTGCATAAGCTGGCCGGGGCGCGCTAAAACCCGGTAAACCTGGGTCTGTTCAAGGGCTGGCGGTTTCGGTTGTGCGCTGTTGATCTGCTCAATAAGTCAAGGGCCCAAAACCAACCCCGCGTCCGTGAGACCGTTCGGGGTCAGACCCTTGGGTCTGACCCGGGTATACGGGTTCAGCCCGCCATCATCCCATCATCAGCCGAAATAATCGCGCCGTTGATGAAGTGCGCCTCGTCGCCGGCCAGCAGCAACAGCAAGCCATCGAGGTCTTCCGGCTTCCCTGCCCGCTTGCGCGGCAGCATATCGATCAAGCGCTTGCCCTGTTCGCTGGCAAAGTAATCCTCATTGATCTCGGTCTCGATATACCCCGGGCAGATCGCATTGGTGTTGATCCCATACTTGCCCCACTCCACCGCCATGGCCTTGGTCATCTGCACCACGCCGGCCTTGCTCATGCAGTACACGCCGATCTGCGGCAGCACGCGCAAGCCCGCCACCGAAGCGATATTGATGATGCGATGCTGCTTGCGCGGATCGCCCTTGGCCCGCGCCACCATGCGCTTGGCCGTTTCCTGCGCCACGAAAAACGCACCGCGCAGGTTGCAATCCATGACAAAGTCATAATCTTCAGGCGACACGTCGAGCAAACGTTGCGTCATAGATACACCCGAATTATTCACCAGGATGTCGATCGGCCCCGCTTCCGTCTCGGCATGGGCAATCGCGGATTTGATACTGGCGAAGTCGGTCACGTCCAGCGTGACGACATGGGCGGCGCCGCCATCGGCTTCGATTTCGGCGCGCAATTCCTTCAGGCGTTCGATACGGCGCGAGGCCAGCACTACTTGGCAGCCGGCCTTGGCCAGCACTTTGGCGAAACGGGCGCCCAGCCCGCTGGAGGCGCCCGTGATCAGGGCGATTTTGCCCTCAAAATTAACTTCGATCCCCACCGGCTACTCCTTTTGATTCTGTTCCGACATCATGACACAAAAAACCTCCTTATTAGATTGCCACGTCTAATATTAGCCCTCACAATGGCGCCACCGTTGCATTACCAAGGAAAAAAGAGCACACTCGTTCTATTTCCTGCACTGAATTTTCCATCATTCTTATAAAACCTATGAGCAACCTTGTAGAACAGTACGGCCCACGCGAGGCAATGGAGTACGACGTTGTGATCGTTGGCGGCGGCCCGGCTGGCCTGGCGGCAGCGATCAAGATCAAGCAGCTGAACGCGGATACCTCCGTGGTCGTGCTGGAAAAAGGCGGTGAGCTTGGCGCCCATATCCTGTCCGGGGCCGTGATGGACCCGAAAGCCATCACCGAGCTGATTCCTAACTGGAAAGAGCTGGGCGCTCCACTGAACACCGAAGTCACCGAAGACCGCGTGCTGTTCCTGACCGAGACCAAGGCATACAAGACCCCGAACATGCTGCTGCCGAAGTGCTTCGAGAACCACGGCAATTACGTGATCTCGCTGGGCAACGTGGTGCGCTGGCTGGGTCAGCAGGCGGAAGCCCTGGGCGTGGAAATCTTCCCCGGCTTTACCGGCGCGGAAATCCTGTACAACGACGACGGTTCGGTCAAGGGCGTTGCCACCGGCAATATGGGCGTGAAACGCGACGGCGAACCAGGCCCCGACTTCCAGCTGGGCATGGAACTGCACGGCAAATACACCCTGTTCGCCGAAGGCGCGCGCGGCCACCTGGGCAAGCAGCTGATGGCCAAGTATGACCTGAACAAGGACAAGGACCCGCAATCCTACGGCATCGGCATCAAGGAACTGTGGGAAATCGATCCGTCCAAGCACAAGCCTGGCCTGGTGATCCACACCACCGGCTGGCCGCTTGATAGCAAGACCTACGGCGGTTCCTTCCTCTACCACCTGGAAAACAACCAGGTCGTGGTCGGCTACGTGGTGGGCCTCGACTACGAAAACCCGTACCTGTCGCCATACGAAGAATTCCAGCGCTACAAGACCCACCCGGAAATCCGCGGCTTCTTCGAAGGCGCCAAGCGCATTTCCTACGGCGCGCGCGCGATCACCGCGGGCGGCCTGCAATCGCTGCCGAAGCTGGTGTTCCCAGGCGGCGCGCTGATCGGCTGCGACGCCGGTTTCCTGAACATGAGCCGCATCAAGGGCTCGCACGCTGCGATCAAGTCCGGCATGCTGGTGGCGGAAGCCGTTGTGGCCGCCCTGGGCGCCGGCCGCGCTGCCGACGAACTGGCGGCCTACCCGGAGGCGTTTGAGAAGTCCTGGCTGCATGAAGAACTGCACGTGGCGCGCAATGTGAAGCCATGGCTGAAGAAGGGCCTGTACGTGGGCTCGGTCATGACCTGGGTCGACCAGACGCTGTTCCGCGGCAAAGCGCCGTTCACCCTGCACCATTCGACCCCGGATCACGCCTGCCTGCGCCCTGCTTCGGACTTCACGCCGATTACCTATCCGAAGCCGGATGGCAAGCTGACCTTCGACCGCCTGTCGTCAGTGTTCATTTCGAACACCAACCATGCTGAAGACCAGCCCATCCACCTGACGCTGAAGGATGATTCGGTGCCGGTGAAAGTCAACCTTGCCAAATATGCAGGCCCGGAATCGCGTTACTGCCCGGCCGGCGTGTATGAATTCGTCAAGACTGACGAAGGCCAGGACCGCCTGCAGATCAACGCGCAGAACTGCGTGCACTGCAAGACTTGCGATATCAAGGACCCAACCCAGAACATCGTCTGGGTCACGCCGGAAGGCGGCGGCGGCCCGAACTATCCAAACATGTAAGCAAGATGACAAGGGGGCTGCGGCCCCCTTATTTATTTCCACTCGGCATTTAACTTCTCCGGCCGGACGGTCGTCCTGTACTTCTGAGAGCGTAGAAGAAATCTTCCGCTCGAAACGAACCAACCACCCAGGAGTAATCATGCTGAGTCTTCACACCAACGCAGCAGCCCTTTCGGCACAAAACTCGATCACCCGTACCCAGTCCTCGCTGTCGACTTCGATGACCCGCCTGAGCACCGGCTTCCGCATCAATTCGGCCATGGACGACGCAGCCGGCCTGCAGATTGCCACCCGCCTGAAAACCCAGACCAGCGGCATGGGCGTTGCCATGCGCAACACGCAGAACTCGATCTCGCTGATGCAGACCGCCGAAGGCGCGCTGGATGAAACCAGCAACATCCTGAACCGCATGAAGGACCTGGCAACCCAGGCAGCGGACGGTTCCTCCACCGCCGCCGACCAGACCGCGATGCAAAAGGAATACAACTCGCTGAGCGACGAACTGTCGAACATTTTCATGAACACCAAGTTCGGCGGCACCTCGCTGTTCAACTCGGCAGGCGGCAAGCTGCAGGCGGCCATTACCTTCCAGATCGGCGCCAGCACCGGCGAAACCCTGTCGGCTGACTTCACCACCGAACTGGGCACTGCCGCCGGCGGTACCGGCGCCGCAGGCCTGATCAAGGCCGCTGCGACCGGCTTCCAGGACACCGGCGCCGTTGTTGCGGCAAACGGTACCGAGCTGACTGCCACCGCCAACGCTTCGATTGACAAGCTGGCAACGGCCATCGATGCTGTGGGTGCACTGCGCTCCAAGCTGGGTGCGATCTCGAACCGCCTGGACCACGTCTACAACAACCTGTCCAATATCTCGACCAACACCAAGAACGCCACCGGCCGCATCATGGACGTGGACTTCGCTTCCGAATCCGCCACCATGACCTCGTCGCAAATGCTGCTGCAAGCCGGCACCGCGATGCTGAAGCAGTCCAACAGCCAGTCCTCCCTGGTGCTGTCCCTGCTGCAGTAATTCCGCAAAGCTTATGAGAAAGCCAACCGTTCGCGGTTGGCTTTTTTTATTTCCAGAAAATTTCTCATCGGCATTTAATTCTCCCTGCTACCCGGTCGTCTTGTACTTGTGAGAGCGCAGAAAGCCATCCGCTGCTCGAATTGAACCAACCACCCAGGAGTAATCATGCTGAGTCTTCACACCAACGCAGCAGCCCTTTCGGCGCAAAACTCGATTTCCCGCACCCAGTCCTCGCTGTCGACCTCGATGACCCGCCTGAGCACCGGCTTCCGCATCAATTCGGCCATGGACGACGCAGCCGGCCTGCAGATTGCCACCCGTCTGAAGACCCAGACCAGCGGCATGAACGTTGCCATGCGCAACACCCAGAACTCGATCTCTCTGATGCAAACCTCGGAAGGCGCGCTGGACGAGACCACCAACATCCTGAACCGCATGAAGGACCTGGCAACCCAGGCAGCGGACGGTTCCTCCACCGCCGCCGACCAGACCGCGATGCAAAAGGAATACAACTCCCTGAGCGACGAACTGTCGAACATCTTCAACAACACCAAGTTCGGCGGCACCACCCTGCTGCAAAAAGCCGGCGGCGCCGCCCCTGGCAAACTGTCGGCTGCGATCACCTTCCAGATCGGCGCCAGCA
>JBCNPK010000074.1:0-21495 GCA_039593355.1 Pseudoduganella sp.
ATTAGAAAAGCCCGCTAGGCAATGTGCCAGCGGGCTTTTTGTTTTTTAAACCCGGTGAACCCGGGTCTGACCCAAGGGTCAGACCCCCGACGGTCTCGCAGCCGCGGGGTGGGTTGTGCGATGTTGACCTTCGTCGAACGTCAAAGACCTGGAACCAACCCCAACAACCTTTGAACAGACGGGGTCAGACCCTGCGGGTCTGACCCGGGTTTACCGGGTTTGCTTTTCAGGGTTGTCTCTTTTCGTTTGTTTTTCCAGCCATCGCCGGTACCCGCGATAGTGGTGCACGACGAATCCCCCGAATGCTTTCTGGCTCCTGAAGTGCGCTTCTGTCGCAGCCAATTCACGCTCCATATCCGCCTCGGTCAAATGATTGAACGACACCTTCTGGATTTCGTTCGGCGTCGTCTCAACGCCAAGGAGCACGCGCTTTCCTGTCTTCATTCCATAAGCCATTTCATCACTGGCGTGGCTGATCAATCCGTCGGGCCCATGCGCGTGATCACGATAGTCCATCAATGCCACATAGTCATACAGGTCCTGCGCGTGTTCACTGACGTGGCGGCGTTTGCCTTGCCAGGTCAATTCGATGCCGTCCCACCAGAAAGGGATGGCAGGGCCAATATCTATCGCTTGGCCATAGCGCCGCTTCTCCGCCATGATCGCGGCACTCATGTCGAGGAAATTGCCAAGCAATTCGAGCTTTTTCGCTGACCATTCATCCAGAATGTGAGGTTCGATATCGAGGTTGATGCCGTCGAATCGTTCGTCGCCCTCTGCCTTCGCGTTGTAGTCGAAGACGCGGCGCACCATAGCGACTGCGGGAGCGCGAAATGCCGGCAGGATGTAGCGCTCTGTTTGCAGGTAGCCGGATCCAAGAAGCGCATATACCTGCAATCCTGCGCCATGCAGTTTTTTAATGACGCTCTTGTAGCGCTTTGGGTCATCGACAATATCATTGCGCTCTTTGAAGGAGTCGGCATACAGATAGATCGTCGTAATGCCATGCGCCTTGAAGAACGATATCGCCTCGTCCACCGCCGAAGCGCGGTCCAGCATGGCATAGCTTTCTTCTTCCCACGTCCAGATGGCCCGCGGCGCTGGCGCCGCGAGTGCAGGCGTGTGGAGCGAAGCCACAATCAACAGGGCGGCCAAGGAACAACGGCGGACATGGGAGGTCGGCTTCACTTAGCGGGTAAATGGAATGTGATACTGCCCCTGCCCAACCGGCTTGCCCGTGTTCGGGTGCGAGACGATGACAGAAGCAAAGTAGGCCCCTGGTGGAAGCTTGACCAGCTTCATTCGCAATTCCACATCTACGCCTGTATTCGATGAGAGTTTGGTCGCTTTGCCGTAGGACTCACCCAGTTCATGGCCACTTGCGTCGGTGACGACGAGGAGTGGCACGAATTCCGGCGAGATGGAATCCCCACGATTTGCGAAATGAGCGGACAACCGCAACTCGTCTTCAACCACCTCTGCTTTCGCTTTCGCAACCCAAAGGCTGCCAAGATCGGCCGCCAGCGTTGCCGTTTGGAGTTTTCGTTTGGTTTCATCGTAGGCCAATGCCGGCCTTTCAAGCACCGAAGGTGGCACGAGTTTCTTATTGCGTTCAAGCGCGGCATTGATGGCCTTGAATGCCTCAAATTGTGCGACCGCTTTCTTCTTCGCGCCCTGGTTGTCCGACGGGTCAATCTCCATGCCATCGGCAATGGTGTAAAGGCGGCCCTGGCTTAACATGACGTTCCCGGAGATATAGTCATGCAGTTCGGTTTTGGTTTGCTTGAGCGGGAAGGCGTGGACGTTGCGGAATCCTGGCTCCACGTCCAGGCCTGAACCGAGCCAGCTTGCCTGCGTGGGAGTCTTCAACCCATATTGGTGGGACAGGAAGGCCAGCAGCGAAGGCGCCACGTCAAACTGGGATGACAAAGAATGGATACGTTGCGGTTCCTTCAGCATCGGCGAGTAGATAATCAGCGGCACATGATAGCGTTCCAGATAATGCGACATCGGTAGCTCCGGCAAGCGGTGGTCGCCGGTGATGATGTAGATTGTGTTGTCGTGGCCAGCCTGCTTTTTGGCTTCGTCAAAGTAGTGGCGCAGGGAGTCGTCGGCATACAGGATGCTGGCGAAGATCTTTGCATCGGCCTGGTAAGGTGCGCGCTTATCCGCCGCGATGTTCAATTGATCGAGACGTTGGGTGACCCGCGCCTTATATTGGTCCTGGCCCGGGAAGGTGAATGGATCGTGCATGGTCACCGTCTGAATGACAGTCAGGCAGGGCTTGCATGTGTCGCTGCTGGCGAACTTGAGCTCGTGGTCGAACAGTTCACGGTCGGCATAACCCCATTCATTGCCCCGTCTCACCGCCGGATCGAATTGCGCCGAGCCCGAGATCACATCGGTGCCCTGGCGGGACAGGAACAGCCCTTGATTGTCGAATTCGAGATTGGTGCCGGTGAAATATCGCGTGCGGTATCCCTGGCTGCGCAAAATGCTGATCAGGGACGCATGCGCAGGCATGTTCTTCCCCATCGAAGAAAATCCATGTTCGCCGAAGGGCAGTGAGGCGAGTAGCGAAGGAAGCACGCCAAAAGTCCTGCCTTGTGGCGCAGCGAAATTATTCCAATACAGGCTTTGCGCGGCCAGTTCATCCAGGAAGGGCGTAAAGCTGCCCTGGCGTGCGCCCGGTCCGGAGAACGAGCGCCCCAGCCCTTCAACAATAATCAGCACCAGGTTTGGCGGCGTTGGCTGGGGACTGAAAAAGGGGCCCAGCGTATCGGGCGTGGTTTCGGCGTGCAGGAAGGGATAGGCGGCGTTGCCTGCTCCCGCAGCCGGCGCGGCCGGAATCGAACGAGTCAGGTATTCCAGATTGGCGTGGATAAAGAAGGCCGCTTTATTGACCGTGGCGATAGCGAGGTTCTGGTGCCCGGTGTCATCCATTTCCAACTGATTCGGCAGCAGGTAGAAAGCCGGGATGGAAAGCGCCAGTGCTGCGATCGCGTACGGTGGTTTCCAGCCAGAAGGGCTGGCCCGATCCTGTCGAATCAGCACGTAGAGCATCAGCGCAATGACAACCACCATGCTCACCGCTATCAACAGATCGGTGCTCCGATGGCCTGCCAGAATGAGTTGGATTTCCTTCCACGAGTAACCAAACAAGTCTGAACCAAGCAGGGCACCGGTCGCGCGCTGATAGGCAATCAGCGCGCCTTGCATGGCAAGGAGGAGCGACCAGGTGACGCCGATCCAGACAAGGCGAGCCACGCGGTGCCGCATCGCCAGGCCAGGCAACGACAGCAGGAATATGAAAGGCAGGTAGCGGATCAGTGCGAGCAAATCGTTGCCGATCGCAGGGATCAGCAGGATCTTGAGATGGCTTGCGTAGGCGCCCAGTTCCACCAGGCGCAGGATCGCCATGCCCAGCACCAGGGCAGGCAGATAGCTGAAGAATCGGAGCAGTGTTGTCGTGAATGCCTTCATCCGAATAATCCGTTCCATTACCAGCGGCGTGACAGGCCGACGCTGATATTGCGCTCGGTCGGCGCATTGGTGGAGCGCGACAGGCTGGCGCCCGCTTTAACACTCCAGTTCGGGGTCAGGTAACGGACAATGCTCGCGCCATAGGCATTGGACGTTTGGCGGCCGGTAGATAATTCAAGCTGGTCACCGCTGCGGCCATTGCTGTAGGTGAGCTCCATGTAATTGTCCGCATCGCCCTGGTCGTAATAGCGAACCATCAAGCGGTCGTTGTTCGAATGGGAGCCGGTCGAGACGATGTTCTGGTGGCGCCAGCGCAAGTAGAAATTGCCCGTGTACTTGCCCACGCCGACCGAATACAGTTTGACGTGATCGGCAAATCCGAGGTCGTCGACGCCGCCGGATAGTTCCCAGCCGCCATCGATGCTCTGGAAGACTTCTGCGCGCCAGGAGTTTGCCGGGTAGAGGCGGCTATTCGGGCCGCGCTGGTAGCGCACGTTGGCGTATGCACTGGACCACAATGGGGTGTAGCCATCCAGCGCCCATGCAGTGTCGGAAAGACCGAAGCGGTGGGCATTCAGCATTTCAAAACCGAGGGAACCTTGCGTGAAATATCGGCGAATGCTGGCAGTATAGTCGCGCCAGTTCTGGTCGCCGACATGCGTGCGCGAAGCGGACAGGCCGGCCGACCAGGTATAACCGCCGGCCGACGCCAACTCCGGCGAAGGCGCGCGCCACCTTTGGACATTGGCCAGTGCGACCGATACGTCGGTGTAATTGGGCGATACATCGTGGGCGAGGCGCAAATCGGCTTCCGCTGCGGCCCAGTTCTTCATGCGCATATTGGCTGTCGCGCGGCCCAGCAGCAAGTCGGAATTTTTAGGCGATGCTTCGAGCATTTTGGTGAAGGCCTGGACTGCTTCCGGGTAGCGTTCGGCGTCGATCAGGGCGCGGGCGGCGTTGTATTGATCGTCGTAGCTGGGCGTCTGGGCGACGGCGGTGCAGGCGATGGAAGCAAGGATGACGGACGCGGCGAGTTTGAAGCGCATAGTGGGTTCGAATGTGGTCAACGGCGCCGAATGGCGGCGCATGGTGTCAATGCGGGCGTTGTCGCCCATAGTGAAATTTTATATTACCGCAATTCCCCCCGGACGACCGTTGCTTTTGGTGAGTCAGCTGCCTGCCATATGCAGGGCCAGGGTGAACTCAACGCCCTCGGCCGTATTACGCGCTGCGACGGTTCCGCCCATCTTGGCCATGTAGGTCTTCACCACAAACAATCCCTGGCCGCGGCTGGCGCCTTCCGTCTGGCCGGATACCCCATATTCGAATACCTTGTCGATCAGCTCCGGCGCAATAGGCTCACCTTCATTGCGGATCGATAGGCTGGCTGTACGCCCGTCCGATGCAAGCTCCATGATGATCGGGGTGCCAAGGCGGCGGTGGCGGTCGGCATTGTTAAGGACATGGGTCACCACGTCTTCCAGTGCATAGGGATCGGCCTTGACCGTGGCGGATGCCCCGCATTCGTAGCGCACGTCCTCGATGCCGACGCACGGTGCGTTGGCGGCGACTTCGCGCAGGAATACGTCCAGGTCGAGCGACTCGAGCTGCAGGATGGTCGACTGGAAGGCTTCACTTGGCGAAGCCTGGCCGTAAAGGACGCGCACCGCCTGCTGCATGCGGTGGATATAGCGCCCGCTGGGATCATGCTCGCCGCCATGCAGCGCCATCAGCGACTGCAGCGGCGACATGATTTCATGGCCGACAGCGTGCCACATATCGCGTTCCTGCTCGGCGCGGATGGCCTCCTTTTCCACGTCTTCGCGTACGCGGCGCAGCAGGTCGTGCAGGCAATTGGCCAGCACGCCAAGCTCGTCGCGTCCGCGCAGGTCGGACAGGTCGAACTCATCGAGTGCGCCAGCAGTCTTGACCGAGCGCGCGACCTTATCGGCGCGACGGGTCAGGATGCTGATCGGCCGGATGATGCCGGCTTCCACCACCAGCCACGCAATCAGCAAGGCGGCCAGGATGGCGCCGACGAACCATGAGACGCGGGTGGCGACGACGCTCAGTGCGTCGCTGACGCTGCGCGCATCGCCATTCAGCTCGATCTCGAAATTGCCAAGCGGCGTCGGTACGCTGCTGCGCGTCCGCAGCGCCTTGACCGTGGTATCGACCGGCAGGTGGCGCACCAGGGTAAGCAGCGCATGCCAGCTCTGGTCGCTGCCGCTGGTCGGGCCCGCGAGCGAAAGGACTTCCTTGCCTTGCCCGTCGCGGACGCGCAGCGTCTCGCCGGGCAGCAGCATTGTTTGCAGGTCTCGCAGCGAAAACAGCGGCGTGGCCTGGTCGCGTTTGGAGTCCAGCAAGGCGGGCCCGTCGCCGGGCGGCAACACTGCGACACTGACATCGATATCCGCCAGGTCTTCAGGCGGCCAGGCCGGACGGGTTTTCGCGAACAGGGCATCCTGCAAAACGCCGATCGGCAGCCGTACCGAGAAGAAAGCGCTATGCGAGCAGTTCGGCGCGCCTTCGGGAGCGCACACCGGGCTTTGCCAGATCCAGCCGCGGAAATCCTTGACCGGGCGGGCGTGTGGCTGGCCAGCATCGGCGGCCGTATAGCCGGTCAGCCGCCCGCGTATCCCCCCGTTTGCCGGGTCGCCTGTTTGTTCGAAGGGGGCGATCCAGCGGTATTCCTGTCCGCGCAGGCGTACTGTCACATCGACCCGGTGGGCCTGGTCGACGGCGGTTTCACGCATTGGATGAGCGGCCAGCGGCGGGGAATTGAATGTCCCCGCGACGTAGATAAACCCGCCGGCCCAGGGATTGTTGCCGATGCCAACGCACAGCGTGCCACTGGTTCCGTACTGCGCCGCGCAGCCGGCCATGGCTACCGCTTGCTGCACCTTGGCCTGGTCGTCGAAATCCAGCGCAGCATAGGGCAGCAGCACCGGATGCAGGCCCGGTTTCCGGCCAGCGCCCGGATTCAGCAGCGCAAGCTGGCCGGTCGGGTGGCGCAGCGTGGCGGCGATCTGCTCGCGCGTTTTATAGAAGGAGTTTTCGTAGGCCTGGTAGCTAAGCTGCTTTTCCTGCTGCAGCACGGATACGGCCAGGCCCAGGGTGGCGGCGGCCAGCAGCGGAAACGCCATGCGCAGGACGATGCGCAGGCGGTAGGGCGTCAGCACGGCAAGGGGATTCATGCCCCGTCGGTCCAGCGGAAGCCGCGCATCGGAATGTTCTCGATGCACTCGAAGCCGGGATCGATTTCGCGGAAGGCGTCACGGATGGTGCTGACATGCTTGCGGATATTGTCGCGGTTGCGGCCGCTCTTCACCACTTCGAACAGGTCCTCATACGATACGACCTGGCCGCGCTTTTCGAACAGAGCCGCCAGGATGCGCTGCGCCGTGAGCGGCAGGTTGATGCGCTGGCCGCGCCAGGTGGGGGTGCGCTGGCGCAGCGGGTCCATGGCCAGCTCGCTGGCCGGGGCGGCGGGTTTGCTGTCCTTGGCCGCACGCAGGATTTCCAGGAAGGTGTCGATGAAATCGGCCTCCTCGAAGGTGGTTTTTTGCAGGTAATCCCAGGCGTCCAGCGCCTTCATGATGGAGCGGTAGATTGCGGCCGGCATGGCCGACACCACCAGGACCGGGGTCGCGTGGCGCTTGTTGATGGCGTTGATGATGGCCACCCCGGCGTGGCGCTCCCTGCCCAGTTCAATGTCGAGCACTACGAGGTCGTAGTGCTCGCGGGCGATCGCCGCCTCGGCGTCGTCGCGGTTGAACCACTGGTCGACCTGGATGCCGGGGCGGGCCGCGGCGATCCAGCCGGCTAACTGGTTGCTGGTGGGGAGGTCGTCTTCAATGATGGCTACGCGTGTCATGCAGGAAGTATTACCCAAAAGCCCGGCCGCCGGCGTGAATTTTTCTTCACAGGGCGGAAGGTAGTGGGCAGGCGGCAGCATTGAACGTTCGCGGCTGGCGGCAGGAAGATTGCTGCACCGGCGCTGTGCCGGCCAACCACCCCAGAAAGGCAACCATCATGAACAACCGGATCAGTACGATGCTGCAGGCGATTCGCTCCACGCTCGGCCGTGCTGCCAACAGCATCCATTTCCCTTCCAATGTCCGCAAAGGCGTTGTGCTGCTCGGACTCACCGGCGCCGCTGCTTACGGCTTGTACCAGTTCCCCCCGATGCGCATGGTTGGCCGCGGCGAAGTGGCGGTGCGCACCAACCACCTGAGCGGCGGCACCTCGGTCCTGCCGGAAGGCCTGGTGCTGTCCCTGCCGGGCATCCATGAAATGCGCAAGCTGTCGTTGCGCGACCAGACCTACCGCCCGGCTGCCGCGGGAGAAACGCCGTTCCAGTCCGGCGAAGGGCTCTCGCTGGGCCTGGACATGTCGATCCGCTATGGCCTCGACCAGACCCGCCTCGCCCAATTCGCGCCCAAACTGCCGCCGGACATCTCCCGCGATGTGGTGGCGCCCGATGTGGAAGGCGTGATCTACAAGGTGCTGACCCGTTACACCGTGCGCGAAATCTTTTCTTCCAAGCGTGCCGAAATCCAGCAAGCCATCGAGGCGGAGCTGAAGCCCAAGCTGGCGGCCGACGGCATCGTGCTGCGCAGCGTCACCATCGGCAAGGTGGTGCTGCCGGAAGACTTCAAGGCGGGCATGGAAAAGCTGCTGGCGGAAGAGCTGGAGTCCGAAAAGATGCGCTATACGCTGGAGTTGAAGGAAAAACAGGTGCGCCAGACTGCGCTCGAAGCCGATGCCGAGAAAGTACGCCGCGAAAAAGCGGCCGAAGCAGCGGCCTCCGAGCAGGTGATCGCGGCCAAGGCGCAGGAAGAAGCCATGCGTCACGTGCTGCCCTTTAAGGAAAAGCAGGTCAAGCAGCGTGAGCTCGAGGCGGAAGCAGAGAAGACCGCCCGCATCAAGACTTCGGAAGGCAATGCCCAGGCCCGCATCATTGAGGCGGCTGGCGAGGCCGACTCGCGCCGCAAGCTGGCCGATGCCGAAGCCTATCGCCAGGAACTGGTGGGCAAGATCGCCAGCGCCCAGATGGAGCGCGACGGCGAGCTGCTGAGCAAGCATCCGCTGCTGATCCAGAAGACGATGGCCGACAAGCTGTCGGACAAGGTCTCGGTGATCATCGCGCCACCGCCGGCTGATGGAGGATTCATTGGCTCGACCCTGGTCGGCGCGCCCAGGACCGTGCATGCCGAACGCATTGCCGCCAACGCTGGAGAATAAGCATGTCAATCCCGATGCT
Organism: Pseudoduganella sp.; assembly: GCA_039593355.1. Lineage (GTDB taxonomy): Bacteria > Pseudomonadota > Gammaproteobacteria > Burkholderiales > Burkholderiaceae_D > Rugamonas. The sequence continues at coordinate 8,750 of JBCNPK010000074.1, forward strand.
CGCCGCCGCCGTGACTCTTGCCATCGTCACCCAGGACCAGCTGCCGCTGCGTGCGGCGCCGCGCGAATCGGCCCAGGCGCAGGCCGTGCTGTGGCAGGGCGACGCGCTGGAAGTGCGCGGCACGCGCGGCGACTTTCTCCAGGTCTACGACCATCGCCGCGAGCGCGCCGGTTACGTGCGTGCGGCCCGGGTGCGCCAAGTGGACTTGCAGCCCGCTGCCGCGCCTGAGCTGCTGGCCGTGCTGCGCTTCCTGCGCGATACGCCGGGCGCCGAGGCGCTGGGCATCAGCTACGGTGCCGCCTACCTGAAAGCGGCCGCGCCGCCAGCGATCAACGCCGAACCGTTCGATGCCATCGGCGGCATGGCCGAGCGGCTGGCTGCGCGCGCATCGTCGAAACTGCCGCCGCAGGCCGAGACAGCGCTGGCCGCCCACCTGGAAGTGGTGGCCAGCTACGGCGTGGCGATGCGCAGCTATGAGCAGGATGGCAAGGTTCGGGTGTGCTATGACGGCGACGCCTTCCGCCGCGCGTTGTCAGCGGCACCCGACGTCGAGCAGCGCGCCCGCGCTGCGCTGGCCCTGACCGACGGCGCGTGCATCGACCCCGCGCTGGGGGTGGCCCAGCGCATCGAACATGACCGCTGGCGCGCCGAGCTTCTCGATACCGTGGACATGGCGCACTTGCCGGAGCATATGAAGAACCGCATCCACATGCGCCGGGCTGCGGTGTGGTCCAGCGTCGCCTTCCAGCGCGCACGCAAGGGTGAAGACGCGGCGCAGGCGGCAGGTCGTGCCGAACAGGCGCTGGCGGCGGTCAACAAGGCGGAGCTGGCGGACGAAGACAAGCCGGCCTATGCCGAAGCCGGCGTGCGCCTCGGCGCCGTGCGCTGGGCGCTGGAAGCTGCACCAGCGGCGCCGGCCGCCCAGGGCAAGGCGGCGCCGCAGCTGGCGGTGACGGCCGCTGCCGGCCGGCCCGGCGAGACCTGCGTTACCCTGCAGGGCGGCGGCAAGCAACTGCTGAACCGCTGCACCTGGGGCGTGGCATGGCTGGCGTCGGCGCGCGTCAATCCGCAAGGCACGGCGCTGGCGCTGGCGGTGCAGCCGATGGATGGCTGGCGCGAGATGTGGCTGTTCCGCCGGGAAGGCGAAGGCTGGGCGCTGGACGTGCTGCCGCCGGCCTCCAGCGATCCGGACATCGGCTACGCGGAATTTGCCGGCTGGGTTCCCGGCACCGCCAAGATGCTGGCAGCGCGGGAAGTGCGCGCCGACGGCAAGTTCCGCCGCAGCTTCGAGCTGCTGGACATCGCCTCGCTGGCGACCGAGCGCAGTGCCGACAGGCCGGAATCGCTGTCCACCTTCTACAAGTGGCAGGACCCGGCCTGGAAGCGCGCAACGGTCAGCCTGCGCTGATTACTGCGGGTGGTAAGTCACCTTCAAGTTGTAGGTCGAAGCCGTGTAGCCGTTCAGCATGACGTAGACATCGCCGTTCGCCGTCACACTGAAGCTGCAGGCTTCGGTGGCGGTGGACCCGTCCGATTTGCAGGTGTAGCTGCTGGTTGTCGGCGCGTAGCTCTTGCGCGCGTACAGGTCAACGTCGCCGGTGCCGGTCATTTCAGCCTTGAAGGTGCCGACGCCGGCATGGAAGGGGCCGAAAGTCTTCTTCTGGCCCAGCGTCAGGCTGCCGCTGAAGTTCTCCATGGTGTCCGGCACGGTCACGGCAGGGCCGTCGCTGCCCAGTTCCACCGCATAGGCAGCCGCCAGCTGCGCAAACTTCAGCGAGAAGGCGGCCGTGCTGTCGGAATTGGCCAGCGTGTCGTTGGCGCTGTGGATGTAGGGATTGTCTTCCCCCATCTTTGCTTCGAACGGTATCGAAGCAGGGTAGCCCTGGTTCTGCCACGAGGCGTGGTCGGAGCAGGCATAGCCGCAAGAGCTATAGCCGACGGTAACGGCCGGCAGATAGGTCGACAGCAGGTTGGCGAGGAAGGTGTTCTGCTGGCTGTCCGTATAGTCGGTGTAGATCCACACGTCCTGCGCCGAGCCGCGGTAGTTGGTCATGTCGAGCTGCATGACCCCTACCACGTTGACATTGTTGGCCTTGAAGTTGGCGGCAATGTCCTTGGAACCCAGCAGGCCTGCTTCTTCCGCGGCGTAGCCGATGATCTTCAGCGTGCGGCGCGGCTTGTAGCCGGCCGCGATCATGGCGCGCACGGCTTCGGTCAGGCTGGCGACGCCGGAGGCATCGTCGTCCGCGCCGGGCGAGCGCGACGTCTCGCCGTTGCCGCTCATATTGATCGAATCCAGGTGGCCGCCCATCACCACCACTTCGGAGGCATTGTCGGTACCGTTGATGGTCATGATGACGGACTTCTGGTTGTAGCCCGCGTGCGTGAACTGGCTCACGCTGATATCACTGCGCCCGGCCGCCATGGCGGTCCACTTCTGCGCCAGCCAGGCGGACGCGTTGGCGCCGTTGGTGGTGCGATAGTAGCGGTTGGCGAAGTTCGACATATCGGTAATGGTCTGCGCGATATTCGACGCCTGCAGCGTCGGCAGGATGCCGTTGACGGCCGCCTGGTTATCGATCGCGTAGCTTGGGCGGCTGGCGGCCAAGGCCTGCACGGTGCCTGCCTTGGCCAGCGCCTGGCGGCCTTCCTCTTCGCTGGCGTGCACCATGAAGCCGCCGCAGCGCTTCAATTCCTTGTGGATGGCGGCCGACAGCTTCAGCATGGTTTCGTCGTCGACCTGCACCAGGTGGACTGTTTCCTTGCCCAGGCCTTGCCTGCTCTGTTTTGCGATGGCTTGCGGCGCGGTGGCTTGCAATTTGGCGTATGCGGCGTCGCCGATGGTGATCCAGGTGCCGGGTGCTGCATTTGCTGCGCTGGCGGCAAAGAGTCCTGCGGCCAGTACTACCGGGGTGAATCTCTTCATGTCTGCTCCTTTGCGCAAAAAAAAAATGCACCCGGGGCGGGTGCATTTGTCAAAAATCTTAGCAGATTGTTTGCTTCGCACGATTGAGTCCAGATTTGATCTACCTCAAATGTCGTCCGAATGCCGCGCATATTGACGTAACGCAACACCGCACACCGGGCTTGCAAGCCATCTGGCAAGGGCATACGATGGCTGCATGAGCCCATCGCACTCCCAGCCCTCGTCGCTGCTCTTCATAGAGGGCGATCTCACGATCCGGCGCGTGCAGGAAATGAAGGATGTGATCCTGGCGCGCCTGGCCCAATCGCAGGCATTGGAAGTGGACTTGGCCGGCGTGACCGAGATCGACACGGCCGGAGTCCAGCTGCTGCTGATGGCGCGGCGTGCAGCGCAGGCCAGCGGCAAGCAATTGCGGCTGGCGGCATACAGCCCGGCGGTCGCTTCGCTGTTCGACCTGCTGCGCATTGCTTAGGAAGGCATCCCCATGGACCTGGACGAAGGCTTGCAAGCGTTTGTCACCGAGGCGGGGGAGTTGCTGGCGGAGATGGAAGCCGGCCTGTTGAACCTGAGCGATCCTGCGGCGCGCGACGAAGCGGTCAACGCGATCTTCCGCGCCGCCCATACCATCAAGGGCACCGCCGGCCTGTTCGCGCTGGATTACATTGTTGTGTTCACCCACGCTGTCGAAAGCGTGCTGCACGAAGTGCGCAACGGCAGCCTGCCGCTTGGCGAGGAGCTGGTGTCGCTGCTGCTCGAATGCGCCGACCAGATTGGCGCCATGGTGCGCGACGTGGGCGGCGGCGGACGAGGCGACCTTGGCGAGCGATGCCGTCCCCAGCTCGATGCCTTGCACGCCTACCTGGCGCCGCAGCGCGCTCCCATGGACCCGGTTTCGCTGCCGGCGTTCGGCGCAAGCGCCGCTGGCGGGCCAGGCGGCTGCTGGCTGGTTTCGCTGGAATGCGGCCAGGACGTTTTCCGGCATGGCATGGACCCCGCGTCGTTCATTGCTTACCTTGGCCGTTTGGGGCGCATCGCCGCCCTCGCGACCGTGGACCAGGGCCTGCCGCAGCCCGAGGCGATGGATCCGCAAAGCTGCTACCTCGGATTCGAGCTGGTGCTGGAAACCCAGGCCAGTGCGGAAGACATCAGCAAAGTGTTCGAATTCATGCACGGCGAATGCACGCTGCGGCTGCTGCCGCCGGGCAGCGGCAACGAGGACTACCAGCGCCTGGCCGACATGCTGCCGCTGCACGGCGAGGCCATTGCCGGCATCCTGCAGGAAACCGGCCTGGGGCGCGTGGTGCCGCCCATGCCGCCGCCATCGCCAGAGCCGCCGCGCGCGCAAACCCCTGCCAATACGGCCGTCGGCCAGGCGTCTTCCCGGCCGGCCGACAGCCGCACCATCCGCGTCGATGCCGAGCGGCTCGGCCAGTTGATTAACCTGGTGGGAGAATTGATCATCGCCAGCGCGCGCACGCAAATGATCGGCGCCCGCTTCAAGGACGCCGAGCTGCACGACAGTACCGCCGCCTTGACCGACCTGGTGGAACAGGTGCGCGACTGCGCGCTGCAGCTGCGCATGGTGAAGATAGGCGCCACGTTCAACCGCTTCCAGCGCGTGGTGCACGACGTGGCGCGCGAAATCGGCAAGGATATCCGCCTGCTCCTGGGCGGCGAAGGGGTAGAGCTCGACAAGACCCTGGTCGAACGTATCGGAGAACCGCTCACCCACCTGGTGCGCAACGCCATCGACCACGGCATCGAATCGGCCGACGTCCGGCGCCAGCGCGGCAAGCCGCTGCAGGGCACCGTAACGCTGAACGCCTTCCACGATTCGGGCAGTGTGGTGATCGAGGTGGGAGACGATGGCGGCGGCCTGCAACGCGAGCGCATCATCGCCTGCGCCATTGAGCGCGGCCTGCTCGATCCGGAGCAAAAGCCCAGCGACAGCGAAGTGTTTGCGCTGGTCTTCGAACCGGGCTTCTCGACGGCCGGCCAGGTCACCAGCCTTTCCGGGCGCGGCGTCGGCATGGACGTGGTCAAGCGCCATATCGAAGCACTGCGCGGCAGCGTTGCGATCGACAGCGAAGCGGGGCGCGGCACCACGGTGCGCGTGCGCCTGCCGCTGACGCTGGCCATCATCGACTGTATGCTGGTCACCGTCGGCGATGCGCGGTTTGCCATTCCGCTCGGAACCGTCGAGGAATGCGTGGAGTACGCGGGCGGCGCAAACCGGGGATTTGTCGACCTGCGGGGCGAAGTGCTGCCCACGGTCTCCCTGCGCGGCATTTTCCGGCTGCGCAGCGCGGCGCCGCGCCGGGAAAGCGTGCTGGTGGTGCGCCACGCCGGCCAGCGCGCCGGCCTGGTGGTCGACAGCCTGCAGGGGCAATGCCAGGCGGTGATCAAACCGCTCAGCCCCGTGTTCGGCGCCATATCCTGCCTGAGCGGTTCGACTGTGCTCGGCAGCGGCGATGTCGCGCTGATCCTGGACATTCCGGCCCTGCTCAAGCAACTGCAGGTGCGGCCGGCTGGGAACCTGGCGGCATAGGAGCCATACGATGCAGCGAAAACTCACAGTGGGAATGCGCCTTGGCCTGCTGGTCGGGGTGCTGGTGCTGATGATGGCGGGAATAGGCTATGCAGGCATGCGCGGCATGGAGTTCAGCAATGCGCGCCTGAAAACGACCTACGAAGACCGCACGGTGGCGCTGATCTACCTTGGCAAAACCAATGAATACATGCTGCGCAGCCGGCATCGCATGGTCATGGCCGCCGCCGCGGCCAGCTTGCCCGAGGTCGAAGCTGCGCAGCAGGGCGATGCCGCGCACCAGGAGCAGATACGCAAGAACTGGAACGCGTATATGGCCACCCAGCTCACGCCCGAGGAGCAGCAATTGGCAGCGCAATATACGGTAGCGTGGAACGCATGGCGCGATTTGCACAGCGCTGTCCTGCAGAAGGCGCGGGCCGGCAAGCATAAGGAGGCGCTGGAGGATGCGCGGGCGGCCGATCCTCAGTTCCGCACTGTGCTGGCAAGCATGACCAGGCTGATTGAGCTGCAGGAGCGCGTGGCGCGCGAGGAGTACGAGTCTGCCGTGGCGCAAACCGCCGCGACCATGCGCACCAACGCCATGCTGCTGGGCGGCGGCCTGCTGGCTGGCATCGTCCTGTCCGTATGGGTGATCAGGAGCCTGCTGCGGCAGCTGGGCGGAGAGCCCGATTACGCCGCCCACATCGTGCAGGAAGTCGCGCAGGGCAACCTGGCGGTACAGATCGACTTGAAGAAGGGCGATCAAGGCAGCCTGCTGGCAACGATGAAGCAGATGGTGGAGAAGCTCTCCGCCGTGGCATCGGAAGTCAGCAATGGCGCGCTGGCGCTGGCGGCAGCCTCGGAGGAAGTCAGCGCCACGGCGCAATCGCTGTCGCAGGCCGCCAGCGAACAGGCGGCCAGCGTCGAGCAGACCAGTGCCTCAATCGAGGAAATGAGTGCTTCGATCGGCCAGAATACCGATAACGCGCGGATCACCGACACCACCGCCTCCAGGGCCGCCGGCGAGGCCGGGGAAAGCGGCGACGCCGTGCGCAGCACGGTCGCCGCCATGCGCGACATTGCCAAGCGCGTCATGATCATCGACGATATCGCTTACCAGACCAATCTGCTGGCGCTGAACGCGGCCATCGAGGCGGCCCGCGCCGGCGAACATGGCAGGGGCTTTGCCGTAGTGGCTGCGGAAGTTCGCAAGCTGGCCGAACGCAGCCAGGTGGCGGCCCAGGAGATTGGCGACCTGGCCGGGGCCAGCGTGCAGCTGGCCGAGCGCGCCGGCGGGCTGCTGGACGCGATGGTGCCGGCGATCCAGCAAACCTCCCGCCTGGTGCAGGAAATCGCCGCGGCTTCGTCCGAGCAGGCCTCGGGGGTCAGTCAGATCAACGTAGCGGTGGGCCAGTTGAGCCAGACCACCCAGCAAAATGCGGCAGGCGCCGAGGAACTGGCGTCGACTGCCGAGGAAATGAGCAGCCAGGCGGAGGAATTGCAGCATCTGATACGCTTCTTCCGCGTGGCGCAGGAGGCGGGGCCGGCCAAACGCAGTTCGGATGCGCTGCGTCCTGCAAGCCAGCAGGCGCCGGCGCGACGCCTGCCGCGCGTAGGGCCGGTGGATGAGAGCAATTTCACCCGATTCTGAGGAAAGGGCATGGAAGCCGAGCACCAGTACCTGAGTTTCCGCCTGGGCGAAGAGACCTTCGGGCTGGGCATACTTGCGGTGCGCGAGATCATCGAGTACGGTGGCGTGACCGACGTGCCGATGATGCCGTCGTGCGTACGCGGTGTGATCAACCTGCGCGGTGCCGTGGTGCCGGTGCTGGACCTGGCAAGCCGGTTCGGCCGCGGCCCGAGCCCGATCGGCCGGCGCAGCTGCATTGTGATCGTGGAAAGTGGGGCGCCGCAAGAGCAGCAGGTGCTGGGCCTGCTGGTCGATGCCGTCAACGCGGTGCTGGATATCGAGGCCGGCCAGATCGAGCCGCCGCCAAGCTTCGGCTCGGGCCTGCGCCATGACTTCATTGCGGGGATCGGCAAGGTCAATGGCAAGTTCGTCATCCTGGTCAACCTGGCCGCAGTGCTGAACGTACCGGAAATTGCCGCAATGGCAGGAGATATCAATTGATGCCGCAGGTGACGCCCTTGACGGACCGGGAGTTCGTGCAATTCCAGCGCTTCATCCATGAGGCGGCAGGAATCTCGCTGTCCGAGGCCAAGAAACCGCTGGTGTCGGGGCGCCTGGCCAAGCGCCTGCACCACCTGCAGTTCGATAGCTACGGCTCCTATTACCAGCTGATCGCCAGCGGCCTGGCGCCGGAGGAAACGCAGATTGCCATCGATTTGCTGACGACGAACGAAACCTATTTCTTCCGCGAAGCGCGCCATTTCGAACACCTGCGCATGGTGCTGCAGGAGCGCAAGCAGGGAACTGCGCCGTTCCGGGTCTGGAGCGCCGCCTGCGCTACCGGGGAGGAGCCCTATTCGATCGCCATGGTGCTGGCCGACCTGCTGCCGCCGCAATCCTGGGAGATTGTGGCCTCCGACATCAGCTCGCGCGTGCTGGAAACGGCCCGCAGCGGACACTATCCGATGGTGCGCGCTGCCAACGTGCCACCGGACTATTTGCGCCGCTTCTGCCTGAAGGGCATCGATGTGGAGGAAGGGACACTGCTGGTGTCGCGGCTGCTGCGCGAGTGCGTTGAATTTGCCCAGGTCAACCTGAATGCGGCGCGCCTGCCAGCCATGGGTAAATTCGACGTGGTGTTCCTGCGCAATGTACTGATCTACTTCGACGGCGAGACCAAGCGGCGCGTGGTGCAGCGTGTGCTCGACTGCGTGCGGCCGGCCGGCTACCTGTATATCGGGCATTCCGAGAGCTTGCACGACATGGGCTTGCCGGTGCGCGGCGTCGCCCCTGCCATCTATCGCAAGGAGTGACATGGACACGGGCAACGCCTTCGATGTCTACTTGCTGCCGGGCGAGTATTTCGTTGGCGATGCTCGCTACCGCATCCGAACCTTGCTGGGCTCCTGCGTGTCGATCACCCTCTGGCATCCACGCTTGCGGATCGGCGCCATGTCGCATTTCCTGCTGTCCGAGCGGGATCCCCCGGTGCAGACGGAACCTGGCGAGGGGCTCAGCGGACGCTATGGCAGGGAGGCGATGGCGTTGATGGTGGCCCAGCTCCAGGAGCGGGGCGTGCGCGTGCGCGAATGCGAGGCCAAGATATTCGGCGGCGGCACCATGTTCCCGTCGATCGAAGGGGGCCCGCAGACAGGCATCGGCCACCGCAACGGCGTGGCGGCGGAAACGCTGCTGGCCGAATACGGCGTACCCGTGGTGTCGGAAAGCCTGTTCGGCAACGGGCACCGGCAAATCCTGTTCGAGGTAGCCACGGGCGACGTATGGGTGCGCCAGGGCGATGCCGGGGAAAAGGGGAGCGCATGAAGCAGATCAAGGTCATGGTGGTGGATGATTCGGCCGTGGTGCGGCAGGTCCTGAGCGGCTTGCTGGGGCGCGAGCCGGACATGCAGGTCACCTACGCCGTGGCCGACCCTATCCTGGCCAGCGAACGCATGCGCCTGCAATGGCCCGATGTGGTCGTACTTGACGTTGAAATGCCGCGCATGGATGGCCTCACCTTCCTGCGCAAGATCATGGCGGAACGCCCGACGCCGGTGGTGATCTGTTCTTCCCTGGCCGAAAAATCGGCACGGATATCGATGGAAGCCCTGGCATCGGGCGCCGTCGCGGTGGTGAGCAAACCCAAGCTCGACCTGCGGCAGTCGCTGCATGAAGGTTGCGAGGAGCTGGTTGCCGCTGTGCGCAGCGCGGCCCAGGCCCGCCTGCAGCAGGTTGCCGCTGGCCGTCCGCCGGCACCGCCCGTTGCTCCGCCGATCAAGTTGACAGCCGACGCCATTCTGCCGCCGATGGGAGAGGGGGCCGGGCGCATGCGTGGCAACGGGCGCGTGGTGGCGCTGGGTACGTCGACCGGCGGCACGCAGGCGCTGGAACGCGTGCTGACCGAGCTGCCGCCGCTGGCGCCCGGCATCGTCATCGTCCAGCACATGCCGGAACAATTTACCGCCGCCTTCGCCGAGCGCCTGAATGGGCTGTGCCAGATTACGGTCAAGGAAGCCCGCAACAACGACCCGGTCCTGCCTGGGCAGGCCTTGATCGCGCCGGGCGGGCGCCATATGCTGCTCCGGCGCGGCCCGGCCCAGTACTTTGTCGAGGTGGTCGATGGGCCCCTGGTCAACCGCCATCGGCCATCGGTCGACGTGCTGTTCCGCTCCGTCGCCAAGTGCGCCGGCGCCAGTGCGCTCGGGATTATCATGACCGGGATGGGGGACGATGGCGCCGTCGGCCTGCTGGAAATGCGGCAGGCCGGTGCCCGCACCCTGGCGCAGGACGAGCAAAGCTGCGTGGTCTACGGCATGCCAAGGGAGGCGGTCAGGCGCGGCGCGGCTGAGCGCTGCGTGGCGCTTGATGCAATCAGCCGCGAAATCCTGCAATATGGCAGTGTGAATGGAGGGTGAATGAGGGACTTTAGCGCTAGCACCGCCTTGATTGTTGAAGACAGCACTGTGCAGCGCGAGCACGTTGCCGGCTTGCTGCGGCAGATCGGTTTCGGCACCGTGCTGATCGCCAACGACGGCATCAATGCCCTTCGCACGCTCGAACAGCGCGGCGCACCGGTCGACCTGGTGCTGACCGACCTCGATATGCCGGGCATGGACGGGGTGGAACTCATCCAGCAGTTGGCCAAGCGGCGCTGGGCCGCCAACCTGATTGCCGCTTCCGCCAACCAGCCGCGCCTGCAGGAAGCGGCGCGCAGCCTGCCCCAGGGCAGTACGGTGCGTTTGCTGGCCACCATGTCCAAACCGGTGCGGCTGGAGACGCTGCAGGAACTTCTGCATGGCGCGCAGATGCTGGCCTTGGCCGAACTGGAACGCGACGAGATTGTCGAAGGGGCCAGCATCACCGAAATTGAGGCCGGCCTGGCTGCCGGCGAATTCATTCCTTTGTATGCTCCGCGCGTGGCGCTCGACAGCGGGCGTCTGGTCGGCATCGCGGTACGGGGCGCCTGGCGCCACCCGGGCCGCGAGCAGATGGATGCCGCCGCCGTCCTCGCCGCGCTGGAGGGGGACCACGAAACCATCGGCTCCATTGTGCTGGCGCTGGCTAGCCAGGCTGCGGCCGATTTGCACGGCTGGCTTGAGATGGGGCTTTCGGCCATCAAGCTGTCGATACCCTTGCCGGGCGGTTTGCTGCGGGACCTGGGCGAGCTTGCGCGCCTGGTGGCAGGTATCCAGGCGCAGGACGTCAAGGCGGGCAGCGTAAGCTGGGAAATCAGCGAAGCCGTGGTTGCGGCCTGCGAACCCGAATCGCTGCACAATATCGAGCGGCTGAACCTGCGGGGCTTCGGCGTCGGCGCAGTGCATTGCGGGCGCTATGAGGCCCAGACCCGCGACTTTGCCTGCTTCCCCCTGTCGGAAGTCACGATCGATCCACTGTTCGTGCACGAGGCGGCGCGGCGCAGCCACCGGCGGCCGCTTCTCGAAGGATTACTGGCGATGGCAGGTAAGCTGGGGGTACCCGTTTGTGCCGACGGCATCGAGAACGTCGACGACTGGGCATTGATGCGTGAAATGGGCTGCTCCACCGGACAGGGGCCCCTTGTCGCCTCCGTGATGCAGGCCGATGAATTCATCGAATGGTATAAGGATAGCCGCCAGCGCTTGCGCGAATGTGCTGCGCACCGGCTTAACGACGTGGAGCCGCAAGTGGAAGGGACAAAGTAAAGCAAGTCCCGCGTCCTTCCTCGCTGCTGACGGTGATGCGTCCGCCCAGGATCTCGGAGACGATGCTGTGCACGATGTGCAGGCCAAGTCCCGATCCGCCCACGCCCATCTTGGTCGTGAAGAAGGGATCGAAGATGCGCTCCCGATTGGCGCTGCTGATGCCGTTGCCGTTGTCGCGCACGTGCAGGGCGATCCAGTCCGCTTCCGCATACTCTGCCACGAGCTCCACCTTGCCTTCGCTGCGGCCGTCGAAGGCGTGCATGATTGCGTTGTTGACCAGGTTGGCGATCACCTGGCCTAGCGGGCCTGGATAACTGTCCATCATCAGTTCATCCGGCACCGACTGCACTACCTCGAACGGCGTGCGCCGGATTGTTGGCAGCAACGTCAACACATTGCCTGCCACGACTTCCGACAACAGGAAAGTGCGGCGCTGGGTGCTGGTCTGGTCCACCGCTACCTGCTTGAAGTTGGTCACCAGGTCGGCGGCGCGCTGCAGGTTGCGCATCAGGATTTCGGTCGTAGTGCTGGCGTTATCGAGATAGCCCACCAGTTCCGAGCGGCGCATATTCTCGCCATTGGTAAAGTGCTCGCGGATAACGCCGGTCTGTGCCTCGAAAGTGCTGGCCACCATCAGGCTATTGCCGATCGGGGTATTCAATTCATGGGCGATGCCGGCGACCAGCGAGCCGAGAGCCGCCAATTTCTCCTGGTGCACAAGGTCTTCTTGTGCACGAGCAAGTGATTGGTATGCCTGCTGCAATTCGCTGTTCGCCCGGCGCAGCGCGATGTGGGTATTGATGCGCGCCAGGACTTCCTCGACCTGGAAAGGCTTGGTGATGTAATCGACGCCGCCGACCGCGAAGCCGCTGACGATCTGCTTGGCGTCGCTCAGTCCTGTCATGAAGATCACTGGGACGTCGCGGGTTCCGGCATCCGCCTTCAGGCGCCGGCAAGCCTCGAAGCCGTCCAGGCCGGGCATCACAATATCAAGCAGGATCAGGTCCGGCTCCGCCAGCGCGGCACGCATCATGCCCTCGCGGGCATCGTGCGCTAGCACGACCAGGAAACCGTGATGGCTGAGGTGGTCGAGCAAGGCAAGCAGCAAGGTCGGCGAATCGTCGACGACCAGGACGGTTGGCGGACGAGCTTGTTCAGTTGGCATCCCAAACCTTTTTCACGGATGACCCTTGCCAGGGTGAGTTCGGCTTGCTATAGTTCTGTCCCTCGCAACGCAGCGCTGACAAAACAGCGAAGCGAAGCGAAAAAAGATGGGGTTGACGAGTTGCACGCTGTACCGCATAATCTCGCTTCTCTGCTGCTGACAAACACAACGCTTTGTCAACGATAAGGCAGCGATCTTTAAAAATCAACAGTCGATAAGTGTGGGCGTTTGACGATATGCCCGGACCTTCGGGTCCGATGCTCAAAATATACGTTATAACGCTCGCACAAAATAAACGTAAATCTCTTTATGAG
>JBCNPK010000075.1:0-18786 GCA_039593355.1 Pseudoduganella sp.
ATTCGGCGATGAACACCATCATCGTCACGTAACCCTGCCAGCCCAGTTCACGCATGGAGACGCCCCATGGGAAGAAGAATGCAGTTTCAAGGTCGAACAGAATGAACAGAATTGCGACGAGGTAGTACCGCACGTCGAATTTCATGCGCGCGTCTTCGAAAGCTTCGAAGCCGCACTCGTATGGGGAGAGCTTGGCCGCATCAGGCTTGTTCGGACCCAGGATATGGCCCAGCACTTGCGGGACGACGCCGACGCCGAGGCCGACGAGAAGGAACAACAGGACGGGGAAGTAATTTTCGAGGTTCACGATGGGTAAGCAGCTTAGTTGAAATACGCTCGACCCCAATCACTTAATGCTGAGACCAGGATCAAACGACACATCCTCGTAAAAAAACCAGCTAAGCCCTGAATCGACGATTCAAACGACCTGCTGGCTTTTGATCTTTTGTTGGTGCCGACGACGAGACTCGAACTCGTACAGCTTGCGCCACTACCCCCTCAAGATAGCGTGTCTACCAATTTCACCACGTCGGCAATAGGCCGCTATTCTACACTGTGATCGACGCTTTGTTAATGCACATTGCGCATAATCAAGAAGAAAAACGGCAAAAAGTTCAAAGTTGCCAGTTTTACTTCGCTGCCGAAGCAGCCGAAGCGGCAGCCGATGCTGCCGGAGCAGCAGGAGCCGAGGCGGCTTCCGCTGGAGCTGGGGTTGCAGCAGCCGGTGCTGGAGCGGCCGATGGGATCGCAGCAGCGCCGCCCACCGGGGCAGGAGCGGCAGCCGGAGCCTTCACGTTATCCATCACGCCCGCGCCGACCGTGGCATTGCCCTTGCTGGCCAGGACCGACAGGCCCAGGGTGGAAGCGAAGAAGATCGCTGCCGCCAGGGCGGTCGACTTGGACAGGAAGTTCGAGGAGCCGGAGGCGCCGAACAGGCTGCCGGAAGCGCCGGAACCGAAGGCCGCGCCCATGTCGGCGCCCTTACCATGCTGCAGCAAGACCAGGCCCACGATGGCGATTGCCGACAGGACCTGCACTACGATAACCAGATTGAACAAAGTGCCCATGCTATTCCTTAATTAATAAAATTGTCCTGCTTTATGCAGCAGCGATGATGGCGAGGAAATCCGCCGCCTTCAGTGCCGCACCGCCAATCAGGCCGCCATCGATATCCGGCTGGGCCAACAACTCCTTGGCGTTTTCCGGCTTCATGCTGCCGCCATACAGGATCTGCATGCCGGCGGCCGCAGCCGCATCCTTCTTCGCCACCCGGGCGCGCAGCAGTGCATGCACTTCCTGCGCCATGTCCGGGGTGGCGGTCTTGCCGGTGCCGATCGCCCAAACGGGCTCGTACGCCAGCACAATCTTTGCCAGCTGCTCGGCGCTCAGCACTTCCAGCACCGCATCCAGCTGCTCGCCGACCACGTCGGCAGTCTTGCCCGCCTCACGTTCCTGCAGGGTCTCGCCCACGCACACCACCGGCACCAGGCCGGCGTTCACCGCGGCCAGCGCCTTCTGCGCGACCAGGGCGCTGCTCTCCTGATGGTAGGAGCGGCGCTCGGAGTGGCCGACGATGGCGAATTTGCTGGCGAAGTCCAGCAGCATGGCTGCCGAAATCTCACCCGTGTAGGCGCCCGAAGCATGGGCGGACACATCTTGCGAACCCCAGGCAACCGCGCTGCCGGTGAGTTCAGCCTGACATTGTGCCAGATATGGGGCCGGGACGCAGACCGCGGTATCGGCCTTTGCATCACCCAGGCCAGCCTTAATGCCTGCCAACAGGATAGTGTTGGCGGCAAGGCTGCCGTTCATTTTCCAGTTACCGATGACGAGTTTGCGGCGCATAGTAGCTTAATTTTTAATAACCCGTAATTGTAGCTCGGGCCGCTGCCGTCGGGCAAGGAATGCCCCATCGCCTTACAACACTTGCAACATTATTTTGCCCACGTGGTTGCTGCTTTCCATCAGGGCATGCGCCTGGGCGGCCTGCTCCAGCGGGAAGCTTTCATAGATCACGGGCTTGATGTCGCCAGCCTCGATCAGCGGCCAGACTCTTTCGCGCAGCTGGCGGGCGATGGCTCCCTTGAACGCCACGGAACGCGGCCGCAGCGTAGAACCAGTGACCGTCAGGCGCCGCCTCAGCACCTGCCCCATGTCCAGCGTGCCCTTGGCCCCGCCCAGCAGCGCGATGATGGCAATGCGGCCATCGTCGGCCAGGCAGCTGATCTCGCGCGGCAGGTAGTCGCCGCCCACCATGTCCAGGATCACGTCAACGCCCGTGTCGCCGGTCAGCTCGCGCACCACGGCCGCGAAATCCTCGGTGCGGTAATTGATGCCGCGCGCCGCGCCGAGTTTCTCGCATGCCCTCGCCTTCTCGTCGCTGCCCGCGGTGGCGAACACGCGATGGCCCATCGCCCGCGCCAGCTGGATCGCCGTCACGCCGATGCCCGAGGTGCCGCCCTGCACCAGCAAGGTCTCGCCCTTGCCCAGGCCCGCGCGGTCGAACACATTGCTCCAGACGGTGAAGAAGGTCTCCGGCAGCGACGCCGCCTCCAGCGGCGACAAGCCATGCGGCACGGGCAGCACCTGCGGCACCGGCGCCGTCACGTACTCCGCATAGCCGCCGCCCTGCACCAGCGCGCACACCATGTCGCCGATCTTGAAACCGCTGGCCGCCAGGTCGCCATCGACGATCTCGCCCGCCACTTCCAGGCCCGGGATGTCGGTCGTGCCCGGCGGCGGCGCATAGCTGCCCATGCGCTGGAACACGTCCGGACGGTTGACGCCGGCCGCATGCACGCGAATCCGCAGCTCGCCCTCTTTCGCCACCGGCAGCGGGCGCTCGCACAAGCGCAACACATCGGGGCCGCCGGGTTTCTGGATTTCGATCGCTCGCATCATGGCATCACCTCCCTGGGAAAGAGGCGATTGTAGCGCTTACAGGCCGAAGCGCGCGCCCATGCCGAGCAGGGTCGCCAGGCCCAGCGCCGCGAACATGGCGGCGGCGATGCCGTGCACCAGCTTGAGCGGGATTCTTGCCGCCAGCTTGTCGCCGGCGAAGACGGCGGGCACGTCGGCGATCAGCATGCCGAGCGTGGTGCCGGCCACCACCATCAGCGGGTCAGGGTAGTGGGCGGCCATGGCCACGGTCGCGACCTGGGTCTTGTCGCCCATCTCGGCCAGGAAGAAGGTCACCAGGGTTGCGCCGAAGACGCCGAAGCGGCTGGCGACATTGGTTTCGTCTTCCTCTATTTTGTCGGGGACCAGGGTCCAGGCGGCCATGCCGAGGAAGGAGATGCCGAGCACCCAGCGCAGCACTTCCGGCGTGAGCAGTGAGGTGATCCAGGCGCCAAGCGCCCCGGCCAGGCCATGGTTGAAGATGGTGGCGATGAAAATGCCGCCGATGATGGGCAGCGGTTTCTTGAAGCGGGCGGCCAGGAGGAAGGCCAGGAGCTGGGTTTTGTCGCCGATTTCGGCCAGGGCGACGACGCCGGTTGAGACGAGGAGGGAATCCATTATTTTATTTCCAGGCCGGGCACGGACGAATGACCATAGCTCGCCCCCCGGCCTACATCGGCGGCGCCATGGTCAAAGGTCTTGCCAAGTTTGGGACCGCATATGCCATGGCCTGTGGGCCAAGTGTGTTGACATATGCCTCCTCCGTTGCGGAAGAGAGGCTACTCCCCGATGACGGGGGCATTCTACACCAAACCCGGTAAACCGGGGTCTGACCCAAGGGTCAGACCCCGTACGGTCTCAAGGCCAGGGATACGGTTGTGCGGGGTTGGTCTTCGTCGAAAGTCAACAGCCCAGACCCAACACCGTTAGCGGTGGAGCAGACTGGGTCTGCCCCTTGGGTCAGACCCAGGTTTACCGGGTTTCAGCCGCCCCCAGTCCGGGAAGAGCGCGGCAACGGCATCCCCCGCTTCCACGCAGACGACAAGGCCTGCCCCTCCTCGATCTGCTCCTGCGTCATTCCCCGCGCCACAGCCGCGCGCTGCTCCGCCGCATTCGAATTCCCCCCTGACGCCGCCAGGTTCCACAACATATACGCAATCACATTATCCTGCGGCATCCCGCCAATGTGATACCGGTACATCAGTCCCAGCACCTGCTGCGCCTCCGCATGCCCCTGCTCCGCAGCCTTGCGGAACCAGGTCACCGCCTCCTTATGGTCCTGTATCACCGCGTTCCCGGTGTAATACATGGCGCCGACAACATACTGCGCATCCGCCTTGCCCTTCAAGGCAGCCTTACGATGCCAGTACAGCGCCTCCTTGTAATCCTGCGGCACACCCCGGCCCATGTAATACATCAAGCCAAGCAAATGCTCGGCATCCGTATTACCCGCCTTGGCCAACGGCAGAATCTCTTTATAGGCCAGCGCATAGTTCTTGTTGTTATACGCCGTGGCCCCTTCCGCGAATCCGGCATGCGCACTGGCCTGCAGTCCCAGGGCGATGCCGAGCGCGAATAACACGCCTCGTAGTTTTTTCATGGTGCTTTGAATTTATCTGTCTTATGCACTGCTAACCGAACGAATTATTTCCAGCTCACCTTGCCCAGCCCGTCCACACTGACGTTACGCTTGGCCGGCTTGCCGTACACGGTCACGGAACCCAGTCCGCTCAGGTTCAGGTTGGCATTATTGGTCGCATTGATGGTCGCGTTACCCAGGCCGCTCAATTCCAGGTCCACGTCGTCGGCCTTGAACTGCTGCGCATTCAGGCCGCCCAGGCCACCCAGCGTCGCCTTCAGGTTCTTGCTGCGGCCGCCGATCGTGATGTAGCCCGCACCCTGCAGGTCGAGGTCGACGTTCTCGTTCTCCGTCACCCACACATGCATGCTGCCCACGCCGCCCAGGTTGGCCTTCAGCTTCTTGTAATCGCAGACCACCTTCATGCTGCCCGCGCCGTCCAGAGTCAGGTCGATGTTGTCGCCGCTAAAACCGCTGACCTCCGTGCTGCCCACGCCTTCCGACACCAGTTCGCGCAATTGCGGCAGCACCAGCTCCACTTTCACCGCCGAAGACTTCAGCTTGACGCCGCGGCTTTCCGTATCGAGGTAGAGCGTGTCGCCGGTCTGCACCGCCGTCACCTTGTTCACATAGCGCTTGTCGGTGGTGATGCTGAGGGCCGGCGTATCGCCGCGGCGCAGCTTGAGATCGATCACGCCATCAAGCTTGACGCGCACCACGCGCGCATCGATGGCCCGGTTTTCCGTCGTCGTATCGTCGGCGCGCGCCAGGCCCAGGAACAGGCAGAGTGCGGTGAACAGCAAACCAATCTGGAAAGGTTTCTTCATCTTGCATCCTTTATAAGTCACCAGCGCATTATATGACCGGTTTTTGATGGTTTCATCATATCGGCGGCCCCAGCCCCCGTCCCGCCATATGCGACGAAATGCAAAAAACAGGGAACAGGCGGATAATTCGCCTGCCTTTCCGTCATTCCTGAGAGAAATAAGAATGCATAAGATCCTCATGGCCCTGCTGGCCACCCTGCTCTCCGCGAACACACTGGCCGCACAGCCGGCCGCTCCCGGCAACATCGCCGCCGCCCATAAGCTCTACCAGGCCAACTGCGCCCAATGCCACGGCAAGAACCTGGAAGGCGCGGCGGGCCCCAACCTGGCCGACGCCACCTGGCTGCACGGCCAGCCCACCAAGGCCAACCTTGTGCGCGTCATCAGCAAAGGCTTGGCGGCCAAAGGCATGCCTGCCTGGGCCGGCCAGCTGAGCGCAGTCCAGATCGGCCAGCTGGCCGAATACCTGATGCCCATCAACGCCGCCGTCCGCAAAGCCGCCGCGGGCGGCGCAGTACCGGCAGCCAAGCCGAATGCACTCTCCACGCTCAAGCTGCCGAAAGGCTTCCAGATCGCCGTCTACGCCGACAACGTGGATGGTGCACGCGAACTGGCCGTCAGCGACAGCGGCCTGGTATTCGTCGGCTCCACCAAAGCCGGCAAGGTCTACGCCCTGGTCGACGGCGACAAGGATGGCGTGGCCGAAAAGGTGGTCACAGTTGCCGAAAACCTCAACAACCCGAATGGCGTGGCCCTGCTCAACGGCGCCCTGTATGTCGGTGAAATCTCGCGCATCATCCGGTTCGACAACATCGAGAAAACCTACGCCAGCAAGCCCACCTACAAAGTGGTGAAGGACGACCTGCCAACGGAAACCTGGCACGGCGCCAAATACATCAAGGCCGGCCCGGACGGCAAGCTGTACGTCCCGATCGGCGCCCCCTGCAATGTCTGCGACAAGGAAGACGCTCCCCACTCCAAAATATGGCGCATGAACCCGGACGGCAGCAACTGGGAACTGTTCGCGCGCGGCGTGCGCAACACCGTCGGATTCACCTGGCACCCGCAGAGCAAGGAGATGTGGTTCACCGATAACGGCCGCGACGAAATGGGCGACAACATGCCGTCCTGCGAATTGAATATCGCACCGAAACCGGGCATGCACTTCGGCTTCCCGTACTGTCACGGCGGCGTGCTGCCCGACCCGCAATTCGGCAAAGGCAAAAGCTGCGACGCCTATGTAGCACCGGTCGCCGCTCTCGGCCCCCACGTCGCCCCGCTTGGCCTGGCCTTCTACACCGGCAGCCAGTTCCCTGAGCAGTACCGCAACCAGCTGCTGATCGCGGAACATGGCTCGTGGAACCGCAGCAGCAAGATCGGCTACCAGGTGCGCCTGATCACCCTCTACGGCAACAAGGTAGTGAGCGACACCGCCTTCATCGACGGCTTCCTGCAAAACGAAGAAGTCAGCGGCCGGCCAGTGGATATTGCCAATCTGCCCGATGGTTCGATACTGGTTTCCGACGACCACGCGCACAAGGTGTATCGCGTTACTTACCGTCCATGATGGGGCATATGCGCAGCGTATCGTTACTGCCGGTTCCATCAAAAGATTGAAATTCCGTCGGCCTCGGCCAAGGCTATATTGAAAAGTAGCCAGTCAACAAAAGAACTGGCACCCTTGGTCCACGAACGGAGGCAGTCATGAAGAAATACTTCGCTGCCGCCGGGCTGTGCGTGTTTGCTGCCAGCGCAGCAGCACAAAGCAGTACCGGCGCTGACCAGTCGGTGGTTGTGCCCGCGCAGAAGCAAATCAATTTGGAACGCAAGCTCATATCGCCGCAAGAGTTCTACCAATACCAGGGCAGCTACGCCCTGTCCAACGGCCAAACCCTCACCTTGTCGCGCCGGGCTGTCCGGCTCTACGCGCAAATTGGCCAACAACCCCGGCAGGAAGTTCAATGGCATGGCGACGGCAGATTCAGCGCAGCTGATGGCAGCATCTCCATGAAAATCGTCTGGATCAACGACGACACCGCAACGGGCGACCTGAATTACATGCCAAGCATGGCCGACGCTCAATCGGTGCATGCCAGCCTTACCTTGGCCTCGCGCTAGGTCAAACCGGGAACTATAGTGAAATAGCCAGGCACTTAAAGACCTGGCCACACACCTGAAATGGAGGCAAATCATGAAACGGTTAGTGGCTGCCGGCAGCCTGTTTGTGTTCGCCCTTACGGCATATGCACAAAGCTCCGGCGAACAAAAAGTCTTAATTCCAGCTTCAAAAGAAGTTCAGCGGACCTATATGTCGCCCGATGAATTCGCAAAATTCAAGGGCGCATACGACCTCTCCAACGGCAAGACCCTGTGGCTGATCCGCAAGCAAACGCGCATCTATGCCCAGGTCGACGACCAATCCCTCCACGAAATCACCCGCACCGGCGCAGGCAAATTCCAGGCACTCGACGGCAAGATGGAGATGGAACTGGCATTTGCATCAGACGACTCGGTAAGTGGCCATTTGAGCTACGTAGAAGACACGCCCGCAGTAGCAGGAGTAGCGCCAAAAGTAATTGAAATGCAGTTCGCCTCGCGCTAGGTTATCGAGGACCTGCCGGACAACCGCCGGCCTATGCCTCCCCTCATGACGCGCTAGCCGCGGGCACGTCAGGGCCGCCAGCCCTTGTGTAGGCTGGCGGCCTCTTTTTAGTTGACGACACGCTCCGCGCTTTCGTCGCCCGAGGTGCCATGCAGCGTGAAGCCGCTTACTGCGCCGTCCGGCCCGCGCACGAAATCGAGCGTCGTGAGCGTACCTTCGACGAAGAACTTGTCCACCCCGTAAGGACGCAGTCCCGCGGGCCTGCGCCCCTTGCGTTCGAAGCGCAAGCCGCCGCCATCGAAGCTGATGGTGCGCGTGCCGCTTTCGGACAGCCTGAACGTGCCGACGAAAGCAGTCATGGCAAGCTTGGTCATCGGAATGGTCTTCTGCTGCGGGAAGGGAGAACCCACGGCAATCGCCGCAGCGGTAAAGGCCACGCGGTCCGTATTCAGCATATTGCGGTTGCTGTTGCCCAGCACCGCCACGAACACCTTATCGTCCGGCAGGCGGATCGCTTCGCTGTTGAAGCCCGGGATATCGCCCGCATGCGCCGCCATTCGATGCCCGCGCATGACACCCAGCTGCCAGCCAAAGCCATAGCTGCATTTCGCGCCGTTCGGCAAGGCGCAGGGGGTGAAGGCCTGCTTCCAGGTTTCTTCCTTGAGCAGCTTGCCTGAAGAAATAGCCGCGTCCCAGAGGGCCAGGTCATCCACGGTGGATACCAGGGCGCCCGCCGCATAAGGCTGCGTCATGCTCACATGTTCCGCTGGCCGGTAGCCGCTCAGAAAGCCTTCGCGATAGCCGGCCACCCTGCGCTTGGCACTGCGCTCATGCCCTTCGTAGGCTGTATCGCGCATATCCAAGGGCTCGAAGATGTTCTTCGCGATGAAGTCGGCATAGCGCATGCCGCTCACTTTTTCGATGATGGCGCCCAGGAGAATGTAGCCCGAGTTGCTGTAGGCCCAGCGCTCGCCGGGTTCGAAATCCAGCGCCTCGTCCTTGAAGTAGTCGATCATCTGCTGAACGTTCTTGTCAGTACCCGACGTCAGCCCGAATGTCACCTTGGCCGTGTAATTGGGTATGCCGGCCGTATGCTGCAAAAGTTGTTCGACCGTGATGTGCCGGCCCTTGACGGGGTACTCGGGAAGGAAGCGCGTCACCTCATCCTGCAGCGACAGCTTGCCCTGCTCCACCAGCATCAGCACCGCCACGGCGGTGAACTGCTTGGTAATGGAGCCAAGGCGCAGTTGCATCTCCGGCTGCATGGGGGTGTTCTTGTCTACGTCCGCCAGACCGTACGCCTTGCGCAACACCGGTACGCCATCCTTCACGACGATGACAGTCGCACCTGGGGCGTCCGCCCTGAACATTGGCCTGATCGCCTCATCGATGCGCTCCGCCAGTGGCGCTTCGGCGCGCGCCGCACCAGCAAGCATCAACGCAACAAGCCAGGCCGACCTCATTTGCTCGCGGGCTTGGTGATCTGGTTATGGATCTGGTTCACCATCATCAGGGCGGCCGAACCAAAATGCATGTGGTACTCCGCCACCATTTCGCCCTTGATGATGACCGGGTCGGTCGCCACCAGTGCCTTGGCTTCGTCAATGCTGTCGACGGCGAAAATGAAAATGCCGCGCGCACCATCCACCCCGTCCAGCGGACCGGCGTAGGCCAACTTGCGTTCGCTGGCCAGGCGCTGGATATTTGCCATATGGCCGGCAAACATTTCCGTTCGCTCCGCCCCCGCCTGCACCTTGTTCGGTCCCGTGCGCAGCACCACGAACACGTATTTGCGCATTCCGTTATCGTTGCCGCCCAAAGACTTCGCGAGTTCCGCATCATAGGCCGGCGCTGCCTGGGCAGGCGTTTCCGCATGCGCCTGCATCGCAAACGCTGCCGCCAGCAGCGCAGCACCAATCATCGTCTTCACTGTTCTTCCCTCATCTCCGGTGTATCCCTGCACAAGGCGCAATGCTGCTTCCTGCTCGCCCGCCAGTAGCGCACCGCTATAAAAATCGCCGAACTGATCACGCCCCAGACCGCGCCCTGCGTGGCCGAGTATTCCAGGTCGTGCCCCTTCAATAATTGCGCTGCGCAGATGATCGAAAAAGCACCAAGCAGCACCACCAGGTAACGCTTGATCCAGAATGCAGTTCCCATAACAGCCTCCTTTATGTGCGCTCCACCGCGGTCTTGATGTCGTTCAGGTCCTGCATGATGGCCTTCCGGATGGCGCCCTTGAAAAACAACGCCATTGGAATCGCCTGCACCTTGGCCGCGAAAGTCTGCGGCAGCGAATCATGGGAACTGGTCACCGCAACCGCTCCGCCCTCCTCGGCCACGCGCATAGTGGTCAGGAATACGAAACCCTGCTGCTCAGCCCTGGTAGTGTAAAAATCGCGGTCTACCGATTCGGTCACCCACTTTTCCACGGTCGCCGGCTCGCCGAACAGGACGCGCGTTTCGCGCCAGCGCAGTCCTGCAAGCCCGTTCGCCGGCTTCTCGAGAATCTCGATCTTCTCGATACCGGATATCAGTTTCGACGCATTTTCGATATCAGTGAGCGCATCCCAAACAGCAGCCTTGCTTCCATTGATGGTCAGCTTTGCCTGCACGAGCATCGCGATTTTCTCCCCTAGCGCAATAGGAGGATCATGATAGCATCAGCCGAGCTCGTGGGAATAAACGATGAAGCCGATATGTTTGGCGACCTTGTCGTACAAAGCCCGTCCGGCCTGGTTGGTGTTTAGCGTTTGCCAGTAAACACGCGAACTCCCGGCCTTGCGCGCCGCCTCGTACACTGCCACGATCAGTTGGCGGCCAACGCCCTGTCCCCTCATCCGCTCCGCGGTGAACAAGTCTTGCATGTAGCAGACATCGTTGAGGCGCGTCGTACTGCGATGGAAAATGTAGTGGGCAAGGCCGACCACGCTGCCGTCCCGCTCCGCAACGAGCGCGTGCATCGGCTCCGATGGGTCGAAGAACCGCGACCAGGTAGCACGCGTGATGTCCTCCGGCAGCGCCGTAGGCCCGCTGCGGCCATAGAACGCGTTGTAGCCATCCCAAAGGACGCGCCAGTCATCGTAGTCGGATTGCTGCAAAGGCCTGATATTCATCACTGTATGCCACGTGGGTAGTTCACCAACCGGAGCCGGTTGTTTGCGATCTGCTGCAGCTCGTCTTTTGTGAGCGGGACTTTGGAATGGAAAATTTCCCACCCTCGGCGGATGCTTCCACCTGGTGGACTGAGATCGGATCCATAGAGTATGTGCGTCAGCCCAACCCGCCGCAGGCGTTCCGCAACGAGCTGCGCTTCCGCCGGCGTGATGTCCTCGGTAACGTTGGTCGCAACATCGAAAAAGAGCTTGCCGATTCTGGGATCTTTACGATCCGCAGCGGCAGCAAATACTGCCACCACCTCGTCGTTCTGTGGCGGGTAACCAGGGCCGGAGCCACCAAGGTGCGCGACGATGATTTCAATGCCCGGCGCCACCGGCAGAACCTTGTCGAGGAAGATGCGCGCATCCTCTGCCCCGTAATCGCTGCCGCCCCGCGCCCGCATATGCACAAGCACAGCAGCGCCCCGCCGCTGCGCAAGCCCGAATACCCCCTGCACCACCGCGAGATGCGCGGGATCGCGCAAACTGATGCCGCTATTGCCCAGATGGAGTTTGATGCCAGCCATTCCAGGAAGCCCGAGGCAGCGCTCCAGCTCCGCCAGCGCGGCAAGCCGCAGCGGATTCGCGCTGCAGAATCCGACGAGGCGGGAAGCGTGCTTTGCCACCTCGGCGGAAGTCCAGTCATTTTCCTCCCGTGTCAGCCGGTCAGGATCGGCCAGTCCCTTGCGTTCATCGGCAAAGCTGTAACCCACCGAAAGAACAACCGCCTGCCCAATACCCGCCGCATCCAGTTCACTGACCAGCGCCGCCCCATCCCTGGCAGGAAGCTTGACGATCGGCGCGAAGGCCGGGCTGACAAGGTGCTGGTGATAATCGACCAGCGGCGCCGAGGCTTTGGAAGCCGGCTCTTTCGAAGCACAAGCTGCAAGCAGCAACGCAGCTGCAATCACGAGCGATCGCAACATCATATGCCCCGGCCGCAATACTCCGCGCGCTTGCTGGGCACACGCAGCACCTGATCGACGTAGTAGGTCAACGCCTCTTGCGAATATTTGGGATCGGGATGCATGGCGACGAAGGCTGCCCCCTTCTGCATCCAGGTCGCAACGCAGCTTGCCGTCGGCTGGGCGCCTTCAGCGCAGCTTGTGAAGTCGTCGAACGCGCTGCGGTAGCTAGAGAAGGCCGCGTGATCCATCGGCAAGCCATGTCCGGGCACCAGGATCTGGAAGTCCAGCTTGTCGATTTCAGCCAAGGCCTGGCGCCACCCCTCCGCACACCCCGTATCAAAGAAAGGCAGCGGCACCACCACCAGGTCGCCGACAAATACGGTTTTGCTGGCCGGATCGTGAACCCACACATCACCCTCGGTCGCGGCATACCTGGCCAGATGAAGCTGCAGCTCGCGCTCGCCCAGTTTCACCGCCATCGTCCCCTTCACCGGCTGGTCCGGAATCAAGTTCCCCGGATCGTTGATCGCGCCAAGGTAAAGCCGCGTATCGGCCTTGCGCGCTTCGGGCACGGTGGGATCTTCCAGCCTGGCCTTGGCCTTGTCCACATTCCGGATCAGGAAGCCTTTCAAGGCCCCCTCCACGGCCGTACTGGCATAAAGCTTCGCTCCAGGATATGCCGCGCGTATCCGTGCGTTTCCCGTCGCATGATCGAGGTGCCAATGCGTGTTGATGATCGCAGTGATCGGCTTGTTCCGCGCCTTGGCCACGGCAATGATCTTCTCAGTGTGCTCGGGATGGCGGCCGGTATCGATGACCAGCATTTCGTTCGGCCCTTCGAAGACAATCGAGTTGCCGTCCGGCTGAACGTCCTGCGGCAGCTTGCCCTCGATGAAGGTGTACGGAGGCTGCGCGGCCGGCGTGGCGGCCAGACCCACTGCAAGCAAGAGCGTGGAGATCAATTCCATTTCAATTCCTCGGTTGGTAGCGCAACGCGACAGCCCCGGAGTCGAACTCCTGCCGCCCCACAAGCGTCAAATCTACGTATTTCGAGAGGCCTGAGAACACAGCCGGCCCGTGTCCCACCAGCCTCGGATGCACCACGAACTCGTACACATCGATCAGGCCATGCTCGGCCAACGCAAGAGGGAGTTGCACGCCGCCCAAATGAAGCCCCTTGCCCGGCTGTGCTTTGAGGTCCCTGACGGCAGCGACCAAGTCCCCCTGCACCAGCTCGGCGTTCCAGTCGACCCGGTCCAGCGTGCTGGATACAACATACTTTTTGGCAGCGTCGATCGTCCTGGCGAAAGGCTCCATCCAATCCTCCATCCAGTCCGGCCAGCCGCCGGCTGCGGGCCGTCGCCACGCCTCCTCCATCATCTGATAGGTTACCCGTCCAAACAACAGCGCATCCGCTTCCGCGAGACGATCCGCGTAATAGCAATGCAGCTCCTTGTCAGGAAGGATGGCGCGATGGTCGCAACACCCGTCCAAAGTGATATTGATCGAATACTTCAGGGGACGCATTGTAAGCTCCTTTGCAATCACTTTCGGCCAGCTCGAAGCTCCGCGACAAACTGACGCCCCTCCTTATTGAGGTACGGCCGCAGCTCCTGGAATGTCAGCGTAAGAGATTCACCACATGCACCGCCTCTAACCGGTGGGATTTCGAAATCGATCCCATGGCAACGGTCCAGTTGGTTTTTAAGCATGCCCTGAGTTTGCCGCAAAAGCGGCACCTCAGGCAAGTCAAGTGCTGCGGGAAGGCGTGGGATCAGGCAAAGGTCACGTTGTCGAAGGTCGAGGTATTCAATGCCGGATTGTTGTGCGACAGGACGGACAAACCGCTGAACACCGTGGCCGGCATGGCGACGTTGATGCTCGCCACCAGCGCCCAGTTCACCCCGTCCGGTGAAATGTAGCCGGTGAAGGTGTTGCCAGCCCGCGTCAACCGCACCCAGTACGGCGCCTTGATTCCGGCCACAATCCTGACCGTGCTGGAGTTGGCGCCGGCTGCGCCACGGTACATCATCTGCACGCCATTGCCGGGCGAAACCGCCAGGAGCACGTGCTGTGCATTGGCGTCCCGCGAGGCGCGCATCATCACGCCGGACTTGGCCCAGCTATTGGTGTTGGTCATGCTCGCCACGCGCGCCGTGATGCTGCCGTCGCCATTGGCGTTGACACAGGCGAAATGGAATGCATCCGCCGTGGCCCAGATATCCGCACCGCTGCCCGCCACCGTGTACACCCCGTTGGCGAGGCTGGCACTGCCTTTCAGCGCCACCGCGCCGACGTCGACGTTGAACATCGGCGTCGGCAGCGTCGAGGTGCTCAGCGCCTGGATCTCGGCCGCGCTGGCTGCGCCGTTATAGATGCGGAAATCGTCGATCATGCCATTGAAGGTTGCATCATTGGCGTATTGCGAGCGGCCGAGATAGTTGTGCGTGGTGTGCCCCAGCTGGAACGGCGGCATGCGGAAATTGGCGCCACTCGCGACGGACTGCCCATTCAGGTAGAGCGTGACGTCGGTTCCCGCCAGCGTGAGCGCGACATGCACCCATTGCATGGCAGGCAGCGCGGCGGGCGCGTCGAGGTGCCATTCACCTTCCGCGCCGTTGAGCGCGGCCGCGAACCCCATCGTGCCACGGCCTGTTTGCGGCGACAGGAACATGTAATGCAGGGGATTGCTGCCGAAATCGAAAATCCGGCTCCAGGACTGGCCGCCTTTCCAGTAGACCCAGGCCGTGATCGTGAAGTCGCCCACCGTGTCGACGACATTGGCCGGCAAGGTGGCATACGCGCCGTTGCCGTTCAACGCCAGGGCCGTGCCTTGGCCCGACACGCCCTGCGCCCACGCGGCGCCACCCGCCAACGTGGCGCCGTGGCCGTTGCCGCTGCTGTCGGCAGCGTTGGTGCCAGCGCCCTCATCGAACGCCAGGCGGGTGTGCAGCCACGGTCCCCTGATGCCGCGCGCCTCGTTCGACACGGCCGTCTCGCCGGACGGTGTGCTGGCCGTGACGACGTAGTAATACGCGCCGTACGTGGGCGGCGTGTCAGTGTAGGTGAGCAGATCGGTAATGCCGCTGGCGATCACCGCGTAAGGGCCGCCGGCGTTGACGGCGCGCTTGACCGTGTAACTGGTCGCGTATGCACTGCCCCACCATGACAGCACCACTTTGTCTGCCGTGGTCACTGCCGTCAGGCCGCTGGGTGGCGCACCGGCGGCGATCGGGTCGCGGGTAAACAGCAGGGTTCCATAGCCCAGCTGGTCCCAGGTGCCGCCGCCGTCCGGATAGTGGCCACCGGTCTCCGGCGCCACCTGTTGCGCGAAACGCTTCGTGTAAGGCGCGGCCAATCCCTTGCGGTTGACGTAGTGGTTGTAGATCAGCGCCCATGCCGGACGGGCGAGACCTTGTCCGCCGGTGGCAAAAGTGGTGGCCAGAAAACCCTGCAGCGCGTAGTTGGTGAACGGGACGGAATAATACGTGGTGCCCGACTGGATCAGATTGCCCTTGGCGGTATATTCACAGGCGGCCAGCACGCGGTTGTTATCGTAGCCGTACAGGTCGATGCCTTGGTTCCAGGCCATTTCGCAGAGGGTAGTCACCAGCGCGATGCTCAGCGTATTGTGTCCCTGATCCCGGCCGGCCTCCTGCGTCTGGCCGAGATAGCCGGGATGAATGTAGTAGACCATCTGTGCGATGGCGCCGTTGCCCAGGCCCTCCTTGAAATAGGTCACCGCCTTGTCGAACTTGGCGCGGTCGTCGCACAGCACCCCGATCGCCATGGCGGCGGCGAGCGCGCACAGGCCCCAGCTGGAAAATACCCCCAGGGTGTCATTCGGCGTTTCGACCATGGGATAAAACGCGGTCAGCATCATCTGCTGGAATTTGACGATGTCGGCTGCCGCCCAGCCGGAATAGCCGCGCATGATCTCTGCGACGTTGGCGAATTGGTACCCTTGTAAGCCGGCGGCGAGGAATCCGTCGTAGTGGCCGTCGGTGTAGTTGATGGCGGTGAGCGTGGAACCCCAGGCATTCAGGATACGCACGGCGGTGTCGGCGGCCGTGGTGTTACCCGTGATCTTCCACTGCAACGCGTTCAGGTAGGCGGCCATGATGTCCCACTGCAGGCACTGGACGTTGTCGCCATGGACGCCGTCATTGCGGTAAATCACAGGGCGCGGGTCCGGTTGCCAGGTGTTGCTGGCCAGGTTGTTCTGGAGCATAAGGTTCCAGTCGTCGATCCATGGCGACATCCGCGCACCGACCTTTTGGCTCATGCGGTCGAAGTCCGCCTGCGTGTGCAGCAGACCGGGATGGACGAAGGCGCCGGCGGTGCTCCCGACGCTGGTGGCGCCGCTCAATCGCAGGGGAGCTCGCTGTGCGGTATCAGCGGAGCTGTCTCCGCCGCCTCCACAACCGGCCAGGCTCAGCGGACCAAGTGCGACGAATCCGAGGGTGCTGGCGCAAAAGGTGCGGCGTTTGGGGGAGAAAGGCTGGCTTGGGTTAGACATGGCTTATCCGGTGAGAGTGGACGACCGGATAATTATGGCAGGCGATATTGCCGCGCGGAAACAATGTGCCGAATGCCGTGAAAAATCATTGCCGGATTTGGCAAATTTCATAAACTCCGCGTTGGCCGCCAAAAATACCGCCTCAACGTCCGGTTAAATGATGGGTTGGACGTCAATCCGTTGCGCTCACCCGATCTTTTCAGCGTCGTAGTAATTGTTTTCCCCCTTGTCTACATAGGTCGACACAACGCGAAAGCCTGCGTCCCTGAGTAATTCACCGTAGCGCTCTTGCCCAAGGGAGGAACACTCAAGCCCGGTATTCAAGTCATTCCAGGTGCCGACCTGGATAGGGGCCGTGAACAGGAAGCGACCCTTCGGGACCAGTAACTCCGCGACCCGAGAAATCAAGTCGATCTGGTCAGACTCCGACAGCAAAAAGAGAAGCCCTATCGCTATGGCGCCATCGTAATTCCGACCAAAGAAGTCACTCTCCTGCACCCTTGCACATTGAACTGGAATTTTTGGGAAACGTGACTGGAACTTGGCAACCAAGGTTGGCGAGCTATCGACAGCCCATATTTTCAGCCCTGCGGCAGCGAGAACTCGCGATATCGGATAGCCGCCGCCACATGCCAGCTCAATGACCGTTGCTCCCCTTGGGAGACTGCGAGCCCATTGATCTACAACCCGCGCGCCGATTGGTGACGGATCTCGGCCCTGTAAAAATTCGTGCGCGCAAATTTCGTATGCTTCAGCAGAATCCATCTGTCGCTATCTTCGTGATGATCTTTCGGTCCTACGAACAAAGGTCCGCGGCCGGCGGACAGCGCGGCTGCAACGTGGAGCCCTGCAATGAACGAATAAATGACGCTCGCCTGAGCCTCACTGAGGTGGTTGCGCCAGTCGACCGGGTTATGCATTTCGGTCGTCTCAAGTTCGATACGTCCACGTATATACGCAAGCTTAGCACCATCAAAGCAGTTCTTCAGCAGCTCCCCGAATAGCCGCGAAGTCGGATGCGTCGTCTTATGGCATAACGTTGGCCGTAATCTGCCGCAGCGGTGCGCAGCGATGCGGAGGTCTGATTGACTGAATGGTTGGACGACAGGCTTTTAGTAATGGGGATGCAAATCGACTAGGTGCTTGAGAAAAGCGCTCATATTTCGTTGGCATGCAGGGCAGACAGCCGCACCAGCGCTCTCGACCATTTTTACGCCGCAGCCAGGGCAAAACCAATTCCCACCCCAAACGTAATCAAAAGTTTGCTCGGGAGGCATTCGAGTCCTGGTAACAAAGCACTCATCCAGGTCGGTCCGCATGCGGGTTGACAGCACCATGTTCCCGCGAACACAGGTCAACTCACCGCTCACCTCGGCAAGCGAATCACCGCATTTTGGACAGAACATAGACTCCAGCTTCATTTGGCTCAACGTGCGGAATAACTGGCGGCTGGGGCGCGCAGCGATGCGCAGGTCCGGTTGACGGAATTGTTGGGCAATTACTTCGTCTCCAATTTGGCTAGCGCCAACTGCAACTGGCGAATCAATTCCCTTGTTTGCGGGATGCTTAACTCGATCTCGGTTATGGCAACAACATCTTCATTGGTCAAGGAACCGCCGTCAACGATCTTCGAAGAACGATCGGGATCAACGTTCCAGATCTCCAAGTTGACATGGTCGTCATGAATTCCTGGATTGACGTCAACGAATCCAGATCTGTACGAAATATCCTTGCAGTGAATCTTAGGAAAGACCATGAAGCAGCGCCCAACGAGAACGCTAACCGGCACGACAAACGCGCAGCGTTTGGTGTGTCCAGCGAACGAAGTGAGCGAGGTTGAGCATTGTGTTAGGCCTTTACATAACTTCGCCGTTAGCCATGGCACCAAAACACCAAGGTGTGAATGCCACCAAGGGTGATTGACTCCCAATCGTCGGAGGTATGCACCCCGAAGCGCAATGCCGAATTGTAAAGGGTCGCCACCTTCGAAGAGCATCGGATCGAAACCGGGCAAGAAGCCTCTTCAAATTGACACAAGACGTCGAAACGAAGGCCTGAATCAGATTCAAACGAAAAAGCTTGCTCTCGCGCGGCGCAGTCAATCAACCCTTTCGCAAGTAGAGCGTCATCATCGAAGAAGGCCAAATCAATTTGCATATTCGATGGCTGCCTAACGAGGCTGTAGAAAAATCCCGATTTGGAGCGCATCTGCGCTCCAAGTCGAAATTCCCCGTTCCAGCTCAGTTGATTTTTTAGTCATTCCGATAGTTTGCCGCAAACGCCGCCATTCAGGCA
>JBCNPK010000076.1:0-18465 GCA_039593355.1 Pseudoduganella sp.
AAGCACGCTTGTTAGCTGATCGCGTGGAAAGCTGTCCTAACAGCTCGACAGGCGAAGGCAGACACGACTTCGCTCGCGCTCGGCGCATCATAAAAACGGATGAATTTTCATCCGTTTTTAGTTTGCGCCCAACGCAGAAGAGCGCGCACTTCGTGCTCTATACCCGCCAGAACCAGCTGCCGAATGCGCGGCTGGGCATTGTCGTTGCCAAACGCTTTGCACCGCGAGCAGTCACCCGCAATACCATCAAGCGCGTCACGCGCGAACTGTTCCGCGTTACCCAGCTTCCTTGCATTGATTGCGTGGTGCGCCTGTCGCGCCCCGTCAACAGCAAGGACGGCCCGGCCACCAGCGCCAAACTGAAGGCCGAACTGCGCCAGGAACTGACGCGCCTCTTCGCACAAGCCAACAAGGCCAGGCCGGCGAAATGAAAACGCTGCTCACGCTCCTGCTGCGCTTTTACCAATGGGTCATCCGTCCGCTGATGGGTGCACCGAGCTGCCGCTTTTACCCTAGCTGCTCCAACTACGCGCTCGAAGCTGTGCGCGAGCATGGTGCGGCTCAAGGCAGTTACCTGGCGTTTCGCCGGGTATGCCGCTGCCATCCCTGGAACGCGGGCGGGGTCGATCCCGTGCCGCCCAAGCACTTCAACCACTCCTGAAGAACCGAATGGATATCAATAAACGCTCAATCCTGTGGATCGTCTTCGCGGTCTCGCTGGTTATCCTGTGGAATAACTGGATGATCTCGACCGGCAAGCCTTCCATGTTCGCTCCGGCTCCGGCCAAGCCTGCGGCTTCGGCATCCGCCACCGCAGCCGGCACGCCTGCTCCTGCTGCAGTTGCCGCCGCTGCCGCATCGGCAACCGGCGCCGCAGTCGCCGCACCGGTCAAGACCGAGGTGGTGACCATCACCACCGACGTGATGCGCGTCGATATCGACACCCTGGGCGGCACCATCAAGCGCCTGGAACTGCTGAAGCATAACGACGGCACCGACGCCAAGAAAAACCAGGTGCTGTTCGACGTGAACGCCAAGCATACCTACCTGGGCGAAACCGGCCTGGTAGGCGCGCCTGGCCTGCCTAACCACCAGACCGCCTTCGTGGCCAAGCCTGGCCCGCGCGCGCTGAACGATGCCAACCAGGTGCAACTGGTGCTGGAAGCGGAGCAGGGCGGCGTCAAGCTGACCAAGACCTTCACCTTCAAGAAGGGCGACTACGTGGTCGACGTGCAGCACACCGTCACCAACACCAGCGCGGCGCCGATCGCACCGCAGCTGTACCTGCAGCTGAAGCACGATGGTACCCCGCCGGAAGGTTCGGGCTGGATGAACCCATCCTTCATCGCGCCTAGCCTGTACACCTCGGAAGCGCACTACAAGAAGTACGAATTCAAGAAGATCGAGAAGGACGCGCAGACCCAGGCCGAGAATCCAGGCAAGCCGTTCACGCCGGACCACGCAACCAAGTCGAACGACGGCTGGGTAGCGATCTCGCAGCACTTCTTCGTCTCCGCCTTCGTGCCGCAGGATAAGCTGCCGCGCGATATCTTCACCAAGAAGGAAGGCGACAACCTGTATTCGATCGGCGTGGTGCAGCCGCTG
Organism: Pseudoduganella sp.; assembly: GCA_039593355.1. Taxonomy (GTDB): domain Bacteria; phylum Pseudomonadota; class Gammaproteobacteria; order Burkholderiales; family Burkholderiaceae_D; genus Rugamonas. The sequence goes on from JBCNPK010000076.1 coordinate 1,606, forward strand.
GGCACCCTGGCGCCAGGCGCCTCCGTGACCAACACCGCCAAGCTGTACTCCGGCCCGCAAGACACCGACACCCTGAAGACCGTCACCGAAGGCCTGGACCTGGTGAAGGACTACGGCTGGCTGGCGATCGTTGCGCGTCCAATGTGGGCCGCCATGGCTGCGATCCACTCCGTGATCGGCAACTGGGGCTGGACCATCATCGCCTTCACCATCGCGATCAAACTGCTGTTCTTCCCGCTGTCCGCCGCATCCTTCCGCTCGATGGCGAAGATGAAGACCGTGACGCCGAAGATGACCGCCATCCGCGAGCGCTACAAAGGCGATCCGCAGAAGATGAACCAGGCCATGATGGAGCTGTACAAGACCGAGAAGATCAATCCTCTCGGCGGCTGCCTGCCGATCTTCGTGCAGATGCCGGTGTTCATCGCCCTGTACTGGGTGCTGAATGCGTCGGTTGAAATGCGCGGTGCTCCATGGGCGCTGTGGATCCACGACCTGACCAAGCCTGACCCGTTCTACGTGCTGCCGGTGCTGTACGCGATCTCGATGTACATCACCACCCGCCTGAACCCGCAGCCAGCCGATCCGGTGCAGGCGAAGATGATGATGTTCATGCCGATTGCGTTCTCGGTCATGTTCTTCTTCTTCCCATCCGGCCTGGTGCTGTACTGGGTGGTCAACAACCTGCTGTCGATTGCACAGCAGTGGGTGATTACCAAGAAGTTAGAGGTTGGCGTAGCCAAGTAAGTTAAAGAAGCCCGCGCCTGCCGCGGGCTTTTTTTTGAAACCCGGTAAACCTGGGTATGACCCAAGGGTCAGACCCTGTCAGTGCGACGGCCTGCGGCTTCGGAGCAGACAGGGTCCGACCCTTGGGTCGTGCCCAGGTTTACCGGGTTTAAGAATAAAATCAGCAAATCATGAATCTCGATTCCTCCCCCATCGCAGCAATCGCCACCGCCCCCGGCCGTGGCGGCATCGGCGTAGTCCGCGCGTCCGGCAAGAACCTGCAAGCGCTGGCAAAAGCCCTCTTCAACGGCACCGAGCTGAAACCCCGCCACGCCACCTACATCCCCTTCACCCAGACGGATGGCACGGTCATCGACCAGGGCATCGCAATCTACTTCAAAGCCCCGCACTCCTACACGGGCGAAGACGTGATCGAGCTGCAAGGCCACGGCGGCCCCATCGTCCTGCAAATGCTGCTGCAGCGCGTGCTGGAAGCCGGCGCCGAACAAGGCCTGCGCCTGGCCGAACCCGGCGAATTCACCCGCCGCGCCTACCTGAACGACAAGCTCGACCTGGCCCAAGCCGAAGCCGTCGCCGACTTGATCGACGCATCGACGGAAGCCGCCGCCAAATCCGCGAGCGCATCGCTGTCCGGCGCCTTCTCGCAAACTATCCACGCCTTGGTCGAACGCGTCACCCACCTGCGCATGCTGGTCGAAGCCACGCTCGATTTCCCCGAAGAAGAAATCGACTTCCTCGAAAAATCCGACGCCCGCGGCCAGCTGAAAGGCATCGTCGAAGCCCTCGACCAGGTCTTCAAGCAAGCCAGCCAGGGCGCCCTGCTGCGCGAAGGCCTGAACGTCGTGCTGGTCGGCCAGCCCAACGTCGGCAAATCCTCGCTGCTGAACGCCCTGGCCGGCGCCGAAGTCGCCATCGTCACCCCGATCGCAGGCACCACGCGCGACAAGGTCAGCGAAACCATCCAGATCGAAGGCATCCCCCTGAACATCATCGACACCGCCGGCATCCGCGGCCACGATGAAGCGGTGGACGTGGTCGAGCGCATCGGCATCGAACGCACATGGGGCGAAGTAGGCAAGGCCGACGTCATCCTGCACCTGCTGGACGCCGACCACGGCCCCACCCGCCATGACGAAGCCATCGTCGCCAACTTCCCGCAAGGCATACCGGTGCTGCGCATCTGGAACAAGATCGACCTGTCCGGCCACAAGCCCTCGGTCGACCAGATGCCCGACGCCACGCACATCTACCTCTCCGCCAACGAGAAGACCGGCATCGACCTGCTGCGCGCCGAGCTGCTGCGCATCGCCGGCTGGCAGCAGACTGGCGAATCGCTCTACCTCGCCCGCGAACGCCACCTGATTGCCCTGCGCAACGCGTCCAAGCACCTCGACTACGCCGGCCAGCACGCCGCGCAAACCGACCAGTCGCTGGACCTCTTCGCCGAAGAGCTGCGCCTCGCGCAAACCCAGCTCTCCACCATCACCGGCGAATTCTCGTCCGACGACCTGCTGGGCGTCATCTTCTCCCGCTTCTGCATCGGCAAGTGAACGAAAAAGGGGTACGTCCCCTTTTTCGTGAAAAAGGGGACGTACCCCTTTTTCGTGCTTGACTTGTTATTTCGGTATTTGGCAAAATACAAAACATGGACAAGGTATTCAAAGCACTAGCCGACCCCTCCCGCCGCCGCATCCTGCAACTGCTGCGCGAACGGGAGATGACTGCCGGCGAAATCGCGGAGTGTTTCGATCTCTCCAAGCCAACCCTGTCAGGCCACTTCGCCGTCCTGCGCGAGGCGGGCCTTGTCATGGCCGAGAAGAACAAGACCACCATTACCTATCGCCTCAACATGTCCGTCCTTGAAGAAGCTTTCATGGGCTTCGCGGACACTTTTGAAATTGGCCGGCAAACGAAAGGGAAGAAACATGCTTAGTCATCGCGCCAACATTGCTGCATGGGCGCTGCTTGCTGTCATGGTCTGCGCCGAGGCGCGCGTGCTGTCTGTCGTACCGCTCGACATGCCCCTCGCCATCCATTTCGATGCATCCGGCACTCCCAATGGCTGGGCTCCTGCCTGGTTCGCGCTGTCGCTCGTTCCGCTGATCGCACTGGTGATCCTTGGCATGTCGGTCCTGCTGCCGAAAGCGGATCCGCGCGGCGACAACCTGCTGCGCTCCCAATCGGCTGTGCAGACGTTTTTCCTCGCCGTCCTGGCGCTCCTGCTTGCGGCGCAACTGGTCGTCGTCGCCCATGCCTTGGATATCCCGATGCAGGTCGGCCGCATCGCCGCCACTGTCGTCGGCCAGCTGTTTGTCGTGGGCGGCAATGTGATGGGCAAAGTGCGCTGGAACTACACGTTCGGCATGCGCACGCCGTGGACCATCGCCAATGAGCGCGTGTGGGACAAGACCCACCGTTTCGCCGGCCGGCTCATGGTGGCAGTCGGCGCCGTCATCACCATCGCCGCATGGTGGGCCGCACCAGGGCATGAAGAAGCCCTCATCATTACCGGCACCGCGATCGTTGTCGTGCTGCCCGCACTGCGTTCATATCAACTCTGGAAGGAGCAGCAAGCATGAAACCACGCCTGATAGCAGGAGGCTTCGCCGCCGGAGTCCCGGGCGTCATTGCAGTCAACCTGATGATGCTGCCGGCGATGTTGGCCGGGAAGCACCTGCCAGTCCCTCTGTGGGTGGCCCAGCTGGGTTCCACGCTCCAAAGCTGCGTCATGCTGATCATCGCCATATGCGTGGGCGCCTTCCTTGCGCCGAAGGTCGGCTTGCGTGCGCCGCTGCTCATGGCCTGGGCCGAGCGCAAGCCGCTGGCCCAAGCCGCCAGGCCGCTGCTCGTTCCCGGTCTGGTGGGCGGGATCCTTGGCGCCGGCATGATCCTGCTGGCGGCCGCATTCACGCCCCCAGAGTTGAAAGTCGATGCGCAGTTCCCTGCACTGCCACGCCTGCTGTATGGCGGCGTGACCGAAGAGCTGCTGATGCGCTGGGGCTTCCTGACCCTGGTCGCCTGGATACTCTGGCGTGTGTTCCAGCGCAAATCAGCCAAGCCGGCATCCGCAGTGATTGTCGCCGCTATCATTTTGACCGCGTTGATGTTCGGCGCCGGACACCTGCCGGCAGCGGCCTTGCTGGTAAAGCAGCTCACCCCCAGCGTGATCGCCTGGATCATCGTGGGCAACGCCGCCTTCTCCCTCGTCGCCGGATGGTTGTACTGGAAGGTAGGCCTCGAAGCCGCGATCATCGCGCACATCACCACCCACCTCGGCATACTGCTCTTCACCATGTGATGTCACGGAACTAAGTCCTATCGCGCCTGCGCTTCCAATAAGAATATTTTTGTTTCTTTTGGTGCGCTGGCGCACGTTGCGTCCCCCATGCCTCGGATTTAATCCTGCTATTATTTTGTTGAGGCAGGTCATGCTCCTGTCCGGGTAATGCAGTAACCTTGAATACAAGGCTTGTCTGTAAAGGGGAATACCGTGGAGACGCAACAAGAAATCCCACCCGCTGAAAGTGCCGCGTCGGTCAAGCGCCCGAATGGCGTGCGCCAGTCGCTGCCGCCAAAAGGCTCCTGCTGGTACTGTGAAAAACCCTTGGATGCCGTGCGCCGTTTCTGCGGCAAGGAGTGCGCGGATTCCTTCGATGAAGAGGCGCACTTCACAGGCTAAGTCAGCTCAGAGTTCCATCTCCAGCGCGTCCAGCGCGGTCTCGAAATCAAAGGAATGCGTCGCCGCCGCCAGCATCTGGAAGGTAGGCACACCCAGCGCCGCCGCCAACACCGGCGCCGATTTCTCCACCAGGTCGATCGCGGCGCCATCGCCGTCACGCAGCAGCCCCACCAGCTCTTCGATCAGTGCATGCAGTTGCGCGGGATCGATCACGGGAGCCTCGCTCGGCGCGGTATCGTCGCCGTGTTCGCGTAACAGATCGTCAATGCTGCTGCAGGTTTCCCCCAGCAGTTCCTTCAGCTGATGCAGCAGCGCAGCAGTGTCGCCGCCGCAGGCAATCGCGTTCTCCACCAGCACCGACTGGTCATGCACCAGTTGCGCGCCGATCAGGCCCGCCGAACCTTTCAAGGAGTGTGCTGCAAGCTGCGCCTGCGCCTCCAGGCGTTCCGACATCAGGGCGGAGATGCGCGTGAAGGCATCGCGGTGGTCCTGCAGGAAGCGGCGCAGGATCTGGAGATAAAGCGTACGCTCGCCCATCAGGCGGTCCAGTCCCTCCTCGACGTCGAGGCGCTGGCGTATCGGTGCGCTGGAATGTGAATTGCTCATCAGGACAGAATTTAGCACTCTGTCCTGATGCGGGCTAGTGGACTGCCTCTATTTTGTCGTAAATGACCAAGTCTTGGACACGGGGACGTCATCGACACTGCCGGTGAAGGTCACATCATACGTCGTGCCAGGGCTCATGGTTGCCAGCGGAACGATGGCCGCTTCGTGCGACTGGGTGTGCTCGTCGGTTGTACTGGTGAGCAAGCGGGTGCTCATGTTCGCGCCACCGCGAGGGCGGACCGTGAAGCTGGTCACCTTGATGCCGCCGCCGGCGATATCCGAGTGCACGCTGATCGGGTAGCCCACCGTGTTCACGTTTGGTACCGGGTCGGGCGACTCGGTGTCGCTATCGAAAGAAGTCGGCACGCTCACCTGTCCGTCGGACGGATAGAAGACAAACTTGCCGGTCCCCAGGCGCGGGCCCCAGCCGTTCGTAATCGCCATATCGGCGGTGAAGTAGGTATATCCATCGCTGCGCGTTGAAGCGCTCGTGCCCATCTCTTTGAACATAGGTTCGAAGATCACGAAGCGGTGGTAGATTGCCGTGATCAGTTCTTCCGCGTGGAAGAAGCCCGATTTGTCGCCGGCGGCGGAAATCACTTCGCCATAGGCGTAGTTGCCCGACAGGTTGTAGCCGGCGTTCCTCAGGCGGTCCCCCAGGGTGGCGCCAGTGAAGCCGGGATTGCCGGACACCTGGTCGTGCGACACCGTGTTATTCAGGCGCAGATAATTCGAGTGCCCGGCGGCTGCGGTATTGAGCAGCTGGTTACATGACAGCATACCCAGCCCAATGCCGGCGCGGCGGTAATTGAACCAGTTGAAGCCGTCGATTGCGGTATCGCCTGTCGCCACGGGCACGCCTGGCTGGGTGGTCACGCAAGTGGAAACTGGCGGGGTGACCGGTGGTTGGGTCGACGGCGTGGAACTTCCACCGCCACCGCCGCCGCAAGCGGTCAGCAAAGCCGCGACCAGCAAGGCGGGGAATATTTTATGTAAGGTGTCGTGCGATGGCATGATGGGCTCCTTCATGCGCCGATTCTATGCCAATTTCAAGCAATATGTGTTTCTTTTGTGATTCGCAGGCCGAGGTAAAATAGGCATTCCATTTTGACCATCATTTTCATAATTTGAATACTCAACGCCAACAGCGACTGCAACGTGCAAAATTTGCGTTACCGAGTTCGGTGACGCTGCTCTCGATCGCATGCGGATTTGCCAGCATCGTGATCTCCGTCGACAACGCCCATTACGGGTTCTCCCAGGATTACCGCCTGGCCGCCTTCCTGCTGGTGCTGGCCGGGATTTTTGATGCGCTGGATGGCTTTGTGGCGCGCGCCACCGGCACCAGTTCCGATTTCGGCGTGCAGCTCGATTCGATTGCGGACGTGATGAACTTCGGTTGCGCGCCTGCGGTGCTGCTGTACTGCTATGGCTTCGTGCAAATGGGGCCGGCGGATCCGACCCTGCTGCGCATTGGCGGGATTGCGGCGTTCTTCTTTGTCGCTTGCGGGGCGCTGCGGCTGGCGCGCTTCAATGTGAACGTGGGGCGCACCGATCCGAAGTACTTTGTGGGGATGCCGATTACTGCCGGTGCTGCCTGCGTGGCGTCGGTGGTGGTGGCGTGGCCGGAGTTTCCGGATACGCGCTTTGAGGGGTACTTGATTGTTGCGCTGCTGTTTGTGGTGGGCAGCTTGATGGTGTCCACTATCCGCTTTCCTTCGTCCAAGCAGAAGAAGTCGGCGGCGGCGATGGTGCTGCTGGCGGTGAATGTAGGCTTGCTGGTTTGGCTGCGGGCCTATTATTTTGTGCTGTTCTTTGTCGTGTACATCGCGTTCACGGTGGCGTTGAACCTGGCCTGGCGTGGCGGGTGGAAGGGGATTGCGCCGCCGCAGACGTATCCGGACGATTGACCCCTAAACCCGGTAAATCTGGGTCTGACCCAAGGGTCAGACCCGCCTCTGCCGGCACCGCGGCCTAGACTGTACCTGCGACAGATGAATTGACAGGGTCTGACCCTTGGGTCAGACCCAGGTTTACCGGGTTTCAGGCGACCTCATGCCCCCGCGCCGCACGCAGGATCTCAAACCACTGCGGCCTGCTCAGCGTAAACTGCGTCGCCTCCACCGCCACCTTGATCGATTCAATACGCCGCGACCCGGTCAACGGCACCGGTTTGCACGGGAGCTGCATAATCCAGGCAAACACCACGCTCGCAAACGGCCGATTCAGCTCATCGGCCACTTCCTTGATCTTCAATCTCAGCCGTTCACCCTGCTCATCCCCGGCAGTGAACAAGCGCCCGCCGCCCAAAGGTGACCAGATCATCGGCTGCACGCCCAGGTCCTGCAGCCCGTCAAACGTCTCATCAAACATCGGCTCCAGGTGCAGGGGCGAAAACTCCACCTGGTTGGTCGCCAGTTCGATGCGCTTATTCAGCGTCTCAAACTGATGCCGTGAAAAGTTCGACACCCCGAACTCCTTTACCTTCCCCTCCGACCGCAGGCGCTGGAACGTATGCGCCACCTCATCGAAATCCATCAAAGGATCGGGACGATGAATCAGCAGCAGGTCCAGGTAATCCGTCCGCAGCTCCTTCAGCGAATTCTCCACCGACGCGACAATGTGCACCGAGCTGGTGTCGTAATGCTGGATGGTATGCGTCGGACGGCGGCCGGAAATCAGCTTGATGCCGCACTTGCTCACGATCTGGATCTGCGGGCGCAGCGAAGGCTTCAATGCCAGCGCCTCGCCGAACAAGCCTTCCACGCCATAGCCGCCATAGATATCGGCATGGTCGAAGGAAGTCACGCCCAGCGCAATGCACTGCTCGATGAAGTCCAGCCGCTGCTGTGGCGTCATGTCCCATTCGGTCATGCGCCACATGCCCGCGACAATGCGGGAAAGCTCCAGCTTCGCCATTATTTCAGCCACAGGCGCACGGAGTCCCATGCGCGGCCGAAGATCGAAGCCTGGTCTACCTGCTGCAGTGCCACCACCGGCAGTTCCAGCAGCGGTTTGCCGTCCACCATCATCTTCAGGGTGCCGACCTTGGCGTTGGCCGGGATCGGCGCCACCAGCGGGTCCTTGCGCTCCAGCACAGGCTTCATCTTGGCGGCGACGCCTTTCGGCACGGTCACCAGCACGTCGCTGGTAAAGCCGATCTTCACGTTAGCCTGCGAGCCTTTCCACACCTCCGGCGTGTCGATGGCCTGGCCCTTGGAGTACAGCTTGACCGTGTCGAAGTTCTGGAAGCCCCAGTTCAGCAGCTTCTGGCTTTCGGCGGTACGGGTGCCGTCGGAATTGGTGCCCATCACCACGGAGATCAGGCGGCGTTCCAGGTTGCCGGCAGGGCGCTTGGCCGAGGCCACCATGCAGTAGCCGGCGGATTCGGTGTGGCCGGTCTTCATGCCGTCCACGGTCGGATCGAGCCACAGCAGGCGGTTGCGGTTCTGCTGGGTGATCTTGTTGTAGGTGAAGCTCTTCACCGAATCGATCTTGTAGAACTCAGGGTAGTCCTGGATCACGTGGCGCGCCAGGATCGACAAGTCGCGCGCGGTGGTGTAATTCTCCGGCGATGGCAGGCCGTGCGGGTTGGCGAAGTGCGAGTTCGTCATGCCCATGCGCTGCGCTTCGCGGTTCATCAGGGTGACGAAGGCCGATTCGTCGCCGGCCACGGCTTCCGCCAGGGCGACGGCGGCGTCATTGCCGGATTGGACCATCAGGCCGTACAGCAGGTCGCTGATGGTGACGGGAGTGGCTGGGTCGATGAACATCTTCGACGAGCTGGAGTCCACTTTCCATGCCTTCACGGACACGTTCACCTTCTGGTCCATGGACAGCTTCTTGTCTTTGATCGCTTGGAAGGTCAGGTAGGCGGTCATGATCTTGGTCAGCGAAGCCGGCTCCACGCGCGAATCCGGGTCCTGGGCGGCGATCACTTGTCCGCTGGTGGAATCCAGCAGCAGCCAGGATTTGGCGGCGATAGTCGGCGGCGGCAGAGTCTGCGCCACTGCGGAAGTCATGAGCAGGACACTGGTTGCCAGTGCAGCGATAATCTTTTTCATAGAAATTCTGTAGGAGGTTGCGGTTTACTTGTTGTTCCACAAAGCGATCACCCAGTTCTTGATGTGACCGAGCTTGCGGTGGAAGAAATGGTCCGCGCCGGGAATCACGATCACAGGAATGTCCTGCGGCCGTGCGTAATCCAGCACGTCGATCAGCGGGATCGTGTCGTCGTTCTCGCCGTGGATAAGGATGGTGTCCGCCGGTACGTTGGCGATTTCCCACTTGGCAGCCGCGGTGCCGACCAGCACCAGGCGCTCGGCCGGGGTGCCGGCAGCGGCCAGGCGCTGCGCCAGGTGCGACTGCACGAAGGTGCCGAACGAGAAGCCCGACAGGGCGACCGGCAGCCCGGGGTACTTCTGCACCATGTGCTGGTACAGGATCATCATGTCGTCGGTTTCGCCGTGGCCGTGGTCATGCACGCCCTCGGATGCGCCGACGCCGCGGAAGTTGATACGCGCAGCCACATATCCCAGCGTCACAAAGGTGCGCGCCAGCGTCTGCGCGACCTTGTTTTCCATGGTGCCGCCGTACAGCGGGTGCGGGTGGGCCACCAGGGCGATGCCTTTCGGCGCGCCGGCAGGCAGGTCGAGCAGGCCTTCCATCAGGCCGGCGCCGCCCTGCAGCGTAAACTTCTCGGAAAACTTGTTCATCATTGTTGAATCTTCAGTCTTTAATCTTCAGTCGTTCCACTTCTTTGCCGTTGACCAGGTGGCTGTCGATGATTTCATCGATGTCAGCGGTGTCAACGTAGGTGTACCAGGTACCTTCGGGGTAGACCACGGCCACGGGGCCGTGTTCGCAGCGGTCCAGGCATCCGGCCTGGTTGATGCGCACCTTGCCGGCGCCGTTCAGGTTCAGTTCCTTGCAGCGCTTCTTGGCGTGCTTCTGGGCGGCTTCGGCGCCGCGCGGGCCGCAGCTTTCGCGGCCGTCATCACGGTGGTTCATGCAGAAGAACACGTGATGCTTGTAGTATTGGTTGTCGCTCATCTGAAGCCTCTTTTTCTATGCAGGCGCTTATTTTACAGGCGTTTCGCGGGTTTCCTTGTTCAGCTTGTGCGAGGGCAGGCAAAGGTACCAGAGCGCTGCCAGCGGCCAGGCCAGCGAGAGGAACTGCGCCGCACCGTAGAAATTCAGGAATTTGCCTTGCGCCCAGTTTTGCAGCGTTTCGCTGAAATAGGGGTTGGTCGGGGTGGTGTTGACGATCAAAAGGCTTAGCAGCAGCGTCGCCACCGCCAGCCGGCGCTGCGCCACCTGGGGGGCGAAAATCAGCCCGCCCAGCATGATCACCCCGATCAGGAAGCCGGCCTGGGCGCCGGGGGTGATCCAGGCGAAGGCCGCGTCGGGGCCCAGTTGCAGTGCGGTCGACAGGGTTTTCACCAGCACGGCGGCGGCCACCAGCAGGACCACCAGCGGCGCGCGCGGCGCCGGCTTGCGCAGGATGCACAGCAGCGTCAGGGCCGCGCCCACCATGCCGCAAGCGGTGACGATGGTTTCGGACAGCCAGTATTGCTCCACCGTTAGCGAGGCTCCCGGCCGCACCATGGCGGCCAGGTCGATTTCCATGTCCAGCAGATCGCTGAGCCACTCCGACAGGATGGGCAGCAGCTGCCCGAGCCCGAACAGGAAGCCCTGCGGATAAATCTGCGTAAACGGCCACAGCGCCGCCAGCACCATGCCCTGGCTCGCATGCTGGGCAAACCATTGCTGGCGCAGCCTGTAGGCATTGCTGGTGTCCATCAGCTTTTTCGCTGTCAGCGCGCCGATGAAGGCGCCGATGACTGAGCCCGCGGTGTTGGTGTAGAAGTCCAGGTTGGACGAAACGCGCGTCGGCAGATAGGTTTGCACCGCTTCCATCGTGCCCGAAACGAGCGCGCCGGCCAGGCTGGCCAGCAGGAAGGCCCAGAAGCCCGTCACCTTCGGCCGCATCGCGTATACCAGCAGCATGCCGAAGGGGATGTAGCCGATCACGTTGATGCCGGCGTCAAAGCCGGTCCAGTAGCGCGGCAGCGTGGTCCATTCCAGGAAAATCAGCGGCGACAAGCCCTGGTTCTGCCAGCCGGAGAAGGGGAACCAGCTGGCGTACACGATCAGCATCGCGTAGGCCAGCAGAAGCGCGCGCGCCACCGGCGAGCCCTTGCGGCCGGGCTGCACGGGAGCCTTCGGCGCCGGTGCTGGCTTCGGTGCGGGAGCTGGGGCTGGCGCTTCTTCGCTCATGGCTTACATCGGCAGGGCCGCCAGCCAGGCCAGGATGTCGGCCGCGATGCCGTCCGTGCTTTCGGCCAGTGCGCTGGCGCCACCCGCTGCATCGGCGCTTGGCGCCCGTACGGTGCGGCTGAAGGTGCGCTGGTCCACCAGCTTATGGTTGCGGAACACCGAGGCGCGCAAGGTGATGCTGGCGCTGCTCTTCGTGGCGCTCTCGAAAGTCTGTGAAAAATCGTCTGCTTCAAGGCGCAGCAGCGGCAGGCCGCCGGCCGCGTCGGTGGTCGAAACGACTTTCACGCCGGCTTGCGCGATGCGCGCCTTCAAGCGCTGCGACATCAGCTGCAGCGGCGTCACGGACCAGGTGTTGTACGCGTAAGGGCGCGACTGGTGGGCGTCGGCATACATCAGGCGGTAGAACATGCGCTGCGAATCGAGCGATGCCGGGCCGCTGACGTCGGCGACCACGATGGCGGGCATCACCAGCGGCCGCACGCCGTTTGTACCGTTCGTGCCATCGGTGCCGCCGGGCGCCATGCTGGCGGCGGGCAGCGGCGCCCCCATCGGGCCGAAGTCGTAGGCCGTTGGCTGCGGTCCCTTGCTGGCGCAGCCGGCCAATGCGGCGGCGGCAGCAATGGCGATCAGGATGATGTTCTTCTTCATTGCTTGTCCTTATTTGCCGGAAGGGTCAAAGCCTGGTTCGCCCGGGCCGGGTGGCGTATTCGGCGCGCCGAACAGGATGCTTTGCGGGCGGTCACTCAGGTTGTTCATGGTGCGGCGGATGGCGCGCATCGACGATTTGGTTTCATCGGCCAGTCCGGTCACGCCGGGCAGCGTTTCCAGTTCAACGCCGCTGGCCACCGCCTCGACCGAAGTCGTGGCGCGGTCCACGGAGGTGGTGAGGCGCTGCACGGCGCCATCCGGCCCTTGCAGGGATTGCGCGACCTTGTTTGCCTCCATGGCCAGCGTATCCATCGAACGCAAGGCATGGTCGCCGTGCTCCACCAGCGCCGGGATCTTCTGCACCGCCGGGTCCAGGCGCGCCGCCAGGTCACGGTACGACTGCGCTGCGTCGCTCACGTCGCTGAACGCGCCCAGCATCTTCTTCTGGTTGTCGTCGCTCAGGAAGTTATTGAGCTTTCTGGTCACTTCCTCCGCCTGGCCCAGGATCGCCGTGCCGCGCTTTTCCAGCTGGTCGAACAGGCCCGGATGCAGCGGGATGCGGCTTGGGTTGCCCTTGCTGGTTGCCAGCTCCGGCGAACCGGTTGAATCGTCGTCGAGCTGGATATAGGCGATGCCGGTCACGCCCTGGTAGCCCAGGGTCGCATACGTGGTCTTGGTGATCGGCGTCGCCGGGTCGATGCTCAGGTGGATCAGGATCTGGCCCGCCAGCCTGGGATCGAAGTCGATGTCGTCCACCTTGCCCACTTCCAGGCCGCGATAGCGCACTGCCGCCTGCGGGTTCAGTCCCGGCACCGACATGGTGGTGGCGATCAGGTAAGGCTCGTACTTCACCCGGTCGCGGTTGAACCAGATGCCGAACAGGATAGCCGCGATCAGCAACGCGATCGTGAACAAGCCTGTCATCAAAGCGTGAGATCTGTTTTCCATGCCTTGCTCCTTATTCCAGGGCCTCAAGCGCGCGCTTGCCGCGGTCGCCCAGGAAGAATTCCTTGATAAACGGATGATCGGTCTTGATCACCTCGCGCGTCGGTCCGATGGCCAACACATGCTTTTCTGCCAGCACCGCGATGCGCGTCGACAGCGCAAACAGCGTATCCAGGTCGTGCGTCACCATTACCACCGTCAGCCCAAGCTCGCGGTGCAGGGACTTGATCAGCGAGACGAAACTCTCCGACAGGTCCGGATCCAGGCCCGCCGTTGGCTCGTCCAGGAACAGCAGCTTGGGCTCCAGCGCCAATGCCCGCGCCAGCGCCACGCGCTTGATCATGCCGCCCGACAGGTCGCTCGGCATCTTGTTCGCATGTTCCGGGCCCAGGCCCACCATATTCATCTTCAGCAGCACCGCATCGCGGATCAGCTGAGCGGGCAGGGTGCCCAGTTCCATCATCGGTTGCGCGATGTTCTCGAACACCGTCAGCGCCGAATAGAGCGCGCCCTGCTGGAACAGCATGCCCCAGTGGTTGCGCAGTTCCTGCAGGTGGCCGGTGGAAGCGACCGTGATGTCCTCGCCGAAAATGCGCACGCAACCCTTGGTTGGGCGCTCCAGGCCCAGCATCTGCCGCAGCAGCACGGTCTTGCCGGTTCCCGAGCCGCCTACGATCGACAGGATCTCGCCCTGTTCGATGGACAGGTTCAGGTCATTGTGGATGACGGTGCGGCCAAACTTGGTCTGCAGGTTGGTGATTTCGACCACCGGCACGCTGCCGTCCAGCGTCAGCTTGCCCTCGCCCTCGGGGCAGGCGCAGCTTTCTTCCGGTTGTTGCGGCTGGTCGTTCATCAGTAACCCACCCCGTTGAAGACGATCGCAAACACCGCGTTCGCCAGGATCACCACCGTAATTGCCGTCACCACCGAAGTGGTCGTGCCATGGCCCAGGCTTTCCGTGTTCGGCTTGATGCGCAGGCCAAAGTGGCAGGACACCATGGCAATCAGCATGCCGAACACCATGCCCTTGAACAGGCCGATGTAATAGTTCGCAATCGGCACCACCTGCGGCAGCTTCATGATGAAGTAGCGCACCGACAGGTTCAATTCCACCTTGGCCGCCAGCATGCCGCCGATCAGCGCCGCGGCGTCGGTCCAGATCACCAGCAGCGGCATCGAAATCGCCAGTGCGATTACTTTCGGCAGGATCAGGCGGAAGCCGTGCGAAATGCCCATCACCAGCATCGCATCCAGTTCTTCCGTCACCCGCATCACGCCCAACTGCGCCGTGATCGCCGATCCCGAGCGGCCTGCCACGAGGATGGCCGCCATCAAAGGCCCCAGCTCGCGGATCACCGACATGCCGAGCAGGTTGACCAGGTAAATGTCGCCGCCAAAATTACGCAGCTGCTGCGCCGACAGGTAAGACAGCACCACGCCGATCAGGAATCCCACCAGCGCTGTAATGCCCAGCGCCTGGAAACCGGCATGGAAAATATTCGCCGAAATCTCGCGCCATGGTCCGCGCATCGGATTCGCCGCAAAGCGTCCCACGTCCTGCACCACTGAACCAATCAACTGCACGAAGCCGCGCATGTGCTCGAGGAAGTGCAGGATGCCGAAGCCCAGCGTGGTCACCCAGCCGAAGTGCTGCTTGCGCGCGCGCGGGAACTCCAGCTTGCCCGCTGCTTCGATGCGCTTGAAGATTTCTTCCTGGCCGTCGGCCAGTTTCAGCCTGGACGGGCGCTTGTAGTCCCAGGCCTGCCATAGCAGTTGCGCACCGACGTGGTCCAGCATGTCAACGCCGCTCAAATCCCATTCGACGGCGTGGATGTCCCTCACATGGTCAAGGCAGGCGGAAATGCCCTTCATTACCCGTTTGCTGGCGAGCGCGCTGACTTGCCAGGTTCCCCTGGCTGACACCGTGCGCCCTTCTGGGCTGACAGATAACGTTGGCTCTTGAGCAATAGGCATGCCGCCAGTGTAAAAGAGTTTCGCCTGTCGCGCCACACCACCGGCGGATGCGCAGACAGGGCCCGGCCCTTGGGCCGTACCCTGGTTTTACGGGTTTAGAGGGTCATGCCGCCAAATGCCGCACTTGCCGCGCCGGCGCCGCCGAAGCCGGAGCCGCCACCTTCTGCTTCACCCCATGTCCATCACGCGCCAGCAGCTCAGTAACCGCAGGTGGCTGCATACCCGTCTCGCCCAGCCAGCGCCCAACCATCACCGCCAGGCGGTCCAGCGCAATGCGGTGCGTCGCATCCGTATTGGCATAAAGCCAATCGGAAAACGCCATGAACGACTTGAACGGCGACTCGCCCAGCAGCACCGGTACCGTATGCGTGAAGCGTCCCGAATTCGCCACAAGATCCCAATAACGTGCAAAGCGCACCAGCCGCTGCATGGTCGAAAAATCAATATCGCGGTTCGCCAGGATCGTATAGGGCGGGTATGGGTCGTACACCATACCGAATTCCTGGGTATGGCGAATGATCGGCGTCCCGCGCAGGCGCTTGAGGATCCCGAACTGGATTTCGTGCGGCCCAAGGGCCCACAACTTGTCGAAGCCCTCCGCAAAACTTTCCACCGTTTCGCCAGGCAGGCCGGCGATCAGGTCCACGTGCATGTGGACCTCGGAGTGCTCGCAAAGCCAGCGGATGTTGTCGGCAGCCTTCGCGTTATCCTGCTTGCGCGAGATATTTGCCTGCACCACCGGGTTGAAGCTCTGTATGCCGATCTCGAATTGCAGCGTCCCCGCCGGGAACTTGGCGATGCCCTCCTTGAGTGCATCCGGCAGGTGGTCCGGCACCAGCTCAAAGTGCGCATACACCGGATCATCGGGGTTGGCGGCCAGATTATCCAGGAAGAACTGCATGATCTTCAGGCTGGTCTTGATGTTCAGGTTGAAGGTGCGGTCGACGAACTTGAAGGTCCGCGCCCCGCGCGCATGCAGCGCCTCCATCTCCGCCAGGAAGGCATCGATATTGAACGGCCACGCCGTCTTGTCCAGGGAAGACAGGCAGAATTCGCACTTGAACGGGCAGCCGCGCGAAGCCTCTACATACAAGGTGCGGTGCGCAATGTCCTCATCCGAATAGAGCGAGTAGGGCAGCGTGATCTCCGCCATCGGCGGCTGCACCCCCGCATGCACCTTCATCAATGGCTTCGGCCCGTTCAGGATTTCGCCGCACAGTTTAGGGAAGGTCACGTCGCCCCAGCCTGTCACCACATAGTCGGCCAGGCGCGCGATCTCCTGCTCGCCCGTTTCGTAAGAAACTTCCGGTCCGCCAAGAACGATAACCAGATGTGGCGCCACGCGCTTCAGCGTCGCCACCAGGCGGCAGGTTTCTTCAACGTTCCATATATAGACACCGAAGCCCACGATCTTTGGCTGTGCCGCCAGGATGCGCTCCACCATCTCGGTCGTCTTCGCGCCGATCACGAATTCCTGGATGCGCGTCTGCGCTTGCAGCTCGCCCATATTGGCAAGCAGATAGCGCAGGCCCAGCGAAGCATGGGTGTAGCGGGCGTTGAGCGTTGAGAGAAGGATGGTCATGAGGGCTGCAGTAATACGGTATGACGAAACCATGCATTTTACCCTTGCGGAGTCGGCGCCGGTCGGCTATAGTTCTGTCCCTCGCAACGCAGCAACGTCAACGACGAAGCAGCGAAGCGAAAAAGTTGGGGTTGACGAGATATACGAAACACTGCATAATCTCGCTTCTCTGCTGCTGACGAACACAACGCTTCGTCGACAAAACAAGGCAGCGATCTTTAAAAATCAACAGTCGATAAGTGTGGGCGTTTGACGATATGCCCGGACCTTCGAGTCCGATGCTCAAAATATACGTTATAACGCTCGCACAAAATAAACGTAAATCTCTTTATGAGATTTCGTCAGTATTTTGAGTGAGTGACCTCGGCAGCAATGCCGAAAAACAGAGATTGAACTGAAG
>JBCNPK010000077.1:0-18212 GCA_039593355.1 Pseudoduganella sp.
CACTGATCATGAGACGCCTTGTTTTCGCGACCTGCCTGCTGTTTGCTGCTTGGTGTACGCAAGCGCGTTCCGACACAGTCAAAGTCGGCTTCTACAATTACCCGCCTATGATGATCGAGAGCGGGCGAACGGGCATTTATCAGGAAATCTTGGACGAGCTGAGTAAGATGACGGGGCACCGCTTTCTGATTCAGTACTTTCCCTATGCGCGCCTTTCTAACGAATTTGATCTGGGACACATCGACCTGGAGCCTGGTGTCTTCCCTGGCTGGGTAAAACACCACCGCGTTCCCGGCAAGTTCTCAGTGCCGTTTGGCAAGGTGGTCGACGTACTGGTGTTTGCACCCGGAAAATATTTTCCAATGAACACGCCAAGAGATTTGAGCGGCAGAACGATCGGATTGGTAAGGGGGTACACCTATCCAGATTTGCGCGAACTGTTTGACAGTGGCGCTGTGCATCGCTCGGACGCGGTGAGCGAGACGCAGCTTTTAGCCATGCTCGCTGCCGGGCGGATGGATCAGATCCTGATAAACAAGGCGGTCGCGCAATACAATATGCTCCTGGTGCCGCGGTACCGTGAGTTCGTCCTCGGTGACGTTCTGGGTTCGTTCGACGTGTCGATGCGCGTTCACCCCAGCAAGAAGGCCTTGCTGCCGAAACTGGACGACGCCATCCTGACGCTGAAGCGCTCCGGTGCTATCGCCAGAATCTACGCCAAGTATGGCGTGAGCCTCTAAGTAATTGGCGAAGCTCGGTCAAGCGAAGCAATGCAGCGTCGAACGGAAAGCCGGACGTGTTGGCGTTCGACGACAGCTACTAAGAAGCACAGTGCATTACGTTGGGCGTTTGCTAGACTGCACTCCGAATAGATTGGACAGGGTTCAAGGCAAGACTGCTGCAGATCCTGTCTGTCGTTCGCTTCTTCCTATTTGGATTGGTCCAGCTTGGTGGGCCTTTTCCTTTTGCTATCACAGGGTTGGCCCGGTTCGGTGGGCCTTTTTTATGTAATTGCCGCCTTCGGCAGAATTGTTCGCAACGGTAGTAATTTTCGGACTGCTTAATTAATTTGAGAAAACATGCCCGTGTCGCGGTTGGCACTTCGTCCGGGCGCAGCGTGCCGGTTATCCGAAGTAGAGTGAAATCGAAATAAGCATGCGTCTACTGCGGGCTTGAGCAGAAACGTCGGCACACAGCTGCACAGCCAAAGCAGTCGCGCGCTATCCCAGAAAAACCATGCACGGTAACGAATGCATGACCGCAGGCCTCGCAGATCTTCCAGCACCGCCTTGCCAAATCCATAGAATAAATCTCTGGCGCGACCATCGCGCCAGCCGTCGTACGGCAGATATCTGCGCAACCATGCAACTGCGCTACAAGACTTTCACGACTAGCATTTGGAAGACTGCCTTTATGAGCGATCGTCCGAAGGCATGCATCGTGGCATTGCAGACAGCTCTGAGTGACTTGGTCCACGCTTGATGTCGTGCTAGCGAGCATGGCATTGCTCCTGGTGAAGCTTGTGAAATTACCTTATCAGAATTGTGACAATCTTCCGTGCGCGGGCGCACCGAGGATGGGAGCCAGATCCACACCGATGCGTAGTGAAGGGGCTCGTCTGCCTGATTCACGGAGCGCCTGCCATCTTGGGGAGCCCCGTTTCATTAGAGTAGCCACAACTCTTGTTCAACCCCGTTTACACACGCGCTAAGTTTTCAACCTCACGAGTTGGATGGTGCGGTAAGGATACTCATCAAGTGTTCGCCCAGTATCGTCCATGCTTTCCGCTTTTCTTGCGCATAGTCATGATGCATATAGCTACGCCGTACTTTGCTTCCCCCAAGTACGTGATTCTGGCAGCGGTCAATGATATCCAACGGGATGCCAAGGCTCTGCATCATTGTGGCACCAGTTCTCCTAAGGTCATGTGAAGTCCATTTTCCGTTTGTGCCTGCCGCAAGGACCAATGAGTTGTCAAAGACTCGCTTCTGCTTTGGCTTTCGCAGGTTCCCTTCACGGTCTACCTTAAACATCCACTGCCGATCGGTGATTTGCTTGGTGATTGCCTTCTCGTCCAAGTGAGATTTGCGATCGCGCGATGGGAAGCACCAGTCGGTTGCCCCAGAAATTTCCCTTAGCGTTTTGAATTGGTCAAGGGCGAAAGCGGAGAGGAAGACGGTCAGGTCGCTGACCGCGTCTTTGACGTTCGCTTTCGGAATAAACCACTCGCCAGCTTCGAGATCGACATGCTCCCATCTTGCCATTGACGTTTCACCGACGCGCGTCAATGTGGAAAGCATGATCCAGATCGCGAGTTGAGTCGTGCGGTTTAGTGGCTGGGGTACCTTGCGCTTGTCTGGTGCCGCCTCGTATTCCGCTTGGCGCCGGGCGAAAATCTGATGAAGTTCCTTGATTTCGTCCGAAGAAAGAATGCGCTTCCTGTAGGAATCCATATCATAGTCGGAGGCGACAATCTTTTCGATCTCGATGAGGTCCATTGGGTCGCCTTCGACCAGGAGTTTTCGCCAAGGCTGGCGCTTGCGCGCCCAGGCAAACAATTGCGCCAAGTCGTTCCGGCGAATGACGGCAGAGCGATTGGCGCCTCGCTTGACTATCATGCGCAGCACGTTGCGCAGATCGTTTTCTGTAACCTCACGAACCGGTGTCGAACCGAGCGTTGGGAGCACGTCCATCGAAAACGTGCGCTTGAGTTCGGCGTTGTCATCTTTGCGGCGAACACCGTCTTCAATCCAAGCCTTATACATGTCCGCAAAGGTCAGCATTGCCGTTCGCTGCTGTTCCAGGGCGGTGAGTTTGGCGGCCGATTCCAGTTGCCGTTCCTCCCGGACAATCTTCTTCTCGGCGGCTGGATCGTTGCCGGCAGTGACCGTTGCGCGAGCATCATCACGCTTTGCGCGGATTACAGCAAGAGAAGTCGCCGGCCAGGTGCCGCACGAGATGTCTTTGGACTTCCCTCCGAAGCGGTAGCGATAATAGAACGAGACGGAAATCGAGCCGTTGGATTTTGCCCGGATTGTCCCTAGCAACCCGCCTTCCTCACGAAGGAGTTGACCGTCCATGTCAGGACGAAGGGACTCCAAATAGCGCTGAGTCAGTTTAGGCATGGGGAGAGGGGAGAAGACACGGAAGCCCAATTTTACCCCTACATTTACCCCTACAGATTTCCGGTTTCGCGGTAAACTCCTTGAAACGGCATTGAACGCTTTATTTCGATAAATCGTTGTTTTTGAATGTAAAATTCTAATTTTTGAAACCGGCTAAAACCGCCTGAAACACCGTTGTACTTGCATGGGGTGCAGGGGGTCGGAAGTTCGAATCTTCTCGCCCCGACCAATCAAATCAATGACTTAGGCCAACCATTGCGGTTGGCCTTTTTCATTTCCGCGTTCGAGCCTAATGGCGCTTGCCATGCTGGTGCTGCTCTTCCTTATCGTCCTTGTTGGGATTGTCCGGCCGTCCGCCATGCTCTGGCCTGGCATTGCGCGAGGCTTCCCGCTCTTCAAAGCGAGGGTGGCCTGGACCGGGGCCGGCCGGGGGCACATTGGCGCGCATTGGCGGCATTTCATGCGGCGCTACCATGGGGCTGTTTGGTGGGCCACGATGTTGGACCGGCGCTTCCCTGCGCTCGGCTGGATGGCGGTTATTGGCGCGCGTCTCTTGTTCATGTGTTCGAACGGCTTGTGCCGGTGGCTCGTGAGCCCGGCTTGGCGGCGCCAGCGGCTGGGGGCCCCTTTCGGCCATGCGGGCCTGGGTCTGCCAATGTTTGCGTGCTGCCTGATCATGCGGCGTATATCGGTAGTGCTGCTGGATTAGCTGGCGCTGCTGGACTTCATTCGGATAGTTGGCGCGCGTAAAGCGCTGCTGGTAGCGGGGCAGCGGAGCCGGCGCCGGCGTCGTGGCGCGGTTCCAGTGCTGCCAGTGGGGGTGGCGGCGCGCCCAATCTGGACCCCACACGGTATCCCAGCGCGGAGGCGCATCCATGACCCATTGCCGGAATATCACGGGAGGATAGCCGTAATAGCGTACGGGAATGCGCAGGATGAACAAGGGCACGCTGTCGGTCGGCACAAAGTCCCAGGGACCGTCATACCATGGACTGACATACCAGCCGTCAGGGGCATAAACCCAATACAGCCCGTCGTAAAAGAAGTAATTGGCGTGCATGCGGGGTACGTAATACACCGGATAGCCGGGGATGCGTTGCATGGCCGGATAGGACGGCACATTAATGCCGATGTCGATGCTGACGGCAGCGCGGCCCGGCAACGAAGCCAAAACCGTCATCGCCAGCATCACGAGGAGTTTGCGCATGATGTCCTCCTTTCAGTTGCCTAGAGCCATCGAAGTCAGTCTCGTCCGCGCCAATTGTTGCGTCCGTGCGTTGGCGCACCGATACGGCTGTGCGGTGTGGCTGCACTGCTCAATGGTATATGCAGTCGGCCGGAAAACAAATTTTGCTTTGGATGTCGATTTCTGGAAAGCTGGCGCGTCGTAGGATCAGAAGCCCCCTGTTAATCCTTTTGAGAGACCAATATGAACAAGCAAATCTTCGTCAACCTGCCCGTCAAGAACCTGGAAAAGTCGAAAGCTTTCTTCGCCGCCCTGGGTTATACCTTCAACCCGCAGTTCACCGACGAAAACGCCGCCAGCATGATCATCAACGACGGCAGCATCTACGCCATGCTGCTGGTGGAGGACTTCTTCCGCACCTTCACGGGCAAGCCAGTCGTCAACGCCAAGGAGGCGACTGAGGTGCTGGTCTGCCTGTCCTGCGAAAGCCGGGAGGAGGTCGATGAACTGGTACGCAAGGCCGTGGCGGCAGGCGGCAAGACCCCACGCGAGCCGAAGGACTACGGTTTCATGTATGCCCATGGCTTTGAGGACCTGGACGGGCATATCTGGGAACTGGTCTACATGGCTCAGCAGCCTCAGCAGTAAGAGGACGCTTGGGTGACAATTTAATAGATTTCCAGCAAATTTCGAAACTAAACTGATTAGTAGAAAACTTTGCTGGAGGTCATCGTGCTGACCTGGTGGGTACGGTGGTTGTTGATTGTAACGGTAGGGCTGGCAGCGGCCGTGTACGCCATGGACACGGTGCGCGTAGCTTCGACCCTGCCGATCCCATCCCCGGTCCAGGCGAAAGCATCGCCCAAGGATCAGAAGAAGCCGGCCAATGCCATCGCCAAGGCGTCCCAAATGGACAAGGTGGCGGATGCGCTGGCTGGCAACTGATTCCCCAAATCGCCATTGCAGGCCGTTGGCGGCGAAAAATTTCATCAAATACCAATAAAATAGTTTCCACGCAGTAAGTTACCATCGAGCGCGCGCGGCGTCTTGCCCGCGTTATGTTCGAAAGGTAATCATGTCCAAGCAAGATCAAGCAGTTTCCCTTCCCCGCAGGATGTTTTGTGCAGGATCACTCGGCCTGGCCGCCCTTGGCCCGCTCGCGCTGGCTGGATGCGGTGGTGGTGACAGTGGCGGCGGAAGCAGCGGCGGCGTCGGCGCGGCGCAGCCCGCTCCGGCAACACCAAGCACTGCTGCCCGTGTCTTCAAGCATCCTGGCCTGCTGCATACCGAAGAAGACTTCGCCCGCATGCGGGCCAAGGTGGCCGCGAATGCGCAACCCTGGCTGGACGGCTGGAATGCATTGCTTCGCACCGGGCGCTCCAACCTGAATACCAGCCCGCAGCCATTGCAGACCGTGATCCGGGGCGGCGACGGCAGCAATTTCGGCCAGTTCTTTACCGACGTGGCCCGCAGCTACCAACTGGCGTTGCGCTGGAAGGTGAGCGGCGACACTGCCTATGCCGATAAGGCGGTGGAATTCCTGAACGCCTGGTCGTCCACGCTCACTTCAGTTACCGGCAATTCCGACCGCTTCCTGGCGGCCGGCATTTACGGCTACGAGTTCGCCAACGCGGCGGAAATCATGCGGACGTATTCCGGCTGGGCCGCTGCGGACTTTGCGCGTTTCCAGAACATGATGCTGACTGTGTTCTATCCCCTGAACCATCAGTTCCTGACTACGCATAACGGCTCCGAAATCACCAATTTCTGGGCCAACTGGGACCTGTGCAACATGGCCTGCATGCTGGCCATCGGCGTGCTGTGCGACCGCGAAGACGTGTATGACGAGGCAGCTTCCTATTTCCGGACGGGGCGCGGCAACGGCGCATCAAGCCAGATGGTGCCCTTTGTCCATCCGGGCTACCTGGGCCAATGGCAGGAGAGCTCGCGCGACCAGGGGCATTCCACGCTCGGCATTGGCCTTGCCGGCGCATTTTGCGAAATGGCGTGGAACCAGGGCGATGATTTCTACGGCTACGACAACAACCGCTTCCTCGCCGGCGCCGAATACGTGGCCAAGGCCAACCTGTCCGATGCCAGCGGCAATCGCTACTATCTCTCGATGCCCTTCGATACCCTGATCAACAGGCAGGGGACAGGCACTGCCATCGCAGGTGGGCCCTTGCCGCATTTACGCCCGGTCTGGGAAATGATCTATAACCACTACGTCAACCGGCTTGGACTGGCAGCGCCGTTCTGCGCGCAGATGACAGCCATGATGCGTCCGGAAGGCGATGCAGGCGGCGGCGACCAGCTTGGCCTGGGGACGCTGACATTCAGCCGCGATCCGCTCGCAGCGAGCGTGGCGCCGAGCGGCCTGACGGCGCGGCTGGTGGGCGGCAAGGTCGAGCTGTCGTGGTGGGGAACGGCGAAGGCCAGCAGCTACACGGTCTTGCGCTCGGCGAGTGCCGGGGGGCCGTACACCACCGTCGCCACCGGTATCGGCGGCCTGCTGACCTATACCGACAGCGGCATGGCGCCCGGTACCTATCACTATGTAGTCACGGCGCAGACGCCTGCGGGTAATAGTGCTCCATCAAAAGAGGCGCGCGTCGTTACGGCGGTCGTACCGCATACAGTTCTTCAATTCAGCGAGTCCCAGGGCACGACGGTTTCCGACTCCAGCGGCAATGGCCGCGACGGCATGTTGATGAACGGAGCCCAATGGACGCAAGGCCGGCAAGGCAATGCCGTCTTGCTTGATGGCGTTGACGACTATGTTGCGCTGCCGGGAAAACTGGTGAGTGACCTGGCCGATTTTACTATCGCGGTCTGGGTTTTCTGGGACGGCGGCAGCAATTGGACGCGCATTTTCGATTTGGGATCGGGCCCCACCCATTACATGTTCCTGACGCCCAAAGCTGAGGATGGCAGCATGCGCTTCGCCATCAATCTTATGAATGGCTGGGGCGACCAGGCGTTGACGACGGCGGCTTTGCCTACCGGACAATGGGTGCATGTGGCGGTGACCCTGTCCGGCACGACAGGCACCATGTACGTGAACGGCAGTGCGGTAGCGACCAATACCGCGATGACGCATGCACCGTTCCGTATGCGCAGCACGACGCAGAACTGGCTGGGCCGTTCGCAATACCCGCGCGATCCATACTTCAAGGGGAAAATAGACGACTTCCGCATCTATAATGGTGCCCTGAGTGCGGCGCAAGTCGCCGCTTTGGCCACCTAGGAGCGTAAGCGATGCGTATTGCCGTGATGTCGGACATCCATGGGAATCTGTGGGCTTTGGAAGCCGTCCTGGCCGATATTGCGCGGCGCAAGGTGGACGTGACGGTCAACCTCGGCGACATCCTGTCCGGCCCCTTGCGGCCGGCCGACACGGCGGACCTGCTGATGCCACTGGGTTTGCCGACCATTCGCGGCAACCACGAACGCCAACTGCTGGAACACGACCCGGCGCGCATGGGCGCGTCCGACCGCTGGGCGCACGATCACATCGCGCCCGGCCACCGTGAATGGATTTCGTCGCTGCCTTCGTCGCTGCGATTGACGGAGGATGTACTGCTGGTGCATGGCACGCCGGGCTCGGACCTGGTGTACTGGATGGAGAGCGTCGATCCGTCCGGACAACGCCCCGCCACATACGATGAAGTACTGGCGCGGGCCGGCGGCGAGCAGGCATCGCTGGTCTTGTGCGGCCATACCCATGTACCGCGTTCGGTGCTGCTTGGGGACGGCCGCATGGTGGTCAACCCCGGCAGCGTTGGCTTGCAGGCCTTTTCCGGCGACCTGCCGTATCCGCACAAGGCTGAAAATGCCACGCCGCATGCGCGCTATGCGATCGTTGAACGCACGGCGTTTGGCTGGGCAGTCGAACAGTTTGCGATTGCGTACGATTGGCACGCGGCGGCAGACCTGGCGTCACGGCACGGACGCCCCGATTGGGCAATCGCGCTGCGCACGGGGCGCATGGGCTAACCCATCCGGTGACTGACTTCGATCAGGATGCCGCCCGGCGCCTGGCACCAGAAGGCGAGGCAGCCGTAGCTGACCGCAGGGGCGGGCGGCAGGGGCAGCCCTGCATTGGCCAGGCGGCGGTAGGCGGCATGCACCGCTTCGTCGGACGGTTGCAGGAAGCCGATGTGAAAGCCGGGTGGATATTCAACTTGGTCCGCCTGCTGCAGGATCAGCGCAAACCCGTCTTCGCCCCGCAATATCGCCATCCCTTCGGCGCGTGCGGGCAGGCGCTCAAAGCCGAAACCGCGCTGGAAGTAGTCGGCGGCCGACTCGAGGTCCGGTACGGGCAAATCCACATGGTTCAACTTCATTGTTGATCTCCGGTATTAATGGCATATTTCTATCCTAAGCCAGAAATTGCCCGGAGAACGGAATGCGGAAATTTGTACTGTGCGCGCTGGCGCTGCCTTTGTGCTGCGTTGCGGCTGAACCAGATGACTGGATTTCTACCGACCGTCCCGACTTCGTGGACTCGCCCGAGGTGGTCGGCAAGGGACGCGCCCAACTGGAAACCGGCTTCCAGCAATCGAAGGACGAACGCAGCACGCCCTTGCTGCTGCGCCTCGGCGTCTCGGACAAGCTTGAATTGCGTGTGGAGACCGATGGCCGCGTGACCGACCGCGCCGTTCCTGCCCGGCCTGGCGGGTGGGGCGATACGGCGCTGGGCGTCAAATGGCAAATCAACGAAGGCAAGGACGGTGCGCCAACCATCGGCCTGATTCCGCAGCTGGACTTCGCGAGCGGCTCGCGCGATTTCAGGGGCAATGGCACGCGGCCTTCGGTGCGCATGCCAATGGAATGGGAGCTGCCGCATGACTTGTCGCTGGGCGTCATGCCCGGCGTCTACCGTGACCGCGACGACAACGGCCGCCATTACACGACCGGCATGTTCGGCGTTACGCTGGCCAAGAGCCTGAGCGACCGCGCCTATACCTTTGTGGAGGTGTCGACGCCCCGCATTGCCCGATCGCGCGACGGCGGCACGCAAGCGAGCTTCGATTTTGGCGGCGGCTATTCGCCGACGCGCGACCTGCATTTGGACGCCGGCTTCATGGTCGGCCTGAACCACCGCACGCCGGACCTGGCGTTCACGGTCGGTTTGTCGGTGCGGCTGTGAAGAAGCAGGGCATGCCGGGACAGGTGGTGCTGGTGCTGCAGGGCGGTGGCGCGCTCGGCGCCTACCAGCTCGGGGTCTACCAGGCCATGCATGAAGCAGGTGTGGAACCGGACTGGGTGATCGGCACTTCGATAGGCGCTTTGAATGGCGCCATTATCGCCGGCAATCCGCCGGAACAGCGCTTGCCGCGCCTGCGGGCTTTCTGGGAATCGATGGAGCGGCACGACATCTTCGGCGGCCTGCCGCCGGCGTTTGCCAACGCGCTCACTCTGGCGCAGGGCATTCCCGCCTTCTTCGATCCGAATCCAATCGCCTGGTGGAATCCCGCCGCGCCGCTGGGCGTCGAAAACGCTTCCTTCTACCGCACCAACGCGCTGCGCGATACGCTGGCCGGCCTGGTCGACCTGACCTATCTGAACGAACGTCACACCCGTCTGACCGTGGGCGCGGTCAATGCCCGCAATGGCGTGATGCGTTACTTCGACACCCGCAAGGAGGCGCTCGAGCTGTCACACGTGATCGCGTCCGGCGCGATCCCGCCCGCCTTTCCGGCGGTGCGCATCGGCAGCGAGCCGTATTGGGACGGCGGCATCTACTCCAACACCCCGATCGAGGCGGTCCTGGACGACGAACCGCGGCGCGATTCCGTGATCTTCTCGGTGCAGGTGTGGAATCCGGACGGCAGCGAGCCGCAAAGCGTGCTCGATGTGCTGGAGAAGCACAAGGAAATCCAGTATGCGAGCCGCGCCAGCCATATCGAGCAGCAGCGCAAGCTGCACCGACTGCGCCGCGTGATCCGCGAACTGGCGACGAAGTTGCCGGACGATGTGCGCAACACGCCGGAAGTGCGCGAGCTGACGCTGTGGGGCTGCGGCACTTCCATGCACGTGGTGCTGCTGAAGGCGCCGCACCTGAGCTGCGAAGACCATACCAAGGACATCGACTTCTCGAGCGCGGGCATCAGCCAGCGCTGGCAGGCCGGCTACGCGGATGGGCAAAGGGCTTTCCAGGCAAAGCCGTGGTCGGCCGGGGCAGACACTTTCGAGGGAATTGCCATCCACGAACAATTTTGACTATCGATTTCATAGGATTAATCAAATTTATCAATTGCCAGTGTCTCTTTAGAATGATTTCACCGATCACATGAAGGAGCACACCCATGAGCCAACCCCCGCTTACCACCGCATCCGGCATTCCAGTCGCCGATAACCAGAACTCCCTGACTGCCGGCCCGCGTGGCCCCGTCCTGCTGCAGGATTTCCACCTGATTGAAAAGCTCCAGCATTTCAACCGCGAACGCATCCCGGAGCGTGTGGTGCACGCCAAGGGTTCGGGCGCCTACGGTACCTTTACCGTCACCCACGACATCAGCCAATACACCAAGGCCAAGCTGTTTGCGGCCGTCGGCAAGCAGACCGAAACCTTCGTACGCTTTTCCACCGTTGGCGGCGAGCGTGGCAGCGCCGATACCGAACGCGATCCGCGCGGCTTCGCGGTGCGTTTCTATACCGAGGAAGGCAACTGGGACCTGGTCGGCAATAACACGCCGATGTTCTTCATCAAGGACGGCATCAAGTTCCCCGACTTCATCCACACCCAGAAACGCGACCCGCAAACCAACCTGAAATCCCCGACCATGATGTTCGATTTCTGGAGCCGGACGCCGGAATCGCTGCACCAGGTCACCATGCTGTTCAGCGACCGCGGCACGCCGGATGGCTACCGCCACATGGATGGTTTCGGCAGCCACACTTTCAGCCTGGTGAACGCGGCCGGCGAGCGTGTCTACGTGAAGTGGCACCTGAAGACCAGGCAGGGCATCAAAAACCTGAGCGCGGCCGATGCCGTGCGCCTGGCAGGCTCGGACCCGGACCATGCGCAGCGCGACCTGTTCAACGCGATCGCTAACGGCGATTTCCCGCAGTGGGAGGTGAAGCTGCAGGTGGCGACCGAGCAGGAACTGGCTGCGTGGGAGCAGCGCACGGGCTGGAATCCATTCGATTTGACCAAAGTCTGGCCGCATGCGGATTTCCCGCTGATTCCAGTGGGCGTCCTGGAGCTCAACCGCAATCCGGTCAACTACCACGCGGAGGTGGAGCAGGCGGCGCTGTCGCCGGCCAATATCGTGCCGGGCATGGGGTATTCGCCGGACAAGATGCTGCAGGCGCGCCTGTTTGCTTATCACGATGCACAGTTGTACCGGGTGGGTACCAATCATCAGCAACTGCCGGTTAATGCGCCGCGTTGCCCGTTCCATCACCAGCAGCGGGACGGGGCGATGGCTTCCGGTGCCGGTGGCGCGGAGCAGAATTACGCGCCGACCGAGGCCTCGGGTTCCAATCCGCAGGGGATGGGGCATGGGGAGCCGGCGCTGGCGCTGAATGGCGGGGCAGGGCGTTACGATGGGCGGGGCAAGGAAGATGATTTCACCCAGGCCGGGAATCTGTTCCGGCTCTTGCCTCCGCAGGAGAAGTTGAACCTGTTCGAGAATATCGCGGGGCCTTTGAGCCAGGTAAGCGATGAGATTATTCAGCGGCAGCTCGGACATTTCGACAAGGCGGATGCGGCGTATGGGGCCGGCGTGCGGGCGGCGCTGAAGGCGCGTGGGCGCAACGTCGACTGAAAACCCGGTAAAGCAGGGTCAGACCCAAGGGTCTGACCCGCTCTCGCGGCTGCTGCGTGCGGGGTTGTGCGCCTTTGAACTTCGCCGAAAATCAAAAGCCTCGACCCGAAACCTGCGGCGGGTGGTCAGACCCGGGTTTACCGGTTTTGATGTGTACAATAACGTTTCCGATCAACCCAAGCCTCTGAACGGGATCGCAATGACCATCAAAATCAGCCAGAATTTCGACTCTGGCGCCATCGAAGTCGTCCGCGCCGACAATGCCGCGAACATCGAACTGAAACTCCGCAAAGACAACGCCGCCGACATCCACCAGTGGTTCCACTTCCGCGTGCAGGGCGCGCGCGGCGAAGCGCTGACGATGAAATTCCTGAACGCCGGCGACGCCACCTACGCCAAAGGCTTCGAAGACTACAACGCCGCCGCCAGCTACGACGGCGAGAACTGGTTCCGCGTCCCGACTTCCTTCGATGGCCAGGTAATGACCATCAAGCACACGCCGCACAACGACAGCGTCTACTACGCCTACTTCGAGCCGTATTCGTGGGAACGCCACCTGCGCCTGCTGGGCGAAGTAGCCGAGAACCCGATCGCTCGCGTGCTGGACATCGGCTCCTCCGTCGACGGCCGCGACATGAACCTGGTCGTCATCGGCGAACCGGAAGCTGAGAAGAAAATCTGGTTCATCGCCCGCCAGCACCCGGGCGAATCGATGGCCGAATGGTTCATCGAAGGCCTGATCGACTCCCTGCTGGACGACGCCAACCCGATCGCACGCAAGCTGCTGCAGCGCTGCTGCTTCTACATTGTGCCGAACATGAATCCGGACGGTTCGGTGCGCGGCAACCTGCGTACCAATGCGGCCGGCGCGAACCTGAACCGCGAGTGGATGACGCCATCGCTGGAACGCTCGCCGGAAGTGCTGTGCGTGAAGCAGAAGATCCATGAAACCGGCGTCGACATGTTCTTCGACATCCACGGCGACGAGGCGCTGCCTTACAACTTCGTGGCCGGCAACGAAATGCTGGAGAACTTCACGCCGGAGCAGATGGCGCGCCAGAAGAACTTCATCAACCGCTACAAGGATGCCTCGCCCGACTTCCAGGATGCCGTGGGCTATGCGCCGTCCAAGTACAAGGAAGACATGCTGACGCTGGCCTCCAAGTACATCGGCCACCACTTCCAGGTGCTGTCGCTGACGCTGGAAATGCCGTTCAAGGACAACGCGGACCTGCCGGTGCCTGCCGTGGGCTGGAACGGAGCGCGCAGTGCGGCGCTGGGCGCGGCAATCCTGCAGCCCATCCTGCTGTCGCTGGACGAGTAAGCAAGCCGCGACGTGGCAGCGCCGGAAGTCGTCACGCCGTGGCTGAGGATTCTGGCTTGGCTCCAGGTGGCTTTGCTCGCATTGCTTTTCCTCGATCCAGCGATTGCCCTCAGCATCTTCGCGCTGGAGGCGATGCTGATTCTTTGCTGGCTGCTGCCCGTCTTCATCTGCCAGACGCTCGTCAAACGGCTTCCGGCGCGTCTTGGATTACGGCGCGCCGCAGAGTCGCTGCTGAATGCGTTCTCCTACTTCTAATCGAGCATATCCGCATGGGCATCGAGATCGAACGAAAATTCCTGGTGTCAGGCGAGGGCTGGCGCACGCAAGGCGAACCGGTCCTGCTGCGCCAGGGTTACCTGTCTTCGCATGCCGAGCGCACAGTGCGCGTGCGTATTGAAGGCGAACGCGCCTTCCTGACCATCAAGAGCAAGAACGTGGGCGCCGCGCGCGGCGAATGGGAATATCCCATCCCGTTCGCCGAAGCCGCCGAGCTGCTGGACCGCCTGTGCGAACGGCCGCTGATCGAGAAATACCGCCGCCGCATCCCCTATGGCGGCTTTGTGTGGGAAGTGGACGAGTTCCTCGTCGAGAACGCCGGCCTCGTCGTCGCCGAGATCGAACTGCCGGCTGAGGACGCCAAGTTCGACAAGCCGGACTGGGCTGGCGAAGAAGTCACCAACGATTTGCGCTACCTCAATTCGCGCCTCATCAAGCAGCCGTATTCCACTTGGAAGTGAGCTGCGTCCGGCGTATGCTGGATGAATGGGCATCGAGAACGAATTTATCGAATTCAAGGCGCAGGTCGAGACGATCTTGCCAACTCTGGCGACGAAAGCGGACCTTGAAGCAATGCGCGCAGAATTTACGCGATGGATGCTAGGGACCGTGGTTGGCTTGTTCCTTAGCTTTTCAGGGTTGGTAGTCGCGTTGACGCGAACGCCAACTGCTGCACCTGCACCGCCGCTTGCACGAACATCTTGCCAGCCGTGTGCGCCGCCCCAGCCGACGGCAGCCCAAGAAAAAAGCCCGCGTTGACCGCGGGCTTTTGCATCAGTGGAAGTGCTCGGTACCGGTGGCGGCGTCCTCGGGCATTTCGGCGTGGACCAGCTCGCCCGATGGATCGGCGAAGAGGGGAGCGCCGCAGTCGTCGCAGTATTCGGCGACATATTTCTCACCGAGCTTCTTCACCTGCGATACGCCGGCGGCGTTCAAGTGTTCGACGATTTCCTCGACGGGCGTGCGCGGCTTGAGCAGCTCGGCCATACTGCCGGACAGGCCTTCCGCCGGCGTGCCTTCTTCGTCTTCCTGGCCATACAGCGGCCATACCACGCCGTACATCACATCGCTGTCGGAACGGCGGGTAAAGGCGACGCGGTACTCGTCGACCTGGCCGTCCGGCGCGGATTCGTCGCCGAAACCTGCGATCACCGCGCGCAGGTCGGATGGCTCGCAAGCCAGCGAATGCGTCAGGTAATGCACGGCGGCTCGGATCGAGACCGGGCGGATCAGCTTGTCGGCCTCGCGGCAGCCGGTGTAATAGGCTTCCGGCAGCAGCAGCTCGATGCCGCAGCCCGGCAGCAGGCGCGCCACGGTCGGCGTTGCCTGGGTGGTCCAGGCGGCCAGGGCATCGCGGCGCACTTCGGCCTGCGTTGCGTGGTGCGCCGGCATTTGCCAGCGGAACATCGGCGCGGTGTGCGGCGCTACCACCGCGACCATCAGGTAGCGGGTATCGGCGAGGAAAGGCGCCGTTTCGGCCACTTTAGCCTCGGACTTGAGCGCCTGGCCCTTCAAGGCGGCTTGCGCCAGCTTGTGCACCTTCGAATAGGCTTCGGCGTGGGTGCGCGGCAACTGGTCGATGGAATACAGGGTCGAGGACATCGCCATATGCGTGCCGTCCGCCAGCAGGTGGGCGGAGAAGTGCGCCGACAGCGTGTTCAGGATGTCCGCCGGGATCTGGCCGGAAGCGATCGAGAAGCGGGTCCAGGCCAGCACCGGGGCGGCGACCAGCAGGATGTCGTACTCGCGCGACTCGCCGTCGACTTCCACCACGATGGTGTCGGATTCGCTGACCGCTTCCACGCTGTCCATCAGGATGTCGTAGGCCGGCAAATCCACGCTGAACAGGGAGTTCAGGGCTGAGTCGACAGTGTCCTGGTGGCCGGTGCGCAGCAGTTTGTGCAGCTGGGCGTCCAGCACCCGTTCCCAGTTACGCTCTTCAATGCGGCTGGCGGCCTGGCCCAGGGCTTGGGCGAGGGTGATAAGGCGCTGGCTGTCGGCAGATAATTTATGGGTTGAATCTTTGGATGGGCGACGCATAGCGCTTTTCTTAGTCAAAAAGGAAACTTATTTACCCCTATTGTAGTGGATTCGCTCAAGGTTGGCGGTGCAATAAAAAAAAGGGGACGTACCCCTTTTTTGGCGCAATAAAAAACGCCACCCGAAGGTGGCGTTTGATGGGGCTTGAATAAAGGGGTACGTCCCCTTTTTTTAAGCAGCCAGCAGCTGGCGCAGCACGAATGGCAGGATGCCGCCGTGCTTGTAGTAATCCACTTCGATCGGGGTGTCGATACGCAGCAGCACTTGCACTTCCTTGGTCGAGCCGTCGGCGCGGTGGATCACCAGGGTAGCTTGCTGTTGAGGCTTGATGTCGCCTTCCAGGCCCTTCAGGTCGTAGGTTTCCTTGCCGGTGATGCCCAGGGTTTCCACGGAATCGTTGCCGATGAACTGCAGCGGCAGCACGCCCATGCCCACCAGGTTGGAACGGTGGATACGCTCGAAGGAACGGCAGATCACCGCCTTCACGCCCAGCAGCTGGGTGCCCTTGGCCGCCCAGTCACGGGAGGAGCCGGTACCGTATTCTTCGCCGCCGAAGATCATGGTCGGGGTGCCTTCAGCGATGTATTTCATCGCTGCGTCGTAGATCGACAGCTGTTCGCCCGATGGCTGGTGGATCGTGATGCCGCCTTCGACCGCGGAACCGTCGGCCTTGGGAGGAATCATCTTGTTCTTGATGCGCACGTTGGCGAAGGTGCCGCGCATCATGATCTCGTGGTTGCCGCGGCGCGAGCCGTAGGAGTTGAAGTCGGCCTTCAGCACGCCGTTTTCCTTCAGCCATTTGCCCGCTGGGCCGTCTTCCTTGATCGAGCCGGCCGGCGAGATGTGGTCGGTGGTGATCGAATCGCCGAACACGCCCAGTGCGCGTGCGCCGGTGATGCCGGCAGCAGCCGCTTTCGGGGTCATCTCGAAGCCATCGAAGAACGGAGGTTCAGCGATGTAGGTCGATTCAGGCCAGTTGTACACTTGGCCTTCGGTCGACGACACGGCTTCCCACAGCTTGCCTGGGTTGCCCTTGACGTCGGCGTAGTTGGTCTTGAAGACCTTGGAGTTCATCGCGAACTTCATCAGGGCGTTGATCTCTTTCGAGGTCGGCCAGATGTCGCCCAGGTACACGTCCTTGCCATCCTTGCCCTGGCCGACCGGTTCGGTCATCAGGTCACGGGTCACGTTGCCGGCGATCGCGTAAGCGACGACCAGCGGCGGCGATGCCAGGAAGTTGGAGCGGATGTTCGGGTGGATACGCGCTTCAAAGTTACGGTTACCGGACAGCACCGCAGCGGCGACGATGTCGTTGCTGGTGATGGTGGCGTTCAGTTCCGGGGTCAGGTCGCCAGCGTTGCCGATGCAGGTGGTGCAGCCGTAGGCGGTCACGCCGAAGCCCAGTTTTTCCAGGTATGGCAGCAGGCCGGCGGCGGTCAGGTACTCGGTCACGACGCGCGAGCCAGGAGCCAGCGAGGTCTTGATGTGCGGAGCGACGGTCAGGCCGGCTTCCACGGCCTTCTTGGCCAGCAGGCCGGCTGCCAGCAGCACGCTCGGGTTGGAGGTGTTGGTGCAGGAGGTGATGGCGGCGATCAGGACGTCGCCGTTCTTCACGTGCACGCCGTTGCTGGTGGTGTAGACGTTGGTCAGGTCGTCGGCCTTCTTGTTGAAGCCGTTCTCGGTGGTTGGCTTGGAGAACAGTTCGGTGAAGGTGGACTTGACGTTGCCGATTTCGATACGGTCTTGCGGACGCTTAGGGCCGGCCAGCGACGGTGCAACGGTGGACAGGTCCAGGTGCAGTTCGCGGGTGTAGTCGATGTCGCCTTTCTTCGGCACGCCGTACATGCCCTGTGCCTTGAAGTAGGACTGGAATGCGGCGATTTCGTCCTTGGTGCGGCCGGTGCCTTCGAAGTATTCGATGGTCGCGTCGTCGACCGGGAAGAAGCCCATGGTCGCGCCGTATTCAGGCGCCATGTTGGCGATGGTTGCGCGGTCGGTCACGGACAGGGACTCGGTGCCTTCGCCGAAGAATTCGACGAACTTGCCCACGACTTTTTCTTTACGCAGCATTTCGGTGATGGTCAGCACCAGGTCGGTTGCGGTGCAGCCTTCGCGCAGCGCGCCGGTCAGGTTCACGCCGATCACGTCCGGGGTCAGGAAGTACACCGGCTGGCCCAGCATGCCGGCTTCGGCTTCGATGCCGCCCACGCCCCAGCCCACCACGCCGATACCGTTGATCATGGTGGTGTGGGAGTCGGTGCCCACCAGCGAGTCAGGGTAGTACACGCCCGAAGCATTGTGCACGCCGCGCGCCAGGTATTCCAGGTTCACCTGGTGCACGATACCGAAGCCTGGAGGAACCACGCCGAAGGTGTCGAAGGCTTGCATGCCCCACTTCATGAACTGGTAGCGCTCGTTGTTGCGCGAGAATTCCAGCTTCATGTTCAGGTCCAGGGCCTTAGGCTCGCGGAAGTGGTCGATGGTGA
>JBCNPK010000078.1:0-16461 GCA_039593355.1 Pseudoduganella sp.
CCTGGCGCCGGCCTCAGCCTCCTTCAGCACGCCAATAATCTGCTCTTCGGTAAATCGCTTTTTCATGCCTGCCTCCCATGTGGCAGACTCTAGCTTAGCACCGTACTAATTTTGGGTAGCAGGTCAGTCTTAGACATTCGACCTCTGGATTTGGACCGAAATAGTCGATGGTGGATCGGAATCGACGGAATTAGACTGGGCGGAGAAAAAAGACCTCGCCTTCACTTTCCCTGAAGCGAACGCAGTGTGGATTGGGCCTCATCGCGCCAGGGGCCGCCAAGGTTGATGGCGGTTTGAGCGGCGGCGCGGGCTTCGTCAAGTTGGCCTAGTTCGCCGAGGACTACGGCAAGGTTGTTGAAGGCAGCCCCGTTGTCGGGGTGCGCGATGGTGGCGCTGCGGAAGGCTTCGGCGGCGGCAGTGCGGTCACCGCCGGCGTAGGCGCTGTTGCCGAGGCCAAGTTGCAAGGCAAGGGTATCGGGCCAGCGCTGCAGGGCGGCGCGGTATGCCAGTTGCGCGGATTTTGGCGGCGCGGATTTCTCGTAGGCGATCAAGGCGGGCTGGAGGTCTTCCAGCCTGGTGGTGGCCGGCAATTGGCCCGGCGCGAGCGCGACCATGCCCCAGAAACCACTGCGCGACCATGTGTGTTCAAACGTGGAAAGCGGCATCGTCATGCGGCGCGTGGTGCCGGAGCGCAGGATGACTTCCCCACTGTCGATGTCATAGCCGATGACGACGGCGTAGTGCCATTTCGGTGCGATGGGAAGGCTGAGGTTTTGCAGCACCAGCACAGGATGGCCGGCGTCGAGCTCGGCCAGCAGCGCGTCCAGGCGGGGCTCGATTCGCGCGCTCAGGGCGCCATGCCGGCGGCCGGCGGCCAGCAATTCGATTTGCAGGCTGCCTTCGCGGCCTGGGATGTAGACCTCGGGTACCAGTGCATCCGGTGAGATGTCGATGCCCGACGCACCCAGCACCATCGCCAACGCCGCAGGGCCGCATTGGTAGCGCTCCTGCGCGTGGAACGGCGTCGATGCGAGTTCCTGCTGGTGCGGGCCGCTGCGCGGCGCGGCGAGCAACGCACGGGTCTGGGTCGCGCAGCCTGCCAGCAACAGGACGATCGCCGCTGTGGCCAGCAGGCGCTGCACGATCAGCGCACGGAGCGGGTGAACGGGAAGACTTTGGTCAGGCCCAGGATGTCGGTCACCAGCAGCACGACGAAGATGAAGACCAGCGCGCCGACCAGGCCATCGCCGCCGGCGGGCAGCGAGTCAACTTGCTGGGCCAGGGCTGCCGCTTCTTCGTCGCTGAGGGCGGCGACGCGGGCTTGTGCGTCGGCAGTGGCGATGCCATTGCGCTCCAGTGCTGCCTGGACGTCGGTACGCTGTAGCGCGGCGGCCAGGCGGACGCGGACTTGCGCCGCTGCGTCAGCTGCTGCCACTTGCGCGGTGCTGACCATCGCGGCCTGGGCGCTTTGCTGGAAGCCCATCACGGTGAAGGCCGACAGCAGGAAGTGAATGAAGAATTTTTTCATGTGATGTCCCCTAGGATAAATATGCGAAGACTATCCCAGGAGAAATTTCCATGTCGCACGATTAGAGGCCTTCGCGCAGGATCTTCTCCATGGCGGCGCGTGAGACGTGCGGCGTGTCCTTGCCGCTCTCCACTTGCCACTGGCCGCCCTTCTGCAGCACGACGTACTCGACCTGGGCGGTGCCGCCTTTTGGATGAGGCACGGCCTGTTCCATATCCAGCGAGGCTGTCGCCGTATAGGTGAAAGTGACGATGGCCTTGCAGCGTGCACCTTCGCAGCTCATGGCTTCGGTTTTCGAGGCATCGACCAGGTGGACTTGTTCGTAATAGCCTTCGGTATCGTTGTGCAGGCGTCCGCCATCCAGCTCGAACTTCAGGAATTGATCGAGCGCCGCTTGCGGGGTGGGTTCCGCAGCGTGTGCGGCAAAGGCGGCGCACAGCGCCGCGAGGGTGAGCAGTTTTTTCATACCGGTATTATATTTTTCTGCACAGCAATTTCTCAACGCAAAAATCCGACGCAAGGCTCTAAATTCCATATAATGCCTTTCATGCAAGAATCGACACTGTATGGCCGCGTGCTCGGCCTCGCCAACCTTGGCCTGCTGGTGCTGGACGCGGACCAGCGCATCGTTTTGTGGAACCAGTGGCTGGCCAGCCGCTCCGGCATGGCGGCCTCCCGCGTGCAGGGGCTGACCTTGCAGGAAGCCTTCCCGGAACTGGCGGGCCAGCGTATCGAGCAGGCAGTTCAATCGGCGCTGGCGAACAACCTGCCGTCCGTGCTGCCACAGAACCAGAACCGCACGCCCTTCCCTCTTTTCGCGGCAGGCACCTGGGGCGGTGAGCGCATTGAGCAGGCGGTGACGCTGACGCCTTTCAACGAGGGCAAGGAGCGTTTCTGCCTGGTTGAAGTGGCGGATGTGAGTAACACCGTGGGCCGCGAGCGCCAGCTGCGCGGCCAGGCCGAAGCCCTGCGCGCCCAATCCTATGTGGACGGCCTGACCGGCATCGCCAACCGCCGCCATTTCGACGTGGCGCTGGACCGGGAGCTGCGCCGCGCACAGCGCCAGGGCGCCAGCCTGTCGCTGCTGCTGATGGATATCGATTCCTTCAAGGCCTATAACGACCACTTCGGCCACCAGCAGGGCGACGCCTGCCTGACACTGGTGGCGGAAGCCTTCGCCTCACGCCTGCAACGCCCGGCCGACCTGGCGGCGCGCTACGGCGGCGAGGAGTTTGCCGCCGTGCTGCCGGATACCACGCCCGAACAGGCGGCGCAGCACGCGGAAGTCATCCGCGCTTATGTGGAGTCGCTGAAAATGGCGCACGCACCCAAGGCCGTGCATCCGCACGTCACCCTGAGCATTGGCGTGGCCAGTTTCGACAAGGAGCGCCTGCATGACGCCAGGTCGCTGCTGGAAGCTGCCGACCGCGCGCTCTACATCGCCAAGCGTGAAGGCCGCAATCGCGTGATCGTCGGGCAGCCGGACTAGCCCTTGTAGAAGTAAGGGTCGAGCGCCGTCACCTGCGTGATCTTGTCCACGGGCAGTTTGTTCATTTCGGCTGTCTTGCGGATCGCTTCCGGCGAGGGCGCCTCGTACAGGCAATACGTCTTGCGCAAATCGTCGCTCACATAGGAATGAATCCAGGTGACGCCGCTGCCGGCATTGGTGCCAATTACCAGGTCGCAGGCCTTGGCGCCTTCGGCATTGACCGGGATGTGCAAGCCTTCAGGGAAGGTGCGCTCAACAATATAGCGGGGCATGATGGTCTCCTCAGGATCGGCGGCCGCGCCGCCAATCTTCACCATAGACTATCCTGCCGTGCTGTCCAGCACCTGCTGCGCCACTATCTCAGCCGTAGCGGCCGACATGGTCCAGCCCAGGTGGCCGTGGCCCGTGTTGTAGAACACGCCCGGGCGCTTGCCGGGGCCGACGCGCGGCATCAGGTCCGGCATCATGGGACGCAGGCCGGCCCAGGGCACCACCTGGCGCGTGCTCACGCCCGGGAAGCATTCCTGCACCCACTTCACCAGCGGCGCAATGCGGTCGGCGCGGATGTCGCGGTCGAAACCGTTGAACTCCGCCGTGCCGGCGACGCGGAAACGGTTGTCGCCCAGGCGGCTGCTGACCAGTTTGGTGGAATCGTCGACCAGGCTGGCCGCCGGTGCGGCGGCGCGGCTGTCCGCATCGTCCAGCATGACGGTGATCGAGTAGCCCTTCACCGGGTAGACGTTGATGCGGTCGCCCAGCATGGCCGCCAGCTCGCGGCTGGCCGTGCCGGCGCACACCACCA
This sequence comes from Pseudoduganella sp., assembly GCA_039593355.1. Lineage (GTDB taxonomy): Bacteria > Pseudomonadota > Gammaproteobacteria > Burkholderiales > Burkholderiaceae_D > Rugamonas. The sequence goes on from JBCNPK010000078.1 coordinate 3,820, forward strand.
GGGCGTCGAAGCCTTGCTCCTCCCCGGCGCCATCGTGAACATAGGCAACGCTCGTGCCCTGGCCGCCGGCTTGCAGGCGGCGTACTTCGGCGCCGCATACCATCTTTACGCCGCGCGCCTGCGCCGCCTGCGCCAGGCCGACCGTGAATTTGTGGATATCGCCCGTGCTATCGCTCTCGGTGAAGAAGCCGCCGTAGAACCGGCCTTCCAGCGCCGGTTCGATGGCGCGCATTTCCTGCGGCGTCACCGCGCGCCGCTGCAAGCCGCCTTTCGCCAGCAGCCCGCTTACCTGCGCGGCGTGGTCAAAGCCCGCCTTGTCGCGGCAAACGTGCAGGATGCCTTGCCGGCGCGCGTCGTAGTCGATGCCCTCCTCGCGCGCCCAGCCGAACAGGTGCTCGCGGGCCGCGATGGCCAGCCGCACGCAGGCCACGGTGTTGGCCTCGTAATGGGGAATGGCGGACAGGAATTCGGCAAACCAGGACAGCTTGTGCCAGCTCGGCTTGGGGTTGACCAGCAAGGGCGCGTCGCCGCGCAGCATCCACTGCAAGCCTTTGCGCACGGTGCCCCAGCTGTTCCACACTTCGGCGTGGCAGGCCGAAAGCTGGCCGCCATTGGCGAACGAGGTTTCCATGGCCGGGTAGCGGTGGCGTTCGAACAGGGTGACTGCCAGGCCGCGCCGGGCCAGGGCGTAGGCGGTGGTGACACCGGTGACGCCACCGCCTATGACTGCGACTGATCTCATCCTACTGCGCCGTCACCCTTCCATGCGAGGCGGCGCCGGTTGCGCCCAGGACGCCGGCGATCAGCAGCACGTACCACAGCGCGCCGGTGCCGCCGTGCAGCGCCATCAGGGAGGTGGCGTCGGCCACCAGGGCGATCGCGCACCCAAGGGCCAGCAGCAGCAAGGCAATCGACACCGCGAACGACAGCGCGCGGAAGTTGGCCACGCGGGCCCCGGTGGCAAACAGCAGATAGCCGGCCACGCTAAACAGCGGGAACATTAGCCACAGCGAGGCGCCGGCTGCCAACCCGCCGACACCCAACTGGGCCATGACCAGGGCCGCTCCGGAAAAAAGGCCTAGCGCCAGCAGCAGTGCTCCAACAATGGCCAGGATCATGGTTTGCTCCTCATATACCAAAATAAGAATTTACGCATACTGCCCATTGTAAACGCAACATGGCGGCGGCCGCCGATTTAGTACAATAGGTTTTTTCGTCCCCAACGTTTCCTGGACCGCAATGAACCAACTCGAACAGCTCAAGCAATACACCACCGTGGTTGCCGACACCGGCGATTTCCAGTCGATCAAGGCTTATGCTCCGCAAGACGCGACGACCAATCCGTCGCTGATCCTGAAGGCGGTGCAGAAGGACGAATACAAACCGCTGCTGGAAAAGGCGGTGCGCGACAACCCCAGCGCCACCACCGGCGAGATCATCGACAAGCTGCTGATCGCTTTCGGCACCGAAATCCTGAAGTTTGTTCCAGGCCGCGTTTCGACCGAGATCGACGCCGCCCTGTCGTTCGACGTGGCGGGCAACGTGGCCAAGGGCCGCGAGCTGATTTCCCTGTACGAGCAGGCCGGCATTCCGCGTGAGCGCGTACTGATCAAGATCGCCTCCACCTGGGAAGGCATCCGCGCTTCCGAGCAGCTGGAGAAGGAAGGCATCCGCACCAATATGACCCTGCTGTTCTCGCTGTGCCAGGCCATCGCCTGCGCGGAAGCGGGTTCGCAGCTGATCTCCCCGTTCGTCGGCCGCATCTACGACTGGTACAAAAAGTCGACCGGCATCGACTACCAGGGCGCGGAAGATCCGGGCGTGCAGTCGGTCAAGCGCATCTACAACTACTACCGCAAGTTCGGCTACAAGACCGAGGTGATGGGCGCGTCCTTCCGCAATACCGGCCAGATCCTGGAACTGGCCGGCTGCGACCTGCTGACCATTTCGCCGGACCTGCTGCAAAAGCTGGCCGACACCCAGGGGCCGGTCGAGCGCAAGCTGTCGGCGGCAGATACCGGCACGGCAATGAAGATCTCCATGGACGAGAAGACTTTCCGCTTCATGCTGAACGAAGACGCGATGGCGACCGAAAAGCTGGCCGAGGGCATCCGCGCCTTCGTGGCCGACTCGAATAAGCTGAAGCAGATGATCTCGGCCATGCGCTAAGCGTTTCCCCTCTCTGCTTTAAAAAAGGGCGCTGCGGCGCCCTTTTTGTCATTTTCAACTATACAAAACGTTACAATTGACAGTGTTATACAATTTTCGGCGCAGTCCCACTCACAAAAAGAGACGCCATGAAACCTGTATTGCGCACCCTGCCGCTGGCTATCGCCCTGTCGCTCACCCTTGCGGCATGCGGCGACAAGAAAGACGCCAACAAAGCCGCCCCGCCCCCTCCCGCTATTTCCGTCATCACCGTCGCTCCCGGCGCGGTCACCATCACCAATGAGCTGCCGGGCCGCGTCGAGGCTTCGCGCATCGCACAGGTGCGGGCGCGTACGCCGGGCATCGTGCTGCAGCGGGTGTTCAAGGAAGGCGGCGATGTCAGGGCCGGTGAAGTGCTGTTCCGCATCGACCCCGCGCAATTCCAGGCCAATGTGGAAAGCGCCGATGCCGCCATCGCGCGCGCCGAGGCCAACCTGGCGCAGGCTGAACTGAAGGCCAAGCGCTACAAGCCCTTGCTGGCGGCGCAGGCGGTCAGCCAGCAGGAATATGACGATGCCGTGACCGCGCAGAAGCAGGCCAGCGCCGAACTGCAGTCGGCCCGCGCCGCGCGCAAGAACGCAGGACTGACGCTCGGCTACGCCACCGTGACGGCGCCGATCTCGGGCCGCGTAGGCCGCGCCCTGGTCACCGAAGGTGCGCTGGTCGGTCAGAACGAGGCAACGCCGATGGCGACGGTGCAGCAGCTCGATCCGATTTACGTCACTATCACGCAGTCGTCGGCCGAGCTGCTGCGGCTGAAACAGGCGCTGGCCAGCGGCACGCTGAAAAGCGCCGGCAAGGACCAGGCGCGCGTGACGCTGCTGACCGAAGACGGCCAGGAATATTCGCGCCCCGGCAAGCTGCTGTTCTCGGACGTGGCGGTCGACGAATCGTCCGGCGCCGTCTCGATGCGCGCCGAATTCCCGAATCCCGAACGCACCCTGTTGCCGGGCATGTATGTGCGCGCCCGCCTTGACCAGGGCGTGAACGAGTCGGCCATCACCGTGCCGCAACAGGCGGTGGTGCGCGGCGCGGAAGGCGCGTCGGTCTGGGTGGTCGGCGCCGACAACAAGATCAGCTCCGTGCCTGTGAAAGCAGATGCCTCGGTGGGCGGCAAATGGGTGGTCAGCTCGGGCCTGAAGGGTGGCGAGCGCATCGTCGTGGAAGGCTTCCAGAAAACCAAGCCGGGCGGCACCGTGAACCCGGTTCCGTGGAAAGGTCCGGCCAACGGACCGGCAACGGCGGGCGCCGCGCCTGCAGCATCCGCCGCGGCGGCCAGGTAAAGGGGCCGCCTCATGGCAAAATTCTTTATCGACCGCCCCGTCTTCGCGTGGGTGATCGCGCTCTTCATCCTGCTGGGTGGAGCGCTGGCGATTACCATGCTGCCGGTGGCGCAATATCCGACCATCGCTCCCCCATCCATCGTGGTCAGCGCCGTTTATCCCGGCGCCACGGCGCAGGTGCTGGACGATGCCGTCACCTCCGTCATCGAGCAGGAGATGAATGGCGCGGACGGCCTGCAATACGTTGAGTCGCAGAGCGACTCCAATGGCTCCGTCAGCATCACCGTCACCTTCCAGCCGGGCACCAATCCGGACCTGGCGGCGGTGGACGTGCAGAACCGCATCAAGCGCGTCGAATCGCGCCTGCCGCAGGCGGTGATCCAGCAGGGCGTGCAGGTGAACAAGGCGCGTTCCAACATCCTGATGTTCGTCGGCGCTTATTCGACCGATGGCAGCATGGACCCGACCGCCATCGGCGACTACCTGGCGCGCAATGTGCTGAATGAAATCAAGCGCCTGCCGGGCGTTGGCCAGGCCCAGTTGTTCGGTACCGAGCGTTCGATGCGTATCTGGGTCGATCCCGACAAGCTGACCGGCTACAAGCTCAATATGAGCGACGTGACCACGGCCATCCGCCAACAGAACGCCCAGGTGGCGGGCGGCACGGTGGGCGACCTGCCCAATCCGCGCACGCAGGCATGGTTCGCGCCGGTGGTGGTGACGGGGCAGCTGTCTTCCGTCGAGGAATTCGGCAAGGTGGTGCTGCGCGCCAACCGCGACGGTTCGCTGGTGCGCCTGCGCGACGTGGCGCGCATGGAACTGGGCGGCGCCAGCTACGGCATCAGCGCGCGCCTGAACGGGCAGCCTTTCGTGGCCATCGCGGTGCAGCAGTCGCTGACCGGCAATGCGCTGGCCACCGCCACCCTGGTGCGCGAGAAGATGGACGAGCTGCAGAAGTATTTCCCGCCGGGCTTGAAGTACACGGTTCCGTACGACACCTCGCTGTTCGTCAAGATCTCCATCGAGGAGGTGGTGAAGACACTGCTGGAGGCGGTGGCGCTGGTGTTCCTGGTGATGTACATCTTCCTGCAGAACTTCCGCTACACGCTGATCCCGACCATCGTGGTGCCGGTGGCCCTGATGGGTACTTTCGCGGCGATGCAGGTGTTCGGCTTCTCGATCAACGTGCTGACCATGTTCGGCATGGTGCTGGCGATCGGTATCCTGGTGGACGACGCGATCGTGGTGGTGGAGAACGTCGAGCGCATCATGAGCGAGGAAGGCTTGTCGCCGCGCGATGCGACGCGCAAGGCGATGTCGCAGATCACCGGCGCGATCATCGGCATCACCCTGGTGCTGATCGCGGTGTTCATTCCGATGGCATTCTTCGGCGGCGCGGTGGGCGCGATCTACCGACAGTTCTCGCTGTCGATGGTGTCGGCCATGGTGTTCTCGGCGCTGATGGCGCTCTCGCTCACGCCGGCGCTGTGCGCGACCATGCTGAAGCCTGTGGAAGCGGGCCACCATCATGCCAAGACGGGCATCTTTGGCTGGTTCAACCGGGGCTTTGCTTCGACTGCCTCGCACTACCAGGGCTGGGTTGGCAAGATCCTGACGCGCACCGGACGCTTCCTGATCATCTATGCAGCCTTGCTGGGCGCCGTGGCGCTGCTGTACGTGCGCCTGCCCTCCTCCTTCCTGCCGAACGAGGACCAGGGCTATATCATCGCCAACGTGCAGCTGCCGCCGGGCGCTTCGCGCAGCCGCGCCGAGGCGGTGCTGGCGGAAGTGGATGCGTATTTCCGCTCGCAGCCGGGCGTCGCGCGCACCATTGCGGTGGCGGGCTTCAGCTTCTCCGGCAGCGGCCAGAATGCGGGCCTGGTGTTCGTGCCGCTGAAGGACTGGAAGGAGCGCGGCCCCGACCAGTCGGCCGACGCGATCGCCATGCGCTCCTTCGGCGGCCTGGCGCACATCCAGGATGCGCAGGTGTTTGCCTTGAGTCCGCCGCCGATCCGCGAGCTGGGCAATGCGACCGGTATCACGGCGCGCCTGCAGGACCGGGGCGGGCTTGGGCACGACGCCTTGCTGTCGGCACGTAACCAGCTGCTGGAACTGGCGGGCAAGAGCAAGATCCTGACCGGCATGCGTCCGGAAGGCCTGGAAGATGCGCCGCAGCTGCAGGTGGATATCGACCGCGAAAAGGCCAATGCGCTGGGCGTGGCTTTCAGCGATATCGCGGGCTCGCTGGGGACGGCGTTCGGTTCGTCGTACGTCAACGACTTTGCCGCATCCGGCCGCCAGCAGCGCGTGATCGTGCAGGCCGACCAGGCACGGCGCATGCAGCCGGAAGACATCCTGCGCTTGAATGTGCGCAGTTCCACCGGAACCATGGTGCCGTTCGCGTCCTTCGCGACGACGCGCTGGGTGACGGGGCCGATCCAGCTGGTGCGCTATAACGGTTATCCGGCATACCGCCTGAGCGCCAATGCGGCACCGGGCCATTCGACCGGCGAGGCAATGGAAGAGCTATTGCGCCTGGCCGAGCAGCTGCCACCGGGCTTCGGCATCGAGTGGACGGGCCAGTCCGCCGAGGAACGCTTGTCCGGCTCGCAGGCACCGGCGCTGTTTGCCTTGTCCATGCTGGCCGCTTTCCTGGTGCTGGCGGCGCTGTATGAATCGGAATCGATTCCGGTGGCGGTGCTGCTGGTGGTGCCCCTGGGGGTTCTTGGCGCGCTGCTTGGGGCGCATATCCGCAGCCTGCCGAACGACGTGTACTTCAAGGTGGGGCTGATTGCGATCATCGGCTTGTCGGCCAAGAACGCGATCCTGATCATCGAGTTCGCCAAGGACTTGCAGGCGCAGGGCAAGGGGCTGATCGAGGCGACGCTGGAGGCGGTGCACTTGCGGTTCCGCCCGATCATCATGACCTCGCTGGCGTTCATCCTGGGCGTGCTGCCGCTGGTGATCGCATCCGGCGCCGGCTCGGCCTCGCAGCGCGCCATCGGCACCGGCGTGATGGGCGGCATGATCACCGCTACCGTGCTGGCGGTGTTCCTGGTGCCCGTGTTCTTTGTGGTCGTGCGCCGCATCTTCAAAGGCAGCGAGCGGCAACGCCGGCTGGCCGCACACGAACTGGATCTTCCGGAGGCGAAGAAATGATGAAGCTTAGCTCCGCCGCCCGCGCCGCCGCTGTCGCCGGCGGTTCTGCCTCGCCGCGCATCCGCGCGCTGGCTGCGGCCATGCTGTTGGCCGGCGCCGTGACCGGCTGCTCGATGGCGCCGACCTACCAGCGCCCCGCCGCGCCGGTCGCCGATAACTTCCCGGCCCTGGCGCCGGCCGTCGGCGCCTCGAACGCCGCTGCGGGCGGCACGCAGCTATCGGCCGTGGACACCGGCTGGCGCGCCTTCTTCCCCGATGGCCGCCTTCAGCAGTTAATCGAGACGGCGCTTGAATATAACCGCGAGCTGCGCATCGCCGCCCTGCGCATCGAAGAAGCGCGTGGCGCCTACCGCATCCAGCGCGCCGAGCGCCTGCCGGCCCTGAACGCTAACCTCGGCGAATCGCGCAGCCGCTCGCCAGCCTTTGCCAACAACAGCGGCCAGCCGCAAATCAACGAACGCTTCGACGCCGGCCTGGCCATTCCCGCCTTCGAGCTGGATTTCTTCGGCCGCGTAAAAAGCCTGAGCGACTCGGCCCTGGCCAGCTACCTCGCCACGGAGGAAGCCAGGCAGGCCGCGCAAATCAGCCTGGTCGCCGAAGTGGCCAAGGCCTACTATACCGAACTCGCCTTCGCCGAACAGCAAAAGCTGGCCGAAAGCACTTACGAAGCCCGCAAGCGCACCTTCGATCTGACCAGGCAACGTGTCGAAGGCGGCGCTTCCTCGCGCCTCGACCTGCGCTCCAACGAGCAGCAGATGGAGACCGCCCGCGCCGCCGCCCTGGCCCTGGCACGCCAGCGTGCGCAGGCCGCCAACGCCCTCACCTTGCTGGTCGGCCAGGCCCGCCCCGCAGCGCCAGGCGCGCCGCCGGCGATGGACGATACGCAAGCCGACGCCATGTCCGCCCTGACCGCCGGCCTGCCGTCCGACCTGCTGGCCAACCGCCCCGACATCCGCGCCGCCGAGCAGCGCCTGAAGGCCGCCAACGCCAACATCGGCGCCGCCCGCGCCGCCTTCTTCCCGCGCATCACGCTGACCACCTCGGCCGGCAGCGCCAGCCGCGATTTCAGCGGCCTGTTCGACGGCGGCAGCGGCACCTGGAGCTTCGCGCCGCAGCTGGTGCTGCCCATCTTCGACGGCGGGCGCAATATGGCCAACCTGGACGTGAGCCACGCCCGCAAGAACATCGCCGTGGCCGATTACGAAAAGACCATCCAGTCCGCCTTCCGCGAAGTAGCGGACGCCCTGGCCGCGCGAACCTACCTGGGCGAACAGGTCGCCGCCCAGCGCGCGGTGCAGGACGCCCAGGCCGAACGCCTGCGTCTATTACAATTACGCTTTGAAAACGGGGTCGCCAGCTCGCTCGACGTGCTCGACGCCCAACGCGAATTGTTCACCGCGGAGCAGGCCCTCGTGCAGGCGCGCCTGCTGCGCACAACCAGCGCCATCGACTTGTACCGGGCGCTTGGAGGAGGCTTGAAGTAGTGGATTCACCGATCAGTATCCGGCTCGGCGCGCGCGCCCGCCAGCGCATCGAGCGCGAAGGCTTGCAGGCCGCCGACATCGCCATCATTCCCGCCGCGGCGGGCGGCCCCAAAGGCCTGATCCTGAACGGCATCGACCAATGGATGTTCGGCGAGTGGCTGAAACAGGCGCCGCGCCAGCGCCGCCTGATCGGCGCCTCCATCGGCGCCTGGCGCATGGCCGCCAGCGCCTTCCACGACCCGGTGGCGGCGCACAAGCGCCTGGCACACCACTATGTGCACCAGACCTATCCCGACAAAGTCGATGCCGCCTATGTCAGCCGCGTGATCCGCAGCCTGCTCGACAGCGTGCTCGATGGGCGCGGCGAAGAAATGCTGAGCAATCCCGACAACCTGCTGTCCGTGATCACGGTACGCGGCATCGGCCCGCTGGCCAATACGCGCGGCAGCCGCTGGCGCGAAATGGCCGGCTTCCTGCGCGCCGCCGCCGGCAACGCCGTCTCGCGCAGCCGCCTGGCCGGCGCCATGGAACGCGTGGTCTTCCACGACAGCCGCGACGACGCGGCCTGGCTGCGCACCAGCTTCGACGCCTTCGCCTCGCACTACGTCGGCCTGACGGAGCAGAACCTGCACTCCGCCCTGCTGGCCTCCGGCTCGATCCCGCTGGTGCTGCAGGCAGTCAGCGACATCCACGGCGCGCCGCCCGGCGACTACTGGGACGGCGGCTTGATCGACTACCACCTGCACCTACCCTACCAGCGCGAGGAAGGGCTGGTGCTGTACCCGCACTTCACCGACCATATCGTTCCGGGCTGGCTCGACAAGTCGATGCCGTGGCGCCGTGCGCGCGACAGCGCACTGGAAAACGTGATCCTGGTTTCGCCCTCGCCCTCCTTCGTGCAGCGCCTGCCCAACCGCAAACTGCCCGACCGCACGGACTTCAAACACTACGGCCAGGACCACGCGGCCCGCATCCGCGACTGGACCTTCGCCATCGGCGAAAGCCAGCGTATGGCCGACGCCCTGGCCCAGTGGGCCGAGAAGCCCGACTTGCGCGCCGCGCAATCTTTCTGAGCTACGTGATATCCTCTGTTGCAACCTTGCAACGGGATATCTACCACGCAAATTTTCGGGAGCATACTAGAACTCCAAACTCTGGAGGCCTGTATGCAATTCCTGTCCAAGCTCCGTATCGGCCCCCGCCTCGCAGCGGGCTTCGGCATTGTCCTGCTGCTGTCGGCCCTCGGCACCAGCTACGCCCTCTACCACTCCAACGACACCGCCAACGCCACCCGCGCCATGATGGACCGCCCGCTGGCCAAGGAACGCCTGGTGTCGGACTGGTATGTGCTGATCTACTCGGCCATCGCCCGCACACAGCTCATTGCGCGCAGCACCGACGCCGAACTGTCGAAGACTTTTGCCACCGTGATTTCCGAAAGCACAAAACGCGGCGGCGAGTTGTTGAAGTCTGTCGAAACGCTGCTGGAGACGCCGGAGGAACGCAAGATCTTTGATGAGGCCATCGCCATCCGCAACAAGTACCAGGAGGCGAAAAACAACGTCATGAAGGCCAACCAGGCGGGCGACACAGCGGAAGGAGAACGCCTGTACCGTGAGACATTCGAACCGGCTGCCAAGGCCTACCAGGAAAAGGTCAAGGAACTGCTGGCCCACCAACGCAAGGCCATCGACGCCACCGCCGCCGGCATCAGCGAAGCGAACGCGCGCAGCAACCGCCTGATGCTGACCCTTGGTGTCATCCTGCTGGCATTCGGCGCCTGGGCGGCCTGGATGATCTCACGCAGCATCACCGTGCCGCTTAACTCCGCGCTCGGCATCGCCAACACCGTCGCAGATGGCGACCTGACCACCCGCTTCGACGAAGAAACCGCGCGCGACGAAATCGGCGACTTGATGAAAGCACTGCGCGGCATGAACGATGCGCTGCGGCGCGTCGTGAGCCAGGTGCAGACCGGCACCACCGCCATCGCCACCGCCTCCAGCGAAATCGCCGAGGGCAACCTGGACCTGTCTTCGCGCACCGAGCAGCAAGCCAGCTCGCTGGAGGAAACCGCCTCCTCGATGGAAGAACTGACTTCCACCGTGCGCCAGAATGCCGACAACGCCAACCAGGCCAACCAACTGGCGCAAGCCGCTTCCGACGTGGCTGCGCGCGGCGGCGAGATCGTCGGCCAGGTGGTCGAGACCATGGGCTCGATCGACGCCTCCTCGCGCAAGATCGTAGACATTATCGGCACCATCGACGGCATCGCATTCCAGACCAATATCCTCGCGCTGAACGCCGCAGTGGAAGCAGCGCGCGCCGGCGAGCAAGGCCGCGGCTTCGCCGTGGTCGCCTCGGAAGTGCGCAACCTGGCGCAGCGCTCGGCCGCCGCCGCGAAGGAGATCAAGGAGCTGATCGACAATTCCGTCACGCAGGTCAACGCCGGTACCTCGCTGGTGCAGCAAGCCGGCACCACCATGGGCGAAGTGGTAACCAGCGTGCGCCGCGTGACCGACATCATGGGCGAGATCACCAGCGCCAGCCGAGAACAGAGCGTGGGGATCGATGAAGTGAACCAGGCCATCGGACAGATGGACCAGGTGACGCAGCAGAATGCCGCGCTGGTGGAGCAAGCTGCCGCCGCAGCGGCCAGCATGCAGGAGCAAGCCGCCCAGTTGGCGCAAGTCGCCGCATCGTTCAAGCTCGGAACAGAAGCAGTCGCCCGCTGGAGCGCACCAACGCGCCCTGCCGCCCGAGCTGTCGATCAAGGTGAAGGCACGGCGACGATTGAAGCCGCTGGGCCGAAACGCCTGGCCACAGTTGACGCCCGCGCCAAGCCGCGCGGCGTGAAAGCCAATGCGGGCGCACCGGCCGATCACACAACCGACCGCCGTACCAAGAGCGAGCGCCGCTCCCCGGCGACTGCCAACGATGAATGGGAAGAGTTCTGAGGAAAAGAACGCGCTCGGCTTCGACGAATCGGCACGCATAAAGTCGGTGTCAAAAGTCGGTGTCAGGTCTGACATTCGGACACGAAAGCGCTTTTCTTGATAATTATCAATGCGCAAAATCGGTTAAATTCGCGCTTTGATATTACTCAACTGTTAGCGTTAGCTGTCCGAATGACAGACCTGACACCGACTCATTCAAGACGGTATCTGACAATCGGCTCAAGAGTCCACGATTACTTAGGGGGCTCATCAGAATTTTCATCTTTGCCCTTTTCTGTTTTGGCTAGCCACTTGAAAAGCAAAATTCCGATGGCAAAAATGATTACTGCCGAGTCCAGCCAAAACGGCGTGAAGGGACGCGCCATCAGATAAGTCACGCAGAGTGCGGCAAGAACAATAAGAGATATCGCTTTCAGAGTTTTCATGCTTAATTATGGCACTCGCAATGTTCGAATAATGATTTGACTGCAAATGGAACTGCAGCTGCTGTAGTAAGGGGATGCGCATAGATGGCGGCACCTCGACCGACCACTGCAGCCGCCCCTCGCACTACAGCGGTTTCAGAAGTTGCAGCCCCCGTAGCCCAACCGGCGGCTTCGCCGGCCGCGTAGTTGCCGGCTTTAACACCGCCGACTTTGCCAACTACCCCTAGCGCAAGCAAGCAAACTCGCGAGTATTTTTTTTGTTGATAATAATATGGCCCCTCTAGGCCTGCTGCCTGCATGGCCTGAGCGCATGTCGTGTCACCGGGTGCACAATAGCCACCGCCAACAGATAGAGTGACTGCGTCCATGCATTCTTCTTTAGTGCAACTAGGGGATGGCTTAGGAGACTTCATCCACATTTGGGCGGCACTCCCATTAGCCAACCCTTTTGGGTCGAATCCCCTTAAAGGTTCAGCATCCACATAGTTGTAGGTTGACATGCTGCCTGCCGCCAAACCCAGAGGATCACTTTGCATGTATCTCCCGCTCGCTGGATCATAGTCCCTGAAGTAGTTGTAGTGCAAATTACTTTCGCGATCAAATTGCTGCCCAGGGAAGCGCTGATTGAATGTGAACGCCGTCTGCCCAGCGGGCTGCTCGTTGGCCCCATCTTTGCCAAACGGATCGCTATCCCATTTCCACACCAGATTGCCGCTGCCGTTGGCGATAGCGCGCGGGGTGTCGAGCTGGTCCGTGTGGATGAAATATGCTGCCGCCGCACCTGCCGGAGTGCCAACGGTAACGGTCAACGGCGCCGATTGCAGGACCGGGTTGCTGGGATCGGTCGTGGTGATTTTCGCCGTTACCTGATAGGTACCGGCCGCCACGTTATCGAGCACCAGCGTGAACGGGGCCTGCACGGCTACGCCCAGCGAAGCTGTGCCGTTAAGGTATTCCACCTGCGTAGCCATGACCGGATCACCGTCCGTGGTTGCGGTAATCGCGAGCGTGACAGTCGCAGGCGCAATTGGGTTGCTGGGTGTGGCGCTGACGCTGATTGTGGTCGTTGCCGCAGCCAGCTGGCAGAAGGCCAACAGCAGCACCAGCCAAGCCGCCTTCAAGAGTT
>JBCNPK010000079.1:0-16441 GCA_039593355.1 Pseudoduganella sp.
GTCGATATCGAGGCTGATTGCCATTTCCAGCAAAGCTGAAACGTGCATAGCCTTAAGTTCAGAAAGGTGCATAGCTGTTTGAGTGTCCCGTGACGGGAAAGTAAGGGTAGGGGAGGGAACTACGTGGGTCTAATTAAATATAGGGAAAGGTTTTTGGGCGCTTTCCCTGCCATTCAGGCGGGCTGCGGGCGCAGCACCGCCTATCTTACATCAAATATTGCTGTCGATGAAAGAGGTCAGTTGACCTTTTGCCATCGCGCCTACTTTTTGTGCAGCCGGCACGCCGTTCTTGAACAGGATCAGGGTCGGGATGCCGCGGATGCCGAACTTGCCTGGAATGGCCTGGTTGCTGTCCACGTCCAGCTTGGCGATGGTCAGCTTGCCGTCATATTCCTTGGCCACTTCTTCCAGGATCGGGGCGATGCTCTTGCAAGGACCGCACCATTCGGCCCAGAAGTCCACCAGCACTGGGCGGTCGGACTTCAGCACGTCGGTGTCGAAGGATGCGTCGGTAATATGTTTGATCAGGTCGCTCATGTTTTTCCTTAGTTGATAGTTCGCCCGGGAATATCCCTTGCCGTTATCGCCCATCTGGCGACGAACTGCACTAATTCAATACTGGGAAATCAACAGGGAATCAGGGCGGGAATGGCCCAAATAATAACCGATTTTTTCCCGCCGTGTGCTCCCGCTGTTGCGACGGCCGAGCCCGTGTCCCACCCTGGGGTCACACCCGAAATGGGACACGACCTCAGCCGCTGCGGCGGTTGGCGGCCTGGGCCAGCAGCTCGGACAGGGCGGCGGGCGTGGCGGGCTTGGCCAGGGCGCCCAGCAGGGTCAGGCCGTGCGCCCGGGCCAGGGTGTCGGCGGCCTGGCGGATGCCGGCATCCATGCCCGAGAGCAGGGCGACGGCGCCGCCGAAGCGGCTGTCGGCGGCCTTGCGCAGGAATTCGATGCCGTCCATGTCCGGCATCGACAGGTCGCAGATCAGCAGGTCCGGGCGGTATTGCGGCAGTGCCAGCAGGGCCTGGCGGGCGTCGCTTTCGCCGCGCACATTGAGCTGGCCGAGGTCTTCCAGCATGTCGGCCAGCATGCTCAGCATGAAGGGGTCGTCGTCGACCAGCAGGATGCGCAAGGGAGCGCTGGGCGGGGCGCTGTGGGCGGAATGGTCAGTCATCGTCGGCAAAAGTAGTGTTGGTCATGATGTGCTCGCTGATCGCGGAGAGCAGCGGCCACAGTTTGTCGAGCAGGGCACGGGCGGCGGCGGCGCCGGCGCTGGCGTCGCCAGCATCGGGCGCCAGCTGTTCCAGTTGCAGGCACAGTTCGGCCATGCCGAGGGCGCCCACGGCGCGCGCGCTGCTCTTGATGCGGTGGCCCAGTTCGCGCACTTTCTGCAGCTCGCCGGCGGCCAGCGCGGCCTCCATTTCATTGAAGCCCGCTTCCGTCGTCTGCAGGAACTTGAAGGCGAACTTGCGGATCTTGTGCGGGTGGTAGCCCAGCAGCTGGGCCAGCACCGACAGGTCGATGATGGCCGGGTCGCCGGCCAGGGTGGGGCGGAAGGCGGCGCGGCCCGGCGGGCGCGGCCGGGCGCTGTCGGCGCCGGCCTCGCCGGCTTCGCGCTCGGGCAGCCAGCTGGCGATCTTCTGGTACATCAGCGCCGGCTGGATCGGCTTGGCGATGAAGTCGTCCATGCCGGCCTGCAGGCAGCGTTCGCGGTCGTCCTTGGTGGCGGTGGCCGTCATGGCCAGCACGCGCGTGGAAGCCAGGGCGGGGTCGGCGCGGATGCGGCGCGTCGCTTCCAGCCCGTCCATCAGCGGCATCTGCACGTCCATCAGCACGCAGTCGAAGTCGGCCTGGTGCAGCAGGTCGAGCGCTTCGGCGCCGTTATTGGCCAGGCACACCGAGGAGCCGGCTTCTTCCAGCATTTCCAGCGCGATCTGCTGGTTGAAGGTATTGTCTTCCACCAGCAGGATGCGCGCGTCCTTCAGGGCCGACATGGCGGCCGTGCTGCGTGCGCTGTCGAGCAGGGCGGCGGCGGCGGCGTTGACTTCGTTGATCACGTCCGGCAGGCCGCGCGGCGACACCCCCAGGCGCGCCGTGAACCAGAAGGTGGAGCCCTCGCCGGGCTTGCTTTGCACGCCCACTTCGCCGCCCATGAGCTGGGCCAGCTGCTTGCAGATGGCCAGGCCCAGGCCGGTGCCGCCGTATTCGCGCGTGATGGCGGTGTCGGCCTGCTGGAAGGCCTGGAACAGCTTGCCTTGCTCGGCCTCCGACAGGCCGATGCCGTGGTCGCGCACCTCGAAGCGCAGCAGGCAGGCTTCTTCGTCGGCCAGCAGCTGCTTGACGCTGACCTCGATGCTGCCCTGCTCGGAAAACTTGATGGCGTTGTTGACGTAGTTGATCAGGACCTGGCCCAGGCGCAGCGGATCGCCGCGCAGCACGGGCGGCAGCGCCGGGTCGATTTCAAACGACAGGCGCAGGCCGCGGCTGGCGGCCTTCGGCGCCACCACCGTGGTCAGGGTCTGGATCACGTGGTCGAGCGAGAAGTCGACGTCTTCGATTTCCAGCTTGCCCGCCTCGATCTTGGAAATGTCGAGGATGTCGTCGATGATGCGCAGCAGGTGCTCGCCGGCGAAGCGGATCTTCTCCAGGTAGTCGCGCTGGCGCGGCTCCAGCTCGGTCTTCAGCGCCAGGTAGGCCATGCCGATCACGCCGTTCATCGGCGTGCGGATTTCGTGGCTCATCTTGGCCAGGAACTGGCCTTTGGCGGCACTGGCCTCTTCGGCCTGCTGGCGCGCTTCCTCCAGCTGGGCGGTGCGCTGCGCCACCCGCTCTTCCAGGTGCTCGTTCAGTTCGCGCAAGGCCCGTTCGTTGGCCTTGCTGTCGGAAATGTCGATCGCCATGCAGATCAGGTAGTCGGGCGCGCCGTGCGCGTCGAAGACCGGCTTCTTGAAGGTGCGCAGCTGGCGCGACTGGCCCAGGGCCGGGTTCCAGATGCTCTCTTCGTAATCGATCAGGCTGCGCTGGGCGAACGCTTCCAGGTCTTTGGCGCGCATGGCGGCCACCTCTTCCGGGGCGTGGAAGGCGGTGGTGTCGCCGTTGTTCAATTCGCCGAAGCGGTAGCCGAACTGCTGCTCGCAGGCGCGGTTCATCAACAGCATGCGGCTGTCCTTGTCCTTGATGTAGAGGCCGATCGGCATCATCTGGATGATTTCCTGCAGCCGCTGCTCGCCCTGGCGCAGCGCGTCTTCGCTGCGCTTGCGGTAGGTGATGTCGGTCAGGCTGGCCACCAGCATGCTGCCCGGGCCATGCTCTTCGCGCATCGGCTCGACATTGACCGACAGCCAGCAGGTGTCGCCGTTGGCGCCTGCCACGCCCATCACCACGTCGCGCACCGGCTGGCCGGTCGCCAGCGCCTGCGCCACCGGATGCTCGGGTGCGCTGTAGCGGCGGCCATCCTCGTGCACGCCGTCCCACTGGCCGGCGCCGCGCGCGGCGGCGCGTCCCAGCATGCGGCTGGCGGCGGCATTGCATTCGACGATATTGCCGGCGGCGTCGAACACCAGCAAGCCATTGGTGACGGCGTTGAACACCGAGGCCAGGCGCTGGTTGGAGTGGCGCAGCGCCAGTTCGGCCAGGCGGCGGTCGGTGATGTCGGTCACCATGGTCAGGGTGCCGGCATAGCTGCCATTGTCGGCGTTCACCGTGCTGGTCGAGAGCAGGGCCCATAGCGAAGAGCCGTCCTGGCGGTAGAAGCGTCCTTCGGCCGGTTCCCCGGCGTCGGCCGCGCCGCCCGGCAGCCGGCGCTGGCGCATGGCGTCGCATTCGGGATCCATGAAGTCGGCCATCGGACGGCCCATCATGTGTTCGACCTGGTAGCCCAGCATGCGCGCCATGGTGGGGTTGACGAAGCTGGTCTGGTCGTTGGCGTCGCACATCCAGATGCCTTCGGCCGCGGTTTGCACGATCAGGCGGTAGCGTTCGGACGAAGCCTGCAGCGCCTCTTCGGCGCGCTGGCGCTGCGTCATGTCGCGCAGCGAAACCAGGACCAGGGCCTGCCCGCCCAGCTGCAGCGGCGCCAGCTGCACCATGGCCGGGAAATACTGGCCGTCGCTACGGCGCGCGGTCAGCACCCGGCCCGGCATTTTCGGGCGGGCGAACAGTTCGCGCGGGCGGCCCGGCGAGTCGCGCATGGCGTCCGGAATCAGCAGCTCCATCGAGGCGCCGGCCAGCTTGCCCGCTTCGGCGGCGAACACCGCTTCGGCCGCCGCATTGGCCTGGCGTACCTTTCCGCCGCGCTCGGCCAGCAGCAGGGCGCCGGGCAGGGCGTCCAGCATGGCGGCCATGCGCGCCAGTTCGGCCGCGCTGCGGTCGGAAATGTCGCCCAGGGTGCCGGACATGCGCAGCGGGCGGCCGTCGGCATCGCGCGCCAGCACCATGCCGCGCGCCAGCACCCAGCGCCAGGCGCCGTCGCGGCACGCCATGCGGAATTCCATGGTGAACGGGCTGCGGCCGACGGCGGGATCGTCCAGCGCGGCGATGTCCGCCTCGATGCGGCTGCGGTCGTCCGGGTGCACCAGGGCCAGCCACTGCTCCAGGTTGGCCGGGCGCAGCTGGTCCGGCCCATAGCCCAGGATCTCGCAATAGCGCGCCGACAGGTAGAGGCTGGGGCGCTGCGGCTGCCAGTCCCAGGACCCTTCGCCGGCGCCTTCCAGCGCGAAGCTGGCCAGGCGCTCGGCGTCGCCCACGCGCAGTTCGGCGCCGCGCAGGGCGCGCGACACGCGCAGCAGGCGCCACAGGGCGGCGCCGGCCAGCAGGGCCAGCGCCACGCCCAGCGCCAGGTGCCAGGTCGGGGTGGCGGCAGCGTCGTGGTAGAGGAAGCCGTCGATCCTGTAGCCCTTGGGCAGCATGCCGGCGGTGGCATACTGGTCGGCGATGGCTTGCCAGCGCAGCGGGTTGCTGTAGCCCAGTTCGATCAGGTTCTGCTCCAGCAGGGGCAGCACCTGCTGCGCTTCCCACAGCAGCGCTTCGCGCGAGCGGCGCTCGGGGTAGCGCGCGCGCAGCAGGTCGACGATTTCCTGCGGGTGGGCCATGGCATAGCGCCAGCCGCGCAAGGTGGCCGCGCGCAAGGCGCTGGCCCGCGCCGGGTGCTCGCGCAGCTCGGCCTCGGTGGTGTACAGCACGTCGCCGTAAAAGTCGATACCGGCGCTGCGCGGCTTCAGCAATTCGTAGCGCAGGCTGGAGCGCTGCAGCTCGAACGGGGCGCCGCTGCTGTAGACCGACATGGCGTCGATGCGGCCGGCGACCAGGTCGTCCAGGCTCGCGCTGCGCGGCAGGAAGGTCAGCTGGTCCAGCGGCACGTGCTGGCGCAGCAGCATCAGGCGCAGCTCGGCTTCGTCCGGCGCCAGCGCCACCCGTGCGCCATGCCAGGGCGGGCGGGCACCGTCGGCATCGAGGCGCAGCGCCAGGGCGGTGGAGGAATGCTGGAACAGAGAAGCGAGCACGACCACCGGCGCCCCCTGGGCGCGGCGCAGCAGCAGGGCATTGCCGCCGATGCCGTACTGGGCCCGGCCGTCGAGCACGGCCTGCAGCGTATCTTCGCCCGGCGTGGCTTCGCGCAGCGTGACGTCGAGCCCCGCGTCGCGGTAATAACCTTGCGCCTGGGCCGCGTAGATGCCGGCGAACTGGAACTGGTGCTGCCACTTGAGCTGGAGGGTGAGGGCATCGGCCGCATGCACCCACGGCGCGGCCGTCAGCAGCGCGGCAGCCAGGGCCAGCGCGCGCAGGCGCGGCCGGCCGCGCGCAGCACGGGCTGTGCGGGCCATCTCAGGCGGGGCGGCGTTCAGGCTCGGTGGCGTCAAGGCATCCCTTTCTGGCCAGCAGCCGCTGGCGGTGCGATCAACTATAGCATTGCTCAGGCGGGGACGCTGCCGCCAAATTGGTAGCGATGGCCGGGATGCCACATGGTGGCCAGCGAAGCGACCCGGCCGGCCGACTGGGTCTGGCGCTTGAGCACCAGGCAGGGCTGGCGCGCATCCATCGCCAGCATCTCGGCCACCTCGCGCGGCGGCACCAGGGCTTCTATGCTGTAACTGGCAGCCTGCAAGGGGGCGGCGCGCATCAGGTATTCGTTCGGCGTGAGCTGGCTGAAATCCTGCACCATGTAGTCGGGCGCGCAGAGCGGGTTGACCCAGCGGTCCTCCACCTGGATCGGCACCCCGTTTTCGAAGTGCACGATGATCGAATGGTAAAGCTCGTGGCCAGCCGGCAAGTCGAAGGATTTGGCCAGCAGCTCGCTGGCCTTGGCGCGCTCGAGCAGCTGCAGGGCGCTGCGGTGGGCGTGGCCGCGCGCCCGCACCTCGTCGGCGATGCTCTTGATTTCCAGCAGGGTGGCCTGGTACTTCTGCGGCGCGACATAGGTGCCGGCGCCCTGGCGCCGCGTCAGCACGCCTTCCGCCGTCAGTTCGCGCACGGCGCGGTTGACCGTCATGCGCGAGACGCCGAACTGCTTGACCAGTGCCTGCTCGGAAGGGATCACGTCGCCTTCTTTCCAGGCGCCGGCGCCGATTTGCGCCAGCAGGAAGTCCTTGATGCGTTGAAAGATGGGGGTGTCGTTTTGTAGTTGTTCTTCCAAACCGGGCTCCGGGCTGCAGGGGTGCGGCGATTGTAGCATCCGGGAATTCAATAGCAAGCGGCGGAGTGCCGGCGGCCGGCGGGCTGCCTAGCATGGTGGCATACTACCGACTGGAGCCAATGATGAACCCGATCAACCGTTACCTGACCGACAACGAGCGCTGGGCCGCCGTGCGGGCCCGCGACAGTGCGGCCGACGGCCAGTTCTATTATTCCGTGCGCAGTACCGGCGTGTTTTGCCGCCCTTCCTGCGGCGCGCGGCCGGCCTTGCGCGAAAACGTGGCCTTCCACGCCAGCATCGCCGAGGCCGAGGCGGCCGGCTTCCGCCCCTGCAAGCGCTGCAAGCCGGACCAGCCGCCGCTGGCCGAGCGCCACGCGGCGATGGTGGCCCAGGTGTGCCGCCTGATCGACGCCGCCGAAACGGCCCCCGACCTCGACGCGCTGGCGGCGGCCGGCGGCATGAGCCGCTTCCATTTCCACCGGGTGTTCAAGGCCCAGACCGGGCTGACGCCGAAAGCCTATGCGGCGGCGGCGCGCGCACGGCGCATGCAGCAGGGGCTGGCCGAGGAGGCGTCCGTGACGGACGCAATCTACGCGGCCGGCTTCAATTCCAGCGGACGCTTTTATGCCGCCACCCCGGGCGCGCTGGGCATGACGCCGTCGGCCTGGCGCGCGGGCGGGCGCGGGGCGGTGATCCGCTTCGCCATCGCCCAGTGCTCGCTGGGGGCGATCCTGGTGGCCAGCACGCAGCGCGGCATTTGCTGCATCCTGCTGGGCGACGACCCGCAGGCGCTGGCGCATGATTTGCAGGACCGCTTCCCGCAGGCGGAACTGCGCGGGGCGGAGGACGATTATGAACGGGTGGTGGCGCGCGTGATCGCCTTCGTCGAGGCGCCGCAGATCGGGCTCGACCTGCCGCTCGACGTGCGCGGCACGGCGTTCCAGCAGCGCGTCTGGCAAGCCTTGCGCGACATCCCGGCCGGCGCGACGGTCAGCTATGCCGAGCTGGCGGCGCGGGTCGGGGCGCCCAACGGCGCGCGTGCGGTGGCCGGCGCTTGCGCGGCCAATGCCATTGCGGTGGCGATTCCCTGCCACCGGGTGGTGCGCAATGATGGTTCAATTTCCGGTTATCGCTGGGGCGTGGAGCGCAAGGCGGCCTTGCTCGAGCGCGAGGCGGCGGCGGTTGCGGACGAGGCGGTGGCATGACGGGTGATCTGTTTGCGCCGCCGCTGGCTGCGGCGGAAGGTTCGCCGCGCCTGGCCGGCTTCGATTGGCGGCGCATTGCTGCCGATCTGGACGAATATGGCTGTGCGCTCGTGCGCAGTGTGCTGTCGCCTGAGGAATGCGCGCAACTGGCGGCCAGCTATGCCCGGCTGGAGTTGTTCCGCAGCAGGGTTGTCATGCAGCGCTACGGTTTCGGCAAGGGGGAATACCAGTATTTCCGCTATCCCTTGCCTGGCCTGGTGGCGGAATTGCGCAGTGCCCTGTATCCGCCACTGGCTGCCATTGCGAACCGCTGGTACGCGGCGATGGGACTGGAGCCGCGCTTTCCTGCGTCGCACGCGGACTTCATCGCGCGCTGCCACGCCGCCGGCCAGACCCGGCCCACGCCGCTGCTGCTGCAATACGGGGCCGGGGACTTCAACTGCTTGCACCAGGATTTGTACGGCGAGCACGTGTTTCCGCTGCAGGCGGCTTTCCTGCTGTCGCAACCGGGACAGGATTTCGAGGGCGGTGAGTTCGTGCTGACCGAGCAGCGGCCGCGCATGCAGTCGCGCGTGGAGGTGGTGCCGTTGCAGCAGGGCGATTGCGTGATCTTCCCCGTGTTCCACCGCCCGGTGCCTGGCGCGCGCGGCACCTACCGCGTGAACATGCGCCATGGCGTCAGCCGCCTGCGCGGCGGCCATCGCCATACCCTCGGCATCATCTTCCACGATGCCGATTGATCTCGCCGCTGACGAATTGCA
The DNA here is from genome assembly GCA_039593355.1 of Pseudoduganella sp. Taxonomy (GTDB): domain Bacteria; phylum Pseudomonadota; class Gammaproteobacteria; order Burkholderiales; family Burkholderiaceae_D; genus Rugamonas. The sequence continues at coordinate 8,601 of JBCNPK010000079.1, forward strand.
GGAAAGCCTGGGTCTTCGGCGGCAGCAGGCGGCGTGACGGGTAGAGCGCATACAAGGGGAAGCGTTCATCGGCCCAATCGGGGAACAGCTCGACCAGCTTGCCCTCGGCCAGCCAGCGTTCCGCGCCCAGTTCGATGATTTGTGCGACGCCGGCGCCGCCGAGGCAGGTGCTGTGCAGTGCCGCCGCGTCGTTCACCGTCAGCTGCCCGCTGGTGGCGACCGTCAGCTGTTTGCGGCCGCGCTGGAATTCCCAGGCAAACGGCAGGCCATCGTGCGGATTGCGGAACTGGATGCACTGGTGCTGCGCCAGGTCCTGCGGCGTCGCGGGCCTGCCGTGGCGGCGCAGGTAGGCTGGCGCGGCCACCGTGACGATGCGCGTTTCCATCAGCTTGCGCGCCACCAGGGAGGAAGGGCGCGGCTGGCCGAAGCGCAAGGACAGGTCGCAGCCATCGGCCGCCAGGTCGCCCGGGTGCTCGCGCCGCAGCAGCTCCACCTGCAATTGCGGATGCGCAGCCAGGAAGCGCGCCACTCCCTGTCCCAGCACCAGCGCCGCGAACAAAGGATCGGCGTCGACCCGCAAACGGCCGCGCACCGCGCTGGCGCCGGCGGCCGCATCCGCCGTGGCCTGCTGCAGGCCTTCCAGCAAGGGCGCGACCTGGCGCTGGAAGCGCAAGCCCTCCTCGCTGAGCGCCAGGCTGCGCGTGGTGCGGTCGAACAGGCGCACGCCCAGGCGGCTCTCCAGCCGGCTGATGGCGCGGCTGACGGCGGAAGGTGAAATGTCCAGCGCGGCGGCGGCACGCGCAAAGCTTCCGGCATCGACCACCGCCATCAGGACGCGCAGGCCGCTGAACGTCGCTTCGTCGAGAATTTCCATTAGTGCGCATAAGTCATGAATGTGATGACATACATGCTATCGCGGAATGCTAGGCGGCGTCCGAAAATGTGCGGGAGGGCGGCAGAACGCCGCCTGCATATAGGAGAAGCCGCAATGAAGAAATTCTTGACTCTGGCCGGCGCCGTGCTGGCCTGTTCGCTGGCAGCGGCCGCCAGCCCTGAACAGAACATCCATTGGCCGCAAGGATTTACGCCGCAGCAGGCCGACTTGTTCGACCATAGCGAACTTTCCGTCGGGGCGCCTTGCGCCACGGTGTGGCAAACGCTGGTGGATGCGCAGCGATGGCCGGACTGGTATCCCAATTCGTCCAACGTCAGGCTGGAACGCGGGGCCGGACTGGCGGCTGGGCGCGGCTTCCAGTGGCGCACCTTCGGCTTGGAGGTGGCAAGTCAGGTGCATGAATTCGTGCCGCAGCAGCGTTTGGGATGGTTCGGTCACGCGAAGGATCTGGACGCGTACCATACCTGGCTCCTGCTGCCGCAAGGGCAGGGCTGCCTGGTGGTGACGGAGGAGGTGGTGCGTGGGCCGGCTGCGGTGGCGCTGCGCCGTGAGCAGCCGCAAACCATGCACGAGGGGCACGGCTTATGGCTGGAGCGGCTGGCCCAGGAAGCGGGCCGGCGCGAAAACCGGTAGGGCGGTGTCAGGCCCGCAGGGCCCGGCACCTGTACGCGGCGGCCGCTGGCTGCGGCTTAGCCGCCCGTCTTTTCCTTCACGCTCAGTTTGACGCGCAATTCCTTGCCGTCGTTGGCCACCACCTGCATCTCGGCGCCGAGCGGGCCGCTCAGAGTGTAGTCGCCGACTTCCTTGCCGCCGTGGCTGAACTGGGCGCGCAATTGAACTTCGCTGCCTTGCGGCGTGACCACCAGACGGGCGCGCCACTGGTCGGCGCCCTGGCCCAGGGCGATTTCGGCCGCTTCGCCGGCATTCACCAGCACGGTCGGGCTGGCGTCGGCCAGCGCCATTTTGACGAAGTACTGCTGCGCCTCGGCGGCGCCGGCTTGCGCGGCCCAGGCGGCCAGGCTGCTGGCGGCCAGCAGCAAACCGGCCGCGAGTTGGCCGGCGCGGCGGCGGGCCGGGGAAACGTTCGACTTCAGATGCACGATTCTCTCCTTCAGTGGATGGGCGGCTTGCCATTGGCAGGCCAGGGGGATGCCTTGTGCCGCAAGCTGCGTCTTGAGCAGGGCGCGGGCATAGGTGGCGGCCTGGCCGTGGCGGCGCAGGACGGTGTCATCGCAAGCCAGTTCCTGGTCAAGCCGGAAGCGGGCGGCCGCAATATGGATCAGCGGATTGCACCAGGCCAGGCATTGCAGGGCGGCGCAGGCGGCATTGGCCCACAGGTCGCCGCGTCTGGCGTGAATGCGCTCGTGGGCCAGGACCAGGCGCCGTTCCAGTTTGCCGTAGCCTTGGCGGAAGTCGGACGGCAGCACCAGGCGCGGAGCCCATACGCCCAGCAGCACCGGGCCGCTGCCGGCTGCGCCGCTGCGCAGCACGCGTCCACTGCCGGTGGTTGCGGCCGCTCGCTGGTAGCGCAACTGCTGCCGCGCCAGCATGGTTGCCATGGCAAGTGCGCCGGCCAGCCAGAGTGCGCCCAGCCAGGTTTGCCACGGCAGCGCGCTGGCGCCGGCGCCGCCCGCAGCCGACGGCAGGACGGTGTGCGCCAAGGGCACGGGGAGCACCAGCTGCATCGGACTGGCGCTGTGCGGCAGCAGCGCCGCCAGCATGCAGGCGGGAACGCAGGCCCAGGCCGCGTAGGCAGCAATGGCGCCGCCCCAGTAGCGCAGTGGGCGCCTGAGCAGCAGCACAAGGGCGCAGGAGAAAACGCTGGCCAGCAGCACACGCAGCAGAGGCTCATTTGCCATCGTCGAGCTCCTCGATCAAGCGTTTCAGGTCGGCCAGGTCGGCCTTGCTCAATTTCCGGTGGCGGCTGAAGTGTGCCACCAGGGGCGCTACGCGGCCTTCAAACATACGGTCGAGGAAGCCCTTGCTTTCGGATGCCAGCCATTGCTCGCGCTTCAGGAGCGGCGCATACAGGTAGCGCCGCCCGTCCTTTTCCGCGCTGATGGCGCCTTTGTTGAGCAGGCGGTTGAGCAGGGTCTTGACGGTGGCGTCCTGCCACTGCTGCGCTGCGAGCGCCGCGCAGATCTCGTCAGCCCCCAAGGGGTGCTGCCGCCACAGCACTTCCATCACGTGCGCTTCGGCTTCGCTGATTTGGATGTTCATGATCATTTACATTTGTAATCGATGATTCATGATTACATCTGTAATCGATCATGTCAAGGCTCCCGTTCAGGGAAGCTCGCCGCTGGAACAGGGGTCGATAGAGTAGGGATAGTGCTGAGCGAGGAAACCGGGTTGCGCTCGCACGCGGTCGATCCATGCCACGACATGCGGGAATTCGCTTAGCGGCAGCCCAGCCTCGTCGGCGCGGTGGGTGTAGGCGAAGAGCGAAATATCGGCAATCGTATAGTGCTGGCCCGCGATGAATGGCCGCTGTGCCAATTCGCGCTCCAGGATCTGCAGCGCGCGCAAGCCGCCTGCGCGCCGCATCGCCACGAGCGCCTGCGGCCTGCGCGCCAGCTTGCCGGTCATGGTCCAGTGCCGCAGCGACGCGATGTTCAAGACGTAGTCCTGCTCGAACGACATCCACTGCTGCACCTTGGCCGCCGCAAAGTCGTCGGCCGGCAGGTACTGCGTGCCGCTGGCCAGGTAGGTGAGGATGGCGTTCGACTCCGCCAGCACCCGGCCGTCATCGAGCCGCAGCGCCGGCACCGCGCCGCTCGGATTGATTGCAAGGTATTCCGCCTGCTGCCCCCCGCCCTCGAAGATGCTGACCAGCTCGGTGCGGTAGGGCAGGCCGAGATGCGACAGCAGAAGGCGGACTTTATAGGCGTTCTGCGAAGGAAGGTAATCGTAAAGCGTGAGCATAGATGTTCTTCAGGGGACAAAGCATCATTGGACCAGCGCGGGAAGCGCGCTACACTCTGGATCTTGCTTTCAAATTCGAAAGGTCCGAATCCATGCACTTCCGCCGCACCCTGCTGGCCGCCGCCGCGTTGGCCCTTGTTTCTGCCGCAAACGCCGGCACCATGATCGATAACGCCAACGGTTACACGCTCAACGCCAAAGGCCAGCTGGTGCGGTTCAAGGCCCTGGCCTTCGACGACCAGGGCAAGCTGGTGGCTGTCGGCAGCGCGAAAGAAGTCGGCGCCAAGGCCAAGGGTTTCAAACGTATCGACGTGCAGGGAAAGACCGTGCTGCCAGGCCTGATCGACGCGCACGGACACGTGTTTGGCCTGGGCGAAGTGGCCACCAGCGCCGATTTGTACAGCCCAACGTCGCTGGCGGCAGCGCAAGCGTCGATCGCCAAGTTCGCGCAAGCGAATCCGCAGCGCAAATGGGTGATCGGCAAAGGCTGGAACCAGGAAATCTGGAAGCTGGGCCGCTTTCCCACCGCCGCCGAACTCGATGCCGTCGTAAGCGACCGCCCGGCCGCCATGGAGCGTATCGACGGCCACGCCATGTGGGTCAATACCAAGGCGCTGCAGGCGGCCGGCATTACGCGGGAGACCAAGGACCCCGCCGGCGGAAAGATCGAGCGCGACGCCAATGGCGAAGCGACCGGCATCCTGGTCGACAATGCGATGGAGTTCGTCTACAAGGTGCTGCCGAAGCCAACGGAAAGCGAAGCGCGTGCCATGCTCGACGGCGCGCTGGGCATCCTCTCCAGCGTCGGGTTGACCAGCGTGCACGACGCCGGCATCGACGCCGGTTCCGACCGCCTGTTCCGCGACTACGCCGACCACGGCAAGCTGACCACCCGCGTGTATGCCATGATCGGCGACGTCGGCCCCGACTTCGAGCAGCTGTCGAAAAACGGCCCGCTGGCTTCCTACGCCGATGGCCGTTACGCGCTGGCTGCCGTCAAGCTGTATTCCGACGGCGCGCTGGGCAGCCGCGGCGCCGCCCTGCTGCAACCCTACAGCGACGCCCCGCACACGCGCGGCCTGCTGTTCAATAGCGACGCCGCCATCCACGACAAGATGGAAAAGGCCATGAAGGCCGGCTACCAGGTCAATGTGCACGCCATCGGCGATGCCGGCAACCGGCAGATCCTCGACAGCTTCGCGCGACTGGGCAAGACCTATCCCCTCGCTGCCAAGCGCCACCGCATCGAGCATGCGCAGGTGGTGCAACTGACCGATATCCCGCGCTTCAAGCAGCTCTCCATCGTGCCATCGATGCAGCCGACGCACGCCACCTCCGACCAGAACATGGCCGAGCAGCGCGTCGGGCCGCAGCGCATCAAGGGCGCCTATGCCTGGCGCACGTTCCTGACGCAGGGCAGCCGCATCGCCTGCGGCTCCGACTTTCCGATCGAATCGCCCAACCCGCTGCAGGGCATCCACGCCGCGGTCACGCGCCAGGACATGCAGGACGTGCCGGCCGGCGGCTGGTACAAGGAGCAGGCCATGACGCTGACAGAAGCATTCCGCTGCTTCACCCTGGACGCCGCGTGGGCCGCACACCAGGAGCAATCGATCGGCTCGCTGGAGAAGGGCAAATGGGCCGACTTCATCATCACCGACCGCGACCTGTTCAAAGTGCCGGCCGAGGAAATCGGAAAAATCAATGTTCTGGAGACGTGGGTGGGCGGCAAGCAAGTCTTCCATAAATGAAAATTCGGGGTCAGCTCCGGCAATCGGACATTTGTGACGCGGCGCGGCGCGCCGCGTCACAAATGTCCGATTTGCACATCAATAAAGTTAGGCGAACTAGAAATTTTCGCCAAATCAACAATCTACGATATGTTCGTCTAACTCGTTCATGGTGGATTTCGTCAAAGTTAGGCTGAAATTTTCTTGCGGTTCGGCTTTGGTTAACGCCAATTATCCGCGATTTGTCTTGAGTTGAATTTGTAACCACGCATGTGCGAAGGGGGCTAGAGGCAACGTTGTGGGAGCTGAGGGTGACCACGTTTAGCTCGACTTTTAAGAATTCGCAGGTGGTGTCGCGGATTGCTTCCCCTTTTGAGAAAACCAGCAACTCAAACATCAGTTCTCGTGGAGATATGGCGACCAATACGATGAGAGCTTGGGTCGGATCAAGAGAGTCAACGTCCGGTCATATTGATCCATTACCAACTTCATTTCTCGCAAGGCCAAGCCGTGATCAGCATATTTGAACCAGGCTGTAGCGACAATGACGTCGCGACCAATTTTGTCCGACCGAACAGATTCGTCGGCAGCCAAAGTGCCCTGCGGGATCTCAACCAAATTTTTCCTGGTCGCGAAGAACGCTCCTGCTTCGCGTGCAGATTTGCTTGAACAGGCCCAGTGAATGTAAATTTGCACTGAAAATTGACCCATCTTCCCCACGAATTTGCAACGGAATCTGACCCACGCCGCTCGCAGCGAATTTCGAAAGCGTGGACAGTAGCGTGCCCGCACCATTGCTGACGCTCGAGCAAATCCGCTTCGTGTAAGATTTTAGCGCCGTTATTTGCAAAGCAGGCGACCTGGCCTTGCGCAATAGAAGATTCCTGGTTCTGGCGGACGTGCAGAAGTTTTCTCCTCCGCGGCTCCATAGCGGGGCTGTTCGGCAGGCAAACGCACATCATAAGCTACCAGAGCACTTTTTAAAATCGGTGGACCGCACGGCTCTGTCAAGCGATAGATCCGAGACCAACTTTTACAGCTAGAAGTCATGCCGAACTTCTAGCTGTATGCAGCTTATTGTTTTCGTGGAGTCACTCGGTTTCAGTTATGAGGGAGTGGCCACCAGCGACGCGGAAGCGGCCTTGACTGGCGCGCCATACATTTGGAACAAAGGTCGGGTCATTCAAGACATCTTCCTCTTTTCGGAAGGAAGTCGTGCCATTCGATATCACCGAAACTTGTCCTTCAGGAAGGTGCGTGAACATGTACTGGTCATTATGCCCGTGAAGTAAAGTCAGCCCAAATTGGTCACTTGCCAGGGGCTCTAAGAGGTGACGCTTATCGTCTAATTTCAGGATCGCATCGTCATAATTGAGTTCTGGAGCAATCAGGTCTCCAACCGTCCTGCCGCTTTTGTGCGTGCAGTGGCGGCAATGGCTTCCGTGCGCGGTGCAGTGCCTACATTTTGCAGTCCCACCGTGCGCGCATTTGGAATCTTTTGCGTTTTGCCCTCCCATCCACGCAACCATCTTTGCGCCTTCGATAGCGTTATCCGAGTCTTTGCTAACGAACACTTTCAAATTGCGCTCGGTTTGTGAATAGCCCTGCAGCATCATCTTTACGCTATCTCCATCATCGTATGTGGGGAGATAAAGGCCAAAATGAGTCCCGTCCAAGTCAGCCAAGTATTTGTTCAATTCTCCGCCGTTCACTTTTTGAATAAGTTCTTTAACGTCGCTATCAGCTCGCATGATTTCCCCTCGTATATGAATGGACGTGATAAGCCCGAAAATCAGTTTCGTTGGACCTCGACATAGCTGTTGTTGCAGGGAAGTCTTGTCGGCTGCACTAGATGTCGAGGCCGGAACTGATATTAGCTCTCAAAAAAACGCTGGAAACTCATCAATTGTCACTGGGCTGCGGTCTGCGCTGAGGGTGACCACGTTTAGCTCGACTATGTTAGCCAGATGGTGTCGCGGTTTGCTTCCTCTTTTGAGAAAACCAGCAACTCAAACATCAGTTCTTGTGGAGATATGGCGACCAATACGATGAAAGCTTGGGTAGGATCAAGAGAGTCAACGTCCGTTCATATTGATCCATTACCAACTTCATTTCTCGCAAGGCCAAGCCGTGATCAGCATATTTGAACCAGGCTGTAGCGACAACGTCGCGACCAATTTTGTCCGACCGAACAGATTCGTCGGCAGCCAAAGTGCCCTGCGGGATCTCAACCAAATTTTTCCTGGTCGCGAAGAACGCTCCTGCTTCGCGTGCAGATTTGCTTGAACAGG
>JBCNPK010000008.1:0-139589 GCA_039593355.1 Pseudoduganella sp.
CTTCGCGGTCCAGGGTGATCGACTCGATGGCGCGGTGCGCCTTCAGCATGATGGTGCCGCCAGGGGTTTCGTAGCAGCCGCGCGACTTCATGCCGACGTAGCGGTTTTCCACCAGGTCCAGGCGGCCAATGCCGTGCTTGCCGCCCAGGCGGTTCAGTTCGGCCAGGACGGTGGCAGGGGACATGCGCTTGCCGTTCAGGGCAACGATGTCGCCTTTTTCGAATTCGATGTCCAGGTATTCCGGCTGGTCAGGCGCCGCTTCCGGGCTGACGGTCCAGCGCCACATCGATTCTTCGGCTTCGGCGCTCGGGTTTTCCAGGTGGCGGCCTTCGAAGGAAATGTGCAGCAGGTTGGCGTCCATCGAGTAGGGCGCGCCGCCGTTCTTGTGCTTCATGTCGATTTCGATGCCGGCGTCTTCCGCGTATTTCAGCAGCTTTTCGCGCGACAGCAGGTCCCACTCGCGCCAAGGAGCGATCACGCGCACGCCCGGCTTCAGGGCATAGGCGCCCAGTTCGAAGCGAACCTGGTCGTTGCCCTTGCCGGTGGCGCCGTGAGAAATGGCGTCGGCGCCGGTCTGGTTGGCGATTTCGATCAGGCGCTTGGCGATCAGGGGACGTGCGATCGAGGTGCCCAGCAGGTATTCGCCTTCGTACACGGTGTTGGCGCGGAACATAGGGAAGACGAAGTCGCGCACGAACTCTTCGCGCACGTCGTCGATGAAGATGTTCTCAGGCTTGATGCCGAACTTCAGCGCCTTGGCGCGTGCGGGTTCCAGCTCTTCCCCTTGGCCAAGGTCGGCGGTGAAGGTCACGATCTCGCACTTGTAGTTGTCCTGCAGCCATTTCAGGATCACGGAGGTGTCCAGGCCGCCGGAGTAGGCGAGGACTACTTTCTTGACGTCGCTCATTTCGATTCTCGTTTCAGGTTGGATTATTTGGTGTCGATACGGCCCAGGAGCAGATACTCGATCAGGGCCTTCTGCACGTGTAGGCGGTTCTCTGCTTCGTCCCATACGACCGATTGCGGGCCGTCGATGACGTCGGCGGAGACTTCCTCGCCGCGGTGGGCTGGCAGGCAGTGCATGAACAGGGCGTCCGGCTTGGCGCGGGCCATCTTGGCGGAGTCGACGATCCAGCCGTCGAAGGCCTTCAGGCGCGCGGCGTTTTCCTCTTCGTAGCCCATCGAAGTCCACACGTCGGTGTTGACCAGGTCCGCGCCTTCGCAGGCATCGGACGGATTGGCGAAGAAGGTGTAGCGGTCGGTCGAGACCAGCGACATGTCCATGTCGTAGCCATGCGGCGTCGAGACATTGACGTGGAAGCCGAACACTTCGGCCGCCTGCAGCCAGGAGTACAGCATATTATTGGCGTCGCCCACCCAGGCCACCACCTTGCCCTTGATCGAGCCGCGATGCTCGATATAGGTGAAGATGTCGGCGAATACCTGGCATGGGTGGTGTTCGTTGGTCAGGCCGTTAATCACCGGCACGCGCGAATGTGCGGCAAAACGCTCGATGATGTCCTGGCCGAAGGTACGGACCATGATGATGTCGCACATGCGGGACATGACCTGGCCGGCGTCTTCCACCGGCTCGCCGCGGCCCAATTGGGAATCGCGGGTATTCAGGTAGATCGCCGCGCCGCCCAATTGGTGCATGCCGGCCTCGAAGGAGAGGCGGGTACGGGTCGAGTTCTTGTCGAACACCATGACCAGGGTGCGGTCGATCAGCGGATGGTAAATCTCGTAGGCTTTGAATTTGCGCTTGATTTCCGCGGCGCGCGCGATCACATATTCATACTCCTCCAGGGTCAGGTCTTTGAACTGGAGGTAGTGCTTGATGCTTTTAGGTGGTATAGACATCTTTGCTTGGATTTGCTGCGGTGGACTAAAGATTATACGGGCATTTCAGTAAATCGTGGCCGGGCGTTCGGGATCATGGCGCGGAGCCTGCAACGGCAGGTCCAGGGTAAAAGTGGTGCCGGCGCTGCTGCTCTCCACGGCGATCTGGCCGCCCAGCAGCGAAGTGACGATGTTGTAACTGATTGACAACCCCAGCCCGGAGCCGCCTTGCCCCAGTTTGGTGGTGAAAAACGGGTCGAAGATGCGGCCCAGGTTTTCCGGCGCGATGCCGTCGCCGTCGTCACTGAAGGATATTAGCACGCGGCCTTCGACCGGCGTGCTGGCCAGCAGGCGCATCTGGCCGTCCTCGCGGCCATTGAAGGCGTGCAGCAGCGCATTGTTGATCAAGTTGGTGATGACCTGGCCGAACGGGCCGGGGTAGCTGTCCAGGGTGATGGCCTCCGGCACCTCGAACTCGATATGGTGGTAATCCTTGCGGATGCGGTTCATGACGGTGGCCACGATTTCGTGCGTCACCTGGTGCAGGTTGAACACGCGGCGCTGCTCGGTGGTGCGGTCCACGGCCACCTGCTTGAAACTGGAAACCAGGTCGGCCGCGCTGTGCAGGCCGCGCATCACCAGGGTGGACGCCTTGCGGGCGTCGTCGATGAAGTTCAGCAGCTCGGACTTGCGCAAGCCCGGCCCGTTGACCGCATCGGCCAGTTCATTGGTCTTTTGCTCCAGCGTGCTGGCGATCAGCAGGCTGTTGCCGATCGGCGTATTCAGTTCATGCGCCACGCCCGCCATCAGGGAGCCCAGGGCGGCCAGCTTTTCCTGCGAAACCAGCTGCGACTGGGCCTCCTGCAACTGACCGTAGGCATGGGCGTTGTCCAGGGCGATCGCGCCGTAGGCGCACAGGGTGCGGAAAATCAGGCGTTCGCGCTCGCCGTAGGCATTCGGATGCATGGCTTGCACCGTCATCACGCCCAGGGCGCGTTCGCCCACCAGCAGCGGCACGTACAGGGCGCACTGGCTGGCCGCGGTGCCCGGCGTGACGGTGCTGTTGCGCTCCGTCGGCACCTGCTCGAGATAAACCTCGCGCCGTTCGCGCAGGCATTGCGCCGTGTAGGCGGTCGGATGGTTGAGCGGAATGGTGTTGCTGGGCAGGGTTTGTCCGGCTTCCACGCCGAAGGCGCGTTCCAACTGGCGTGCGGACGCATCGACCAGGTAGACGGCGAAGGTATTGGCCGAGAGCAGGGCATGCGTGTGGCGGTCCAGCGCCTGGAAGACGGCGCCGGCGTCGAGGTGGGTGGTGATCTCCTGGCCGATGGCCGACAGCCGTTCCAGCAGCTTGCTGGTCTGCTGCAGCACTTCGGCGCGGCGCGCCTCCGACATGGCCAGTTCGCGGTGATGCAGGCCTTCGGCGCGGGCTTGCTCTGTCTGGTGGTGGACCTGCATGGCGATGGCGCGGCTGGTCGCTTCGAGCGTGTGGGTCTTCTCGCGCGCGGCGCTGGCGGCGGTGGCCATCCGGTAGGCGCGGGCAAAGTCGCCCAGGCGCGCATATTCGGCGCCCAGCGCGTCGTACAGGTCGCCCGGCACGGTGTAGCCCTTGATGGTCTGTGCCGCCTCCAGCGCCTTGTGCAGGTAATGCAGGCGGGCGTTAGGTTCCGACATGCCGGGCGGTGCCGACAGCTGCAGCTGACCGTGGATCAGGGCCAGCACGCGCAGCGCGGCGATATGGTGGAAGGCGTTGTGGTGGCGCGCCGCGCGCTCCACGGCCTGTTGCGCCATGTCCAGCGCATCGAGCGAACGGTTCAGGAAGCACAGCGCGTGCGCCTGGCCGCGCAGCGCCACGATCTTGAAATCGCCCTGCTGCAGCGCTTCGGCGCGTTCGGACAGGCGCTGGAAAGCGTCCAGCGCTTCGCCGTAATCCTTCTTGTCCAGGCATAGCTCGCCCAGGTGCTGCAGGGCGATGGCGTAGGTGCGGCCATTGGCTTGCGGCGCCAGGATCACCAGCGCCTCGCGCAGCAGCTCCTCGGCGGCGTCCAGGCGGCCCAGGCGGCGCACGATGTCGGCCGTGTGCACCAGGCAAGAGCCGACGCTACGCGGCCAGCCGGTGGGTTTGGCCAGGTCCATCGCACGCTGCATCCATTCCAGGCCCGAATGGTGGTCGTTCAGCTGCGAGAATTTTTCCGCGATATTGGTGGCGGCGGTGGCGGCGGCGCGGATCTGGCCCGTTTCCAGCGCGGCCTCGTAGCTGCGGATGTAAAAGCCTGCCGAATTGCCGATGTCGCCGGCCTGGCTCGCGGCGATGGCGAAGAAATCGTTGATCCAGCAGTCGACGCTGGGCGGCGCGTCTTCGGCCAGGTTGAAACGGTCGCCCCAGCGCTGGGTGGCGGCGTGCAGGTCGCGCAACGCGGCCCAGCGCGCCCGCACCGCATCGGCAATGGTGGCGCGCTGCTGGTCGCCCGCCGCGTGGGCTGCTATGGAGCAGGCTTCCAGTTCGGCATCGCGCTGGCCGTGGTTGCCGCGGTCGACGCAGATCCAGGCTTTCAGCCAATGGGCGTCGGCCCGGCCGACGTTGTCGTCCTGTGCCTCGAAACATTCCAGCGCGCGCGAAGCCAGGGAGGCTGCCGCATCGAGTTCGCCCTGCAGCCACCGGATTTCGCCGTCGACCAGCTGCAGCCGCGCTTCGATCAGGGCATGCTGCCCGTGCGGCAGGTGGGCGCAGGAGAGCAGGGTGCCCGCTTCGCGCGCCAGCTCCAGCGCGCGCTTGCCGTCGCGCTGGCGCAGGTGCCACGCCAGGGGCAGCAGCAGCGGCAGCCGCTCAATGCCGCGCAGTGGCAGGAGCTCAAGCTCCCACTGCGCTACGGCATTGTCATCGGCAAACAGCTGCTGCATGGGCGTCCTGTCAGTAAAGCGTTTGCGAGGACTCGTGCAGCAACTGGCCGTAAAGCGTGTGCCGCATTTTCGCGATCTTGCCCTCGTTGACCGCCTCCAGCACGGCGCATTGCGGCTCGCTCAAATGGCGGCAGTTGTAGAACCGGCAGCCGCCAAGGTAGGGCTGGAAATCGCGGAAGGCCCGCTCCAGCATGCCCTCGCTCAGGTGGTACAGGCCAAACTCCTGGAAGCCCGGCGAGTCGATCACGCTCGAACCGGGACCCACGTGGTACAGGCGGGTGAAGGTGGTGGTGTGCTTGCCGGTATCGAGCGCCTCGCTGATTTCGCGGGTGGCGATGTCGGCGTCCGGCACCAGGAGGTTGATCAGCGAGGACTTGCCCATGCCGGACTGGCCGATCAGGATCGACGAGTGGCCCTGCAGCAGCGGCGCCAGCGTGGCGCCGGTCTGCTCCGGCTGGCCGGTGGCCGACACTTCCAGCACCTCGTAGCCCATGGCCGAATACACTTGCAGGCGCTTGCGGGCATGCTCCAGCATTTCGGTCACGTCCACCTTGTTCAGCAGCAGGCGCACGTGGATGCCGGCCGCTTCCGCCGCCACCAGGGCGCGCGATACCAGATCGTCCGAGAAGCTTGGTTCGGTGGCGACCACGATGAACAGCTGGTCCACGTTGGCCGCCAGCAGCTTGGACTTGTACTGGTCGGAACGGTACAGCAACGTCTTGCGTTCCTGGATCTTGTCGATCACCGCCTGGTCGGGCGAGGTCAGGGTCAGGTCGACGATATCGCCCACGGCGACATTGGTCTTCTTGCCGCGCGTGACGCATTGCAGGCGCTGGCCCTCCGACTCTGCCAGGTAGTGGCGGCCGTGGGCTGCGATGATGGTACCGGTGCGTTTTGCTCCCTTGCTCATGCCTGGCCTAACGCATCGGCCTTGGCGGCGCAGATGAAATCATTGATCGACAGGCCGTTCACCGAGTGCGTGTCGTAGCGCACCTGGCAGGTCTTGTAGCCCACCACCAGCTCCGGGTGATGGTCTTCGCGGTGGGAGATGAAGGCCAGTGCGTTCACGAAGGCCATCGTCTCGTAATAGTTGTTGAAGCCGAAGGTGTTCACCAGTTTGCCGCTGGCCATGCTCCAGCCATCCAGCAATTGGACCAGGCGCAGCGCCTCGGCTGCGTCCAGGGCCTGGGTCTGGTGGCTGCAGCGCAGTGCGCGCAGGTCGGCGGCGGTATGGATATTCGCTGTCATTTTGCTGCCGCCAGATTGAGGTGGCGAATACGCACGCTGGCGGGCGGGTGCGAATCGTAGAAGGCCGAATGCAGCGGATCAGGCGTCAGGGTGGACGCGTTATCCTCATACATCTTGACCAGTGCCGACACCAGGTCGCGCGCATCGGTATGCCTGGCCGCAAAGGCATCGGCCTCGAACTCGTGCTTGCGCGAGCTGAGCGAAGTCAGTGGGCCGAACAGGAAAGTGAAGACCGGCAGCACCAGCATGAACAGGATCAAGGCCAGCGCGTCATTGGACTGGCCGGGCACGATGATCGGGTTCACGCCCAGGCCGGTGTAGAACCACAGCTGGTTTTTCAGGTAGCCGAGCAGGGCGAGGAAGCCAAGCGAGAGCGCAAACATCACGGCGATGCGCTTGACGATATGTTTCAGCTTGAAGTGGCCCAGTTCATGCGCCAGCACCGCCTCCACTTCCTGCGGCGACAGGCTCGAAACCAGGGTGTCGTAGAACACGATGCGCTTGGCCGCGCCAAAGCCGGAAAAGTAGGCGTTGCCGTGCGCGCTGCGCTTGGAGCCGTCCATCACGAATAGGCCCTTGGAAGCGAAGCCCACGCGCACCATCAGGCCCTCGATGCGCTGCTTCAGCGATTCGTCGGCCAGCGGCGTGAATTTGTTGAACAGGGGAGCGATAAAATTCGGGAAAATCGCCATGATCAGCAGCTGGAAGCCGCACCATACGAACCAGGCATACAGCCACCACAGGCTGCCGGACTTCTCCATCAGCACCAGGATCACCCACACCAGCGGCAGGCCGATGACGGCGCCGATGCCCACGCCCTTCACCAGGTCGAAGAAGAACAGGCCCTTGCTCATCTTGTTGAAGCCGAAGCGCTCCTCCAGCGTGAACTGGCGGTAGTAGTCGAGCGGCAGGTCGATCAGGCCGGAGACGATGGCGAAGGCCACGACCAGGCCAAGCTGGTAAGCCATGCCGCCGCCGGTGGCGTTGAAGACGGTGGCCGACAACCATTGCAGGCCGCCGAGCAAAGTAAAGCCGACCAGCGCCACGGTGGACACCAGCATGTTCACCAGCCCAAGCTTGGTGCGCGCAATGGTGTAGTCAGCGGCCTTCTGGTGCGCGGCGAGCGGGATTTTTTCCGCGAAATCGGCCGGCACTGCCGCGCGGTTCTGGATCACATGGCGAATATGGCGCGAGGCGAGCCAGAAGCGCACCAGCAAGGTTAATGCCAAAAAAGCAACGAACAAAATCGAAAACGCGTGTGAATACATTCTGTGCCTGTGAGAAAATGGCGGATTGATCTGCCTTATATTGTCTTAGAGAGAATTATGTCACAAGCGAACGACACCCCAGCAAGCCCAGAGTCCGCACAGCGCCCGAACGAAATGAACCTGGTGTGGGTGGACATGGAAATGACCGGCCTGGAGCCTGAAACCGATCGCATTATCGAAGTGGCAATGGTCGTCACCGACATGCACCTGAACGTACTGGCCGAAGGCCCGGTGCTGGCGATCCACCAGTCGGACGAAACGCTGGACAAGATGGACGCCTGGAACAAGGGCACGCACGGCCGCTCCGGCCTGATCGACCGCGTCAAAGCGTCCACCGTGAGCGAGGAAGCGGCCGAAGCCGAGTTCATCGCCTTCATGCGTCAATGGGTGCCGAAAGGCAAATCGCCGATGTGCGGCAATACCATCGGCCAGGACCGCCGTTTCATGGTCAAGTACATGCCGAAGCTGGAGGCATTCTTCCATTATCGCAATATCGACGTCTCGACCCTGAAAGAACTGGGCCGCCGCTGGAAGCCCGAGATGGTCGCCGGCTTCAAGAAAGCGCAAAAGCACACCGCGCTGGCCGACATCATCGAATCGATCGAAGAACTGAAGTACTACCGCGAAAACTTCATCAAGCTGTAAGTACGGCCGAGCCCGTGTCCCATTTCGGGTGTGACCCCAGGGGGGACACGGGCTCTTCCGTCAAGACATGAAGCCGAGGTCCTTGACGGGGAAGTTGCTTAGCTCGTTTTTGAAGACCTGGTTTTCCAGCGCGTCCGGTTCGGCGCCGAACCAGCGGCCCAGCGTGGCGCCGTATTGTTGGTTGGAGAGCTGGGGAATCCAGGCGCCGCGGCCGGTGGCGTCGTCTTTGCCGCCTAATACAAAATCCGGGAAGCGGCCGTACAGGCCTCCCTTTACCGCCGCGCCGATGATCAGCTGGTGATTGCCCCAGGCGTGGTCGGTGCCGCCGCTGTTCGGCTGCAGCGTGCGGCCGAAGTCGGACATCGTGAACGCCGTCACCTTCTGCTCCGCGCCAATTTCGCGCAGGGCATTCTGGAAGGCGGCGACCGATTGCGACACCTGGCGCAGCAGGTCGAATTGCTGCCATGCCTGGCCGCCGTGCGTGTCGAATCCACTCAGCGACACAAAATACACCTGCCGCCCCGGCCCCTGCATGGAGCGCATGCGTATCAGCTGGGCCACCGTTTTCAATTGCTGCGCAAGCGCATAGCCGGGGAATACCGTCGACAGCGCGCCGGCACTGCCTGCGGCCTGCAAATCCTTGGCCAGCTCCATCCCGTTCAGCAGCGACTTGTTGGCGGCAGTGGCGATCAGGTTGGGATTGCTGGCCGACAGCGCCTGCACCAGCGCGGCGCGGCGCTTGTCTGCCTCGCTTTGCGGCCAGAAGTTCATGCCTGCCAAACTCAGTTGTCCAGTCCCGGGCAGCAAATTGCTCTGCACGGTGGTGCCTGACACGAAGAGCCCATTCGAACCCACCGATACCGCATCGAGGTCGCCGTGCGCGCCCAGCGCATCGGCCAATCTGCCGCCCCAGCCGGTGCCTGCCGCCGATGGCGTGCCCGCCTGGTTCTGCAAGTTCTGGTCGGGGTGGGAGAACAGCTGCGGCGGCACGCCCGCGCCGCCCTGGTATTGCGCCTTGGTCAGCGGCTGGCGCAGGTTGCCTACATTGAGCAGCGCGGCTACCTGGCCTTGCGCATACAGCGCGTCGATCTCCGGCATGCCGTAGTGGAAGGCGAAGGGCTGGTTGCTGCCGTCCTGCAGGCGCCCGTTGCGCGCCGCCAGCAGGGTTTTGGCATTGACCGACAGCGCCAGCCCGCTGCTGCCGCGAATGGCGTTATAGGCGGCGTAGTGCGCGGAGTCCAGCGGCACGATCATATTGTTGCCGTCATTGCCGCCGTAGAGGTAGATGCATACGAGCGCCTTGTAGTCGCCCACGGCGGCATGCGCGGGCCGCGTCATGCCCAGCAAGCCCAGGGTGGACATGGCGCCCAGCATGCCTACTTGCGCACTGGCGCCGAGGAAGCGGCGGCGCGACATCTTGTCGTTGCTCATATTTTGTCCTTTCTTACTGCTGTACGGCGAAATCGGCCGCAATCGCGGTCAGGTAGAGGGCGCTGATGGCGCGCTGCTTCAAGTCGGTGGTTGCCTGCAGTGTGGTGCCGATGGCGGTGCGGGTGGACGGTGTCATGCGTCCCTGCAGCAGCGTGGCGTCGACCAGGTTAAGCAGTGCCGTCGGGTTGCCGGCAACGGCCTGGTAAGGCGCCAGGTCGATGCTCACCATGCCGGAGTAGGCGCCGGAGATGAAGGCGTACAGGAAGTCGGCGCGCGCCACCGCCTGGGCGGGGGTGTAAAGCTGGAATTCCGGTCCATACATGGCAGCATTGCCGGGCAGCGGGGTGAGCGGCGAATAGAAATTGAATACGCTCGGCGCCTGCAGCAGGCGTTCGCCCAGCAGGAAGTAATCCCAGAACAGGTTCTGCGGGTTCACTACCTTGGCGCCGGTGGCGCGGAACAGGCTGAGGCTGTGCAGCATCGGGTCTTTCAGCTTGCCCGCATTGGGCGAGACGACCAGCGCTTCCGGATCCATCAGCACGGCATTCAGCGTGGCCTTCAGGTCGCCGCGGCCGTTCGGACCGTAGGCAAACACATTGGCCACGCGTTCGATATAGGCGGGGCTTGGGTTGCTCGTGGTGAAGGCGCGGATCAGGCGGGTGGCGATGAAGGGCGGCAGGTTGGGGTGGTTCATCAGGTTCTGCATCACCGCGTCCAGGTCCATCACTGTGCCCTGGCCGGCAGGCAGCGTGACGCCGTTCAGCAGTACCTTGGCGCCTTTGTCGTGCAGGTTGTCGCGCGGTTGCAGCGGGCCGCTGAAGTTTTCCCAGTTGCTGCCGGTGAGGTTGGCGCCGGTGTAGGTCCAGCCGCTCAGGGCGCGCGCCATCTGGGCGATGGTGTCCTGGGTATAGCTTGGGATGGGGGCGCCGTAGCGGTCGCGCTGCACGCTGCCATCCTGGTTCAGCATCACGGGGCCGATGGTAAACAGCTGCATCACCTCGCGCGCATAGTTCTCGTTCGGCGCGGGGATGCGGCTGTTGGCGAGGTCGAGGTATTTGCCCATCGACGGGTTCAGCGTCATCTCGCGCAGCAGGTTGCCGAATTTGCCGAAGGCGTGCTTGTCCAGCGTGACGAGCCAGGGCAGCATTTCGTTGGCGTAGGGATTCTTGTCTGACGAGACCACGAACAGTTGCGACAGGGCGAAGATCATGCGCTGGCGCACCTGGTCGGGGGCGCTGGCCATGTTGATGTACCAGCCGTTGCGCAGGGCGTTCATGTCCGTGGTCTGCGGCAGCGGCGTGGCGGGCATGCTGTACTGCTGGTTCAGCCAGGCCTGGGCGCCCATTTGCTTGACGGCGGCAATGCTGGCTGCATTCGGGCCGAAAGTGGCGCGTTCCAGCAGGCGGGCGGCGGCAACGGTGGCTGGGTCGGCGGCGGGCTGCGGGCCGATAGGGGCTGGCGTTGGCGATGGAGCTGGCGTGGGCGATGGCGCCGGAGACGGCGCCGGCTTTGTGCTGGTGCCGGCCGTGATCAGTGTCAGTTTGGTGTAGGCGCTGAGTTTCGGCGTGGTGGCGGTGGTGCCGGTGATTGTGATAACCGGATTGGCGGGCATCGTCTTCGGCGCCACGTATTCGCCGTTCTGCGAATTGAGCGTACCGACCATGGCATTGCCGCCCGGGATACCGTTGACCGCGAAGTTCATGTAGACGCCTTTGCCGTCTACCTTGCCAAGGAACCAGACCGTGCGTCCCAGTTCGACGGTCGCATTTTTTGCGGTATTCGTGACCTCGACCGTGGTGGCCCAGGCCGACGCAGCGAAAGCCATCAGGCAGGCCAGCGACCAGGCCTTGTACCGAAATTTTTGCATTGTTGTCCCCTCGTTGAAGCAGCAGCGTGCGCGCCAGTGCTTCGACTGGTGCAAGGGCTATGCCAGCTTGCACGCAGGCAGGAGTACAGGGGACGGACAATTTTTGTCAGCCGCGCTGGTGCCAGCAGCGACAAAGTTTGTCAGTGATGGCGCCGGTGCGCCATTTTTTGCGTTTAGTCTTTAAATGTCGGCACGCGCTTGGCCATGCTGGACATCATCGCTTCCTGCAGGTCAGCCGACATCAGCATGGCGGCGTTCCAGGTGGCGTTGTAATTGAGGCCGTCGGCGATCGTATGGTCGCGCGCGTAGGTGATCATTTCCTTGACGCCGCGTATCGCGAGCGGGGCCTTGGAAGCGATGTCGGCGGCAATCGCGCGCACGCCTTCGCGCAGCGCTTCAGGTGATTCGAACACGCGGTTGACCAGGCGGATGTCCTTCGCTTCCGCCGCATTCACCTTGCGTGCGGTGTATGCCAGTTCGCGCGCCATGCCTTCGCCGATCAGGCGCGGCAAACGCTGCAGGGTGCCTACGTCGGCGGCCATGCCGATATCGATTTCCTTGATGGTGAACCAGGCGTCCGCCGAACAGTAGCGCATGTCGGCGCAAGCAATCAGGTCGATGCCGCCGCCAACACAGGCGCCGTGCACCGCGGCCAGTACTGGCTTGCGGCAGCGTTCCAGGCTGGTCAGGGTGTCCTGCAGGTCGAGGATGATGCGGCGAAGGGATTCGCGCATGCGACCATCGCAGTCGTTGCGGATCTGCTCGCCCAGGCCCATCATCATTTGCAGGTCGATGCCCGCCGTAAAGGCCTTGCCTTCGCCTTCCAGCACCGCGACGCGGATGTCGGGCGTGTCGTCCACATAGCGGAAGGCGCTGCGGATGTCGTGCCACATCTGCAGGTTCATGGCATTCATCTTCTCTGGCCGGTTCAGCCGCACGGTGGCAATGTGGGCTTCTACACTGATGGTGACTGTTTCCAGCACGGGCATGCTCATGGGGCTCTCCTCGTTGGTAAGGAGGCCAATTATGGCAGCGCTACGGCGGGTGTTTTAGAGTAAATACGTAAAAAAGCCCGCGCTGGGCGGGCATTTCCGGGCGTGGGCGCTTATTGTTCGGCGCCGTGGCATTTCTTGTACTTTTTGCCGCTGCCGCATGGGCATTCGTCGTTGCGGCCGACTTTCGGCTCTTCGTGCTTGACGGTAGTGACGCCGGTCTTGCGGCGCGGTACCCACCATTTATGGATGGCCGGCAGGTTGGCTTCGATGTCCAGCGCAAGCTGGTGGGCCTTGACCGGGTCTTCCACCTCCGGCAGTTCCTCGGGCTTGATCTCGTCGGCACCGAGCAGGTAGATCGGGCGCATCAGGGGAGCGGCTTCGGAGTCCCAGATCTCGTCCCAGGAGCCTTCGCGCAGTTCCATGCCTTCCCAGAAGCCCCAGCACCAGGCTTCGGCGTTCAGCAGGGTCTTGCCTTCGTGTTCGTGCTCGACGAACAGCGGCTCGAACTCTTTCGGCGCCACTTCAAAGGTCACCAGCACTTCGTTCATGAAGCGGGTGATCAGGTTGTAGATGCGCTCTTCCTGCTTCGGGTTCTTGAACTTGGGACCATCCTTGCGATCTTCGCCCCAGATGTTGGGCAGCCATTCCGCCGGGGCGATCGGCTCTGGGCCGATGGCGATGGCGGTCAGGTAGCCATGCAGGTGATCCATCGTCATGGAGTCTTCCGGGCTCTGGTCGCTGAGCAGGAAGTTATCGAGTTCGTCGAATTCTTTGTCGGTCAATGGCTGGTCGAGTTGCATGGCTTGGTGCTCTATATATTAGGTCGAAGGGCGACAGTATACGCCCTGGCCCTTACAATAGCGAGAATGACGCATCCTTTCCTTGAACTGAGCCCCGACCGGGTACTCGACGCCCTGGCCAGCATCGGCCTGTTTGGCGATGGCCGCCTGCTGGCCCTGAATTCGTATGAAAACCGTGTCTACCAGGTAGGCATGGAGGAGGGGCCGCCGGTGGTGGCCAAGTTTTACCGTCCCGGGCGCTGGACGGACGAGCAGATCCTCGAGGAGCATGCTTTTGTCCAGGAGTTGCAGGAGCGCGAAGTGCCGGCGGTGCCTGCTTTGGCCCGCGATGGACGGACATTGCACGCTTTTGAAGGCTTCCGCTTTGCCGTCTTCCCGCGCCATGGCGGGCGCGCACCGGAAATGGATGATCCCAAGGTGCTGGAGTGGACCGGGCGCTTTATTGGCCGCATCCACGCCTGCGGCGCGGCGCGTCCCTTTGCCACGCGGCCAACGCTGGATACCGCTTCGTTCGGCGAGGAGCCGCGCGATTGGCTGCTGGCGCACGATTTCCTGCCGCCGGAGCTGGTGACGCCCTGGCGCTCGGTGGTCGACCAGGCGCTGGACGGCGTACGGCGCTGCTATGAGAGGGCGGGCCAGGTTGAGCTGATCCGCCTTCATGGGGATTGTCATGGTGGCAATGTTTTATGGACGGATGCGGGGCCGCATTTCGTTGACTTCGACGATGCCCGCATGGGGCCGGCGGTGCAGGATCTGTGGATGATGTTGTCCGGCGAGCGGCGCGACATGGTGCGGCAGATGGGGGATATCCTGGCCGGGTACGAGGATATGCGGGAGTTCGATCCGCGTGAGCTGTACCTGGTGGAGGCGTTGCGGACGTTGCGGCTTATCCACTACTCGGCCTGGCTGGCGCGGCGCTGGGATGATCCAGCGTTTCCGGCGGCTTTTCCGTGGTTTAATACACAACGGTATTGGCAGGATCGCATCCTGGAATTGCGCGAGCAGATCGCGCTGATGGACGAGCCGCCGCTGTGGCCGGTCTGAAAAACCGGTAAACCAGGGCCAGCCCCAAGGTCCTGGCCGCATTTTCCGAAGCCGCCGGCCAACGAGCAGGCGGGTCTGACCCTTGGGTCAGACCCAGATTTACCGGGTTTAAAAACGAGAATTGCCGGGAAAACCCCGCCTTCCTCGCCAGCTTCACCCAGCAAGGTCTCATCGATAATGGCACCATCACCCTAAACGCCAAGCGAGATCCTCATGCAAGCACAACTGCCGCCAACCAACGAAGCCGACCGCGCTGAGCATGAGAAAGCCGAGCTGAAAGCCATCACCGAAGCCATCGCCCGCGTCGAGGCCGAGGCGAAAGCCCAGTGCGCCGCCGAATCGCGCGCCGTCGCCGAAGCGCGCGCCCGCGCCTTGGCCGAAGACCGCGCCGCCCTCGAATCCGCCGCCGCCGCCGCCGCGCTGCAAAACGCCGAAGCCGCCGAAGAAGCCATCAAAGCCAACCAGGAGCGCCTGGAAACCCTGCGCGCCGCAGCCTCCGCCAGCGTGGCCCGCCTGGAAGCGGTCAAGCAGGAAACTGCCGAACTGCGCGCCCGCGTCGACGCCGACATCCAGGTGCGCCTGGCAGCCGAACAGCGCGCTAAGGCTGAAGAGGAGAGCCGCCGCCGCGCCGCCGAACAGGTGGCGGAAGAAGCCAAACTGACCGAGCTGGCCAGCAAGGCCGCCGAAGAATTGGCCGCCCAGGCCGAAAAAGCCCGCCTGCAAGCCGCCGAACGCGCCGCCGCCGTGCAGGCCGCCCGCGAGGAAGTGGTGGGCGTGGCGTCCGCCGACGCCCGGATGACCACGATGGCGCGCGAACGCGAGCGCCAGGCCCATGCCGCGCGCATGACCGCCGAACAACTGGCGCAGGCCGAAGCCGAAGCCCTGGAAGCGACCCGCCAGCGCGAGCGCGCCGACCAGGTGGCGCTGGAAGCTGCCTTCAAGCGCGCCGCCGCCGAAGTGCGGGCCCTGGAAGAGGCCCGCGCCCTGGCCCACCTGGAGCAGGAGCGCGAACAGATCGCTCTGGCCAAGGCCGAATCCGACCGCAGCGCCGCCCAGTCGCTGCACCTGCGCCTGCAGACCGAAAAGGAAATCCGCGACGCCGCCCAGCATCGTGAGCGGGTGGAAGCCATGGCGGCCACCGCCGCCCAGGCCCGCCGCGATGCCGACCTGCAGATCATCGCCGCCACCGAACGCCGCGTCGAGACCGACCGCGAACTGCACGCCATCGCCATGGCCCGCGTGGAAGCGGAGCAGCAGGCCGATTTCGAAACCCGCGCCCGCCTCGAGGCCGAAGCCGTGGCGCTGGAACAGGCCAAGCTGCGCGAACAGGCCGAACAGGCGGCTGCAGAGCAAGCGCGCATCGAAGCGGAAGAACACCAGCGCGCCGCCGCCACTGCCGCCGAGCGTCAGGAGCTGTCAGCGCGTTCCGCCGCCGTGGCCGCCGAACAGGCTTCGGCCGAGAAGATCGAACGTGACGCGGCGGCAGCCCAACTGGCAGCCGCCGAGCAAGCCAATGCCCTGGCCCAGGAAAAAGCCGCCGCCGCCGTGCGCCTGGCCGATGCCGAGCGTGCCCGCGCCGAGGCCGAGCAAGCCGCGCTGGCCGAAATGAACGAGCGTATCGCTGCCGAAGAACAAGCCGCCGCTGCCGCCAAGGCGCGCGCCGATGCCGAACGTGCCGGCGCTGCCGAAGCGCGCCGCAAGGCGGCTGCCGACGCCCGCCTGCAGGCTGCCGTGGAACAGGAGGCCGCTGCGGTGCGGGCGATGGCCGAGCAGGTCGAGCGCGATGCGGCCAACAAGAGCGCTGCCGCCGAAGCTGCGGCTGCCCAGGCCCGCCTGGCGGCCGAGCTGGGCAAGGTGCAGGCTGAGCGCGCGCAGGCCGAGCAGGCGCGCGTTGCCGCCGAGGAGCAGCTGCTCAAGTCGGAACTGGAGTTCGTGGCCAAGGAACGCGAGACGCTGGCGCTGATCGACCAGAAGCTGGTGCAGCAGCGCGCAGCCAATGCGGCCGAAGCGCGTGCGGCCAAGGCGATCGAGCTGCGCCTGGAACTGGAGAAGCAGGCGGCTGCCGCGGCCAAGTCGCGGGCCGACGCCGAGGAGCAACTGGCCGAGGTTGCGCGCCAGCGGGAGGAGGCCGAGACGGCTTTCAACCAGGCGGAGTGGGCCAAGCTGGCGGAACAGAAGACCCTGGTGGATACCGTGCATGCGCATGCCGAGATGCAGCGCCGCGTTGCGGCAACCACCGCTGCGATGGTGGAGGCGAAGAAGAAGCTGCTGGAGCAGGAGACGCGCCGCCATCATGCCGCGCAGAATATGCTGAATGCGATGGAGGAGAAGGCGGCCCATCCTGCCGATGAGCATTCCGAGACCATGGCGCGCGACGTGATCGGGCGCTTGAAGGAAACCGCTGGCGCTGTTTGGCGCGGCCGCTAAACCCCGGTAAACCTGGGTCTGACCCAAGGGGCAGACCCTGTCAGCCCACAGTTTGCCGTACTTGTTCGTTAGCCGCTGGCCAGGCAGGGTCTGACCCTTGGGTCAGACCCCGGTTTGCCGGGTTAAGGCTGAACCTCCACTTTCCCCACAAAATACTGCGTATCGCCAAAGCATGAAGTCGGCACGCCCTTGTGCTGCGCATAGTGCAGGACAACGCGCTTGCCGGCAGCTGCCGAGATCTGCGCGGCCACCGCCTCATCGCGCACCGTAAATTCAAACTTTTCCGGAATCATCCCTGGCAGTGGGGTGAGCAGAATCTCACCTTCCCAGGTCTTGCACAGCCAGCCGCGCTTGGAAAACTTCTGCAGATATCCCGCGCGCTCGCCATCCGAATACGAATAGCTCAACGCCAGCCATACATACGCCGCAAACAGCAGCACCACGGCAGCAAGCAGGCCGCCGCCAATAACGAGCACACGTCTCATTCAGACTCCATTTTCTTGTATTTGAGGGAAGACCACAGCGAAACAGCAATAAACGCCACTCCGGACAAGCCGGTAACCCACTCCGGAATGTGATACTTCACGCTGGCAAACATGATCAGGGCCAGGATGCCGATCGCATAATGCGCCCCATGTTCCAGGTAAATAAACTCGTCCAGCGTGCCCTTGTGCACGAGGTAGACGGTCAGCGAACGCACGTACATGGCGCCAATGGCCAGGCCGAGCATAATGATCACCACGTCGCTGGTGATGGCGAAAGCGCCAATCACGCCGTCGAAGGAAAAGGACGCGTCCAGCACTTCCAGGTAGAGGAAACCGCCGATCGAGCCGCCGGCAACAGCCTTGCCGACTTCGCCATGGCCTTCCTCCTCCAGCAGGCTGCTGATCCAGCCCACGCCGACATAGATGGCGGTGCCGATTACGCCGGAATAGAGCACGCTGTAGCGCTTGGCTTCCGGCACCATCTGCACGCACAGCACCACGCTGACCAGGGTCAGCAGGACGGCCAGGCTCTCGGTGCCGTATTTGCCTACTTTTTCCTCAAACCAGTGGATCCAGTGCACGTCCTTTTCTTCATCGAACAGGAAGTTCAGGAACACCAGCAGCAGGAAGGCGCCGCCGAAGGCCGCCACTTCCTCATGCACGCCCATCAGGTGGCGCGAGTATTCCTGCGGCGTCTTGAGCGCCATATCCCAGACCGAGAGCATGTCCAGCCCGGTCGCCGCCGCCACGATGGCCAGGGGGAAGATCAGCCGCATGCCGAACACGGCCACCAGGATACCGACCGTCAGGAACAGCTTTTGCCAGTAATCGTTCCAGTTCTTCAGGACCGAGGCATTGACCACCGCATTATCGAAAGAAAGCGACACTTCCATCACCCCCAGCACGCCGGTAATCCAGAGCGCTGTCAGTGCGGCCGACGGGCCGCCGTGGCCGTAGCCCCACCAGGCCGCCAGCCCCATCAGGACGATGGTGGTGATAATCGATATCCTGAAATACTTCATTTTTGCTTGCTATTAATATTGTTAGTGCGCCGATTATAATGGGGGATTGCACCTTAGGACGCTATAAATGGATCTCGCTTACCTCGTGACGCCGCTTTTGACCTGGATTACTGTCGGTCCGATCAAATTCCTGATTAACAGTATCAAAGCCCGCAAATGGGCCTTCAACCTGGTCGGCAACGGCGGTTTCCCATCCAACCACAGCGCGGTCGTGTCGAGCATGGCCACCCTGATCGCCCTGCGCGAAGGCATCGGCCACCCGGCCTTCGGTGTGGCAGTGGCGCTGTGCTTCATCGTCGTCATTGATGCCAACAGCCTGCGCCAGCACGTCGGCCGCCAGGCGGCGGCCATCAACCGCCTGGCCAAGGATGCCACGGACCACACATGGCTGCGCGAACGGATGGGCCATACCGTGATCGAGATCACCGGCGGCCTGCTCACCGGCATCGCCATCGGCCACCTCGTTTTCGCTCTTTTCCCGCGCTGAACACCCCGGGGATTGATTCAGGAATGAATCAATCCCTCTCTGCCGAATATTCACCATTTTTGCGGTTTATCCGCGAATCCTGCAGTCCAGCCCTAGAAACCCGCAGTCTGGCCCAGGTGAATTGACACTCCCCCTCTATAAACAGATACTTTTGCACGCTGCGGAAGTATGCATTCAATATTCAAATAAGCCGTCCACCAAACTGGAGATTCACATGTTGCGTAAAACCCTATTAGCTCTCGCTGTTGCCTCTGCCCTGGTTGCCTGCGGCAAGTCCGACAAGGCGCCGGAAGGTGGCAAGGCCAGCGCATCGGCAACTGCCGACGCGAAAGGCAAGGGCGAAGAAAAGAAACTGGCAACGCTGCAAGTCGCGTCCGAAGATCTGGTGACGGTGGAAAGCAATGCCTTGTCGTCCGGCCCGGTCGTCACCGGCTCCATCCAGCCTGAGCGCAAGGCCGACCTGCGCGCCGAAGTGGGCGCCGTCGTCATGCAAGTCCTGAAAGAGAACGGCGAGCCGGTGAAGAAGGGCGATCTGCTGGTGCGCCTGGACGACACCTCGCTGCGCGACGCCCTGAATTCGGCGCAGGAAGCGGTGCGCGCTTCCACCCAGTCGCTGGACCAGGCTGAACGCGTGCTGGCCCGCCAGAAAACCCTGAAAGCTTCCGGCATGGTGTCCTCGCAGGTGCTGGAAGATGCTGAAGTGCGCCGCAACAATGCCCAGTCCGACCTGTCGGCCGCCAAGGCGCGCCTGGTGGCCGCCAACCAGCAGCTGAGCCGCACTCTGGTGCGCGCCCCGTTCGACGGCATCGTTTCCGAGCGCAAGGTCTCGGCCGGCGATACCGCCCAGATCGGCAAGGAACTGGTGAAAGTGGTCGACCCGGCGTCGATGCGCTTCGAAGGCCGTGTCTCGGCCGACTCCGTGGGCGTGGTGAAAGTGGGGCAGGGCGTGGTGTTCTCCATCAACGGCTACCCGGGCCAGACCTTCCTGGGCAAGGTCAAGCGCGTCGATCCGGCCGCCAATCCCGTGACCCGCCAGGTGGAAGTGCTGGTTGATTTCGCCGACAAGAACCTGCCGCGCGTGGCCGGCCTGTTCGCCGAAGGCCGCATCGAGGCCGAAACCACTTCCGCCCTGATGGTGCCCGAATCGGCCCTGGTCAAGCAGGGCGACACCACCTACGTGTGGAAGATCAAGGACAAGCAGCTGTCCAAGGCCCCTTTGCAGATGGGCGCACGCGACGCACGCAGCGGCAACTGGCAGGTGCAGACCGGCCTTTCCAAGGGCGACCTGGTGATGCGCACCCCGGCTTCCGGTTTCCGCGATGGCCAGAAAGTGGAAATGCAGGTTGCCAAGACCGTCGCTTCCGCTTCCGTGCCGGCTGACGCAAGCAAGGGCAACTAAGGCCGCCGCAGTTTTCAAAGGATAAGCTATGTTCCTTTCCAATTTCAGTATCAAGCGCCCCGTCGCCATGATCGTGCTGATCGTGGCGATGATGGCCATGGGCCTGCTCGCCCTGTCCAAGCTGCGCGTCAACCAGAATCCGGACGTTGAGATCCCGCTGTTGATCGTCAATATTCCGTATCCAGGCGCCTCGCCGGAGACGGTCGAGCGCGAGGTGGTCAACCGCCTGGAGAAATCGCTGCAGGCAATCGAGGGCGTGACCGACCTGTATTCGACCTCGCGCGAGGGCAGCGCCACGATCGAAATGCGCTTCACGTTCAAGAAGAACCTGATCGAGGCGTCCGACGAAGTGCGCAATGCCATCGCCTCGGTGCGTTACAAGCTGCCGACCGAGATGCGCGAACCGATGATCCAGCGCATCGACACGTCGGAAGACCCGATCATGCAGATGTCGCTGTCGTCCAAGACCCAGTCGCACGCTGTGCTGTCGCGCCTGGCCGAAGACAAGCTGGCCGACCGCTACCGCGCGCTGGACGGCGTGGCCGTGGTCAACGTCAACGGTTCGCTGCGGCGCGAGCTGTCGGTGCTGCTGCGCGCCGAGAAGCTGCGCGAGTACAACGTCTCGGTGGCCGAGGTGGCGCAGGCGCTGCGCATGCAGAACACCAATGCTCCGGTGGGTAAGGTCCGCGGCGACCTGGAAGAGAAGGCAATCCGCCTGGTGGGCCGCATCGAGCGTCCGGAAGAATTCAAGGACGTGGTGGTCAAGCGCAACGGCGACCAGCTGGTGCGCCTGGGCCAGGTGGCGGTCATCCAGGACGGCTTTGCCGAGATCAATAATGTCAGCCTGCGCTCCGGCAAGCCGAACGTCGGCCTGGCGGTGATCCGTGCGCGCGATGCGTCCACCGTGTCGGTGGCCAAGGCGGTGCGCAAGCTGACCAAGGAAATCAACGATGAATTCAAGGCCGAAGGCAACGGCACTTCGCTGGAAGTGACCCGCGACGGCGGCGAAGACGCGCAGGATTCCCTGAACAATGTGATCGAGGCGCTGGTGTTCGGCGCCGTGCTGACCATTTTCGTGGTGTACGCCTTCCTCAATTCATGGCGCTCCACCCTGATTACCGCGCTGTCGCTGCCGACTTCCGTGGTGGCGGCTTTCATCGCGGTCTGGCTGTGCGGCTTCACGCTGAACTTCATGACCCTGCTCGGCCTGTCGCTGGCGATCGGCGTGCTGATCGACGACGCCATCGTGGTGCGGGAAAACATCGTGCGCCATATGCAGAACGGTTCCGACCGCCGCACCGCTGCCCTGAACGGCACGGCGGAGATCGGCCTGGCCGTGGCGGCAACCACGTTCTCCATCATGGCCGTGTTCATCCCGGTCGCCTTCATGGGCGGCATGCCGGGCGAATGGTTCCGTCCATTCGCGCTGACCGTGACCTGCTCGGTGGCGGTGTCGCTGTTCATCTCCTTCACGCTGGACCCGATGCTGTCGGCCTTCTGGGGCGACCCGCCGGACCACCACACGGCGCCGAAGAAGGGCCTGGGCAAGGTGCTCGACAAGTTCAACCACTGGTTCGACCACCAGGCCGACCGCTACGGCAAGGTGATTGCCTGGGCACTGCATCACCGCCGCTGGATGGCCGTGATCGCCGTGGTGGCTTTCGTCGGCGCGCTTGCCCTGCAGTTCACCGTGGGCGGTTCGAGCTTCCTGCCGAAAGTGGACTTCGGCACCATTGCCATCGACGTGCGCACCCCGTCCTCCTCCAGCCTGGAATACACCAAGACCAAGATGGACAAGGCGGCCCAAATCGCCCACACCATCAAAGAGGTGAAGGCGACCAGCACCTACGTCAACCTGTCGGGCGGCCGCATATGGGTCGATATCGGCAAGCGCAAGGAGCGCAGCCGCGATGCCACCGCCATCGGCATGGAGCTGCGCCAGAAGCTGGCCGGCCTGGTGGGCGGCGAGTTCGTGGTTCTGGAAGACATCAACAACGGCGCGCGCAAGCCGGTGCAGATCGACTTTGTCGGCCCGGATTCGCGCAGGCTGATGGAGATCACCAACCAGTACATGGAGAAACTGCGCCAGGTCAAGGGTGCGGTGGATGTCGGCCTGTCCGAGCAGGATCCGAAGGACGAGCTGCAGATTGAGCTGAACCGCGGCCTGGCCAACTCGATGGGTATTTCGGCCGGCGACGCTGCCCAGTCCCTGCGCGTAGCCTTCGCCGGTATCGAGGTGGGCGACTGGGTCGACCCGACCGGCGAGACCCGCGACGTGGCGGTGCGCCTGCATCCGGACGACCGCGTCAGCCCTGACAATATCGAGCGCCTGCCGATCGCCGTCACCGGCACCAACCAGATGGTGCCGCTGGACCAGATCGCCAAGATCACGATGGGCAAGGGCCCGGCCACCATCCGCCACAAGAACGGCAAACGCATGGTGTCGGTCTCGGCTAACGTGGAAGGCCGCTCGAATGGCGAAGTGATCGAGGAGGCGCGCAAGCTCGCCGCCGCCATGGATTACCCGCCGGGCTTCGGCATGGACGTGGGCGGCTCCGGCAAGGACCAGAAGGAAGTGTTCGGCGCCATGGGCATCGCCCTGGTGTCCGGTATCGGCCTGATGTACCTGGTGCTGGTGATGCAGTTCGGTTCGTTCACGGCGCCGGGCGCTGTGATGCTGTCCTTGCCGCTGTCCCTGATTGGCGTGGTGGTGGGCCTGCTGGTGACCGGCGGCACGCTCAACCTGATGAGCTTCATCGGGGTGATCATGCTGATGGGCCTGGTGGCCAAGAACGCCATCCTGCTGCTGGACGCGGCGCGCAAGCGCGAGGAGGAAGGCTTTGGCCGCGAGGAAGCGCTGATGCATGCCGGCCGCATGCGCCTGCGCCCGATCCTGATGACGACCTTCGCCCTGATTGCCGGCATGATGCCGGTGGCGATCGGCATGGGCGACGGCGGTGAGTTCTACCGTCCGATGGCGGTGGCCATCATCGGCGGCACCATCACCTCCACCATGCTGACGCTGCTGGTCGTGCCGACCTTCTACGACAGCATCGAGATCACCAAGGACAGCATGATCGCCAAGTTCCACGCCCGTTCCGAGCGCTGGAATTCGGCGGTGGCTTTCCTGATGACCTTCGTGGAAGCGATCCTGGCGCTGATCTTCGTGCGCCTGGTGTACCGCCTGCTGAAAAAACTGCTCGGCATGGTGACCGGCGGCCGCCAGCCGAAAACGGCATAAAACCCGCGCTGCGGGAAACAAGGAAGGGCCCGCGGGCCCTTTTTTGTTAATCTTTAACTTAAAAAAAGATAAACAATGTTTTTATCTAACTTCAGTGTGAAACGGCCGGTCGCGATGATCGTGCTGATCGTGGCGATGATGGCGATGGGCCTTCTGGCCCTGTCCAAATTACGCGTCAACCAGAACCCGGACGTGGAACAGCCGATGCTGTTCGTCTTTATTCCCTACCCGGGCGCCTCGCCGGAAACGGTGGAGCGCGAAGTGGTCAACCGCCTGGAAAAATCGCTGCAGTCGATTACCGGCGTGGTCCAGATCGAGACGGAAGCACGAGAAGGCGTGGCCAACTTCGAAATCCAGTTTTCCTTCGATAAGAACCTGATCGAGGCCTCCGACGAGGTGCGCAACGCCATCGCCGCGGTGCGCTACAAGCTGCCGACCGAGATGCGCGAACCGATGATCCAGCGCTTCGACACCAGCCAGGAGCCGGTGATGCAGCTGGCGCTGTCGTCCAGGTCCCAGTCGCATGCCGTGATCTCGCGCCTGGCCGAAGACAAGCTGGCCGACCGCTTCCGCGCGCTCGATGGCGTGGCCGTGGTCAACGTCAACGGCGCGCTGCGGCGTGAATTGTCGGTCCTGCTGCGCGCCGACAAGCTGCGTGAATACAACGTCTCGGTGGCCGAAGTGGCGCAGGCCCTGCGCATGCAGAACACCAATGCGCCGGTGGGCAAGGTGCGCGGCAACCTGGAAGAATCGGCGATCCGCCTGGTGGGCCGTATCGAACGTCCGGAAGAATTCAAGGACGTGGTAGTCAAGCGCAACGGCGACATGCTGGTGCGGCTGGGGCAGTTGGCAACCATCGAAGATGGCTTTGCCGAAGTCAATAACGTCAGCCTGCGTTCCAGCAAGGACAATGTCGGCATGTCGGTGATCCGCGCGCGCGACGCCTCGGCAGTTTCGGTGGCCAAGAAGATCCGCACGCTGGTCGAAACCATCAACAAGGAGCTGGAAGCCGAAGGGCAGGGCACCAGGCTGGAAATCACCCGCGACGGCGGTGAACAGGCCCAGCGTTCCCTGAACAACGTGGTCGAAGCGCTGGTGTTCGGCGCCGTGCTGACCATCTTCGTGGTGTACGCCTTCCTTAATTCCTGGCGTTCCACCCTCATTACCGCGCTGTCGCTGCCGACTTCCGTGATCGCTGCCTTCATCGCCGTCTGGCTGTGCGGCTTCACGCTGAACTTCATGACCCTGCTCGGCCTGTCGCTGGCGATCGGCGTGCTGATCGACGACGCCATCGTGGTGCGGGAAAACATCGTGCGCCATATGCAGAACGGTTCCGACCGCCGGACCGCTGCCTTGAACGGCACGGCGGAAATCGGCCTGGCCGTGGCGGCAACCACGTTCTCCATCATGGCCGTGTTCATCCCGGTCGCCTTCATGGGCGGCATGGCCGGCCAGTGGTTCCGTCCATTCGCGTTGACCGTGACCTGCTCGGTGGCGGTGTCGCTGTTCATCTCCTTTACGCTGGACCCGATGCTGTCGGCCTTCTGGGGCGACCCGCCGGACCACCATACGGCGCCGAAGAAGGGCATCGGCAAGGTGCTCGACAAGTTCAACCACTGGTTCGACCACCAGGCCGACCGCTACGGCAAGGTGATCGCCTGGGCGCTGCATCACCGCCGCTGGATGGCCGTGATCGCGTTCGCCAGCTTCGTGGGGGCGATTGCGCTGCAGGCCACCATGGGCGGCTCCAGCTTCCTGCCCAAGCAGGATATCGGCATGATCAAGGTGGAGGTGCGTACGCCGTCCTCCTCCAGCCTGGCTTACACCCGCAGCAAGATGAGCAGGGTGTCCGAGATCGCGCTGGGCATCAAGGACGTCAAGGCCACCAATGTGTACGTCAACCTGGCAGGCGGCTCGATCTACGTGGACATCGGCAAGCGCAGCGAGCGCAAACGCAATGCCCAGGACATCGGCAGCGAACTGCGGCAGAAGCTGGCCGGCATGGTCGGCGGCGAATACACCGTGATCGACGACTTCTCCAACAATGGCCGCAAGCCGGTGCAGATCGATTTCGTCGGCCCCGACTCGCGCAAGCTGATGGAGCTGACCAACCAGTTCATGGACAAGCTGCGCCAGGTCAAGGGCGCGGTGGATGTGGGCTTGTCCGAGCAGGATCCGAAGTCCGAGCTGCAAATTGAGCTCAATCGCGGCCTGGCCAACTCGATGGGCATTTCGGCCAGCGACGCGGCAACGGCGCTGCGCGTGGCCTTCGCCGGCATCGAGGTGGGCGACTGGGTCGACCCGACCGGCGAAACGCGCGACGTGGCCGTGCGCCTGCATCCGCTGGACCGCCTGAGCCCGGAAAACATCGAGCGCCTGCCGATCAGTGTGCCGGGCACCGGGCAGATGGTGCCGCTGGACCAGATCGCAAAAATCACGATGGGCAAGGGCCCGGCGGCGATCCGCCACCTGAACGGCATGCGCACCATCTCCGTCACCGCCAACGTGGAAGGGCGCTCGGCCGGCGAGGTCAACAAGGACGCCCAGAAGATCGCCAAGGAAATGGACTTCCCGCCGGGCTTCGGCATGGACGTGGGCGGCGCCGGCAAGGACCAGAACGAAGTGTTCGGCGCCATGGGCATCGCCCTGCTGGCGGGCATCGGCCTCATGTACCTGGTGCTGGTGATGCAGTTCGGCTCCTTCACGGCGCCGGGCGCGGTGATGCTGTCGCTGCCGCTGTCCCTGATCGGTGTGGTGCTGGGCTTGCTGTTTACCCACAACACGCTGAACCTGATGTCGCTGATCGGCGTGATCATGCTGATGGGCCTGGTGGCCAAGAACGCCATCCTGCTGCTCGACGCCGCGCGCAAGCAGGAGGAAGAGGGCATCAGCCGCGAAGATGCCTTGATGAACGCGGGCCGCATGCGCCTGCGCCCGATCCTGATGACGACCTTCGCCCTGATCGCCGGCATGATGCCGGTGGCCATCGGCTGGGGCGACGGCGGCCAGTTTTACGCGCCGATGGCGGTGGCGATCATTGGCGGCACGGTGACCTCCACGCTGCTGACCTTGCTGGTCGTGCCGACCTTCTATGACAGCATCGAAATCGCCAAGGACCGCATGATCGCCAAGTTCCACCGCCGCGACGAGCGCTGGGGCGCGGCCCCGGCCTTCGTGATGACGTTCGTCGAAGCGATCCTGGCCCTGGTGTTCGTGCGCCTGGTGTTCCGCCTGCTGATGAAGGTGCTGGGCATGGCGGCCGGCCGCCGCACACCGACACCGGCTTGATAAAAATCAAGCAATTTGTTGGAAAAAGGGCCACCGTGCCCTTTTTTATTAAACAATTCGCAATTGAAAAGCACTCTCGTACGGTTTTAGTGTAGACTGCGATGCCTTTGCGCATTTCCGCAGGCGCAAGGTTACTTAAAAGTTAATAAATCAATAACTAACAAAGCTGAGACCTACTTTGAACCCAAAATACCTCTCCCTGATGGTCGCTGCCGCCCTGTCCGCAGCCGCAATGAACGCTAACGCGTCCGGTTACCGCTTTGGTTCCCAGTCCGTGTCCGGCCAGGGCACCGCTGATGCCAACTCCGCCGAAGCCGCTGACGCTTCCACCATTTTCACCAACCCGGCCGGCCTGACCCGCCTGGATGGTTTCCAGATCACCGGCGGCATTACCGCTGTGATCCCGCACTCGACCTACACCGACCATGGTTCGACCCGCTTCAACGGCGCCCCGACCGGCGGCGTGGCGACCCAGGATGACTTCGCGCCAAAGGCCGTCGCAGCGCCTAACCTGTACGCCTCCAAGAAGCTGAACGACAAGCTGGCCGTGGGCCTGGGCGTGTTCGTGCCTTACGGCGCCAAGCTGGACTACGACGACAACTGGACCGGCCGCTACGCGCTGACCAAGATCGATCTGAAGTCGGTAACCATCAACCCATCGGTTGCCTTCAAGATCGACGACCGCAATTCCGTCGGCTTCGGCATCGATGCCGAATACATGACCGCCAAGCTGGGCCAGGGCGTTGACGTGCCAGGTACGGTTCAGTTCCTGAACACCCCGGCCAACCTGGCCAACCCGGCAATTGCCGCGCGCCGTGCCGCGCTGCTGCAGGCCATCGTTGCCAATGGCGGCAGCCTGGCTGCGCTGGCATCGGTCAAGGACGGCCATGCCACCATGGATGGCAAGGATTGGGGCTTTGGTTTCAACCTGGGCTATATGGTCAACCTGACCCAGGACACCCGTCTGAGCATCGCTTACCGTTCGTCGATCCACCACAAGCTGAAAGGCAGCGCCGTGTGGGACTTCTCGAACGTGACCACCGATCCTAAGGTGAACGCCGTCCTGCAGGCTTCCTCGCGCAAGCAGAACTCGCCGGCGCTGGTCGACCTGCGTACCCCGGAAACCCTGTCGATCGGTATCTTCAGCCAGATCGACGACAAGCTGGCCCTGATGGCCGACTTCACCGGCACCCGCCACACCCGCCTGCAAAACCTGAACATCCAGTTCGTCGGCACCGGCGAAGGCGACGAGGTGATCAACCAAAGCTGGCAGAAGACCGTGCGCGCATCGCTGGGCATGAATTACAAGCTGAACGATGCTTGGCTGCTGCGCGCTGGCGTGGCGATCGATGCCACCCCGGTCCCGGACAATTCCAAGCGCCACCCAGCCCTGCCGGATGCCGACCGCAAGCAGATCTCCCTGGGCGCGAACTGGAAGCTGTCTCCTAACTCGTCGATCGATCTGGCTTACAGCTTCCTCAAGTTCGATTCCGCCTCGACCACTTACAAGAACAATTGCAGCCCGCTGGCTCCAGCTGGCGCTACTTCTTGC
Organism: Pseudoduganella sp.; assembly: GCA_039593355.1. Lineage (GTDB taxonomy): Bacteria > Pseudomonadota > Gammaproteobacteria > Burkholderiales > Burkholderiaceae_D > Rugamonas. Next base: position 27,940 of record JBCNPK010000008.1, read on the forward strand.
ACCGGTAACGGCGAAACCACCGTTGGCACTTGGGACACCCGCATGAACCTGCTGGGCGTAGCCTACAACTACAAGTTCTAAGCCTTTACCGGCCCGAACGCCAAACCGGCGCCCTCCGCGAGGAGGGGCCGGTTTTTTTATTGCAGGTCCTCGTGGCAGTTTAGTAAAACGGCACTAAATGAGGGCCTAAACTGCAAAGTTTGTTGATACTCCCTGGCGCGCTTAATACATTGAGCCAACCGGCATCCAGCCGGAACAATAACAGGGAGATAACAGATGGATATGAACGCATGCATGAAGTTGCTGCGCAGGGCGCTATCGTTACTGGCGTTGTGCGGTGTCGTCGCTTCCTCTCCGGCGGTGGCGGCGACCGGATACAACGGCGTCTACGGCGGCGGCCCGATGTACAAGCACGTGGCGAGCAATATTGCGGAAATCAGGAACTCCGGCTTCACCGAAGTCATTGTGTGGAGCGTGCAGGTCACGGCCGCCGGCGACTTGAACTTCAACGGTGAGTTTCCGCTGACCTCCGGTGGCGTCTACGTCGGCAACAATACCTGGCCCAATTTCGCCGCCGACCTGGCAACCATGAAGCAGGGCAGTGCCAAGCGCATCACGTTCAGTGTTGGTTCGTCGAACGCCAATCCCAGCGACTTCGATCACGTCAAATCGCTCGTGCAAACCCAGGGCACGGGCACCAGCAGCATCCTTTATAAATCCTTCCTCGCGCTGAAGCAGGCGATTCCTTCGCTGGATGCCATCGATTTCGATGACGAGAGCACTTACGACTCCGCCAGCATGACGCAGTTCGCGGTGATGCTTGGTAACCTTGGCTATAAGGTCACCATGTCGCCTTACACGAATGCGGCGTTCTGGACCTCGGTGGTATCGACCATCAATACGCAATTGCCAGGCACGGTCGATGGCGTACACTTGCAGGCCTATTCCGGCGGGGCGGGGAACAGCCCATGCTCGGGATGGAACTTTGGCAGCGTGCCGGTCTTCCCCGGCTTGTGGGATTCGAACTATACGCCGCCGGCATTGCAGACCAAGATGGCGGGCTGGAAGAGCCAGTGCGGCATTACCGGCGGTTTTCTCTGGCTGTACGACGACATCGTGGGCAAGACTTATAACGGCCAGAACTCGGCGCAGGCCTATGCCAGTGCGATCAACAACGCCCTCGGCATAGATCCTTACCCACAGGGTGCCTACGACGTCCAGGCCATTTCCACCGACGGCACGGCGATTACCAACGGCGGCATCGATGGCAGCGGCTATGCCTACTCGTCGAACCTGCTGGGTTCCTCGGTCACATGGAACGGCCTGAACTTCGCGCTCGGCTCCGCGAACACGCTCGATGCCTGGTACAACACCACGGTCGCACTTCCAGCCGGCCAGTACAACACGCTGAGCCTTCTCGCTACCGGCATCCAGGGCAACCAGGTGGCACAAACCTTCGTCGTGAACTACGCCGACGGCACGAGCACGACAATCAACCAAAGCCTCAGCGACTGGTTCAGTCCCCAGAACTATGCGGGAGAGTCGAAGGCAGTCACGATGGCTTACCGCAACGGCCCAACCGGCGCAAAAGACAGCCGTACCTTCTACCTGTACGGCTATACGTTTGCGATCAACGGCGCCAAGACCGTCACGAGCGTCACGCTGCCTAGCAACCGCAATGTCGTCGTCCTGGCCGGTGTGTTGAGCAACACGGCTGCGCTGCCGCCGGGTACGCCTGTCAGCCTGTCGACGCTGTACACGCGCGGCGGCGTGTACTCCGATGGCACGAAGTTCGGCAGCTGCTCCCTGACCTGCACCGGCGGAGGCCTGGATAACGGCGGCTATGCCTTCTCCGCCAACCTGCTTGGCTCGTCGACTACGTTGAATGGCGTCAAGTACAACTATGGCGCGGCCAATGCGAACAACGCCGTCAGTGCAACGGGACAGACGCTCCAGCTGCCGGCAGGCCAGTACGCCTCGCTGCGCATGATGGCGACTGCGGTTGGCGGCAACCAACCCTCGCAAGTATTCAAGGTCAACTACACTGACGGCACGTCGGCCACGTTCACGCAAGGCATGAGCGACTGGTTCACGCCGCAAAGTTATGCCGGCGAGCTCGACGTGGTGCCCATGAGCTATCGCAATACCAGCAATGGCGGCCGCGATAGCCGTACCTTCCACTTGTACAACTACACCTTTGCACTGAACAAGGCGAAGACTGTCCAGAGCGTGGTGTTTCCGAACAATGCCAACGTCGAAGTCCTGGCGATGACTCTGGTGCCTTAATTTTTCAACTTCCATCCGCCATCGCAGTCCAGGATGGCGCCTGTCACAAAGGTGTTTGACGTGACGAACATGATCGCGCTGGCCAGGTCTTCCGGCCGGCCGATCCTGCCCACCGCCACTTCGCCCGCAAGCTTTTCGAACAGTTCTGCCTTGGCCGCCGCCGGCACGCGCGACCACCAGGGCGTATCAACCACGCCTGGCATCACGGCGTTGACGCGCGTCGGCCGCAGTTCGGAGGCAAGGACCGGCACCGTCGCTTCCAGGGCCGCGTTGATGGCGGCCAGCCCCGCCGTTCCAGGCTTCATCGCTGGCATCCAGTTGCGCCGCTGTGGCGCCCACTGCCTCCGCTTCGCTGAACTTGGCAGGGTCGCGGCCAGCGGCGATCACCGATGTCCGGCCTCGCTTGCCAACTGCGCGGTCGCCAATCCAATTCCCGAGGTGCCGCCGACAATGATGTAACGCATGCGTGCTCCGACATGGTGTTTTTATTAAGTGTATCAGCCTTGGGTTTGTAGTGGAATTACATCAGTTCAATCGAATTGAGATTGAGTAAACCTGAGTGATGGCGCAGAATCGTTTCGCTACCAAGTAGCAAAAATACATAAATAAAAGGGAGACTATTCATGAAAGTTCGCCGTGCCCTCGGGGTGGCGATGCTGGGCTGCGCATTGTCCGGCAGCCCGCACGCCAACGCCGCCATCAATGCCAGCAGCCTTGGCGCCGCCTATGACGCCACCAAGTCCAGCATCAATTTCAAGGTTTATTCCAGCCGCGCGACGCGCATCGACCTGTACCTGTACAGCGCGGCCACCGGCCAGCAGGAAAAGGCCAGCCTGCCGATGACCCTCGGCAGCGGGGGCGTGTGGAGCGTGAACGTGAGCAGCAGCCAGTTGGCGAGCTTCGGCATCACCGGCACGGTGTACTACGGCTACCGCGCCTGGGGTCCCAACTGGCCGTATGCCGCCGGTTGGACCAAGGGTTCCTCCGCAGGCTTCATCAGCGACGTCGACGCCAACGGCAACCGCTTCAACCCGAACAAGCTGCTGACCGACCCGTATGCCCTGGAGATCAGCCACGACCCGACCACGGCGACCATGAGCAACGGCACGATCTACGCCAGCGGCTCCCTGTACCGCAATATCGACAGCGGCAGCAGCGCGCCGAAAGGCATCGTGCTGCAGGGCGATACGCAATCGGTCGGCACCAAGCCGACGCGTGCGTTCAAGGACGACATCGTGTACGAAGCCCATGTGCGCGGCCTGACCAGGAACGACAGCAGCATCGCTGCGGCTTATCGCGGCACCTACAAGGGCGCCGGCCTGAAAGCGCCATACTTGGCCAGCCTGGGCGTGACGGCGGTCGAATTCCTGCCGGTGCAGGAAACCCAGAACGACACCAACGATGCCGATCCGAATTCCGATACGGGCGACAACTACTGGGGCTACATGACCCTGAACTATTTCTCGCCCGACCGCCATTACGCCTACGACCAGACGGCCGGCGGTCCGACGCGCGAGTTCAAGGAAATGGTCAAGGCCTTCCACGACAACGGCATCAAAGTCTACATCGATGTGGTGTACAACCACACCGGCGAAGGCGGCCAGTGGAATGCGGGCGATAAGACCACCTACAACATCTATGGCATGCGCGGCCTGGATAACCCGGCCTACTACTCGCTGACCAGCGATTACCAGTACCCATGGGACAACACCGGCGTGGGCGGCAACTACAACACGCGCAACACCGTGGCGCAGAACCTGATCGTTGACTCACTGGCGTACTGGCGCGACAAGCTGGGCGTGGACGGCTTCCGCTATGACCTCGCCTCGGTGCTGGGCAATACCTGCCAGCACGGCTGCTACAACTTCGACAAAATGGACAGCGGCAATGCATTGAACCGCATCGTGGCCGAGCTGCCGCCACGGCCGGCGGGCGGTGGCAGCGGCGTCGAGCACATTGCCGAACCGTGGGCCATTGGCGGCAACTCCTACCAGGTGGGCGGTTTCCCGGCCGGCTGGGCGGAATGGAACGGCATCTACCGCGACGTGATCCGCCAGCACCAGAACAAGATGGGGCAGGTGAGCGTCACGCCGGGCACGCTGGCGACGCGCCTGGCCGGTTCCAGCGACCTGTATGGCGACGATGGCCGCAAGCCATGGCATTCGGTGGACTTCATCACCGCCCACGACGGCTTCACGCTGAAGGACCTGTACAGCTGCAACACGAAGAACAACAACCAGGCCTGGCCGTACGGCCCGAGCGACGGCGGCGAAGATAACAACAACAGCTGGGACCAGGGCGGCGTGGCGAGCGAGCAGCGCAAGGCAGCGCGCAACGGCATGGCGCTGATGCTGCTGTCGGCCGGAGTGCCGATGATGGTGGGCGGCGACGAAGCGCTGCGCAGCATCAACTGCAACAACAATCCCTACAACCTGGACTCGACGGCCACCTGGCAGAACTGGAGCTGGAGCACCGACCAGTCGAATTTCCAAGCCTTCACCAAGGCACTGGTGGCCTTCCGCAAAGCCCATCCTGCGCTGCGGCCGGCGAACTTTTATTCCTCGGCGGACGGCAATGGCAATGTGATGGAGCAATTGCGCTGGTTCAAGCCCGATGGCGGCGTAGCCGACAGCACCTACTTCAACGACGGCAATAACCATGCGTTGGCCTGGCGCATCGACGGCAGCGAATTCGGCGACAGCGCATCGGCCATTTACGTCGCCTACAACGGCTGGAGCGGCAGCGTGAACTTCACGCTGCCATGGCCGGGCAACGGCAAGAGCTGGTACCGCGTGACCGACAGCTGCGCCTGGGCCGAAGGCGCAAGCCAGGTCCGCAGTCCCGGCGCCGAAGACTTCATCGGCGGCGAGAACTACGTGTATGGCGTGTGCGGACGGGGCTTGCTGCTGTTGATCGCCAAGTAAGCTGCCTAGCGTTTCGGCTGCTGTCCGGTGGGCGGAGTGGAAGTACCGGGCGTGGCGGCCGGATTGTCGGCCGGCGCGGCACCGCTGGTGGGCGTCGTCGGCTGCGTGCCTTGCGTGGCTGCGCTGCCGCCAGTGGCGCCGCTGGTTGAATTACCGGCCCCCGTTGCCGGTGGGCTCGGCTGTTCCGTGCCGGTGCCGCCGGTATCCGGCGTGGACTTGGTGGCGACGCCGGTGGGCGGATTGTTGGGACTCTCGGCGTTGCGCTTGCAAGCCGGCAGCGTCGCTGCCAGCAGGGCGCCCAGCACGAGGGCGCCCGCATAGCGGTAGGTCTGCATGGTGCGCCCTCCGGTTCAGTAAGTAGGGCGGCGGTTGCGCTGCGTGTCTTTCTGGTCGATGCGGTCGGGCGCGGTCGACGGCGGCTGGCCGGCGCCGGTAGTACCCTGGGTGCCGCTGGTGCCGCTGGTGCCCGGCGCCGTACCGCCAGCCGGCGGCGCCGTATCAGGCGTCGTTGTGCCGGACGGCGGGGTGACCGGCGCCGGTTCGGTGGTCGCTGGCGGAGGCGGCGTTGTTGCCGGAGTGGCCGTGTTAGGGGCGGTCACCGGGGCGGGGGTCACGTCTTCATCGTGTTTCTTGCAGCCGTCAAGGCCGGCCACCAAGGCTGCGCCCAGCAACAGGGCGCCTGCTTTGCTCATCGTGTTCATGCGAAACTCCTTTCATTGTGCAGCCAGCACCCGCAGCAATGCAGGTACTTCGGCTGCGATTTCACGCGCCAGGTAGCCCAGGGGGCCGCAACGCAGCGCCAGTTGTTCGCCGGCTGCCGCATGCAGCGCCACGCCCCAGGCCGCGGCCTGCTCCAGCGTGGCGCCGCGGGCCAACAGCCCGGCGATGAGACCGGCCAGGGTGTCCCCGGAGCCGGAAATAGCCAGGCCGGCATTGCCGCCCTGGTGCTGCCACAGCTTGCCTTGCGGCGTCGCCAGCACAGTGGTGGCGCCCTTCAGTGCGACCACGGCATTCCAGTGCTGGGCGGCGGCCGATGCGGCGCGGTGTGGATCCTGTTCGATGCTGCGGCGCTCGGACCCGGTCAGGCGCGCCAGTTCGCCGGCATGGGGCGTCAGCAGCACGGGAGACTGGAAGCGGAACTGCTCCCAATCGACCGCTTCGTCCAGCAGGTGCGGTTCGCCGCGCGGATGCACGGCGCACATGGCGATGGCGTCCAGCACGATGGGGATGCCGTGGAAGCGTTCCAGCAGGTGATGCACCAGCTCGACGCAGGCGCCTTCATCCTGCATGCCGGGGCCGAGCAGCAGTGCGTCGGCCTTTTCCGCCAGCTCGCCAAGCCGGCGCGCGCTGTCGGACTGAAAGCCATGCGCCGCGGTTTCTCCGAGGCTGATCACGCGCGCTTCGGGAATCGCGGCGCCGACTTGCGGCGCAACGCTGGCGGCGGTGGCGATAGTCAACTTGCCTGCGCCCGCGCGCAGGGCCGCTTCGGCGGCCAGGATGGCGGCGCCCGGCATTTCCGCGGAGCCGGCCACGATCAGGACGTGGCCGCGCGCTTCCTTGTCGCCATCAAAGCCGGGCTGGGGCAATGGCCAGCTGCGCAGCAAGGCAGGATTGAGTTCAAGTGGCGCGGCGTTGCTCATGGCTTCGGTGCGGACGGGATGTCGGGTTTATCGGTGACCGGCGTGCCGCTATCCTTCAGCGGTGCCACGAAGTTCTCCAGCTCCAGCACCAGCTTGCCGCGCTTGCCCGCTTGCGGGTCGAACTGGTAGGAGGTGACGCCGCAGTTCGGCACGTCGGCGGCGCGGTCGATGGCGAGGATGGTGTCCTCGTCCATGCGTTCGAACAGGTAACGGAAGCAGTTCACGATGACCTGGTGGCCGATGATGAGTACGCGCTCGCGCCGGTACTCGCGGGTGATGGTGTCGAGCACGCTGCGCAGGCGCAGGATCACGTCGCACCAGCTCTCGCCGCCGGGCGGCCGGAAATAGAATTTGCCGACGTGCTTGCGCTGCTCCGCCAGTTCAGGAAATTTCTGCGTAATGCCGAAGGAGGTCAGGCGATCGGTCACGCCGAACTCCTTCTCGCGCAGGCGTTCGTCGGCGGCCACGGCCAGCATGTCCTCGGGGCCGAGGCATTGCAGCACGGCCTGGGCGGTGGCGCGGGCACGCAGGTAAGGCGAGTAGAGCACGACATTGGGTTGGCTGCCGGGGGGCATGGCGGCGAACCATTGCGCCAGCGCATCGGCCTGGCGCATGCCCAGCTCGGACAGCGGGACGTCGACATCGCGTTCGGCAATATCGATCAGCAACTCATTGGCGGCCGTCGCGGCATCGCGTGCCACGTTGCCGGCGCTTTGCCCGTGACGCACGAGCCAAACCTGTTGCGGCCATTTTTGCTCCATCGCAGACCTTTCGGCGGATAGTCAAAAGCCTATGGTAAGCGATGCCGGAACAGGGCGGCACACAATCGCGCACCCCTGCCCATGGCCGGGTCCGTGTCCCGTTTCGGGTGTGACCCCACGGTGGGACACGGGCTCAACTGGTCAGGGCAGCGGGAACCAGATGTCGAAGCTGGTTTCGCCGGCGGCGTTGGGAGCCAGGCGGTGGGCGCAGCCGTGGCGCAGCAGGACTTCGCGCACCAGCAGCAGGCCGATGCCCTGGCCGCCTTTCTTGGTGCTGAAGAAGGGGGTGAAGAGCTGGCTGGCCGGCACGCTGGACAGGCGGGCGCCGGAGTCGATCACGGACAGGCGCAGGCCTTCCGGTTCGCGCACCAGCTCCAGTTCGACCGAGGCGGGGCCGCCGCTTTCCTGCTGGGTGGCGTGGGCGGCTTCCATCGCGTTCTTGACCAGGTTCTGCAGCGCCTGTTCGATCAGGTGGCGGTCCAGCGGCAGCGGGCCCGCAGGGTCGCGCCGGCGCCAGCCGATGCTGATGCCGCGGCTGCGGCATGGTTCGCGGTACAGGTAGAGAATGTCTTCCACCACGTCCTGCACGGCGCAGGGGCGCAGCTCGGGGGCGGGCAACTTGGCGACGTGGGTGAAGCGTTCGATGAATTCGCCCAGGCTGGCGTTGCGGCGCTTGACCGCGCCGATGGCGGTGGCGAAGTCTTCGCCGTCGCCGTCGGCCAGCTGGCGGCGGTAGAACAGCAGCGATTCCAGCACGGAGCCGGTGGCGGCCACGGTGTTGTTGACCTCGTGCCCCAGCACCCGCACCAGCTTTTCATAGGTGGCGCGTTCGGAACTTTGCAATTCCTCGGTCAGTTCTTCCAGCAGCAGGAAGCGGCGCGCGAAGCCGCGGTCGAAGAAGTGGCCGCGCTGGCCGCGGTAACGGCGGCCGTCGGGGTCGGACAGCATGGTGCTGGCGCCGTCGGGCAGGCTGTCGAGCTGCTGCAGCAAGTAATCGAGGTGGTTCAGGGCGCGCGCGCTCGGGTTGAGCAGCGAAATTTTGCCGTCGAAGTCGAATACGATCACGGCGCTCGGCGTGGCTTCCAGCAGACGGTCGAGAAAGCCTTGCTGTTCGCCGATGCGCAGGCGCTCGGCATGCAAGGTGTCGAGCAGGGCGTTGAATTGCGCGACCAGCTGGCCCAGTTCATCGCCGTCTCTGCCGTCGTAGCGCAGGCGGGCCGCGTAGTCCTGGTCCTGCAGCAGTTCGCGCAGGCGCTGCGTGTAGCCGAGCGGCTCGAGCGCGCGGCGCAACAGGCGCGCGCCGAACAGGAAACTGGCCACCAGCACGACTTCCAGGCCGATGAATAGCCAGGGCTGCTCGCGCAACAGCAGAAAGACCAGCACGAACAGCAGGACGTGCAGCGCGGCGAGGAAGGCGAACAGCTGCAGGCGCAGCCGGCTTAGCGCTCTGCTTGGGCCCATCCCTGCCGCAGCAGGGGCGCGCGCCGCACTGTGCGAAGCGTCATGCGCCACGATGCGGTTGCACGCTGGCCGAGGTGGATTCGGCGTCGCCCGGCGCGCCCAGGCCGTGGCGCTCGAGGCGGCGGTACAGGGCGGCGCGCGACAGCCCAAGCGCCGTGGCAACGCGGGTGATATTGCCCTGGTGCTGTTCCATCGCCTTGCCGATCATCATGCGCTCGACCTGGTCCAGCGTCATGCCGTCGACGCCGAGGCGCTGGCTGCCGCCTTCCTCATGGGCGCTGGCGGCGATGAAGTCGGACTTGCCGAGCTGCGGACGGCCGGCCAGCAGCATGGTGCGTTCCAGCGTCTGGCGCAACTGGCGGATATTGCCCGGCCATTGCTGCGCCACCAGCCAGTCCAGCGCTGCCGGCGTTACGCTCGCGGGCGGCAGGCCGTAGCTGCTGGCCACCGCGCCGAGGATGTGGCGCACCAGCAGCGGGATGTCGCTGCGCCGCTCGCGCAGCGCGGGCAGGCGGATGGTGATCAGGTTGAGGCGGTAGAACAGGTCTTCGCGGAAGCTGCCGTCAGCCACCATTTCCGCCAGTTCGCGGTTGGTCGCGGATACCACGCGCACGTCGGCCTGCTCGCTGCGGCTCGCGCCAACCGGGGTGAAGGTCTGGTCCTGCAGCACGCGCAGCAGCTTGACCTGGTCGGGGCGCTGCAGTTCGCCGATCTCGTCGAGGAACAGCGTGCTGCCATGGGCGCTGGCGAAGTGGCCGCGCCGGTCGCTGCGGGCATCGGTGAAGGCGCCTTTCACGTGGCCGAACATTTCGCTTTCGAACAGGCTCGGGGTGATCGCGCCCATATTGATCTTGACCGGCGCCAGCGCGGCGCGCGGACTGTTGCGGTGGATGGCATCGGCCACCAGCTCCTTGCCGCAGCCGCTTTCGCCAAGGATCAGAACCGGTGCGCGGGTGGCCGCGACCTGGCCGATGGTGGCCAGCACGCGCAGCAGCTTGGGGTGCTCGCCGATGATGCCGGCGAAGTCGAACTGGCGATCGAGTTCGGCGCGCGTCGGACCGTCGCCGGCCTGTTGCGGCGCGGCGGCCAGCGTGGTGCGCACCAGTTCCAGCAATTGGGCATTGTCCCAGGGCTTGGTGAAGAAGTTGGCGGCGCCGGCCTGCATGCCTTTCACCGCCAGCGCGATCGAGCCCCAGGCCGTCATCAGCAGCACGGGCAGGGAAGGGTGGGCGGCGCGGATCGACGTCAGCAGCGACAAGCCTTCGTCGCCGCTGGTTTGCAGCGAGAAGTTCATGTCTTGCAGCACCAGGTCGAACTGGCCGGCGGCGAGCGCCTGCAAGGCCTGCTGTGCATCGTCGCAGCAGCGCGCTTCGTAGCCGGCCTGTTTCAGCAGCAGTTGCAGCGAAACCTGAACGGCGGAGTCGTCGTCTACAATCAAGATACGGCGCATGTCTTCCTATTGTTATTCGTAATGCAGGGCGGCGGCGGGATGGAGGCGGCTGGCGCGCCAGCCCGGATACAGCGCGCACAGCAAGGATAGCAGATAGATAACGCCCATTGAAAGGGCCGCCGCGCCGGCAAAGACCTGCCAGTTCAGCGCATCGCCCAGGGCGCCCGTCAGCGGCAGCTGAACCAGCACCGCAAGGCCGAGGGCCATGGCCAGGCTGCTCAGGAGCAGCTGTTCGGTGACGATCTGCCGTGCGATGCTCCCCGCCGTGGCGCCCATGGCGCGGCGCAGGCCAATTTCCGGGATGCGGCGCGTGATGTTCTGCCACAGCACGCCGAACAGGCCGAAGCCCACCATCGCCAGCAGGAAGGCGGCGATCACGGCCAGAACCTTGAGCGGCGCCAACTGCTCCGCCAGTTGCGAGGTGCGCAGTTCGGCCAGCGGGTTGATGGTGTAGCTCCAGTCGTTGCGCACTTGCTTGAGCTGGCGCTGGAGGTCCAGCTCGAAGGAGCGCGGCGTGCCGGGCCGCATTTTGACCAGGAGCGTCATCTGCATCTTGTTGCCGTCAATCGAAGAGTGGCGGTACAGGATGACGGGACGGGGCGTCATGAACTCGCCGTGGCTGCGGAAATCTTCGATCAAGCCGACAATCCGGAAGCGGGTAGCATTCTTGGGATCACTCGATTCGGGGATTAACAGCTGGCCCAGCGGCGAGCGCTCCGGAAACAGTTCCTCCGCCATGCGCCGGTTGACCACTGTGGCAATGGCGTCGCCCCCTTCATCCTGTTCCGATGGCCAGCGTCCGGCGGCGAGCGTCGTGCCCAGGGTGGACCAGAAGCTGTCGCCGGCTTCCACCATAAAGCCGCGCGATATGCGTCCGCCGTCCAGCGCCTTGAACTGGCTGAACATGCTGGCGTTCTGGAACAGCGCGAAATTGGTCAGCGCGGCATCATCCACTTGCGGCATCGCCTGCAAAGTGCGCAGGAAGCGGTCGTGCACACCTTCGGCGCGCCCAAGCTGGTTGCCCATCGGCGGCTGCAATTGCACGGCCCAGACGTTTTCGTACTGGAAGCCGAGCGGGCGGTTGTACAGCTGCCAGTAGCGCACGCCGGTGGCGGCGATGGCGAACACGATCACGAAAGCCAGCATGATTTCCACGCTGAGCAGCATATTGCGCGTCTTGCGCTTCCAGGTCAGTTTCAGCAGATGGCGCAGCATCAGGCGGCTCCCTTCAAGGCATGGACAGGGTCGAGGCGGGACATCTTCAAGGCCGGCACCACGCCGGACAGCACGCCAAAGACAATGGTGATCAGCAGGCCCCAGCCGAAAACGGCGAGGTTGATGCCCACCTTCAGGTAGGGGATGGGACCGGCCGCTTCCAGCCACCACAGTATTCCCGCCGCCAGCACCAGGGCGATCGCCCCGCCGGCCAAGCAAAGCAGCACGTTTTCCAGCACCAGCTGCACGGCCAATTGCGCATTGCTGGCGCCGAAGGCCTTGCGCACGCCAATTTCCGTGCTGCGCTCCATGATGCGGCCGACGTTCAGGTTCACCAGGTTCAGCGCCGGCAGCAGCATGAACAGCAGCATCAGCAGGCCTATCCCGCCCAGGACCAGGCTGGCGCCGCCGATGCCCTTGCCGCCTGGGAGCACGACGCCGGTTTCCGGATTGACGTCCTGGCTGCCGGTCAGGGTGCGGGCAAACATGTCGATCTTGCTGTCAGCCCACATACGGCCCTTGGTGAATTCGGGATCGCCGGCAAAATCCATTTTTGCGGCAATGCGCTGCACTTCGGCGCGGATCGCGGGCAGGTCATCGGGGCTGCGCGCCAGCAGCAGGGCGAAGAAGCGGCCCGTCATCTGGTGGCGGTAGGAGGTGTTGGGATAAGCGGTGAGCGGCACCCACATGTCGGCATAGGCGTTCAGGTGCAGCGCATCTTCCACTACGCCGATGACGGTGAAGGCCTGGCCGCCTGCCTCCACCTTGCGGCCCAGCGGGGCGGGTTCGCCGAACAGCTTGAGCGCCATGGAACGCGCGAGTACCGCCACCATGCGGCCTTGCGCCACGTCGTCGTCGCTCGGCACGCGACCGGCAAGCACCTTGAAGTCCAGCACGCGCCAGTATTCGGCATCGGCATGGCGCATGTTCACCTCGGTGCTGGCGCCGTTCATGATGACGGCGGTGGGCTCGACGCCTGTGACGGCGGCCACCATTTCCACGCCAGGCATGGGCTTCAGGTATTTATCGATAACACGGTAGCCAAGCGGGCCGCGGCTGATGGCTGTCATCTTTTCATTGGTCGCTTCGATCATGTGCACTTGCAGGAAGCGGTTGCTGCGGTGCTCGACGCCGGAGGGATAGAAGGCCTCCTGCAGCAGGGCCGTGACGACCAGGAGCACGACCAGCGTCAGCACAATGCAGGCCAGGTTGATGGCGGTGAACAGCTTGCGGCGCTGGAAGACGTTCCATGCCGTCAGCAGGTAATTTTTCAGCATGGCCGCTCCTTACGCCACCAGCTGGCCGTCGAACACGCGCACGATCCGGTGCGCGCGGCGCGCTTCGTTTTCGTCGTGGGTGACCATGACCACAGTGGTGCCTTCCTCGTTCAGCTTGAGCAGGATGTCCATGACTTCCGCGCCCATCTTGCTATCGAGGTTGCCGGTCGGTTCGTCGGCCAGCAGCACGTCGGGCTGTCCGACCATGGCGCGAGCGATGGCGACGCGCTGCTGCTGGCCGCCGGACAGCTGGTTGGGGTAGTGCTCCATGCGGGCGCCGAGGCCGACCTTTTCCAGCGCGGCGCGGGCCCGCTCGCGCCGCTCGCTGCCAGGCATGCTGCGATAGAGCAGGGGCAGTTCGACGTTGTCGATCACGCGCAGGTCATTGATCAGGTGGAAGCTCTGGAAGATGAAGCCGAAGGTGTTGTTGCGCAGCCGCGCCACATGCCTGTCCTTGTACGACTGCACTGCTTCGCCGCCGATGTGGATGGCGCCGGCGCCTGGACGGTCCAGCAGGCCGATGATGTTGAGCAGCGTGCTCTTGCCGCAGCCGCTGGGACCCATGATGCAGACGAATTCGGATTTTTTCACGTGTAGGTCGATGTCCTTCAGCGCCAAGGTTTGCACCTTGTCCGTGAAGTAGGTCTTGCTGACATTGTCGAGTTTGATCATTGTGCGATCCTGATAGAGTCGTAGTCTTTGAAATTGGCCGTGTCGGAGATGACGATGCGGTCGCCGGCGCGCGCGCCGGCGAGTACTTCTACCTGCTTGCCGTCGCTGGCGCCGAAATTCAGCATGGCCTTGCGTGCGGCGCCGCCATTGACCACGAAGATGGCCTGCTGGCCACGGCCGTTGATGGCGGGGCCGCGCGCCACGACCAGCGCGCCATCCTTGCGGGCGGCGACGATGCTCGCTTCGACGCGCAGCTTGTTGCGCAGTTGCGGGTGGTTCGGCTGCTCCAGCGTGACCAGCAGCTTGACCGTGCCATCCTGGATTTCGGGCAGGATGGTGTGCACTTTTCCTTTCAGTTGCAGGGCGCCTTGTTCGATCAGCACCGCCTGGCCCGGCTCCACGCGGCGGGCGTGAAAGTCCGACAGCGTGGCTTCCACCCGGTAGTTGTGCAGGTCCGAAACGCGGGCCACCAGTTGGCCGGCAGCCACGGCGGCGCCTTCGTCCTGCAGCAGCCAGGTCAGCATGCCGTCGAAGGGGGCCCGGACCTGGGTCCGGGCCAGCAGGTCCTCCTGCTGCGCCAGCTGCTTGCGCAGGATGCTTTGCTGCAGCTGGGCGCCTTCGATATTGCTGGCGGTGGCGCGGCGCAGGTCCTCCACCTGCTCCTGCTGCTGGCGCAGCTGGATCTCGTTGCGCTTTACGTTCAGTTCGGCGGTCAGCAAGTCTTCCGCCGACACGCCGCCGTGCTGGCGCAGGGTTTGCGAGCGTTGCAGCTTGGCGCGGGTCGATTGCAGGTCCAGTTGCAGCAGTTCGATGCTGCTGGTGAGCTGCTTGCGCTTCTGTTCCTGTTCCAGGCGCAGGGTCTGGATGCGGTTGTCCTGTTGCGCCAATTGTTCCTTCAGGCGCTCCAGCTCCAGCTTGACGGATTGGTTGTCCAGCTCCAGCAGCAGCGCGCCGGCGCTCACTTGCTGGCCGGGCCGGGCGAGAACTTTGGCGACGCGGGTCTGGATCGGGCTGGGCACCTGCTCTTCGTGCACCGGCACCACGACGCCGGCCGCGCCGATGGTATCGGCAATGCTGCCCAGCCGCACCTCGGCGATGTTCAGCTGGTTCGCGCCGACACTGGGCGACACGGCGCGGTTGACGCCCCACACGGCGGCGCAGGCCAGCGCCAATGCGGCGCCGACTGCCGCGAGCGTGGTGCGCCGGCGGCGCTTGGTGATAGAAGGGTTGATCGCTTGGTCCATGCACGGATCATTGCAAGCTCCGTGCCATGCCGCAAACCCGCATGGTTTGGTGATTTTGCGGCGGCCCGGGTGGGCGCCGCCGCACGCTACTGTCCGGATTCGGACAGTGCCAATTGCTTTATCGGATGGCTTGCTCGGTGATGCGAACGTGGGCGTCGGTCACGTGAACGCCGTGCGCCTCGATGTCGTCGAGGCATTCGTTGGCTTCGACGCCCGGTGTCTGCACGTCCCGCTGAAGTTCAATCGTCTTGAACTCCGTCCAGGGGGCATATTTTTGAGGGAGATTGTCACCGGACTGCCGTGCCGTGAAGCCGAATACCCGGCCGGGTCCTCTGAAAATATGGATTTGCATGTGTTTTACCAGTAGTTGAGGAGTTAGGCATTTCTAAAATCCTCCTTTCTCTAGTTATTAGTGGGTTCCAATTGTCAATGGCAAATCACTGGCGCGAGCGCGCGACCAGCGCGTCCAGCACCTGCAGGGATGAAGGGATGACCTGGTCACGCGGCAGGTCGGGATTCGATTGCCCCACCATCTGCGGCTCGGTCACGAACTTGCCGTTGACGACGATGGTAGGGGTCCCGTTGACGCCATAGTTTTCGGCCATGCGCGACAGCGCCTTCAAACGCATCGCAACGCCAAAGGAATTGTAGGCCGACAGGAACTTGTCCTTGTCGATGCCGTTGCGCAGCGCCCAGTTCAGGTTCTCTTCATCGCTGCGCAGGCGGCGGTGTTCCTTGTGCCAGGCTTCAAGCACTTTGGGATACATGGTGTCCTGCAGCTGCAGCGCTTCCAGCGTCACGTACAGGCGCGCTTCGAAGTCGCGCAGCTCGCCGCTGGAGAGGTGGATGCGGCGGAAGTTGACCTTGTCCTCGTTCTTCTTGGCCCATTCGGTCAGCGGCGCATCCACCATGTAGCACGCCGGGCAGTGGTACATGAAGAATTCGATCACTTCGACCTTGCCGTCGACTTTCTGCGTCGGCTGCGCCTGCGGCAGGGTGCGGAATTCGGCGCCGTTCACCGGATTGCTGGGCGAGGCGAAGGCGTTGCCGGCGGCGAGTGCTGCCAGCGCGAGGGATACGGCGATACGGCGCATGAAGGCTCCTGTTATGCGTTGGAAGTGGAATCGACCTGCAATTCCTGGTTGCTGGCGAAGGTCGCCAAATTGGTTTCGCCCATGATACGGCTGGTCACCGTGCCGGCAGTAATCGAGCCGCTCACGTTGAGGGCAGTACGGCCCATGTCGATCAACGGTTCGATAGAAATCAGCAGGCCGGCCAGCGCCACCGGCAGGTTCATGGAAGAGAGCACGATCAGCGCGGCAAAGGTCGCGCCGCCGCCCACGCCGGCCACGCCCACCGAGCCGACCGTGATGATGGCCAGCAGGGGCGCCAGGAAGCCGGCCGTGAACGGATCGATGCCGACGGTCGGCGCGATCATCACCGCCAGCATGGCCGGGTAAATGCCGGCGCAGCCGTTCTGGCCGATGGTGGCGCCGAAGGAGGCGGCGAAGTTGGCGATGCCTTCCGGCGTGCCGAGGCGCTCGGTCTGGGTCTGCACGCTCATCGGGATCGAGCCGGCGCTGGTGCGGGAGGTGAAGGCGAAGGTCAGCACCGGCAGGATCTTCCTGGCGTAGCGCAGCGGATTGAGGCCGCTGGCGCTCACCATCGCCAGGTGCACGCAGAACATCAGCAGCAGGGCGCAGTAGGAAGCGACCACAAAGCCGATCAGGTTCAGGATGTCGGCGTAGCTGGAGCTGGACACCACCTGCGCCATCAGCGCAAACACGCCATAGGGCGTCAGGCGCAGCACCAGGGTCACCATGCGCATCACGATGGAATGCGCCACGTGCACCGCATGGTCGAAGGAGGTGAAGTGGTCCGGTTTCTTTTCCGCGATGCCGATGGCGGCCACGCCGATGAACACCGAGAACACCACCACAGCGATGGTCGAAGTCTTGCGCGCACCCGTCATGTCGAGGAATGGGTTGCTCGGGATGAAGGACAGCAGCATGTTCGGCAGCGACAGCGCCTGGGCGTCGGCCAGCTTGCCTTGCAGGTAGGCGCCGCGGGCCACTTCCGCCGCATTCGAGGCCAGGCCCACGGCACTGAGGCCGAACAGCTTGGCCATCAGGATGCCGATGGCCGCCGCCACGGTGGTGGTCAGCATCAGGGTGCCGATGGTCAGGGCGCTGATCTTGCCCAGCGAGCTGGCGTTGCGCAGCTTGAGGATGGCCGACACGATGGACACCATAATCAGCGGCATCACGATCATCTGCAGCAGCTTGACGTAGCCGCTGCCCACGATGTCAAGGTATTCGCCGGTCACCTTGACTTCGGCGCTGCCGGCGCCGTACAGCGCCTGCAGACCGGCGCCCATCACGATGCCCAGGCCCAGCGCGGAAAACACGCGCACCGTGAAGCTGGCATGGCGCTTCTGCTGCACCACGAGAAAGGCCAGCAAAAGGGCCGCGACGGTCAGGTTGAGGATCACTTGCAGGTTCATCATGGACGGGGGCTTATATCATGGAATCGACAGATTCTAATGGAATTGGTGTACTCTTGCCTATTAGAAGTGCCGCGCTGACGCTGTAGCTACGAAAGGGATAGCGATGTCGAAACAGTCGATGAAGGTGGGTACCCGCCTGGCGCTGGGGTTCGGCGTGGTCCTGCTCCTGATGGCAGGTGTTTCAGGGCTGGGCATTTATAACATGCAGCGGATTCACGCCCAGCTCGAGAAAGTAGTGCAGCTCAATGTGGCCAGGCTGTCCTATGTCCAGGACATGTCGGAATCGGTGCACATCGTCTCCAGCGTGATCCGCTCCATCGTCCTCCTGTCGGACGAAGGGGCCATGCAGCGCGAACTGGCCAATATCCGGACCGCGCGCGAGACTTACGACAAGGCGCGGACGGCGTTGGAAGCTTTGCCGGCGACGGCCGAAGGCAAAGCCATCGGCGCCCGCATTCTCGCCCTGCAGCAGGAGGCAAGTCCGCTGAACGACCAGGTGGTGCAACTGGCGCTGAAGCACAAAGACGAAGAGGCGACCGCGCTGCTGCTGTCCAAGGCGGCTCCGCTCACGCAGCGCTGGCAGGACGCCATGGATGAAGACGTGCAGCTGCAGCGCAAGAATAACGAGAACGATGCCGCGGTGGCGGCAGCAGCCTACGCCTCGGCCCGCAGCGTCATGCTGGCCATGAGCGTCCTGGCCCTGGTGGCCGGGGTAGTGTGCGCTACCGTCATTGCGCGCCGCCTGCTCGCCCAGTTGGGCGGCGAACCGGATGTCGCCGCCGAAATCGCCGGCCGCATCGCCGCCGGCGACCTGACCGTGCACGTGGCCACCCGCCACGACGACCAGACCAGTATGATGAAGGCCATGAGCACAATGCGCGACAGCCTGCAGCGCATCGTGTCCGAAGTGCGGCAGGGGACGGAGAACATCAATGCCGCCGCGACCCAAATCGCATCGGGTAACCTCGACCTGTCTTCACGCACCGAGCAGCAGGCCAGCGCGTTGGAGGAAACCGCGTCCTCCATGGAGGAGCTGACCAGTGCCGTGCGGGAAAACGGCAGCAACGCGCGCCACGCCAACGAACTGGCGGCGACGGCGGCAGCGGTGGCGCAGCAGGGGGGCGCGGTGGTGGGCCAGGTAGTGCAAACCATGGGCAATATCAGCGATTCCTCGCGCAGGATTTCGGACATCATCGGCGTGATCGACGGCATAGCCTTCCAGACCAATATCCTGGCCCTGAACGCGGCGGTGGAGGCGGCGCGGGCCGGCGAGCAGGGGCGCGGCTTCGCCGTGGTGGCCAGCGAAGTGCGCCAGCTGGCGCAGCGTTCGGCCGCAGCCGCCAGGGAAATCAAGGACCTGATCGTGAGTTCGGTGGAGCAGGTGGACCAGGGCAGTGCGCTGGTGGCGCGCGCCGGCAGCACCATGGACGAAGTGGTGGCGTCGGTCCAGCGCGTGTCGCAGATCATGCGCGAAATCACGGCCGCCGGCGACGAACAAAGCGCCGGCATCGAGCAGATCAACCGTGCCGTGACCGAAATGGACACCGTGACGCAGCAGAACGCCGCGCTGGTGGAGGAGGCCGCGTCAGCAGCCGATGCGCTGAAACAGCAGGCGGCCCACCTGGATACCCTGGTGGGCGTGTTCAAGCTGCACGGGCCTCAGGACGTCGCCAGGCGCACGGCGCCCAGCAGGAGAGCGACGAAACAGCCGGCGGCAATCAGCGCTCCCACCACGACATAGCCGGGGCGTAGCGCGCCCACATCGCGTTCAAAATCGCTGCGCCGGCGCAGTCCGATGAAAGACCAGGCGACGGCCAGCATGGTTTCGCCGAAGCCGCGCGCTTTGGCGCCGTGTTGAGTACTGTCCATGTCGTTTCCTTTCGAGCCTGGGCCGATTGTGCGCCGGCCCGGCCCCGAAAAACAGGCGCAGAAGCGCCTGCAAACGACCGTATCAGATGCCGCGCAAGCGGGTCAGCGCCTGCAGCAGCCTGCTGCGCTGGCCGCCGGACCATTCCAGACGCAGCAGGTCGGCGTCGCCAAGCGACTCCAGGCTGGCGGCCACTTCGTCGCTGCCGCCATCGGCTTCATCCAGCAATTGCTCGTAAATTTCAGGATAGGCCTGGATGCGCAGCATGACTTCGTCCGCCACCTCGTCTTCCACCAGGGTATCGCCCCACAGCAGCAGGCGCTCGGCCAGCGCATACAGCGGCCCGTGGCGTTCCTGCGCAACGGCTTGCTGGAGCAATTGCTCGAAACCGGCCAGCGCTTCCTGCAATTGGCGCGTGCAGGCCGAGACATGGCAGGCATAGGTGGCGAACTCGCGCGCCAGCGGGCCGCCGGTGGCGACCTGGCGCCAGCTGGCCAGCATGGCGTCGCCGCCCAGCACCAGGCCGGTGCCCGGCACTTGCCATGGCTGAGCTGACGTCAACTGGCGCAACTGCACTTCGGCGCGCGCCACGCGCACCTGCAAGTCTTCCAGCCGGCGCGCGAAGGCGTCGTTGGCGCGCGCTTCGCGCAGCAATTGCAGCAGGTGTTGGGGAAGGGCTTCCAGGCCCCGCCATCGGCGCATGGCCGGCAGGGCGGAGGCACGCGGCGCGGCGGCCGGTGCCAGCAAGTGGTTTCTGTCGCGCACACCGCGGCCGCGCAGCAGCCAGGTGTCGCCGGGTTTGAACTGCAGCAAAGAGTCCATCGCAACCTCCCTCAGGCGTTGAAGGAATTCTGAACCTTTTGCCAAGCCGCCGCAAGCCTCAGTCGCCAGGCACTCCCAGCCATTGCAGCTGGCCGCTGGCGGCTTCGTCCAGGCGGGCTTTCACGTCTTGTGCCGCAGCCTGGGCAACGCGGAAGGCCAGTAACACGCGTTGATCATGGGCAACCTCGACCAGGCTGGCGCCGGCTGCGGCCAGCTCGCGCCGCAGCAAGCCTTCCAGGGAATAAGGCAGGGTGCAGCGCAGCTCGGTATAACGCACGATGGCGATTTTCTCCACCGTCAGCAGGGCCTGGGCGACGGTGTCGGTGTAAGCCCGCACCAGGCCGCCGGCGCCGAGCTTGATGCCGCCGTAGTAGCGCACCACGGCGGCCAGCACGCCTTCCAGGTCCTGGTGACGCAGCACGTCGAGCATGGGGCGGCCGGCGGTGCCGCCCGGCTCGCCGTCGTCGACCGCCGCCGATTGTCCCCCGGCCAGCAGGGCCCAGCATACGTGGGCCGCATCCGGATGGGCGGCGCGCAGCTGTGCCACAATAAGTTGCGCTTGGGCACGATCGGCGACCGGATGGACGAAACCGAGGAAGCGGCTCTTCTTGACGTTCAGTTCGCTCGTGGCGGAGGTGGCGATGGTTTGTGGCATGGGGCCAACATGATACAGGTTTGCCGCCTGTTGCAGGCCGCCTTCCCTTACAATGCTGTTGCAGAATTTTCAACTTGACAACATTTTGGCGGCGTTTTTGGCGACATACCGGCTTAAGACTCTGGGCGTGCGGGACAGCTTCCAGCGGGAGCGGGTCGAGGCGCGCCTGATGCTTTTGTTCCGCCGCCCGCTGGAGGCAGTGCGGCCCATTGTTGCCGGGGAGGGCGCCGTGCTGAAAAAAGGCGTCGACTGGGCGACCGCCGAACGTTATCGCGAGGCCTTGATGACCTGCGGCCTGCGCTGCGAAATCGAGGAGGAAAAAGCGCCGGCGGCGCGCGCCACCCTGGCCGAATACGCGGCGCAGCTGCAAACCCACCTGGAGTCGCTCGACCCGGGCCGGCGCTGGAGCTTTATCGAGTCCGAACAGGAGCTGTTCGGCCTGCCCGGCCCGGCCTCGCCGTATCCGCTGGAACTGGTGGTGCCGCTGGAACGCCTGTACCAGGAGTGGCTGGCCGCGTCGCTGGCCGCCAGCGAAGACTTGCTGCGCCACACGGCCGGCATGGTCCTGATGGGCAATACGCCGGGCATGGTGGAGGATGCGGAGCGCCACCTGCTGCCGATCGTGCGCAACAGCGCCGAGCGCGGGCAAGCCATGCTGGCGGCCGCGCGCGGCTACTCGCCGCTGCTGTTCCGTCCCTTGTGCGAAGGGCTGGAAGTGGGCCTGGCCTACCATCGCGGGCGCGTGGTGCACCGCGTGGCGCAAGCCCACCTCAAGGCCTGGGACATGAGCGAGGAGGCAGCCTACGAGGCGGCCTTCGCCAACCTGCGCGCGCGCTCCACCGCACCGCTGCTGTCCTCGCCGCAGGGCGTGTTCGGCGGCGGCTGGAACGACGGCTACGATTCCTCGCGCATGCTGCTGCCGGAACTGATCGAGGGCACGATTGCCAAAGGCCGTCCGGTGGTGATGGTGCCGACGCGCGGCATGCTGATGGTGGCCAGCGATCAGGACGAGGCGGCGCTGGAGGCCATGCTGAAGACGGCCATCGAAGCCATGCGCGAAGAAAAAATGGTGATGCCGCGCCTGTTGCGCCTGGTCGACGGCCGCTGGCAATTCTTCGTGCCGCCCGGCCTGGCGCGCCGCCTGAACAGCCTCGCCAAATACATCGAAGGCAACGATTACCGCGCCCAGAAGGAATTGATGAAGGCGCACGAAATGGCCAGCGGGCGCAATCGCTGCATCGCCACCTACCTGGTCGGCAAGCTGGGGCCCGAGCAGTTGCGCACCAGCGCCTGCACCTGGACGCGCGACATGGTCAGCCTGCTGCCCAAGACCGATTTGCTGTACTTCGCCGATCCCGCCAGTCTCGACCCGCCGATCACGGTGAGCTGGGATGCGGCCATGCCGGTGGTGGGCGCCCTGATGCAGCGCACCGACGACCAGCCGCCGCGCTACCTGGTGGAACAGTTCCCGAACGCCGTGCAGCTGGCGCAACTGGCCGACATCGCTGCCGCCGCGCGCCGCGAGGCCCGGGCCCAGGCTGCGCTGGCCAGGCAGGAAGCCCAGGCCGCGCTGGCTGCGCAGCACGGCGGTGCAGCGGCCAAGGGCAAGCGCAAGGGCGCGGCCGGGCGCCGGCGCCCAGGCTGGCAGGCGCTGCGCTCGGCACTGGCCCGCTGGGTCGACAGCAAGCCGGCACATGCTCGATAACAATGCGCTGGTGGCGGCGGCCACGCCGGTCTTCATATTGATGATCGCGGCGGAGGCCTGGCTGGCGCACCGCCTGCGCCTGCAGGCATACACCCTGGCCGACAGCATCACCAGCATGGCCTGCGGCATCTGGACCGTCACGCTGGAAGTCTTCACCAAATCCGCCATGCTGCTGGCCTATGGCTGGGTGTTCAGCCATCTCTCGCTGTGGCAGTCCGCGCCCGATTCGCCCTGGACCTGGGTCTGGTCCTTTCTTGCCTTCGACTTCGTGTACTACTGGGCGCACCGCTGGTCGCACGAAATCAATTTCCTGTGGGCCGTGCATTCGCCGCATCACCAGAGCGAGGAGTTCAACCTCACCACGGCCCTGCGCCAGGGCGCCTTCCAGGACGCCTTCCATGCCCCGTTGTTCATGACGCTGGCGCTGCTGGGCTGCCCGCCCGGCGTGTTCATCATCCAGCTCACGCTGAGCAAGTTCTACCAATTCTGGATCCACACCCGCCTGGTCGGCCGCGTGCCGCTGATCGAAGGCATCCTCAACACGCCCAGCGCCCACCGCGTGCACCACGCCGTGAACGATGTCTACCTTGACCGCAACTACGCCGCCACGCTGATGCTGTGGGACCGCCTGTTCGGCACCTATATCGAAGAAGGCGAAGCATGCGTGTACGGCGTACGCAAGGGCGCGCCTGGCTGGAACGCGGTGTGGGCGCAATTCGCCTGGCCGTCCGTGATGTGGCGCGACGCCTTGCGCACCGCACGCTGGCGCGACAAGCTTGCGCTATGGTTCCGCCACACCGGCTGGCGCCCCGCCGACGTGGCCGCCGCCGATCCGTGGCAGCCTTTCGTGCTGCCCACGGGCCGCCTTTACCTTGCCACCCGCGCCGCCACCCACGGCGCGCGCTGGACCGCCGCCGCGCTGGCGGCATTTATTGCCGCCGTGGTCCTGCAGAACCAGCTGATCACCCATGCCGCCGCGCTTGCCGTGCTGCCCAAGCTGGCCCTGGTCGGCGCGGTCACTGCGGCGCTGCTGCTGGCGGCGTACTGCCTGCAGCCTGTTGCCCCTTGCGACGCCAGCGCACCAGCCAGAACATCGGCAGGCTGACCGCGCCCAGCGCGATGCCCCACCAGAAGGCTTCCTGCCCCATGCCGTAATAGGCCCAGACCGAAAATGCGCCGCTCATGACGGCGCTGAGCGCCAGCGCCGGACCGAGCGCCAGCACGCCGCGCCGCCGCAGCTTGAACACTGCCGCTGCGCCCACCAGGTACAAGGGCATGCTGGCCGCCGTCACCACCAGCGTCAGGAAGGTGAAGCCTTCGGCCAGCGAGCGGCTGTAGTTCATGGCGGTCATGACGCTGGCCAGCGCGCCCACCAGCAGCAGCGACCAGGAAGGCGCGCCGTGGCGGTTGGGCGCCTTCAGCAGCGCCGGGAAAATGCCGTGGCGGGCCATCGACGCGGTGACTTCGCCCGCCAGCATGGTCCAGCCGTTCAGCGCCCCCAGGCCGCTGACGATGACGGCCCCCGCCAGCCAGTGGCCGCTGCCCGCGTCCCAGTAACGGCGGAACAGGTCGACGAAGGGCGCGTTGGACGCGGCCAGCTCGGCCTGGGGCAACAGCAGCATGGGGATGGTGCAGACCAGGACGTACACGAGCGCCGCCACCAAGGTGCCGGCAATGGTGGCGCGCGGGATGGTGCGTTCCGGCTGGTGCACCTTGGTGGCCGGGAGCGAAGCGCATTCCACGCCCAGCATGGCAAACAGGGCGATGGTGCCGGCGGCGGCGGTGCCGTCCAGGGTGAATGGCGTCGGCGGCAGGTGGGCGGCGTAGGCGGCGCCATTGCCCAGCATCACCCAGGCGCCGAGCAGCACGATAGCGCCCATCGGCAGCAGCTTGAGCGCCGCCGACACCAGCTGCACACGGCCCGAGGCCAGCGCGCCGCGCAGGCTGACCAGCACGAAGAACCAGATGATGCCCATCGCCGCCAGAGGCGGCAGGGCAGGGTGCGAGGACAGCACCGGCAGCAGGGTCGTCAGGTAGCCGACAACGCCGATCGCCAGCGCCGCATTGGTGACCCAGATCGACACCCAGTAGCACCACATGGTGAAGAAGGCGACGCCGTTGCCGAAGGCGCGGCGGCAGTAGCCGTAAGGGCCGTCTTCCTCCGGCATGGCGCGCGCCAGGCGGGCGAAAACGTGGGCGATGAACAGGCAGCCGATCACGGTGACGGCCCATCCCGCAAAGGCATTCCTGCCGAAAGGCGCCAGCGCGGCGGGCAGCATGAAAATGCCCATGCCGATCATATTCCCAACGATCAGCGAGGTGCACATCCAGAAGCCGAGCGGCTTGGACTTGTCAGCGGCGTGCATAGGCGGCGCGCAGCAGGTTCTGGAAGTGCCACACGCCGCTCTCGCGCCTGGGGTTCAGGCGCCCGGCGCTGTAGGAGCCGGACGCGAGGCCCTGCTGCACGTGCTCGCAAATGCTGATGTCCTCGGCCTGGATCTCGTCGCTGAAGGCTTGCTCGGCCTTCACGCGGGCCTGCACTTCCGGTTCGTCCGTGTAGTAATAGTCGAACTCCACGATGCATTGCCGGTGGCCGGCAGGCAGGATGCGGTTGGTCTGCAGCCGGCCCGGCGTGATGTTGAGCATGATGTTGGGGTAGATGAAGTAGTACCAGGCGTTGCCGTCGCCGTAGATGCCGTCGTTGTTGCGCAGCGGCGAATGCTGCAGCGAATGCCACTGCGCCAGTTCGGTATCGTAGACCCGGTAGACAAGCACCTTTGACAGCCCGGGATGGACGAAGGGCAGGTGGTAGCCTTCCAGGAAGTTGTCGATGTAGACCTTCCAGTTGCAATCGAGCTTGTAGGTGTCGCGCTTGGCGAAGCGCATGGCCGGCAGTTCGCTGGGCGCGATGCGTTCGGCGATGCCGGCGAACACCTGTTCGAAGGGCGGCGTTGCATCGCTCAGCGCCACGAAGACCAGGCCTTGCCACTCGTGTACCTGGATCGACGGCAGGCGGATGGCCGATTTGTCGAAATTGGCCGCATCCTGCATTTCGGTCGCGGCGCGCAGGCGCCCATCGAGTTCGTAAGTCCAGCCGTGGTACTTGCAGTGCAGCGCCCGCGCGGCTTTGCCGTTGCAGGTGGCCAGCGGACCGGCGCGGTGACGGCAGACATTGAAGAAGGCCTGCAGGCTGCCGTCCTGCTGGCGTATGATGATGATCGGCTTGCCGGCAATGTCGCCGACTACGTGATCGCCCGCCGCTTGCAGTTCTCCGGTGTGCGCTGCCAGCTGCCAGCTCGCGCCGAAGACTTCGCGCTGTTCGAAGTCCAGCCATTGCGGCTCGGTATAGAAGCTGGCGTGCAGCGCGTGCGCCTGTTCCAGCGGTTCGATACGGCAATGCTCCTGCAGGGTCATGATTGGCTCCGCGGCGAGAAAGATTCACTTTCTCATAATTTGCAGCGGACGGGAAGAAAAGGGTTGCGAAAATGGAGGAACATCTTTTCTTTGAGGGATTGCAGGCGCTGGCGGCGTCGGCCTTTCCCAAACATTGCACGTGCTGCGGGCGCGTATTCGCCACCGCGGCTGAATTCATGCGTCAAACCAACTCAGTGCGCAAGAACAGCAGCGGATTGAAACAGAGCTTTGACGACGACAGCGTCGCGATCGTCGAGGCCTACCGCAACTGCCTGTGCGGCTCCACGCTGATGGACTTTTTCTCCGACCGGCGCGACATCTCCGAAGCGGGCTTCCAGCGCCGCGAACTGTTCGACAAGCTGCTGCCGCACCTGGAGGGGAAGGGCATGCGGAAGGCCGAAGCGCGCTCCCACCTGCTGCGGCTTTTGCGCGGACGGCAGGATTCGGTTAATATGGATAGGTAGCCTAACTATCTTTATTGCCGAATGACAAAATCACATGAGGCCCGCGTGCGCGCGGTGTCCGAGGAATTGCGCCAGGTGCTGAAACGGCTGGTGCGCGAATTGCGGCGCGACGCCAGCGAGCATGGCGGCGATATCCCGCTGGTGCAGTACATGCTGCTGTCCGTCATCCAGGAACAACCCGGCATCGGCGTCGCCGAACTGGCACGGCTGGAAAACGTGCGCGCGGCGACCATGAGCGTGCATGTCAAATCGATGGAAGAGGCGGGCCTGGTGGAGCGCGGTGCTCCCGATCCGCAAGACCGGCGCCGCTCGGGCGTGCAGGTCACGGCGCTCGGCGCCGAGCGCCTGGAAGCCTTGCGCGAAACGCGCCGCGACTGGATGGCTCGCCGCATCGGCCGCCTCACGCCGGCCCAGCTGGCCGCGCTGGAAGCGGCCATCGAACCCCTGAACGAAATCGGAAACGAATGAAGGACGCACCTGTCAGCGAGCGCGAAATCCGCGCCGTATATCTTGCCATGATGGCTGTTCTGGGCCTGAGTGCACTGGACCAGAGCATCGTCGCCACCGCGCTGCCGCGCATCGTGGCCGACCTGGGCGGCATGGCTCACCTGTCGTGGGTGGTGACCGCCTATGTGCTGGCGTCCACCGCCACCATGCCGCTGTACGGCAAGCTGGCCGACCAGTACGGGCGCCGGCCGATGATCTTCGCCGCGATGGGCGCCTTCCTGCTCGGCTCAGCGCTATGCGGCCTGTCGCAGAACATGACGCAGCTGATCGTATTCCGCGCGCTGCAAGGCGTGGGGGCGGGCGGCTTCCTGCCGCTGGCGCAGATCATCATCGCCGACATCATTCCGCCGGCCGAACGCGGCAAGCGCATGGGCATGGTGCCGGTGGTGTACGCGGCGACCAGCCTGCTCGGCCCCGTGCTGGGCGGCCTGATTACCGATGCGCTGTCCTGGCATTGGACTTTCTACGTCAACCTGCCCGTGGGCGCGGTGGCTTTTTACGCCATTGCCGGGGCGCTGCGCAAGGAAGCGGTGCACCATGCGCACCGCGTCGACTACCTGGGCTCCGTGCTGATGACGGGGGCGATCACCTCGGCGCTGCTGGTGCTGGCGCTGGGCGGCACCGAATGGGCCTGGGACTCCTTGCAGGTGAAGGTGTGCAGTGTGCTGGCGCTGGTGCTGGGCGGCTGGCTCGCGGCGCATGTGCGCAAGGTACCGGAGCCGGTGCTGCCGCCGGACCTGTTCGGCAACCGCGTGTTCAATATCGCCAGCGTGGTGATGGCGCTGACCTTCATGGGCCTGATGGGCGCGACCGTGTTCTTCCCGCTGTTCTTCCAAGTGGTGATGGGCAGCAGCCCGGCCAGTTCGGGCCTGTTGACCGTGGCGATGATGCTTGGCCTGGTCGGCTCGTCGATGCTGAGCGGGCGCCGGCTGGCGCGCACCGGCAAGTACAAGGGCGTGCAGCTGGGCGGGCTGGTGGCGGCGCTGGTGGCCTTTTCCACGCTGGCCTGGGGCATGGAGGCCAGCTGGGGTTATGGCGTGATCGAGCCGGCGATCTTCCTGCTCGGTGCCGGCCTGGGCCTGGTGATGCCGAACATGACTATCGCCGTGCAGAATGCTTTGCCGCTGGCGCGCCGCGGGGTGGGCACGGCGATGCTGACCTTTTTCCGCTCGCTGGGCGGCTTGCTGGGCGTGACCGGGTCGGGCGCCATGCTGGCGCGTTCGCTGCATGCCAACGGGGTGCAGGCGGTGGCGGCGGTGGGCGCCGGCGTCAGCGTGCTGCCGTCGACGGTGGCTGTGTACCGCCACGCCATCGCCGGCATCTTCGGCGCCGGCGCGCTGCTGGTTTTGCTGGCCCTGATCGTGCTGCTGTTCCTGCCGGAGATACCCCTGGCGGGCCACAAGGGAGATTAATGCGCGGCCATGACGCCGACGAATGCCAGCAGCCAGACCAGAACGCCGAACACGCACCAGCCAATATTGGCGCCAGTGAGGCTGTCGTTGCTGCTGCCGGTCGGATCGCCGCTGCGCGCGTTGACTTCAACCTGCGCTTTCTTCAACAGAAGTGCAATCGGGATGATGGTGAGGAAGCTAAGCAGGGTGACCAGGCGCGAACTTGGCAATAGCCGTGGCAAGACGTAATTGGCGATATAAATCAGGACAATTGGGGTCGCAACGCCATCGCTGCTCCAGGCAGGGCGTTCGCCGGTAACGTCGTAGTCCTCGATTTTATGGAACAGGCTGTGCGTGAAGAAGACGTTGAAGATCGCGCGCGGCACCGGCCACACGTCGTCGCCGGTGGTGTGCTTGTAATTCGACCAGTGCTTGAAGTTCCAGTACACGAAGTACAGTCCCGCTGTCGCAAACGACAGGATCATCATTTTACGGATCGACACCACATAGAAGCGGTCACTGGTTTCGGACTGGACGCGTTCGTCCAGATTCGACAGTGGGGTGGCGTAGATATTGTTCGACATTGGCATTCCTGCATTGGGTGGGGGGGGGCTGAATTGTAACTTTCCGTGCTACAAGGAAAGCTCTCCAATAGTCACTCGTTGCAGAATTCCTACATCCATTCTATGCGGGGAGCGCCTTCCAGCTAGGCCGACTCATATGTTTTCGGAATATCAAAACGAAAAGACGCAATACTTTCATCTTTCATGTCCTGATTAACATTGTCTCCACCATAACCAAAACAATGGAGACAACATGCGTAAGACTGTATTGGCAGCACTGATTGCAGAGATGCTGCTGCCCCTGGGTGCCTTTGCTCAAGCCGCCGACGAGGCGATCGATCCTTCCGCCAAGGTCGTGGTGAGCGGCGTGCGCGCCTCGCTCGCTTCCTCGCTGGCGACCAAGCGTCTGCAGGAGGGCGTGGTGGACGCGGTGTCGGCCGAAGACGCCGGCAAATTCCCGGACACGAACATCGCCGAATCGCTGCAGCGCGTGACCGGCGTGCAAATCCAGCGCAATAACGGGGAAGGGCGCTACATCTCGGTGCGCGGCCTGGGCCCTGAATTCAATAACGTCCTGGTCAACGGCCGCACCATGACCAGCGACACCGGCGGCCGCGATTTCTCTTTCGATCTTCTGTCTTCCGATTTGATTTCGAAAGCCCTGGTCTACAAGACTTCCATGCCCTTCCTGCCTGAAGGCGGCATTGGTTCCACGGTCGACATCCAGACCGCCCGCCCGCTGTCCGGCAAGCCTGGCCACACCGGCGTGGTCAATGTATTCGACTCCTACGACTCGAACTCGAAGAAGAACACGCCCAACGTCAGCGGCATGTACTCCTTCGCCAACGAGAACAAGACCTTTGGCGTGACCGGCTCGCTGTCCTACACCGACCGTGCCTCCAAGCAGAACAAGGCGATCAACGATGCCTGGAACCTGCGCGACGTGTACATGATCGACGGCGACCTGAATTCCAAAGGCCTGACCATGGCCAACGTCAGCAGCAAGAAGCTGCTGATGCCGCAAAGCTTCGGCTACCAGCAGGAAAACGAGAGCCGCAAGCGCCTGGTGGGCAACCTCACCGTGCAGTACAACCCATCGGCCGACTGGAAACTGACGGCCGACGCGCTGTATTCGCGCCTGAACCAGCGCAACGACGTGATCGCGATCAGCGACTGGAACAATCCGGTGCAGCTGGGCGTGAAATACGACTCGAACAACCAGGTCACGAGCTTCCTGCGTCCGGGCGCGAACTTCTACGCCAACAACCCGGCCCTGGTCGGCGACGGCACCGGTGTCCTGACCGACGCCAATTCGAACGACATGATCGTCAAGGGCGGCGACCGCCTGTCGATCACCAAGGCTTTCGGCCTGAACTCGAAGTGGAACGTGTCGCCGGAATGGAAGCTGGAAGGCGATATCTCCAATTCGCGCACCACCACCAAGACCCCGGACCAATGGATCGTGGCCGGCATGGTGCCGAAGAACGGCGATACCCTGACCTTCGGCCCAACGCCCAGCCTGCAGTTCGGCGACGGCATCACCGACCCGACCGCGGTGCGTGCCCACGCGGTGTCCAATAAAGACGTGCGCTTCGCCGACGAACTGAGCGAAGCCCGCATGAGCGCTTCGTGGTCGCATGAGATGGGCGCCTTCAAGGGCGTGGACACCGGCCTGTCGTACTCGCAGCGCAAGGTGGGCCGCAACCAGTGGGAAAGCGATTCCTGGAACGCCTTCAGCGGCTATCATGTCTCCCTGCCATCGTCGCTGTTTACGGTGAAATCGCTGGACAACGCCTTCCCAGGCGCACCGGCGGCCTACCTGAGCTTCAATCCTTACGACTACATGGCCTTCCTGAACCAGCCTTCCACGCTGGCCATGTCGAACGACCCGGCACTGTACCTGGACAAGACCAAGTTCCCGAACGGCCCGATGTCGATCGATTACACCAAGCCGAATTTCTGGAGCGTGAAGGAAAAAGTATCAAGCTTCTTCGCCGACTCCAAATGGGAAGGCGAGCGCTGGTCGGGCAACTTCGGCGTGCGCGTGGTACACGTGAATTCGACTTCCACCGGTATCAGCCGCGAGCTGCTGTCGGCTTCCAAGAGCCCGAACGACACCACCTATATCCTGAACTACGGCCCGGCGGTGGAAACCGCGGTCGACAACAGCTATAACAGCGTTCTGCCATCCGGCAACCTGAAGTTCGACCTGACCGACGACATGATCGTGCGCCTGGCGGCATCCAAGACCCAGACCCGCCCAACCCTGAACCAGATGGGCGTCGACAACTGGTACGGCGGCCGCTTCGGCGACGTGCAGACCGGCGGCGGCAACCCTTACCTGAAGCCGATGGAGTCGAAGAACCTGGACCTGTCGTATGAATGGTACCTGTCCAAGACCAACTTCCTGGGTGTCGCGCTGTTCCACAAGAACGTCTCCAACTTCCTCGAGCGCCGCCTGGAAGACATCAAGATCCCGCAGTACACGGAAGTGGTGCATGACACCCGCATCCGCAACGGCCAGAAAGGCAAGATCAAGGGTGTCGAGCTGGCCGGCCAGTACGCCTTCGACAACGGCATCGCATGGCTGAAGGGCTTCGGCGTCGCCGCCAACTACACCTTCGTCGACGCCACCGCGAGCCGCGACGACGCCGCTGCGCTGGATTGCGGCTACCCGGGCCTGTCCAAGCAGTCGTGGAACGGTTCCGTGTTCTATGAAAACGACACCTTCTCGGCGCGCGTCAGCTACAACTGGCGCAACAAGTTCGCCGTCGATTGCGGCGGCGGCAGCACCCAGCCACGCACCCGCGCGGCGTATGGCCAGTACGATATGAGCCTGCGCTACAACATCACGCCGAAAATCGCCTTGTACCTGGACGGCATCAACCTGGGCAACGAGCGCATGCACGAGTATGCCAACAACGAGAGCCAGTTCCTGACCCTGGAAGATGTTGGCCGCCGCGTGAATGCCGGCCTGCGCTTCGCGTTCTAAGAAAGGAGGGGCGCGATATCGTCAAGGTGGGCGGCTTCGAATGTGGGCAGTGCTTCCGTGTCGTTGCTTAAACGGCCAGGGTTGAACCAGCAGCTCTCGATGCCGAACCGGTTGGCGCCGAGGATGTCCGCATCCAGCCGGTCGCCCACGATGACGGTCGTCTCCTTGCGAAAGGGGACGCGCGCCATCTTCGCCGCAAATTCGAAAAAGCGGCTGTCAGGCTTGGCATGGCCGCATGCTTCGGAGGTGGCGGTGAAAGAGATGTAATCGCCCAGGCCGGAGCTGGCTATGCGGCGCTCCTGGATGCTGGCCACGCCGTTGGTGATGATGCCCACTTCGCCCTGGGCCGCCAGGGTCTCGCACAGGTGTTTCGCGCCATCGACCAGGACTACATTTTCCGAGAGCGACTCAAGGTAGTTGTGGCTGGCCTGCTGCGGGTCGATTTCCAGTCCGTTTGCGGCAAAGGTCTGGCGGAAGCGTTCAACCTTCAGGAATTCCTTCGACACGGCGCCGGCTTCAAACGCACGCCAGAGCGCAATATTGATGCCCTGGTAATGCTGGAACAGGTCGTCCACGGCGCCGCTGAACCCCAGTGCACGCAGCACGCGTTCGAAGGAAAGCTTTTCGGAAGCCCGGAAATCCAGCAAGGTGTCGTCGAGGTCGAAGAGGAAGAGCGAATGTTTCATGCGGAGAGTTTTACAAGAGCCTGCGTTTAAGCAAGCTATTCTACGTTCTTCGATGCACAAAGCGCCTGCGTTGTGAGCGGGAACAGTGTCTTATACAATGCAAATAAGACAAAGAGCGCTTTGCGCATCGCTGATGACCGTCCACTGGCAAAAATTGAAGGGTTACCTGTTCCGGGCCCTGTTATGTTTTGTGCTCTTCCAGGCGCCCTTGGCAGAGGCCCGGAACCAGCATCTATCCGAGCCGCAGTTCGTCCAGACACTCACCAATAACAGCATCATGGATGGCGTCGTCACTGCCGTGGCGCTCGATGCCCAGGGCTATGTCTGGGCTGGCGGAGCCACCGGGCTGGCCCGCTACGATGGTTATCAATTCGTCAGGTTCCAGCTGAAAGCCGATGCCGACGCACCGGAGGTGATCAGCGCTGTCACCACGATCACCGCCGGGCGCGATGGACGGGTCTGGATAGGGCTGGCATCGCTTGGCTTGGCGGTCCTGGACCCGCGCACCGGCCGCTCCGTGTTCTACCGCCACGATCCCAACAATCCGCAATCGCTGGCCAACGGCCTGGTGCGGGCTATTGTTTCCGACGGCGCGGATGGTTTCTGGATCGGCACGCAGGGAGGCGGGATGGACCATTTCGATCCGGCCTCAGGCAGGTTCGAGCACTTGCGCGCCGGCCCAGGCGGCCTGCCGGACAACAATATTTCGGCGGTATTGCTCGACCGCCGCGGCGACCTGTGGGTTGGCAGCGGCAAAGGCCTGGTGCGCAAGGCGCGCGCAGGCGGGGGCTATGCCAGGGTGTTGCGCGATCCCGGCGACGAGGCGCGGCTGGCGCGGCAGGTTGTCCTCGAGCTGCGCGAGGATAGTTCCGGCCGGCTGTGGGTGGGGACCTTGAGCGGCGGCCTGCTGATCGTCGACCCCTTGTCCGGCCAGGCCAGGTGGCTGGCCGATGGCGAGGACGGTGCGAGCGGCGCCATCAACGCCATCGAGGAAGCGGGCGACAAGCAGATGTGGGTCGGATCGGGGACCGGTATCGAGATCCGGGCGGTCGACAGCGGCGAACTGGTGCAAAAGCTGCGGCACCAGGCGGGACGTATTGGCGCTTTGGCTGCGCAGGACGTGATGGGCATTGTGCGCGATCGTTCGGGCGTGCTGTTCGTCGGTTCCTATGGCGGTGGCGTTCAGCGCCATGTGCCGCCGCTGCCCGGCATCTCGGTCTACCGGCCCGCGCCGGACGACCCGTGGGACGGCATCGGCATCCGCAGCATTGCCGAAATGCGCAACGGCGAAATCTGGCTGGGGCGTTCCCAGCATGGTGTCTCCGTGCTCGACCCATCGCTGCGGCGCATTGCCGACCTTGAACTGTCCGGCCGGACCGAAGCTGGCCGCACGTCGTTTTCGGCGGTGGGCGCCATCGTGCAGGGGAGCGAGGGCCACGCCTGGATCGGAACCAATGAGGGGCTGTTCGAATTCAGTGAAGAGCGCCGTTTGCTGCGGCGCCACGAGGTCGCCGGCCTGATCAGGAGGATGCTGGCAGACCGCGACGGTGTGTTATGGATCGGCACCTCCAATGGACTGCTGCGCAAGGCACCCCGCGCGGACGCTATCACGCCGGTGCAGCTGGCGGAGGGCGGGCCGATGCGCGGCAATGTCGACGCCCTGGTCCAGGACCCGGCAGGACGGATCTGGGTCGGCAATGCCGCCGGCATTTTTGGCATCGACCCCGCCACCGGCAAGGCGCAGAAACTGGAAGCCACGCCTTCCCCTGCCGATGGGCGTTTCGCGGTCAAAGGCATGCTGGCCGATCGGGATGGCCTGTGGATCGACAGCGATGGCGGCCGCTATCGGGTTGACCGCATCGCGGGCAACAAGGCGCGCTATGTGCTGGCCATTCCCAGCCAGGGCGAGGGCGGGCATGCGATCGGCGCCAATTTGCTGCGCGATGGCGCCGGACGGATCTGGACCCACCGCGGCGTGTACGATCCCGCCACGCGGCATTACGACGAACTGAGCGTCGCCGATGGTGTCGACTTTGGCACCGGCTGGTTCCGCGCCTACACCCAATTGCGCGACGGGCGCATGCTGTTCGGCGGTTCGTCCGGGCTGCTGGTCGTGGAGCCGGAAAAATACAAGGCCTGGTCCTTCCATCCGCCGCTGGTGCTGACCGCGCTGACGGTCGGCTCGCAGCCGGCGGAATTGCCCGCCACAGGGCGTATCGTCGTCGCGCCTCCGCAGCGGTCGCTGAGCGCACAGTTCTCTGCGCTCGACTACAGCGCGCCCGAGCGCATTCGCTATCGCTACCGCCTGCAAGGCTACGATTCCGATTGGCGCGAGACCGGCGCGAATTTGCGGGTCGCCAGCTACGACAACCTGCCGCCGGGGTCTTACGTCCTGCAGGTACAGGGCAGCAACCGCAATGGCGAATGGAGCGACGCCGTAGCCGCGCTGGCGGTAAGCGTCATGCCGGCATGGTGGGAAACCTGGTGGGCCAGGCTGGGCATGCTGGTGCTGGGCGGCCTGGCGGTAACGGGCCTGGTGCAGTGGCGCACCTGGCGCCTGCGCCGCCGCGAGGAGGAACTGGCCTTGCGCGTCGCCGAACGGACCGCGGAGCTCGAAGAAGTCTCGGCGGCGCTGGTCGTGAAATCGCAGGCGCTGGAATTGGCCAGCCTGACCGATCCGTTGACCGGCCTGCACAACCGGCGCTTCCTGACCGAACACATTCATGCGGACGTCGCGCAGTCCGTGCGCCAGCATGAAGACAGTGTGCGCTCCGGAGCGCTGCCGGCTAACGACGCCGACCTGATTTTCTTCCTCATCGATATCGATTATTTCAAGCAGGTGAATGACCAGTACGGGCATGCGGCGGGCGATGTGGTGCTGATCCAGATGCGGCGCCGCCTGCAGGCCATTTTCCGCGAAAGCGATTATCTGATCCGTTGGGGCGGCGAGGAATTCCTGGTCGTCGCCCGCGACACCCGGCGCGGGCGGGCGGCGGAGCTGGCGGAGCGCGCGCGCGCGGCCGTCGCCGATGAACCCTTCGTGCTGCTGGACGGCGCCGCGCTGTCGAAAACCTGCTCGATCGGCTATGCCTGTTTCCCGCCGGCGCCCCGGTTCCCCCAAGCCCTCGGCTGGCAGGCGGTCGTCGAGCTTGCCGACGCAGCCCTGTACCAGGTGAAAAACAGCGGCCGCAACGGGTGGTACGGGGTGACGGAGGTGGATGTGCAAAGCGTGAAAGACTTGCGGCAGTTGATGCAGCATCCTTTGGCGGCGTGGGAGGGCTCCGGCTGCGCCACGCTCCAGCGTTCGCTTTCCGAGGCCGCGCCTGCGGACTGACGAAAAAAAACGCCAGCCCCGGGAGGCTGGCGTTTTCTTCGATACTGGTAGGCCGTGCGGGGCTCGAACCTGCGACCAACGGATTAAAAGTCCGCTGCTCTACCAACTGAGCTAACGACCCGAAGGGCCCGAATTATATAGATCCCCGATCGTTTCGGCAAGTGCCGCCCTGCAGCTGCGCGGCGCTTATAATCTGCGGACTTTGCAGCTCCATTGGACATGAATCATGACTTACGAAGAATATCTCGACGAAGTGACCACGCTCATCTTCGAAAAATACAAGCTGAAAGACTCGCTTGCCATCAAGCTGGTGATGGATGCGCAGGAGGCGGAATTCTTTGTGCGCCACGATGAGGACAAGAAGCTGCGCAATATCGACCAGGCGCACAAGGATGCGAAAACGATCTACGAAGCCTACGCGGCCCGGGCGCCACGCCGTTAATGCGAAACCTATTGCAAAAATATTATCCACAACGGCTTTGCAGTGTAATATTTTGCCTCCGGAAATTTTTTTGAGATGGGACCCATGCACGTAGAACTTCCGAAAAAGGGTGCGCTTGCCTCGTTCAAGGGCTTTGCCAGCGAATACGCGATGATTGTTGTGAGTATCCTCACCGCGCTGGCGCTGGAACACGGCGCACAGACCTGGCACCACAACCATCGGGCGCACGAGGCGCAGGTGAACATCGAAACGGAGATACGCACCAATCTGGAGGAGGTGCGCACCTCCATGCGCAGGAACCATGAGGAGCTGGTCAGGCTCGATGCCGTGCGCACGGTGCTGCGCAAGGATATCCTGGACAAGGTCGAGGGCAAGGAGCTGATTGCCCACGTGAAGGAAGCCAGCAAGGGCAAGTTCGGCCTTAGCCAGTCGATGCCGACCTTGCGCCGCGAAGCGTGGGACGTTGCCGTGGCGAGCCAGGCGGTGAGCTGGATGGACCCTGCGCTGCTGCAGCGCTATGCGGGCGTCTACGCCATGCAGCGTGATGTTGCGCAGGGCGGCATGAGTACCATACAACTGATGCTCGATGCGCCGGCGCTTACCAACAAGGCGGCCGATGTGGAATTTGGCGTGGTCGATGGCGCTGGCCTCTACCATTCTGTGGTGCAGATGCAGGCGGCCTTGAGGGGAACGCAGAGTTCCCTCGTCGACCTGGAGAAGGAACTGCTGCGGGCCATACCCAAGACCTGAGGCTTAGGCCCGGACCTGCTGCGCAACCAGGCTCTCTTCCGCCTGCGCCAGCAGGTGGGAAATGCGGCGCGATCTGCGGCCGCGCCAGCCGGGTTCCATCGCGACGCGCGCCTGCAGCTCACGGCATTGGTTCAGAAGGGACCAGGCTTGCAGGCGTGCCGCACCGATGTTGTCGTGCTCCGCGTGCGCACACGCTGCGACAGCCTTCCGCAGGCGCGCCAGCGCTGTCCTGAGCGCCTGGCCTTCGCGCTCTGGCCACAACAATGTGTACACCGTGATCGATACCGCCAGTCCAAGCAGGATGCCAACCAGGCGGTCGCGGATCTCGGTCAGGTCGGTCACCGGGCCGAAACTTCCGAGCTGCGCCAGGGCGAAGGCGAACATCATCTGCACGCCAATGTAATTCGAGCGCGGCGACCCTGCCGCAATCCACGCGCCGGCGGCGATGACCGGCAGCGCCATCGCCAGCAGGCCAACGATGCTGTCCAGATGCGGCACCACGAACACGGTGGCCACCAGGGCCGCCAGGCTGCCCAGCACGCAGCCAAGCAAGCGGTTCACGCCCTTGTGCGTGGTGGCGCCCAGGCTTGGCAGCGCGAGGATGATGCAGGTTTGCGTGGCGGTGCCGATTCCCGGCCACTGGAGGCTGGTGTAGATCACGTAGCAGATCATCGCTGCCAGCACGGCCTTGAATGCGAACTGCGCGTAAAGCAGGCGTGGAACTGCCGCCGGACTTGACGCGCCGCCAGCGCTGCCGCTCTCCGCTTCCGCGGCTTCCTCCTCTCCCTCGGCCGCCGCGGCAGCACGCAGTGCACGTTCCATCTCGCGCAGGATCGCCTCGCGCTCGCCGCCAACTCTCGTTGTCTCATTGAAGGCAAACGGCGTGTTCTGGCCGAGGCAATGCCGCAGCGCGGCGCAGGCGTCACGGATGGCGATCATCTGCTGGCGCTCTTCCCGGCCGGGTTGAAAGGCGGCCTGGCGCGCCAATTGCGCTGCGGCCGCGTGCAGGCGGCTTACTGCCGCGGCGCGCGCCGTCGTGCGCTTCTCATGGCCCAGTGCCGCAAAACCCAGCTGGCGTTGCAGTGCCAATGCGCCGCGTCCAACGCGCCCGCTGTGGAACACCGGTGGCTGGGTGCCGGCGATGCGTGCATCGAGCTGGTGCTCGATTTCGTCCAGCTGGCGGCCATACTCCTCCACCAGCAGCCTGGCCGGCAGGGCGGGACGGAACAGCCGCTGGATAATCATGGTCACCACTACCGGGTAGGTCGTGGCAACCCAGATCCACAACTGGAGGCGCGTCAGCACTTCGGGATCTTCATAACTGTCGGCCATGGCTTGCGCGTTGACCACCAGCAGCGCCACCAGGAATCCGATCGCCCCCAGCTTGCCGGCCCGCAGAAAGACCATGCCGCAGAAAGCGATCATGGCTGCGCAAAGAATACGCAGCATCGGATACTCGAGGGTGAACTTGAGCAGCACAAGCGATGCCAGCACCGCCAGCGTGCTCCCGGCCAGCAGGCCGATTGCGCTCATTCGCGTCAGCACGGTATTTTCCTGCGCCGTGAAGAACACCATGATCAGCGACAGCGAGAGCATGGGAACCTGCAGGGCCATCGAACACACGATCACCACCGTGCAGCTTGCGAGCAGGCGCCACACGGCGTCCATGCGGCCGGGAAAGGGCGCCAGCTCGGAGCGGATGCGCGCGATCAGCGATTGCATGGCGATCACTTGGCGGTCAGCACGGCGACGGCGGAGGCGCCGATGCGGAACGCTGCATCAGGCTTCTCGACCAGGATGCGCACCGGGAAGCGCTGCGCCACCCGTACCCAGTTGATCGAACGCGGTACGCGCGGCAGGCCGGCCACTTCGGTGCCGCCGTCGTCCGGAAACACGCCATAGCCGATCGATTCGACGGTGCCGCTGTAGCGCTTGTGCGTATCGCCAAGCAGGTAGACCTGTGCGTGGCGGCCCGACTGGATGCCGGCCAGGTCGGTTTCGCGGAAATTCGCGACCACATACCAGCGATCCGAGCTGGCCAGGGTGAACACGGGATGGCCGGCGGCGACAAACTGCCCGGCCGATGTTTTCAGGTTCAACACGATGCCGTCGCCCGGCGCGCGCACCTGCGTGTAGGACAGGTTGAGGCGTGCCAGCGCGATCTCCGCCTTCGCCACTTCGCGCTTCGCCACCAGGGCATCGACGCCGCTCACGGCAGCTTCCGCACGCCGTGCGTCCAGCAGGGCCGCGCTGAGCTGGGATTGCGCGCTGCGCCGCGCAGTGCGCGCCTGGTCGATGCGCTCGGCCGAAACAAAGCCCTTGCTAAGCAGCGGCTCCAGGCGCGCCAGCGTATCGCCCGCCTGTTCGGAGGCCGCCTGCGCATGTTCGACGTTGGCGCGGGCCGCCGCTGCGGCGAACTTCTGCGCCTCCACCGTGCGCTGGGCCAGTTTGATTTCGCTGTCCAGCGCAAGCAGGCTGGCTTCGGCCTTGGCCAGCGTTTCCTTGAATGGCTCCGGGTCGATGCGGAACAGCAGGTCGCCTTTTTTCACGCGCTGGTTGTCCGCCACCGGCAACTCCACGATGCGTCCATTGACTTCCGGCGCCACGTTGATGGTGTCGGCGTAGACATAGGCATCGTCGGTGCGCGGCGACTGGTCGATCGAGCGGATGACGTAGATGGCCAGGCCGATAGCAGCCAGCATCAGGGCCAGTATGATGGCGGTCCAGCGGCGCGAGTTCTTGGTCTTCTTCATGGCGTTACCTCAATGTTGGAAAAATACGAGCCAGGCCGACAGCGACAGCACGGTCGCCAACGCGGGGTAGCCCAATGCCAGCAGGTGCGACGGCGCACCCGCGAGCCAGCCGCGCGCCGCCAGCATGGCGTGGAGCAGGAAGCACAGCACCGTCGCGCCGCCGATGCAGAACAGCCAGTCGGGGAAGTACGCTCCCAGCACATTAATCGAAGCTTGCATATTGATTTCCTAATGAATCATTGCCTAGGCAATTATTTGGGCAAAAAAAGGTACTGCACTGATTTCCGCGAATGAAGCACTGCATCAATGACAAGGGCTTTGCCAACGCCGGGCACCGCCAGCCAGCGGCGGTAGCCAATCGGGTCTGACCCTGGTTTACCGGGTTTGCTTTGCTGTCGTCCAAAAAACCTACCCCGGTAAACCCGGGTCAGACCCAAGGGTCAGACTCAGGTACTCATTGGCCGCTGACTTCCGAAAATGCGCTACTTCGCGGCGAACATTTTCAGGAGCAGCGCTTCGAGCGTATCGAGTTCCTTCGCACTGAAAGCGCCGAAGTACTGGTCGATCACGGTGCCCGATGCTTCCAGCAGTCGCGGGAACAGGCGCTGTCCGGCTTCGGTCAACTCCAGCTGCACGGTGCGGCGATTGCCGGCGCTGGGCGCCTTCTGGATCATGCCTTTCTGTTCCAGCCGGTTCAGCATGCGCGTCATGGCGCCGGGGCTGTACGACAGCTCCTTGCAGATCTGGGCGGCGATGTTGGCGCGGCCGCCGTGCAGCGTGGACAGCACAACGTATTGCGCTGCCGTGATGTCGAACGGCGCAAGCTTGACGTCCAGTTCATCTTCCAGCGCATTCTTGGCGCGGCTGATCAGGCGCGCCACGCGGCGCGGGTCGGCGTGTTTATTCATAAATGAAATATACGTTGCCTAGGCAACGGTTGTCAAGCCCCAGCGCACGCTTGCGCAATTCACAAGCTTGTCATGTTTGCTTCCTACAATCCGCCTCGTTTTCAACCAACCAGGCGGGGTCACGATGAAGAAAGCAGTAGCGGGAACGGTAATGGCGGCAGCGGTATTGGCCGCTTGCGGCGGTGCGGGGATCACGCCAATGCCGACGCTGGACGGGAAGCCGCCCATGGTGGTCGCGCATCGCGGCGCCAGCGGCTACCTGCCGGAAGAAACGGTCGAAGCCTATGCCAAGGCGATCGAACTGGGCGCCGACGCCATCGAGCCGGACGTAGTGTCGACCAAGGACGGCGTGCTGATTGCCCGCCACGATCCGAACCTGGCCTACAGCACCGACGTGGCCCAGCACCCCGAATTCGCTTCGCGCAAGCGCACGCTGAGCGTGGACGGCGAGGTGCAGGAAGGCTGGTTTGCCAGCGATTTCACGCTGGCCGAGATCAAGACCCTGGGGGGCATATCGACCGATGCCGAACGCCCGCAGCAGTACAACGGGCAATACAGGATCGCGACCATCCAGGAAGTGATCGACATGATCAGGAAGAGCGGCCGCAGCATCGCCATTTATCCGGAAACGAAGAACCCCACTTTTCATCGCCAGCAAGGCTTGCCGCTGGAAGACAAGCTGCTGGCCTTGCTGGCCGCGGCCGGCTGGACCGAGCGCGATGCGCCGGTCTTCATCCAGTCCTTCGAGCCGGGCAGCCTGAAATACATGCGCAGCAAGGGCTGCAAGCTGAAGATGGTGCAATTGATCGACGCCGACGACGTGGACCTGAAAACCGGCGCCTTGACTTATGCGGCGCCGTACGACAAGCCCTTCGACTGGGCGCAGGCAGGCGACAAGCGCATGTTCAGCGATATGGTGACGCCGGCCGGCCTGGCCGAAATCAAGACCTATGCCGACGGCATCGGTCCATGGAAGCGCTACATCGTCAGCGTGAAAGGCACGCTGGACGCGACCGGAAAAGTCACCGACGTGAACGGCGACGGCAAGATCAACGACGCCGATACCACGACGATGGCGCCGACCACGCTGGTGGCCGACGCCCACAAGGCGGGCTTGTTCGTGCATCCCTACACCTTCCGCAACGAAAAGCGCCGCCTGGCCAGCGACTACAAGGGCGACCCGGTACTGGAGTACAAGCACTTCTTCTCGCTGGGAGTCGACGGCCTGTTCTCCGACTTCGCAGACACCGCCCTGGCGGCGCGGGCGGCGTACCTGAAGGAAACCGGCCGTTAGAACTTGTGGTTGTATTCCGCCGTGAAGCGTACCTGGCGTTCAGGTGCGCGTCCCAGCACTTCGCCGTAGTAGGGGCTGACCGTGTCCTTGCCGGAGTTGTAGACCGGCTGGGTGGCCATCACGGTCTGGCGGTTGAACACGTTGAACACATCGGCTTTCAGCGTCAGGCCCTTGACCATGCGCGGCGAATAGGCGGCATTGAGCGCGACACGGAAATCGGTCGGCATAGTGCCTGCCGAGCCGCGCGGCGCCAGCTTCTCCTCGCAGTAGAACGTGGCCGAACCGTACCAGCCGCCAGGGTTGGTGCCGTTCTGGTCCATCGACTTCGGCAGGTTGCCGATGCAGGACTTTGGCGCACCGCTGACGATATTGATGTTGGTGCCGACCGTCCACTCGGGCGCTACCTGGTAATAGCCGAACGCCTTGATCACGTGCGTGTGGTTGTTCGGCAGCAGGCCGTTGGCGCCATCCATCAGCTCCGGATAGTCGAAGGAAGTGGTTGCCGCAATATCGGTTTGGCCGATGTCGGACATCACCTGGCCTTCCATATTGCCGTGCAGGCGCGACAGCGTGTAATTGATCTTGCCGTACCAGCCGTTGCGCAGGGGGTGTTCGATGAACATGTCCAGCGCCGAGAAGATGCGGCGCACCTTCGGCAAGCGCATATCCTCGGCCGTCAGCGGAATCGTCACCAGCTTGCCGTCGCCGCGCAGGTCCAGGGTCAGCGTGTTGTCGCGCCCCGGGTTGACCAGCAGGCACGGCATGCCGTAGCTGCTGGTGTCGATGTTGTTTTTCTTGGCCCAGGCGTCGACCGGACGCTGGTCGCACCAGTCCTCAATGGTGCTGCGCAGGGTGCGGTAGGTGAACTTTGTGCCGACGGTGTATTCGGGATGTACCGCCGCTTCAAAGCCCAGCGCCAGTTCGTCCTGGTAGGTTGCTTTCAGGTTGGCGGCAGCGACCTGGCGCGGATCCTTGGCATTGCCCCATTCGTTAGCTGCGGAGAAGGGCGGACTGATTGCGTTCATGCCGGTCGGCGCGCCGGTGACCGGATCGACGCCGGTGTAGGTAAAGTACTGGTCCGTGTGCACCGGGTTGCCGGCGATGCGCTGCGCCACGCTGGTCGGGATTTGCAGGTGGT
This sequence comes from Pseudoduganella sp., assembly GCA_039593355.1. GTDB lineage: Bacteria > Pseudomonadota > Gammaproteobacteria > Burkholderiales > Burkholderiaceae_D > Rugamonas. Next base: position 71,061 of record JBCNPK010000008.1, read on the forward strand.
AGCGCCCGACGTTGGCAAAGGCCTTCAGCGTGCCGTCGCCGCGCACGTCCCAGGCGGCGCCCAGGCGCGGCGCCAGCATGTGGCGTTGCGAGGCATACGGCTCGCCGAAGCTGTTCTTGTTGGTGAACTGCTCATTGCGCAGGCCCAGGTCGAGCAGAAGCCTGTCGCTGACCTGCCAGCGGTCCTGGATGTATTGCGCGGCCTGGTCGGTCTTGGGCGTGGCCGAGTCGCTCTGGTGGTAGACGTCGACATAGTAGCCCTGCGGACCGAAGCCGCCGCCCGATGCGGGTGAACTGCCGCCGGTGACGTTGGCGTTCGGATTGTTGGTGCGCAGGTAGTAATAGGTGCCGCCACCGGCCAGCTCCGAGCCGTTGATGGACGAAACGTTGTTGCGGTCGATACCGGCGCGCAGGCCATGGTTACCGAGTTTGTACTCCACGTCCAGGCGCAGGGTCGATTGCTTGTCTTCCGCATTCGGCACCTGGATGGTGCCGCCGATCGGTTGCGGGTTGTTGTACACCAGGCCCGGTACCTGCGCGCGCACAGGGGCGCTGACTTGGTACAGGCCCGGCACATACCCTTCGCGGCTTTGCGGGTAGGTCGACTTGAAGCGGCCGGCCAGCGCGGTCACCGTCAGGTTGTCGGTCAGGAAGCCGGTGTATTTGAGAATCGAGTCATTGGTCTTGGCGCCGTCGCCGGTGGTGCCGCCGGCAACGATGTTGTTGTGCTGCAGGGTAGCGTAGTCGAAACCGTAGTTCTGCTGCGTCCTCTTATACTCGTCGTGGATCTGGGTGAATTCCAGGCGATGCTCGTCGGTGATGTTGAAGTCGAGCTTCAACAGGTAGCGCGGAGTAAGAGTCTTGCGTTCGGTCCAGCCATTGGCCTTGTTCACCGAATCGGAATCCTTGCTGACGTAGCCCGTGGTGAAGCGGTCGTCTTCGATATTGGCGAACATGAACAGCTTGTCCTTGATCAGCGGACCGCCGACATAGGCGCTGCCGAAAACATCGTTGGCGCTATTGCTGCCGCGGTAGGTGAGCAGCGTTCCGTCGGTTTTCGGGTTGTGCCCGGTGTTCGGATAGAAGGTGTCTTCCGGCTTGGCGCGCAGCCAGTTCGGCGTGTATTGCAGCACGGCCCCGGCTTCCCATTGGTTGGTGCCGCTCTTGGTGGTGATGTTCACCACGCCGCCGGTGGAGCGGCCGAATTCCGCGCTGTAGCCGCCTTGCAGGATCTGCGCCTGCGCGATGGCGAAGAAGGGCAGGGTGGTGGAACCGATCTGGCGATACACGTTGGTGACGGGGAAGCCGTTGATGTAATAGGCATTCTCGGTCACGCCGGAGCCGCCGAAGCTGTCGCCGCCGATGCGCGGGTTGCCGCGCGTGGTGCCGGGCGCCAGCTGGATGATGCCGGCGATGCTTTGCGAGACGGGCAGCGCGTCCAGCTGGCGTGCGGTGAAAACGCTGCCGTTGTTGGTGTTGCTGACGTCGATCGACGGGCGGCGGCTGGTAATCGTCACGGCCATCATGGATTCGAAAGAAGCTTCCACACCCTGGCCGATCAGCGCTTCCACTTCCAGCGTGCGCTCGACAGTACCGCCGCGTACCAGCATTACCTTATAGGCGCCGGGCTGCATGGAGTTCGCGTTGTAGTGGCCGGTGGCGTCCACGCTGACGGTGCGACGCGCGCCGGTCGCCACGTTCTCCAGCACGACGCTGGCGCCGTTGCCGTTGGCGACCTGCCCGAAAATGGTACCGGTGGCGTTCGATTGCGCAAGGGCCGTCCCAGCGAAAGCCATTGCAAGGGCGTGTGCAACAAGCGTCATCCGCACACGTTGGGAAGTGTTCTTCATTTCGTCTCCTGTTTGGTTAGCAATCGGCCGCGCGTGGCGGCCGATGGAGACATGCTAGGCAGGCAAGCGATAGCAAACAATTGAATGTTTGCTAGCCTCCTATGCCGAAAACGGTATATCGGTTTTTCCGCCTCATTCCGGCACGGTGACCAGCAGCGGCGCCTTGCCGTCCCAAGCCTGGTCCAGCAGCGTTTTGCCATTGAGGCTGACCAGGACGCGCTGCCCGCGCGGCGTGCGTGTGGTGACGATGTCGATGCCTGCGCTGCCGTCGTCGCCGTTGCCCGCACCGAAGGCGCGAATATGCCGCAACGCCATGCGCGGCCAGCCTCGCGGCAGACGCGGTGCGACGGTGAAGCTGCGCAGGCTTGCCGGTTCGATGCCGAACAGCCCTTCCGTCACTACGCGCGCATACAGTCCGCTTTCGGCGGACAGGTGGCGCTGCTGTCCTTCCGGCCACGCCTCCACCGCGTAAGGGACGTGGTCGCCGAGCAGGCGGCGGCTCGAGTAGTAGCGCAGGTAGGGCATGGTGCGTTCCAGTTCGCCCGCCTTCAGCAGGCCGCGCAGCGCGTATAGCGTGGCGCGGTCCCAGAAGGTCTTGTCGCCTGCTTCTGTCAGGACGCCATTTTCGCTCCACAGCTGCGGCGACAGCAGCGCGTCGACCGTGCCGCGCTGGCGCTCTGTAATGCCCAGCGCCAGCGGAAGCGCGATCCATGCGCGTAATTTCTCGTTGCCGTCGTAGTAGCGGTAGGTGTCGTAACCCGCCATGCGGGCGCCGAAGTAGCGTTCGATGGCGTGGCGTTGTGCTTCGGCTTCCTGCCGCAGTTCGGTGGCGCGCTGGTTGTCGCCCAGCGCAGCCGCCAGGCGCGCTGCTCCTTGCAGTCCGCCGTAGGCCAGCACATTGGTTGACAGGTTGGCTTTGCCGGCCGGGAACCGGCCTTCCAGCTCGTCGCTGTCGGAATGCACGATACCTTGCGCATCGCGCTTGCGGCGGGTGTATTCCAGGCACCAGTCGATCAGCGGCAGCAGTTGGCGGGCGGTGCCGCCGTCTCCCTGCGCCAGGGCGAATTGGCTGGCGCCGTAGGAAATCATGGCGCAGTCGCCGCGGTCGCCGGCGCCGTTCCAGTAGCCGCGTCCCTCGGCGATGATGGAGGAGGGGATCGGCCTGTACTCGGCATTCATGTAGCGCGCGAACATACCGAAGCTGGTCAGCGCGCTCTGCACGCCAGCGCGGTCGCCCAGGTAAGGGAAGAAGGGGTTGACGTACTCCGCCTGGTCGTTGGCCCAGATGGCGGCGTAATAGCGTGTGCCTCCCGGTCCGTTCAGCAGTCCGCCGCGCGTGGCAAAAATGCTTTCCGCTGCGCGTACCTTGGAGAAGGCGAACATCGTGTCGAGCACGGGCTCCGGAGTTTCCAGCACAAGGTTGCCGCGCCATTGCGCGACTTTGCGCGCCCGTTCCCGCAAGGCCTCGCCGCCGTCCACGTAGACCATCTCATTTTGCAGGCGGCCGCTCACGATGACGTCCACGTGCACGCGCGCTCCGGGCGCCAGTTCTCCGGACCGGGCCGGGGAGCGCACTTCGATCACATAAGCGCCATGGGTGCCTTGCTCGGCGGGCGTGGTCTCGGTGCGCTCCAGCGCGCCAATGCTGTAGCGGCGGGCAATCTTGCCGGTATTGGACAGCTCCAGGCGTTCCACCAGCGCCGGTTCGGCAGGCGACGGCGTCAGGGTACGCGTCAGCAGGAGGCCGTGCGAAAGCTCGGATTGCAGGGCAAGGCGTCCGTCAAAGCGCGCTTGCTTCAGGCGCTCGGCGCCGGCCGGCGCGCCGTCGATGTCGATGGATGGCGACGCCTCGGCGCCGAACTTGCGAATTAGGCTGGCGTGGGTGTCGTCCGGGACGGTGCGCAGCATCGGCCACACCACGGTGCGCGCCAGCAGCAGAGAGCCGTCGGCCTGGCTGCCGTAGTCGATCACGGCCGAGACCTGGCGGCCGCTCATCTCCAGCTGGTCGCGGTGGATGTCCTTCACTTGCCAGCGGATCGCATTGCCGTCGATTTGCCAGCGTGGCGTGAAGGCTGGCGGCGCGGCCTGCGCGGTGGCTGCGGCCAGCAGCGCGGCAGAGAAGGCTGCAAGGGCAGTGCGGAATTTCTTTTGCATGCAATTCTCCTTATTTCGCCTTGCGGATGATCGCTGCCCAGCCGCCGCCCGGCGCCAGATGCATCGTCATGCGGCTGCCGCGCGTCACGCTGGCGCTGCCTTTTTGCACGTCGATGGCGAAGACGGCGGCGTTCGGCCCGTCTTCCATGCTCTCCAGCTGGTAGCTGCCGTCGCCGAGGAAGGACAGGTCCAGCTCCAGGTCGCAGCCATCAGTGCCCGCCATGGCCCCGACGTACCAGGCGTCGCCGTGGCGGCGGGCCATGGCGATATAACGGCCCAGCTGTGCGTGCAGCACGCGGCTTTCATCCCACTCCACCGGTACCTGGCGGATGAACTCCAGCGAGGACGGATTGGCGCGGTATTGCGATGGGCTGTCGGCCAGCATCTGCAGTGGGCTCTCATAAATCACGTACATCGCCAGCTGGTGCGCGCGCGTGCCCTGGCTCATGGGGCGGTCGAAACTGGCCACGAAGTCCTTGCGATGGGCATTGCTCATGGCGCCCGGCGTATAGTCCACCGGTCCGGCGAACATGCGAATGAAGGGCAGGGTGACGTCGTGCTCGGGCGTCTGCCTGTCGCCCCATTTGTTGTTTTCCAGGCCTTTCACGCCCTCGAAGGTCAGCACATTGGGCCAGGTGCGCTGCAAGCCGCTGGGCTTGAAGCTGCCGTGGAAGTCCACCAGCAGGCGGCGAGCGGCAGCTTCGCGCGCCACGCGCTCGTAATAGTTCACCATCCACTGGTCGGAGCGCTGCATGAAGTCGACCTTGATGCCGGCCGCCCCCCAGCGCGCAAACTGGTCCAGCGCCTGCGTCATCTGCGTATCGAGCGTCTTCCAGGACACCCACAGGATGATGCCGACGCCCCGCTGCTTCGCATAGGCCATCAGCTCCGGCATGTCGATCTCCGGCTTCACGGACAGCAAGTCGCCCAGCTTGTACCAGCCCTCATCCATGATGATGTATTCGAGGCCGTTGTCGGCGGCGAAGTCGATGTAGTGGCGGTAGGTACGGGTATCCAGGCCGGACTTGAACGGCACGCCGTACAGCTTGTTGCCGTTGTACCAGTCCCATGCCACCTTTCCCGTCTTGATCCAGCTGGTTTCCTGCAATTGCTGCGGCTCGGCGAGCAGGTAGGGCATCTGGTTCAACAGCAGCGCGCCGGCATCGGCGGCAATGCCCAGGATGCGCCAGGGGAAAGCGCGCCTGCCGTCGGTGCGTGCGATATAAGGCGCCTCCTGCGTCACCGGCACATTGCGGTCGTCGCGCGCCGTCTCCGCCAATGCGACTTTGGGGAACAGCGCTTTCAGGCCGGCGGGTTCGCCGTGCAGGTACAGGCCGGGATAGTCGCGTAGGCCCGATTCCGTGTACACCAGATGCAGGCCGCCGTTCCGCACCAGGGCCGGCACGCCGACCAGCTTGCCTTCGGCATTGGCCACGGTCAGGGCCTGGTAATAATGCTCGTTATGCGACTGCATGGACTTTTCCTGCGGCCAGTACAGGGTGTCCTGCGGCCGCAGGTTGATGCCCGCCTGCTCGTCTTTCACCGTCACCTGGCCGGGCAGGCTGGTACGGAAGCGGTAGGCGATGCCCTCGTCGTAGGCGCGCACTTCCAGCGCGTAGCCGCCGGCGAAATCCAGCTGCAGTGCGTTGTAATGGTCGCGCACCATGCGCGACTTCTGCGCCACGACCGGCCGAATGGTGGCATCGACGCTGTGGCGCTGCTGGCCGGCCAGGCGCGGCTTATCGCCCAGCGTGCCAATGCCGGCCAGCGTCATACCGATCGGCGTAGGCAGTACGAGCGCTACGCCGCCGTGGCTGACTGCGAACGACAGGTGCTCGCTGGTGTCGATCGTCACGCGCAACTGGCGGTCGGGGGAACTCAATTCAATGGGGCGCGCGGCGTGGCTGGCCAGCGGCGCAATCAACAGCAGGGCGGCGCCGGCCACGCGGCGGGCAAGGGACAGGTGGTTCAAGGCAGGTCTCCGGATATGGTTATGCCGGTGCATGCTATGCCCACGGGGGTATGCCAATCCAATGACTTTTCAGGCCATCGCTATGTCGTAAAGGTTATACGGGACACGCGCGACCGCGGACGCCGGTGCGCATGCCTGCGCGCCCGGTGCGGTCGATGGCGCCGATGCCGCCACCGAAGCCGCAGCCACGGACGGCCCCGCCGAGGCTTCGCGCCGGATCGCTTCAAGCAGCAACTCCGCGCCCGGTGTCAGCACATGATCGCGGCGGCGGACGATGCCGAAAGGATCCATGCGGCAGTCCAGCTTCAGCGGCAGGATTGTCAGCAGCCCCAGCTCCTGGTAGCGCAGCGCTACATCTTCCGACATCACATTCAGCGCATCGCTCATTTGCAGCATGCTCGTAATCAGCACAATCTCCCGCGTATCGACCACGTCGCTGGGCGGCTCCATGCCAGCGTTATGGAACAGCTGGTCGAAGCGCTCGCGCAGGATGCTGCCGGGCGGCGGTGTAATCCACGCGGCCTGCACCAGGTCATGGATGGACAGTCCGCTCCGTTCGGCCAGCGGATGCCCGACGCGAGCCACTGCCACCACCGGCTCCGGCGCCAGCTCCTCGTACTGCAGGTCGCCGCTGTCCTGGAAGCCGGTAATGCGCGCGATCAGGAAGTCGAGCGTGCCGCGCTGCAGCCGCTCCAGCAACTCCGGGCTCGCCTCGATCTGGACACCGATGCGCAATTGCGGCACCTGCTGCTTCACGCGCGTGATGGCGCGCGGCAGCAGGCGCATGGCCGGGGTCATGATGCTGCCCACGTCTACCTTGCCCGCCATGCCGGACTTGAGCGCGACGATGTCCTCATGCGCACGCGCCAGGCTGGTGAGCGCCATGCGCGCATGGCGGATCATGCTTTCGCCGTAGATGGTGGGCACCACGCCGCGCGGATGGCGCTCGAACAGGGCGATGCCAAGCATGTCCTCCAGTTCCTTGAGCTGTTTCGAGGCCGCCGGTTGCGTCATGCACAGCACTTCGGCAGCACGCAGGATATTGCCTTGTTCATCGAGCGCGATCAGCAGCAGCAACTGGCGCGTCTTGAGCCGCGCACGCAGAAACCAGTTTGGATTTGGAGCAGTCATTCACATGCCTTTCGGTTGGACTGGCATTTTTAACATGCCCAAATTGGCATTGCTGTTGCCAATTTGTCGATTGGATGCATATCGCGGCGGCCGCTGACAGAATCGGCACAATTGTTGTTGGGGATGGTAGACTGCGCCGTCGATTGCTAAATTGGTAATGATGAAGATCCAGCAAAAGCTCCGCTCAGTCAAAACTGCCTTGTCCGAACGCCGCGAAGTGCGCAAACGCCTGCGCGGCCCCGCCCAACTGCGCTACGCCATCGCCGACTCGATCGGCATGCTCGATTCCGCTGCCTGGAAAGCGCTTACCGAGGCGGCAGGCTTCTTTCTCACCTATGACTACCTGCGCCGCATCGAAGGCGTATTGCCGTCGAACATAGAGCCGCGCTACGCCCTGGTCTATGAGGACGAGCAGCCGGTTGCGGCGATTTACATGCAGCTCGCCGACATCAAGCTGGCCCAGGCCAGCAAGGCCTCGCTCGGCGCAATCGGCGAAACCCTGCGCCAGCGCGTGCTCACCTGCGGCAACCTGTTGACCTTCGGCCAGCACGGCATCGCTTTCGCACCGGGTGTCGATCCCGAGCTGGCATGGCACGGCGTGGCCGAAGTGCTGTACCGCGTGCGCCAGGCCGAAAAGCTGGCCGGCGAGGCGAACTTCGTCATGATCAAGGACCTGCACGGCCCGCACGTGGAAGATGCCGCCTTCCTCAAGAACCTCAGCTACCGCTTCGTCGAAACAGAGCCGAACATGGTGCTGACCATCGGCGATGACTGGAAGACCTACGACGATTACCTGGGCAGCCTGGCCTCCAAATACCGCGCCAACGTGCGCAACGGCGTGCTCAAGCCGATCGAGCAGGCGCAGTGTACGGTGGAGCATTTCACCGGCATGGAGGAAATGCGGCACGAAGTCCACGCCCTGTACAAAGCAGTGCAGGCGAATGCCGGCTTCCGCCCGTTCGAATTGCTGCCGGAATACTTCCCGGCGCTGCAGGAGGCGGCAGGGGAGCGCTTCCGCTGCAGCGTGGTCAAACGCGAAGGCAAGCTACTGGGCTTCCTGGTCACCATCGCCGACGGCGAAACCGCCATCGCCTTCCACGTCGGTTTTGACCGCGCAGCGGCGGCAGACCTGCCGATCTACCTGCGGCTGCTGCACGCCGGTATCGCCGACGCCATTGCCCTGGGCTGCAAGCGCATCTCCTATGGCCGCACCGCGCTGGAGCCGAAGGCCGCGCTGGGCGCCAAGCCGGAAGCGTTCGGAGTCCTGATCCGCCACCGCCAGCCGCTGATGAACAAGTTGATCAAGCACCTGCTGCTGAACATCGACCACGCTGAAGCGCCCGACCGCAGCCCGTTCAAGAAGTCGGAAAGCAAGGCGGCGTAACATCTGGTTACTTAGATCCTGCTAGGCGCGCGCCGCTTCCTGCCGAGCTCCTGTATCATGTCGACCTTTGGTAAAGTCGGCAGCAGACGGAATGAAGTATGGCATGATCAATTTGTTAAAGGCTGTTGCAGCGCAGTTAATTGTGCTGCACCACCTGGCGTTTTACGGCCCCATGGCCGACCATGTTCGGCTCATCCTGCCGGACCTGATCGACTGGCTGGCCGGAAGCGCGCGCCTTGCCGTCCAGGTTTTCCTGGTAGTCGGCGGCTTCCTGGCGGCCAAGTCGCTGGCGCCCAGCGCGCAGCCCGTGATGGTCGAGCCTTTGGGCGCGATCTGGCGCCGCTACGCCAAGCTGGCGCCACCCTTCATCGCCGCCACCCTGGTCGCGGCCCTGGCCTCCGTCCTGGCCAGCCAGTGGATGGACCACGATTCGATTTCCGCTCCGGCGACCGTGGGCCAGTTGGCCGCGCATGCTGCCCTGGCGCATGGCGTGCTGGGCTATCCCTCGCTGTCGGCCGGCGCCTGGTATGTCGCCATCGACTTCCAGCTGTATGCGATGATGGTCGGCATCCTGTGGCTGGCAGCCCGCATTTCCGGCCCGGTGCGCCGTCCGTGGCTGGTGCCGGGCATGGTTGCTGTCCTGGGCGGTTTCTCGGTCATGTACTTCAACCTGAATCCGGACCTGGATAACTGGGGCCCATACTTCTTCGGCAGCTACGCCCTGGGCCTGGCCGCTTGGTGGGCTGGCGACCCGCGCCGCAAGACGCGCGGCGCTGTGCTGGTGCAGGCGGCGATCTTCCTGCCGGCCCTGGTCGCACTGGCGGTCAACTTCCGCAGCCGCCTGGCGCTGGCCATGATGGTGGCCTGCGCGCTGGTGATTTGTGGCCGCGCCGAGATCGGGAAGGGCGGACGCATCTGGTCCGTCATCAACTCGCTGGCGCGCACTTCGTACTCGGTGTTCCTGATCCACTTCCCGGTCTGCCTGCTGGTGAATGCCGCTTTCACCCGTTTCGTCGAGGCCGACCCGGTACTGCAAGGTCTCGGCATGCTGACCGCCTGGGGCGCCAGCCTGGCCGCAGGCGCGGCCTTCCATCGCTGGGTTGAGGTACCACTGGGCCGGCTGCTCCAATCCTCTTCCCGTACTGCCGGCGCCACCCAGCGCGCTTAAGGATATAAATCTTCTCCCGCCTGGTGTATTGTGCAAATATGCATCGGGAAGCGGAGGCGGTATGTGGCATGCACGTGGCCCGCGGTTGTGGGCGCAACTTTGCTTATGGCTGGTTTGCGCCGCCAGCGCGCATGCAAAAGCCCAGGATGCGGCCCGCGAAGTGCAGGTCGGCATGGGATTGCCCAAGCCTCCCTATATCATGGAGTCGGGCGCCGCCGGCCTTGATTACGAGATCGCGAAACAGGCGCTGGCCGCCAGCGGTTACCAGCTGGTCGGACATATGCTGCCGCAGACCCGGGCGCTGGCCATGCTGCGCGCCGGCCAGCTGGATGGGCTGCTGTCCATCACGGAAGGCATCGGTGGACAGGACTACTTCACCGATAACTACATCATCTACCAGAATGTCGCGACCACGCTGGCGCGCCGCAATCTGAAGCTGCAACAGATCGAAGACCTGTCCAGCTACTCCGTGGCCGCATTCCAGAACGCCAGCGTGGTGCTGGGCGACCGTTTCAGCCAGGTCGTGAGCGGGCATTCGGACTACCGCGAAGTGCCTTCCCAGATTACGCAAAACAAGCTGCTCTTTACAGGAAGAGTGGAGGTGGTGGTCGGCGACCGGCTGATCTTCCGGTATTTCAGCCGAATGCTTGAGCCAAAGATCGATGCCAGCCAGGCGGTGACCTTCCACAGGATTTTCCCGGAAAGTCCGCGCCGCGCCGTCTTCCGTGACGCCCGCGTGCGCGATGCTTTCAATGCCGGCCTGAAGACCATCCGCGCCAACGGCACCTATGATGCGATCCACAAACAATATCTTGGCGACCGTCCTTGACTGCATTGCTGAGTCAGGGGATTATTTCAATTATGTAATGAGGAGATTGGACGGCTTATGGGCCCTGGGCGGCTTTGCCTGCACTGTTTCGTGGCGTGGGTACTTGTGCTGGGCGCACTCTGCCCGGCCCCGGTGCCGGCTGCGGAGCCCGTGACCGTTTATTATCCGCCGCCATATTCCGATGGCGATACGCGCGACGCGTACACCACGCGGCTGCTTGCCATGGCGCTGGAAAGGTCGGGCGGCCGTTTTGTGGCGCGGCCTGCACCGAGTAAAATGCTGCAGGGGCGGGCGCTGGCGATGCTGCAGCAAGGGCGCGGCATCGACGTGGCCTGGGCGGCGACTTCAAGCGAGATCGAGTCGCGGGTGCACCCGATACGTATCCCCATCTTCAAGGGCTTGATCGGATACAGGCTGCTGCTGATCGCCCGCAGCGATGCGGAAAAATTCAGCAAGATCAGGAATGCGGAAGAGCTCAAGGCGCTGCTGGCAGGGCAGGGTCACGACTGGGCCGACACAGCCATCCTGCGCGCGAACGGCTACCAGGTCCACAGCGGCTCTTATTACGACGCGCTGTTCAAGATGCTGGCCCAGCACCGCATCGACTATTTTCCCCGCTCGGTGCTGGAAATATGGGCCGAGGCCGAGGCGCACAAAGACGATGGCTTGATGGTCGAGCCGCACCTGATGCTGCGCTATCCGAGCGCGGTCTACTTCTTCACCAGCAAGGAAAATACCGCCTTGGCGCAAGCGATCGAGAGCGGCCTGGAAAAGATGCTGCGCGACGGCTCGTTCGACAGGCTGTTCAATGAACACCACGCCGAATTCCTGGCCAAGGCCGGCATGGGCTCGCGCCTGATTTTCGATTTGGGCAACCCGTCGCTGCCGTCCGCCACGCCGTTGGAGCGCCCCGCGCTGTGGTACCGGCCGCCCGAGCGCTGACAGGAAGCCGGCACGGAAAACAAAAAAGCCCCCGAACCGGAGTTCGGGGGCTTCTCTGCGTATCTTGGTAGGCCGTGCGGGGCTCGAACCTGCGACCAACGGATTAAAAGTTCTTCAAGTGGCACATTCCTTCCATTGCGTCACCTATCCTGGCCATGGCAGCTAACTCCTTTGTAGTTCATGCCGCGCCATCAGTTCGACGATCCAATCAATGAACACGCGAAGCTGCTTGCGAACATAGCGGTCAGGTGGATATGCCACGTGGAGCGGCATTGGCTCGATGCACCAGTCCGTGAACAGCGGTACGAGCGCGCCGCTGCCAACATGCGCCTCGACCATGTATTGCGGCAGCCATAACACGCCAAGCCCGGCCAGTCCGGCGGTCAGGTAAGCATTGCCGTCATCGATCGCTAAGAAGTAGCGGCCACCGACCTTGACACGTTCTCCTGATTTCTCCATTGCGTATGGCAAACCGTTGCGCCAGCGGTAATGGACGACACGGTGGCCGGCGCTATGCAAATCGTCGGGATGTGTCGGCGTTCCCGCCTGGCCCAGGTACGACGGCGCAGCATAAACACCCAATTGTAGGTCGGCGACGCGTCGCGCAACGAGCGATCCATCTTCAATTTCGCCACCGCGCACCACGCAATCGACATTCTCGCCAATCAGGTCGACCTTGCGGTCGCTAGCGCCGATATCAAGCTGAATTTCCGGGAAACGAGCGTGGAATTCAGGCAGCGCCGGCACCAGGATGATGTTCGCAAAGGGGCTGGGAACATCCACCCGCAGCAGGCCGCGTGGCGCGGTGGCTTCGCTGAAGATATTGTTCTCGATGTCGTCAAGCTCGGCCAGCAGGGGAATCACGCGCTCGTAATAAGCGGCGCCGGCCGTCGTCAAGTTCACTTTACGCGTCGTTCTGTTGAGTAGCTTGATGCGCAGGTCGGCTTCCAGTTGCTGCACTAATTGCGTGACCGTGGTTTTGCTCACATGCAGCGTTTCGGCGGCCTTGGTAAAGCTGCCAGCCTCTACAACCCGGACGAATGCCCGCATGGCTTCCAGTTTGTCCATCACACAGCTCCGGCAATAGTTTGGATTTTTCAAACAGTGTAGCAGCCGTTTTGCAGTTTATCCAAACGATTGGCCGGGCTATAGTGCTCGCACTGACCAACACAAGGAGCAAGCACATGAAAACGCGCGAAACCATTTTTCCAGCTGGGCGGCACGAACTGTACGCAGTCCATAAATATTCAGCCGCGATCCGTTCAGGGGATTTGCTATTCGTATCTGGCCAGGTTGGCAGCCGCACAGACGGCGCGCCGGAACCTGAATTCGAGGCCCAGGTACGCCTGGCGTTTAAGAATCTGAAGGCGACACTGAAGGCGGGGGGATGCGGGCTCGATGACATCGTCGACGTGACGACTTTCCACACGGATCCGGAAAATCAGTTCGCTACGGTCCTGGCGGTCAAGAACGAGATTTTTCCAAAAGCACCTTATCCGAACTGGACCGCCCTAGGCGTCAACTGGTTGGCAGGGTTCGACTTCGAGATCAAAGTCATTGCCAGAATTCCTGGCTGAATATCTCTCCGCTTCTATTAGTCCCACTGTGACCAGAGAGCGACCAGAAACAAAAAAGCCCACGAACCGAAATTCGTGGGCTTTCTTGATGAATCTTGGTAGGCCGTGCGGGGCTCGAACCTGCGACCAACGGATTAAAAGTCCGCTGCTCTACCAACTGAGCTAACGACCCAAGGTTCCTCTATTCGAATGGTAGGCCGTGCGGGGCTCGAACCTGCGACCAACGGATTAAAAGTCCGCTGCTCTACCAACTGAGCTAACGACCCGTCGAAAGAAGAAGCGAGATTATAGGCTGGACCAGCCCAGCTGTCAAATGCTCGCTGGTTCTTTTTATTTGCCTTTCAGGCGGTCCTTGGCGGTTGCCGCCGCTGGGGTGCCCGGGTAGTTCTTGATCAGTTCTTGCAATGTCTTTTTGGCATTGGCGGTGGCCTTCAGCTCGGTCTGGCAGCTGGCGATGTTCAGCATGGCGTCGGCCGCCTTGGGATTGTCCGGCCAGGTCTTCACCACGACTTGCTGAGCGGTGATGGCATTTTTGCAATCGCCCTGGGCGTAGTAGGCGTTGCCCAGCCAGTATTGGGCATTGGCAGCGTAGGCCGAGGCGCCGAAGCGTTTCACGAAGTCGCCCAGCGCGTTGGCGGCACCCTTATAGTCGCCGCTCTTGAATTGCGCCATGGCGTTGTCGTAGGCGTTCTGTTCCTCCATATTGACCGAGGTGGTCTGGCCGTCGATGGTCACCTGGCGTGGCTCGAGTTTTTTCAGGCGTGCATCGAGGTCGGTGTAGTAGTCCTTCTGGCGTTTTTGTGCGACCTGGATCTCGTTCAGCAGGATCTCGGTCTGGCCGCGCAGGCGCGCGACTTCTTCGCGCAACTGGTCCTGCTGCGCGATCATGTCGAGCGTGGTGCTTTTGTCGGTCTTGGTGTCGATCAGGTTCTTCAGGTCCGCTTCCAGCTTGGCGACCTTGGCCTTCAAGTCCATGATGGCCTTGCGAGCTTCTTCATCGTCGAACAGGCCGGCGGAGGCGGTCAGGGGCAGGGTGGCAGCGAACAGGGCTGCCATCAGGGCAGACTTGGTGAATTTCATTTTTCTTCCTTGCACAAAAAAAGAAATGGGGCAGGGCGCAGTATAAACTGCGCGCTGCCCCTTGTGCGGCATTGTTAAGCTAGTGGATTACTTAGCTTTGTAAACGATGTCGGCGCGGCGGTTCTGTGCCCACGCTTCTTCGTTGTGGCCTTCAGCCTTTGGCTTTTCTTCGCCCAGGGATACGGCTTCCATGCGGGCATCGGCTACGCCCAGGGCTGCCAGCGACTTGCGCACAGCTTCAGCACGCTTCTGGCCCAGGGCCAGGTTGTACTCGGCGCCGCCGCGTTCGTCGGTGTTACCCTGGATCAGGATGGTGCGCTGGTTTTTGCCCAGGTATTCGGCGTGGTTCTTCACCACTTCCTGGCCTTCGGCTTTAACAACGTAGCTGTCGAAGTCGAAGTACACGGAGCGGTTGGCCAGCTTGCCGCCTGGGATGTCCAGTTCGTCAACTTGCGCCTGCACTGGCTGAACCACGCGTGGCTCTTCCTTAGCTGGCTGAACCACTGGCTTTTCTTCCACGACTGGTGGTTTGGTTTCTGGTTGTGGGGTCGAGCAAGCTGCCAGCAGGGCGGCGGTGCTGAGGATGAAGGCTACGTGTTTTACGTTACGCATTTTTATTTCTCCTGGTCGTTAAAGGTGCTACTTCTCGTTTACTTCTTCTACTTCTTTACTTCATGAAAGGACCCCAGGTGGGTTCCTTGATATTGCCCGCCTGAATACTCAGGCGCTGCTTAACCCGGCCGTCTGTCGATGCCACTGCCAGCGAGCGGCGGCCGCCGTTCTGAGTGGCGTACAGGATGTACTTGCCATTCGGAGCGAAGCTGGGCGAATCGTCGCTGGTGGTGTCGGACAGGCGTTGCTCCTGGCGGGATTCCAGGTCCAGTGTGAACAGCTGGAAGGCGCCGCCATCGCGCCGCGAAATATAAGCCAGCGTCTTGCCGTCGGAGGAAATGCGCGGGCTGATATTGTACGAGCTGCCAAACGTCAGGCGCTGCGGTTCACCGCCATCGACGCTCATGCGATAAATCTGCGGACCGCCGCTGCGGTCGCTGGTGAAATAGATGGACTGGCCATCGGCGCTGAATTGCGCTTCGGTGTCGATGGTGGTGCCATTGGTCAGGCGGCGCAGGCCGCTGCCGTCGGCATTGACGATATAGATCTGGGTATTGCCCGGCTTGGACAGGGACACGGCCAAGCGCTTGCCGTCCGGCGACCAGGCCGGCGCCGAGTTGTTGCCTTTTTCGTTGGCAATCACGGTGCGCTGGCGGGTCGTCAGGTTCTGCACGTACACCACCGGCTTGCGCTGTTCAAAGGAAACGTAGGCCACCTTGGTGCCGTCCGGCGACCAGGCAGGGGAGATGATCGGCTCGGTCGAAGTCAGGGCCGGGATCACGTTCTCGCCGTCGGCATCGGCCACTTCCAGGCGGTACTGCTTGCCTTGCTGGACCACGTAGGCGATGCGGGTCGAGAAGATGCCCTTGATGCCGGTCAGCTTTTCATAGATGTCGTCGGCCAGCTTGTGCGCTGCCAGACGGCCGTACTGGTTCGGCACCGTCGTTTTCAGGGCCGACAGGTCCTTGCCGAGGGTGGAGATCAGGCGGTACTGCACCTCGAAATAGCCGTTGGCGGCCGGTACCACGGCGCAGGCGGCCATGGCCTCGACGCCGAGCGGCTTCAAGCCGGTGGCGTCAACCTGCATCAGGTTCGTGGTCGGCGTCACGTCGACGATCTTGAACATGCCGCTGCGGGTCAGGTCGGCCTTGATGATCTCCGAGATCCGGGCCGGAGCCGCCGCCTCGTTGGCGCATGGGCCGATGGCCACGGGAATCTGGTTGCTGCCCACGCCGGAAATTTCGACGTGCAGCTGCGCCTGTGCCGACAGCGTGAACGCCGCGCCGGCCAGTACCATCAGATATTTTGCCTTGTTAGTCATTCTCAACATCCTTATTGCCGCATTTCCTTGAGTTTGAAGGTCGCCGTGATCTCGCGCTCTACCGTGCCATCCTTGCGCTTGGGCAGGGGAGAGGCATTGCGGATCGCGCTTTCGATCGCGGTGTCGTATGCCGGAACGCCGCTGGATTTTACCTTGCGTACGCCCATCACTTCACCGGACGGCAATTGCGTGATCGAGAAGACGGCTTCGACATCTTCCTGGCCTGGGTAGCTCAGGAAGCTGCGTATCCGCGTCACGATCGCCGCTTTGTAGCCATCGTCCAGGCGCGGTGCGGTGGACTTGGCTGCCGTGCCGGTGGCGCCGGCTGCGGCCTGGCCCGTAATGCGCTGCAATTCCGCGGCACGGGCTTTGGCCAGCCTTTCCTTCTCTTTCAGTTCAGCCTGTTTCTTGGCTTTTTCTTGCTCCAGCTTTTCCTTCTTCTCGAGATCGGCCAGGCGTTTCTTCTCGTCGTCCAGCTTCTTCTTCTCTTCAGCCAGCTTCTTCTGCTCGGCTTCCTTCTTTTCCTTCTCTTTCTTCTTCTGCAGCGCGATGTCCGGTTCCTTCGGCAGCGGCTTCGCCACTTCCGGTGGCGGCGGCGGCGCTTCAGGCGGCGGGCGTACCGGCTCCGGTTCCTTTTCGGGCTCCGGTTCCGGCTCCTGCACTTTTGGCGCAGCCATCTGGGTCGTCACGTCCCAGATTTCGGCGTCGACGCCGGTCGGGTCATTGTTCCAGCGGATGCCGACCCACAGGAAAACAAACAGCAGGCAGTGCATGGCCAGCGCGAGTACAAACGCGCGGGTACCGCCGTGCCGCTTGGGCACACGGTATGGTCCGCCTGCAGGTGCCATCGTCATTGCCATGCCTTACTTGGTCGCCAGCCCAACGCGGTTAATCCCCATCTTCTTCGCTTCGGAAATCAGCTGGATCACATCGTCGTACTTGCTTTCCTTGTCGCCGGCGATCAGTACCGGGTACTCGGGATATTGCTCGTGCAGGGCGCGCAGCTTGCGCACCAGGGCATCGCGGTTCGGTTCGGTTTCCGGCGCTTCGGCCGACTTGCCGGCGATGCCGATCATCAGGGAGCCGTTCGGTTTCACCTGCACCTGGATATAGGCATCCGGCGGGCGCGACGCTTTTTCGGCGTGCGGCAGGTCGATCGAGCTCGGGTTGTTCGAGGTCGGCATCACCATGAAGATGATCAGCAGGCAAAGCATCACATCGATGTACGGCACGACGTTGATCTCGGACTTCAGCTTGCGGCCGCCGCGGCTGCCGCGCATGCTGCTGGAGAAGGAAGAAGCCATCTTCAGGTCGCCTTTTAACGGGACTGGCGCTGCAGGATGTTCGAGAATTCTTCAACGAAGCTCTCGAAGCGGATCGCCAGGCGGTCAATATCGTGCGAGAAGCGGTTGTACGCCACCACGGCCGGAATTGCGGCGAACAGGCCGATGGCAGTTGCGATCAGCGCTTCGGCAATGCCGGGCGCCACGGCCGACAGTGTCGCCTGCTGCACATTGGCCAGGCCGCGGAAGGCGTTCATGATGCCCCACACCGTACCGAGCAGGCCGATGTAAGGGGAGACGGAACCGACGGAGGCCAGGAAGGCCAGGTGCGCTTCCAGTGCGTCCATCTCGCGCTGGAAGGCAGCGCGCATGGCGCGGCGCGCGCCATCGAGCACGTCGCCCATATTCATGTCGCGGCTGGTGGCGGCAGCTTGCTTGCCCTTGATGAATTCACCCATGCCCGCTTCGAAAATGCGGGCCAGGGCGCCGCTGTTGGCGCGGTTGCTGCCGGCGCTGGCGTGCAGCGCATGCAGGTTGCCGCCGGCCCAGAAGGTCTTTTCGAATTCGATGGTCTGGTTGCGCGCGCCGCGCACGTCGAACAGTTTCTTGAAGATATAGGTCCAGCTGATCACGGAAACCGCAAGCAGCAGCGCCATGATCAGTTGAACGATCACGTGCGCGTTGGTGATGAGGGAAATGAAGGAAAGGTCTTGGGTGACGTTCATTGTTTTTCGATCTAGTTATTACGCGCGCATCAGGGCTGCCACCGCATCTGGAACGGCGCGCGGGCGCAGGGCCGAGTCGACGCAGCCAACCTTGACGTGGGCAGTATTCAGCAGGCGTTCGCCGCACCACGCCTCTTGAACGAACTGGATCGATGCGCGGCCCAGTTTAGCAATACGAAGCGTCAATTTTATTACATCGTCCAGACGCGCCGGCGCGTGGTAGTCTGCGCTGACATTTTTGACAACAAACATGGCGTCGTGCTCACGCAGCAGGATGTCCTGGTTTACGCCGAGGGAGCGCAACCATTCGGTGCGTGCGCGCTCGAAGAACTTCAAATAGTTCGCGTAATAGACAATCCCGCCGGCGTCCGTATCTTCGTAATAGACGCGGACTTCCCAGATGAATTCAGACGACATAGATAGAAATGCTACTAAGTGAGAATCGGCAACATTTTACGTCAAATAATTCGCCGAAATCTTTATTTGCACAATCTCGTAACAATTGCTTACGGTTTTCCCTTATATGGGCCGGCATTTTAGCTGCGTTTAATTGCAAACGGGGAGAAACCTTGGCAGGTTGGCATCAATTCAATCGAATTCACGTTGATGTGTTGCGGCAATGTTGCAATCCAGAAAGCCGTGTTTGCAATGTCTTCGGCGGTCAACGGGGTCGTGCCTTCGTAGACCTTGGCTGCGGCCGCGTCGTCTTTCAGTCGCACATTGGAGAATTCGGTGCCGCCGCACAGGCCCGGGGCGATATTGGTAGCGCGAACACCGGTACCGATCAGGTCGGCCCGCAGGTTCAGCGTGAATTGTTCGACGAAGGCTTTGGTGGCGCCATATACATTGCCGCCCGGGTAAGGATAGGCGCCGGCCACCGAGCCCAGGTTGATGATGGTGCCGCGGCCGCGTTCCACCATGCCGGGCAGCAGGGCGCGCGTGATGGTGACGAGACCGGTGCAGTTGGTGGCAATCATGGTTTCCCAATCTTCCAGCTCGGCTTCCTGGGCGCCTTTGATGCCGAGCGCCAGGCCGGCGTTGTTGATCAGGACATCGATCTCTTGCCAGCCGGCGGGCAGGGAGGCGAGGGCGGCGTTGATGGCAGCTTTGTCGGTGACGTCGAGCTTGAGCGGCAGCAACTTGGGGCCGAGTTCGGCGGCCAGGGCTTCCAGGCGTTCGACGCGGCGGCCGGCGGCGATCACCTGATGGCCGTTCTTGACGAAAACGCGCGCCATCGCGGCGCCAAAACCGGCGGTTGCGCCGGTAACTAACACGATCATGGTCGAACTCCCAATATTAATGGGGGGATTTTAGCCTTAAACCCGGTAAGGCGGGGTCAGACCCAAGGGTCTGACCCATGTCAGCTCATCCGCTGTGGGTGTTGGCTCCAGATTTTGACTTGTCGAGAAGATCAAAGGCCCAGACCCACACCGTTGGCCGCCCCGCAGACGGGGTCTGACCCTCGGGTCAGACCCAGGTTTACCGGGTTTAGGCCAAATAACCCGCGAAATCAGCCGAATCCAGCCAAACGATTGCCGGAATTTGCCACTTAAATTACAATCTTGGCTCCATTACGGTCTCACGTAACTGGCGAAAAACCGGCAGGCAGCTTGGCGCCGCCGGTGAGAGGTGGGCAACCACCGGGGAACGTGGGATATCAAACAGCCGTTCGCCTGGGCAGCCACGATGGAATCGTACGATTTGGCTGCCTTGTCGCCTTTTGGCTTCCAATTCGATCCAATCTGCCTTAAAAACTGGAGTAATTTCATGTTCGCAAAAGATCACACCCTCGCCAACGTCGACGCGGAGCTGTTTGCCGCCATCCAGAACGAGAACAAGCGCCAGCACGACCACATCGAGCTGATCGCCTCGGAGAACTACACCTCGCCAGCCGTCATGGAAGCCCAGGGCTCCCAGCTGACCAACAAATACGCCGAAGGCTACCCAGGCAAGCGTTACTACGGTGGCTGCGAATACGTGGACGTCGTCGAACAACTGGCCATCGACCGCGTGAAGCAGCTGTTCGGCGCCGAGGCGGCCAACGTGCAGCCTAACTCCGGCTCCCAGGCCAACCAGGGCGTGTTCTTCGCCGTGCTGAAACCAGGTGACACCATCATGGGCATGTCGCTGGCGGAAGGCGGCCACCTGACCCACGGCATGGCACTGAACATGTCCGGCAAATGGTTCAACGTCGTTTCCTACGGCCTGACCGCTGAAGAAGACATCGACTATGACGCGATGGAAGCCCTGGCCAAGGAACACAAGCCAAAGCTGATCATCGCCGGCGCATCGGCCTTCTCCAAGAAGATCGACTTCGAGCGCTTCGCCAAAGTCGCCAAGGCCGTTGGCGCCTACTTCATGGTCGACATGGCGCACTACGCTGGCCTGATCGCCGCTGGCCTGTACCCGAACCCGGTTCCGCACGCCGACTTCGTGACCTCCACCACCCACAAGTCCCTGCGCGGCCCACGTGGCGGCATCATCCTGATGAAAGCCGAACACGAAAAGATCATCAACTCCGCGATCTTCCCTGGCATCCAGGGCGGCCCGCTGATGCACGTTATCGCCGGCAAGGCAGTGGCCTTCAAGGAAGCGCTGTCCCCGGAATTCAAGGCCTACCAGCAGCAAGTGGTGAAGAACGCCGACGTGCTGGCCAAGACGCTGATCAAGCGCGGCCTGCGCATCGTCTCCGGCGGTACCGAGTCGCACGTGTTCCTGGTCGACCTGCGCGCCAAGAACCTGACCGGCAAGGAAGCGGAAGCGATCCTGGGCCAGGCGCACATGACCTGCAACAAGAACGGCATCCCTAACGACCCGCAGAAGCCATTCGTGACTTCCGGCATCCGCCTGGGCTCCCCGGCCTTCACCACCCGCGGTTTCAAGGAAGCCGAAGCGGAACAAGTGGGCAACCTGATCGCCGACGTGCTGGATAACCCGCACGACGCCGCAACCATCGAGCGCGTGAAAGCCGCCGTGAAGGTGCTGGCTGACAAATTCCCTGTTTACGCCTAAGCAGGCGGTTGGTACTATCGAGGCGCCGGATCGCAAGGTCCGGCGCTTTTTCATTACATAATAAGAGACGCCACATCCATGAAATGCCCGTTCTGCCAGCACGATGATATCCAGGTCCTCGACACCCGCGTGTCGGAGGAAGGGGACGCCATCAAGCGGCGCCGGCGCTGCGTCAACTGCGACAAGCGCTTCACCACGTGGGAACGGATCGAATTGACCATGCCTTATGTGGTCAAGAAGAACGGCAGCCGCACCGAGTATTCGGCGGACAAACTGCGCGCCAGCCTGATGCTGGCCCTGCGCAAGCGGCCAGTTGCTGCCGAGTCCGTGGACAAGGCGATTTCCTCCATCGAAGAAAAGTTGCTCACCAGCGGCCAGCGTGAAGTCGATTCCGTCTACGTTGGCGAACTCGTCATGGCTGAGCTCAAACGCCTCGACAAGGTGGCCTACATCCGCTTCGCATCCGTCTACAAGAACTTCGAAGACCTGGCGGAATTCCAGGACGCGATCGAAGCTGTTGGCGACGGTCAAGAGCTCTCTCCCAAGGCTTGATCTTCCGCAAACCCGCGGCACCGCTGCTGGCTAATGTGATCAGCAGGGGAGGGCTGCGCCATGCTTCGTCCGGCTGCGGGATTCACGATGGTGGAAGTGCTGGTTGCCGTGCTGTTGCTGGCCGTCGGGCTGGTCGGTGCGCTGGCAATGCAGGCCCACGCCATGCGTACGCGACAGGAATCGGCGCTGTGGACCGAGGCGCTGCAGCATGCCGCCGCGCTCGCTGACGGCATCCGTGCCAATGCCGCGCAGTCTTCCGCTTACCTGGGCTTTGAGTTTGATGCCGCCGATGCCGATGTCGCCGCACGGCGCGCACCGGCTGCCATCGACTGCGCGGTCACTGCATGCGATCCTGCAGCCCTCGCACGGTACGAGCTGGCACTATTCCGCCAGCAACTGCAGTCCTCTTTGCCGGCCGCCCGTGCCCTGACATGCCGCGATTCCGCTGCCGCGCTGGCTGGCCGCCTGCAGTGGGCCTGTTCCGGCGAGGCCGGCGACCCCATCGTCATCAAGATCGGCTGGCGTAGCCGCAGCTCTGGCGCAGCAGCCGCCGGTCCGGCCGAGCCCAGCGTCGCGCTGCCGGTCGCGCTTTTCAGTCCGGGAGGCGGTCCATGAGCGCGCGCCAGACCGGCATGGCCATCACCGAACTACTCATTGCCATGGCGCTCAGCCTGCTGCTGGCCCTGGCCGCGGCCTCTCTGCTGCACGCCGCCAACGGAGACTTCCTGCACAACGGCGCCAATACCCGCATTGACGACAGCGGCCGCTTTGCGCTGGCGGTCATCGGCCAGGTGCTGCGCCAGGCCGGCTACCCCGGCGAACCCGGCGAAGCGGTAGCGCCCGAAGCATGGGCTGCATCCGGTGCCGCGCCACCGCTCGCCATCGAGGGCCGCGATGCTGCCGGCGTGCCGGCCAACGCCAATGGACTCGGCGCGCGCCGGCCCGCCATCAATGGCAGCGACGCCCTGGCCATCCGGTATGCGCCTGGCGCCATTGGCGTTGCAGGCGCCGGGGCGGCGGCGGGCGGCGCGATGCTGAATTGCGCGGGCTTCCCCGCGAATCCGGGCGAGTGGGCCTGGAGCATCTTCTACGTCGCCCAAGCGAGCGACGGCGTGGCCGAACTGCGCTGCAAGTACAAAGGCCAGAACGGCTGGGGCGACGACGCCGTGATACGCGGTGTGGACGCCTTCCAGGTCGTCTACGGCATCGACACCGACACGCCGCGCGACACCATCCCCAACCTTTACTTGACCGCCGGCGCCATCGACGCGCGCGACGCGGCGCTGCCCGCGGCGGAGCAGGCAATGCGGCCCACCTGGCGGCGCGTCACCAGTGTCCGCATCGGCTTGCTGCTGCACGGCGAGCGCGGCTCCCGCATCGGCGGCCGCTTGATCAGCTACGACTTGCTGCCTGGTGCCGATCCCAGCGCGCGCCTGAACGAAGCCGACCTGCCGCCAGCGATGCAGCGCCGCGCCCGCGGCCAATTCGCTGCAATGGTGGCGTTGCGAAACCTGTGAGGGCGCCGCCATGCACCGCCGCCAGCAGGGCATCACGCTGCCCGTAACGATGTTGCTGCTGTTGGCCGCATTGACGATCGGCGCATCGGCAGCACAAATGGCCATGCTGGGCGAGAAGGCCGCCCGTGCAGAACGAGACCGGCTGATCGCCTTCCAGTGCGCGGAGGATGCCCTGATGGACGCAGAACGCGATATCAACGCCGGCCTTGGCCAGCAAGTCGAAGTCCCAATCTCGCAGCAGCCCGGCGCCGCGGCGTGGCAAGCCGTCGACCTGGCGGGCAGCGGCGGCACCGAATACGGCGCGCTTACCGGCGCCAGCATGCAGACGGGGGAGGGCAGCCTGCCGTTCCGCCGCCCTCGCTACCTGGTGGAGCGCATCGCCTACGCGCCCGCCGGCGCCGCACCAGTCCACTATTACCGCGTGACCGTGATTGGATTCGGCCCGCGCCCCGGCGCCGAAACCGTGCTGCAGGCCACTTATACGCCGCCAGAGCCAGTACGGCGGCACAGCTGGCGCGAAATCATGGATTGGCAGTCGCTGCACGACGCGGCAGCCCGAGGGAGCGGACGATGAAGGATCGCACTGGCGGCAGCACGGTCGTCGGCGTGCTGGTCGCGGTACTGATCGTCGCGATCCTGGCTGCGGTGGCATTGCCGGTGTGGCACGAAGCCGTCATCCGCATGCGCCGCGGCGAAGCGCAAGCCACCCTGCAAGAGCTGATGCAGCAGCAGGAGCGCTACTTCACCCGCTTCAACAGCTACGCCGCGTTTTCAGCCGTGAGTGACAGCGAATTCCGCTGGTGGTCCGGCCGTGCCGCCCGTTCGAGCGCCTACGAAGTGGAAGGCAAGGCCTGCGACGGGCAGCTGATCCGCGACTGCATCCAGCTCGTCGCCACGCCCGGAACGCCGAACGTCGACGCCAGTTTCAGGGATCCCAGATGCGAACGCCTCATCCTCACCAGCAGCGGCCTGCATCTCGCCACCGGCCCCGCCCACGATTGCTGGCGTTAAGCCCGGCCAATGCGCATGCCGCCGCAAGCGCACCGCTCAGCGCCGCATTTACGCTGCTGGAGCTGATGATCGTCCTGGCCATCATCTCCATCCTGTTCGCCTCCGCCCTGCCTGAATTGAGCAATATGCTGGCCGGCCGCCAACTGCGCGCCGCCTCCGCCGACCTGCTGGCGGCAATCAACAGCACCCGCGCCCAGGCCATTGCCCGCCGTCGCGTCGTCACGCTGTTGGCCGAAAACAGCGACTTGCAGCAAGGCTGGCTGATCGTCATCGACGCCAACTCAAACCGCGTCGCCGACCTGGACGAGCAGGTATTGGCCCGCCATCGGCCGCCGCCGGGACGGCTGATCATCCGCGCCAGGTTCACCGATGCCACGGCCCCGTTTTACGTCGCATATAATGCAGCAGGACGCAGCTGCCGCGCCGCCCACCCGAATGCCGCCAACTTTGGCACCATCACCCTTGAACTGGCCGGCGCGCAGCGCAATATCAAGATCAATATGCAGGGCAGGGCGCGGCTGTGCGACCCCGTCCTGGAACCGTCAACCTGCGCAAGCATATGAACATCAACAGCGACCTCGAAGGCATGCAGCTCGCCCTGCAATGGGCGGAAAAAGGCCTGTTCACCACTTCCCCGAACCCGCGCATCGGCTGCGTGATCGTGCGCGACGGCGTGGTGATCGGCGAAGGCGTGACGCAGGCCGCCGGCCAGGACCACGCAGAAATCCAGGCCCTGAAGGACGCCAAGCGCCGCGGCCACGACGTACGCGGCGCCACCGCCTACGTCACGCTTGAGCCATGCAGCCATCATGGCCGCACGCCGCCCTGCGCCGACGCCCTGGTGCGCGAAGGCCTGGGGCGGGTGGTCGCCGCAATGGAAGACCCCAACCCGCTGGTCGCCGGCAACGGCATGGCGCGCCTGTCCGCCGCCGGCATCGAGGTCGCCAGCGGCCTGCTGGCCGAGCAAGCCTATGAAATGAACATCGGCTTCTTCCACCGCATGCGCCGCGGCCTGCCGTGGGTGCGCATGAAGACCGCCGCCAGCCTGGATGGCATGACGGCGCTGCACAATGGCCAAAGCCAATGGATCACCGGCCCGGAAGCCCGCGCCGACGGCCATGCCTGGCGCGCCCGTGCCTGCGCCATCCTGACCGGCATCGGCACCGTCAAGGCCGACGACCCGCAGCTGAACGTGCGCGCCGTGGAAACGCCGCGCCAGCCGCGCCGCATCGTGATCGACAGCAAACTGGAAATCAGCCCGCAAGCGCGCGTGCTGGAAGGCGGCGGCACCTGGATCATCGCCGCCGCCCACCATGCGGAAAAGGAAGCGGCCCTGCGCGACAAGGGCGCCGAAATCATCGTCCTGCCCAACGCCCACGGCAAAGTCGACTTGCCCGAACTGATGCGCGAGCTGGGCCGCCGCCAAATCAATGAATTGCACGTCGAAGCGGGCGGCAAGCTGAATGGTTCGATGATTCGCGAAGGCTGCGTCGACGAGCTGCTGGTCTATCTCGCACCAACCCTGCTGGGCGACGCGCAAGGCATGTTCGCCCTGCCGGCGCTGACTGAGCTCAGCGGACGGCACAGTCTGAAATTTCACGAGGTTAGGCAAGTCGGCGACGACTTGCGTATCCTTGCCAGGTTCAACCAACACTAAAGATCACTATGTTTACTGGAATCGTAGCCGCAGTCGGCAAAATCAACACCGTAACCCCGCTGGAAGGCGGCGCTGACGCAGGCGTGCGCCTGGATGTGGACGCGGGCGGCCTGCCGATGGCCGACGTCGCCCTGGGCGACTCGATCGCCCTGAACGGCGCCTGCATGACCGTGGTGGAGAAAACCGCCACCGGCTTCACCGTCGACGTTTCGCGCGAAAGCCTGAACAAGACCGTCGGCCTGGACACGACCACCGAAGTGAACCTGGAAAAAGCCCTGACCCTGGCCGAGCGCCTGGGCGGCCACCTGGTTTCCGGCCACGTCGATGGCCTGGGCGTGGTGCGCAAGTTCGAGCCGGTGGGTGAATCGTACGAGCTGGTGATCGAAGCCCCGCGCGACCTGGCCAAATACCTGGCCTACAAGGGTTCCGTGGTGGTGAATGGCGTTTCGCTGACCGTCAACCGGGTCGAAGACAGCGCCACCGGCTGCGCGTTCTCGATCAACCTGATCCCGCACACCATTCAGGTCACGACCCTGAAGCACCTGAAAGCGGGCTCCAAGGTCAACCTCGAAATCGACCTGATCGCCCGCTACGTGGAGCGCATGCTGTCGCTGAAAGCTTAATTGCTGGCAGGACCCGGCACTTGCTCTGTTTGCAGCGTGCCGGGTTCGAGTTCGCCGGCGGTGCGTCCTTCAAGGATTGCCAGCACCGTTTCCGCATCGCTTCCAATGCGTGCGACCACGCTGGCCTGGTTGCGGCCGTTTGCCTTGCTCTGGTAGAGGGCCCAATCTGCCAGCCGGACCGCGACTTCCCAGTCGCGGCAGTCGTTCGAGCCGATGGGCAGCGAAACCGCTCCCGCTGAAATGGTGACGGCAAGCGGCCCGCTGCCTGTGTCGACCTTGCTGCCTCCGACCGCATTCAAGATACGCGCCGCTAGCTTGGGCAACCGGGTTGGGTCGGTGTCCGGCGCGTAGACCATGAATTCTTCGCCACCCCAACGCAGCACCATGTCGGTATCGCGCACCGTCGACAGGATGCGGCGGGCGACTTCGACCAATACCGCGTCGCCGATACCGTGGCCCCAGCGGTCATTGATACTCTTGAAGTGATCGATATCGAATAAGAGGTAACAGGATGAATGTGCCTGGGCAGTGCTGCGCCGGTTACGCTTGCCGGCTTCCGCCTGGCCCTTCATTTTTTCCAGGAATGAGCGGCGGTTGTGCAGGCCGGTCAGCGCGTCGCGGGTGGAATTGTATTCCAGTTGCGTATTGAGCAGCTTGAGCTGGGCGTTGCTGCGGGCGGCGCGACGATAGAGAACGAATACGATTGCGCCCGCGATGACGGTCAGGGCTGCCGCAAATGTCGAGGCCAGTTGCACCGCCCGGCGGCTGCCGATTTCGGCATCCTTCAAGTCATTTTCACGCTTCAGAAGGGCGATCTGTTTGGCACGTTGCGTGGCCTCAAACTTTTCCTGCAATGCGGCAATCGCCCTGTCGCGCGCGGCGCGCGAGTTGCTCAGCTGTAGGTCCTGCTGTTCACGGACCACGGCCAGCGCATCGGCAAACTTTCCCGCGCTCTCCAGCATGCGGCCTTTTTCGTCCAGCATGGCTTCCAGGTCGGCCGTGGCGCCGGCGTCCCGCATGTCCTGAATCACGCCGTCGACGTAGGGCTGGCCTGCGGCAAGCTTGCCTTGCCCCATCAAAGCGAAGCCCAGGTTGGCCTCGGCCATCAGAAGCAGGTTCTGGTCCTTGACCTTCTTCGAGACCTCAAGTGCCTTGCGCGCTTCCAGTTCTGCGCGCGGATAGTCTTTCTGCTGAAGGAAGACGTCGGAGATATTGCCCCGGATGGCCGCTTCCAGTCCCACCAGGCCGGCCCTTTCCGCTGTCGCCAGCGCTTTTTGGTAGGCGCTTAAGGCCTCTGTCTTCTTGCCGAGCTTGAGGTGGGCGATTGCCTCGGCAAATTCAAGGCTGCCGCGGGTGCGCAGGGCGACACCACTTTCCGCGAGCCCCTGTTTCGCTGTTTCGATTGCCTTTTGCGGATGATCGTTATTGATATAGACCTGTGCAATGCGTGCACGCAGGGTGGCGCGCGGTTCGCCTGCCAGGGGATCGCCCTCGAGCTTGGAGAGCGCGTCCAGATAGAACTCAAGCGCCTTGTCATACCGTGCCTTGGCGTTGAGTACGTCACCTTGGGTCCGAGCGAACGCCACGCTTGACAAGGTTGGCAAGTCCTTCGGGGCTTTAGCCAGGATTTGGTCCAGCAGGCGCTGAGCATCGTCAGGCCGGTTCAGGCCCAGCAAATGGTGGACTTCCCCGAGACTGGCGCGCGCAGCCGTTGCGAGATCCTTATGCGCAATGGCCAAGTCATAGGCTTGGCGCTCCACCTCGTACGAGGCCTCCATCTGGCCGGCATCTTCGAGCAGCCAGATCTCTTCGCGCAACAGCCTTTGTTTAACGTCGTAGGGTGTGTTGGCGTCCATTCCCGCCTGGATGGCGTGCAGCCGGTCCAGCGCCTTGTGCGGCGACTGTTGCGACAACTGTTCGATTTCGCTCAGTGCGGCTTTGAGGTCGAGCTTGTCTGCCAAAGCGCTCGCGGCCGGAGCGCTCGAAAGAACGACGGCGAAGGTGAGGGACTGGAGGTAGCCTTGGGGGCGCATACGCTTTCAGCCGGGTGCGGGGACTTGTCCTCGATGCTCTTCAGCTTACCACAGACGTGCCGCGTGACAACAGGCGGGCGCCGAGGAACTCGATGAGCACGCTCGACGCCCGGCGGCCTATTGCGTTTTCCTGGGCGGTGCGAATAGCGGACGCCCCCTCACGCAGCAGGACGCGCAGCAGCAATATATGCCGGCAGTTCTGCGTTGATGCCTAGTTTTACCTGGCGGGTGAGGTCATCCGCCAGCACTTCTTCCTTGCCTTGCGCCAGAGCTACGAAGATTTGCGCGGCGACTTCGTCCGGTTTGATCTTCGGTACTTCGTAGCCGGCGGTCATGTCGGTTTCCATATAGCCCATGTGGGCGCCCACCACGAGCGTGCCTTGTGAAGCCAACTCGATGCGCAGGCCGTTGGTCAGCGCCCAGGCGGCGGATTTCGACATGCTGTAGGTATTGGTCGGGCCCTGGCTATACCAGGCCAGCACGGAGAGGATGTTGACGATGGCGCCGCCGCCGTTGGCTTTCAGCGCCGGGGCGAAGCCTTTGCTGAGCAGCATCGGGCCGATCAGGTTGGTTTCCAGTTCGGCGCGGGCCTGTTCCAGGGCGTTGTCGGCCAGGATGCCGCCGGCGCGCACGATGCCGGCGTTGTTGATCAACACGTTCACATCCTTGTATTCGCGGGTGACGGCGGCGATTTCTTCGTGATTGGTGACGTCCAGCTGCACCGGAGTAACGCCGGGCAGGGTGACCGATTTGGGATCGCGGGCGGCGCCGTAGACTTTTTTCGCGCCGGCGGCCAGGGCGGCTTTTGCCAGTTGCAGGCCCAGGCCACGGTTTGCGCCAGTGATGAAGACGACGGAATCTTTGAGGTTCATGATGTTTTCCCTTGGTGGTTATTGATGACGATCATCATCGAATGAATCAATAATAGTGATCGCAATTAAAAAATTCAAGGAAAATTTTGGGGGCGCGCGCAGCGCCCCAGGCGAGAGACTTACAGCAGGGTAGCGGTGAGGGTAATGTTGGTATTCAGGACTTTGGACACTGGGCAGCCAACTTTTGCCTTATTGGCAAGTTCTTCGAATTTAGCCTTGTCTGCCCCCGGAATTCTGGCTTGGAGGTCGAGATGAATGGCGGTGATGGCAAAGCCGTCGCCGACCTTGTCCAGGGTCACCTCCGCCCTGGTCTCCATCTTTTCAGCCGTGAACCCAGCCCCGCCCAGGATCAGCGACAGCGCCATGGTGAAGCAGCCGGCATGCGCCGCCCCGATCAATTCCTCCGGATTGGTGCCCGGCTTGCCCTCGAAACGGCTGGAAAAGCCGTAAGGAGCGGCCTGCAAAGCGCCGCTGGCCGTGCTGATCGCCCCGCGCCCATCCTTGATGCCGCCGCTCCAGACGGCCGAACCACTGGTCTTCATCGCTGCCTCCTTCAGGGTTGTTAAGAAAACCAGTCTAGGCCAAATAGCCTAAAGGCGGCGCTCAACGGGGCGGAAGTGCGTCAAATCCATTAAAATAGCGGGTTAACAAAGAAACGCTCTGTGCCTCACATCAAAGGAAAAAATATGTCCATTTCCAGCACCGAAGAAATCGTCGCCGAACTGCGCGCCGGTCGCATGGTGATCCTGGTCGACGAAGAAGACCGTGAAAACGAAGGCGACCTGGTGCTGGCCGCCGAGCACGTCACGCCGGAAGCGATCAATTTCATGATCAAGCACGCGCGCGGCCTGGTTTGCCTGACCCTGACGGAAGAGCACTGCAACCAGCTCGACCTGACCATGATGACCGCCAAGAACGGCACTTCCTTCGGCACCAACTTCACCGTGTCGATCGAAGCTGCCGAAGGCGTCACCACTGGTATTTCGGCCGCCGACCGCGCCAAGACCATCCAGGTCGCCGTAGCCAAGGGCGCCAAGCCAAGCGACATCGTGCAGCCTGGCCACATCTTCCCGCTGCGCGCTGTGCCGGGCGGCGTGCTGATGCGCGCCGGCCATACCGAAGCGGGCTGCGACCTGACCGCCATGGCAGGCCTGATCCCCGCTTCCGTGATCTGCGAAATCATCAAGGACGACGGCACCATGGCGCGCCTGCCTGAATTGCTGGAATTCGCCAAGGAACACGGCCTGAAGATCGGCACCATCGCCGACCTGATTCACTACCGCAGCCAGAACGAATGCATGGTGGAGCGCATCGCCGAACGTCCGCTGCGCACCGCGCACGGCGACTTCCGCATGATCGCCTTCCGCGACAAGCCGAGCGGCTCGGCCCACCTGGCGCTGGTGCACGGCACAATGGAACCGGGCAAGGAATCGCTGGTGCGCGTGCACCAGCCGGTGTCCATTCTCGACCTGCTGGAAACCGAAGCCACCACCCACTCCTGGAACGTGTCGTCCTCGCTGAAAGCGATCAAGGGCGCGGAGCAGGGCGTAATGGTGCTGCTGAACTGCGGCGAGACCGCGGAACAACTGTTCGGCCAGCTGGAAGCGCTGGACAAGAACGTGCGCCCAACCGGCCGCGCGGCCAGCATGGACCTGCGCAGCTACGGTATCGGCGCCCAGATCCTGCGCGATGTCGGCGTGCGCAAGATGCAGCTGCTGGCCAGCCCGCGCAAAATGCCTTCGATGACCGGCTTTAACCTTGAAGTCACCGGCTACATGGCCAAACCTGCCGCCTGATAAATAAGCGGCTTATACCCAATAACCTGAGAAAGAGGTACACCATGACCGTAGCAACCTACGAAACCAACCTGTCCGGCGAGAACCTGCGCATCGGCGTCGTGCAGGCCCGCTTCAATGAAGACGTTTGCCATGGCCTGCTGTCGGCCTGCCTGCAAGAGCTGAAGAACCTGGGCGTGGAAGACGAAGACATCCTGCACGTGACCGTGCCGGGCGCGCTGGAGATTCCGCTGGTGCTGCAGAAGATGGCCGAGTCGAACCAGTTCGACGCGCTGATCGCACTGGGCGCCGTGATCCGCGGCGAAACCTACCACTTCGAGCTGGTATCCAATGAATCCGGCGCGGGCGTCACCCGCGTTGGCCTGGATTACAGCATCCCTATCGCCAACGCCATCCTGACCACCGAGAACGACGAGCAGGCGGAAGTCCGCATGGCCGTCAAAGGCGCCGAAGCCGCCCGCTGCGCCGTCGAAATGGCCAACCTGTCGATCGCCCTGGAAGAACTGAACCAGGACTTGGGCGACGACGAGTAATTCAACAAGAAGGTACGGAACATGACTGACAAAATGACGCACGCCAACCCGAGCAAGAACCGCACCCCGCGCCACCGCGCGCGCGAATTCGCGCTGCAGGGCCTGTACCAGTGGCTGCTGAACAATGAAGACGCGACCAAGGTCGTCAATAACATCCGCGGCGCCCATGGCTTCGACAAGGCGGACGGCGAGTACTTCGCCGACCTGCTGCGCGGCACCATCAAGCAGTCGGTCGAGCTGCGTGAAGTGTTCTCGCCGCTGGTCGACCGCGGCATTGGCGAGCTGTCCCCGATCGAGCACGCCGTGCTGCTGATCGGCGCGTACGAACTGAAGAACCACATCGAGATTCCATATCGCGTCGTGATCAACGAAGCCGTGGAGCTGACCAAGTCCTTCGGCGGCATTGATGGCCACAAATACGTGAACGGCGTCCTCGACAAGCTGGCCGCCCAGCTGCGCGCCGACGAAGTCGCCGCCGACAAGAAGCGCTAAGCGCGTTTCCGCCCCGGCAGAATGCCCTCCCAACGTGGAGGGCATTTTTTTTTACGAATACTCAAGACTTGCCGGTGGCGGTGGCGCAGGCGGGTCAGACCCTTGGGTCTGACCCTGGTTTACCGGGTTTTTGTTTGTACTTGCATAACGCTGGCGCCCCTAACAAGGCAAACCCGGTAAACCTGGGTCAGACCCAAGGGTCTGACCCTCCCACTCAGCTGCCGCTGGGGAGTATTACGCTTGCCCGGTCCCACGTTTGAAAACAAAAAAAGCCACCCGGAGGTGGCTTTGGCGTGCGTCTGGACAGGATTACAGGCCGGCCAGCTGGTCTGCGCTGATTTGCTTGTCAGCTTGCGCCACGGTGGTCGAGCCATCCTTGGGCTTCGCCGGGGCAGGGGCGGCAGCCAGTTGCGGCGGGGTGATGTAAGGCACCTTCTTGCCGGCGGAAACCTGCTTCAGGCGGGAATATTCCGCCATCACGCGGGAACCGTAGCCGTCGTCCGAATCGAAGGCGCCTGCGCCGACGTAGGATTTCAAGCCGGCTTCAACCGAACCGCCCTTGGTCACATAGTCCTTCAGGATCATGGCGCCGACGCGGATGTTGGCAACCGGGTTCAGCGCAGCCTGCACGCCGCCCATTTCCTGGAATTTCTCGGTGTGCACCTTGGACATCACCTGCATCAGGCCCTGGGCGCCCATCGGGCTTTCCGCGAACGGGTTCAGGCCCGATTCGATCGCCATCACAGCCAGGATCAGCAGTGGGTCCATCTTGGTTTCGCGTGCCGTCAGGTAGGCGGTGGAAACGAGCAGATTGGTCGCATCGCCGGCCACGCGGTAGCGCTTGGACAGCCAGTTGGTCACCATATCCTGCTGCTTCTTGGAGCCCATCAGCGCCTTTTCCTCGGCCGTCAGCGGCACTTCGGCAGCTGCTGCCTGGCCGGCCGGCAGCGCGGCAGGCGCTTCCATCAGCTCGGACAGGCGCGGCGCGACCACGATCTGGGTCGGCGCCGGCGGTTCGCCGCGCAGGGCGTGGGCCAGGTCGGATGCCAGTTCAGGACGGGCCACCATGGCGCATGCCATAACCAATGCCGCAATACCGAGGATGCTCAGCATGGACTGAGCGGCGGTCAGCAGACCGCGTGCCGATACGCTCTGCGTGGCAATCCACGCGGCGGGCTGGCGGGCCCACAGGCGGGCGCTATCGAGCAGCCCATTGAATCGATTGTTCATTCAGAACTCCCCTGAAATGTAAGAGTCAAAACGCGTCCCCGCCGCGTTAAAACGCGGTCAAATCGACGTGCCATAGTCGTTACATCAGTGTTATCTTCGTCCACCGCCGCACAGGTCGCGCGGGACTGGACGCCATCATTGTTTGCTAAAGCTGGCTATTCTGTTGGGCCAGTTGCAACACAACTTTTTCCGGGTGCGAGGCAGACGCCTCAGGAAAAACACTCCTTAAAATGTCTGTGGAGCCCGGATACTCCGTGAATGTAATGAGTGACAACTTAGTTGGCATAAAGGCCATGTCCTCATCAGGTAGGTCAAATTGTAGGAGGCGTATTATATCCCGTCAATACTAACACAGTCATTCTTTATTACTTTTGAGTATGACTTTTGCGTGAACACATTGGCAAAAACCAATAAAATCAACGACTTGACCAAAAGTACTCATACGCCTCGTTCGAAGCAAAAAAATCGTAAAAAAGTATGAAATATCGCGATCTCCGAGATTTTATTTCCCAACTGCAAGCAATGGGCGAACTTAAGCGCACAAGCTTGCCTGTTTCACCACACCTGGAGATGACGGAGGTGTGCGACCGCACCTTGCGCGCCGGCGGACCCGCCATTCTGTTCGAGAAACCGGCCGGTTTCGACATGCCGGTGCTGGGCAACCTGTTCGGCACCCCGCGCCGCGTGGCGCTCGGCATGGGCGCCGATGAGGTCGGCGAGCTGCGCAAGATCGGCCACGTGCTGGCGCAGCTGAAGGAGCCCGAGCCGCCAAAGGGCTTCAAGGACTTGATGGGCCTGGGCTCCCTGGTCAAAGCCGTATGGGATATGTCGCCGAAAGAGCTGCGCGGTGCGCCGTGCCAGGAGGTTGTGTGGGAAGGGAGTGACGTGGACCTGGGCCGCCTGCCGATCCAGCATTGCTGGCCGGGCGACGTGGCGCCCCTGATTACATGGGGCCTTGTGATTACCAAGGGCCCAAACAAGAAACGCCAGAACCTGGGCATCTACCGCCAGCAGGTGCTGGGCCCGAACAAGGTGATCATGCGCTGGCTGGCGCATCGCGGCGGCGCGCTGGACTTTCGCGAGCACTGCATCAAGAATCCCGGACAGCCTTATCCCGTCTGTGTCGCTTTGGGTGCGGACCCGGCGACCATTCTCGGCGCGGTGACGCCGGTGCCCGATAGCCTGTCGGAATACCAGTTCGCCGGCCTGCTGCGCGGCAGCCGCACCGAACTCGTTAAGGCCATCGGCAGCGAGCTGCGTGTGCCGGCGTCCGCGGAGATCGTGCTGGAAGGGCATATCTACCCCGACGAAAACCATCCGTCCGGCTATGAGCACGGCCTGGAAGGCCCGTACGGCGACCACACCGGCTATTACAATGAGCAGGACTGGTTCCCGGTCTTCACTATCGACCGCATCACCATGCGGCGCGACCCGATCTACCACTCTACTTATACTGGCAAGCCGCCGGATGAACCGGCCGTGTTGGGCGTGGCGCTGAACGAGGTCTTCGTGCCGTTGCTGCAAAAGCAGTTCAGCGAGATCACCGACTTTTACCTGCCGCCGGAAGGCTGCAGCTACCGCATGGCGGTGGTGCAGATCCGCAAACAGTACGCCGGCCACGCCAAGCGCGTGATGTTCGGCGTGTGGAGCTTCCTGCGCCAGTTCATGTATACCAAGTTCATTATCGTGGTGGACGAGGACGTGAACATCCGCGACTGGAAGGAAGTGATCTGGGCCATCACCACCCGCGTCGACCCGACGCGCGACACGACCCTGGTCGACAATACGCCGATCGATTACCTCGATTTTGCTTCGCCGGTCAGTGGGCTGGGCAGCAAGATGGGCATCGACGCGACCAATAAATGGCCGGGCGAAACCAGCCGTGAGTGGGGCACGACCATCACCATGAGCGACGAGGTGAAGGCGCGCGTCGATGGTATTTGGCAGCAGCTCGGTTTATAGCCTATAATTGCGCCGGGCGGGCCCCTGCGCATTGTGGCACGGTTAACCTGGTCAGGTCGGGAACGAAGCAGCCAAAGCTGTTCACCGCAAGTGCCGCAGATCAGGCTCGCCTCTTTGATTTCCTTGAAAAAGGGGACGAAGGGTAAGAAAAAAGGGGACGTAACACATTTTTGGTGAAGCAAAAAAATGTGTTACGTCCCCTTTTTTTACCCTTCGTCCCTTTTTTGTTGTCTAAGCGGCAAGCATGCAATCTTGTCCGCAGCGCACGCTATCTACGGTAAAATCGCGCACATGTCCTATCAAGTCCTCGCTCGCAAATACCGTCCCCGGAACTTTGAAACGCTTGTCGGCCAGGAGCACGTTGTCCGTGCGCTGACCCACGCGCTGCATACCGGGCGCCTGCACCATGCCTACCTGTTTACCGGGACGCGCGGTGTCGGCAAGACGACGCTGTCGCGCATCCTGGCCAAGTCGCTCAATTGCGTCGGCCCGGACGGCAACGGCGGCATCACGGCCACCCCGTGCGGTGTGTGCGAGGCTTGTACCGCGATCGATGGCGGCCGCTTTGTCGACTACGTCGAAATGGACGCGGCGTCCAACCGCGGCGTCGACGAGATGGCGCAGTTGCTGGAGCAGGCGGTGTACGCACCGTCCAATGCGCGCTTCAAGGTCTATATGATCGACGAGGTGCACATGCTGACCAACCACGCCTTCAACGCGATGTTGAAGACGCTGGAGGAACCGCCGGAGCACGTGAAGTTCATCCTGGCGACCACCGATCCGCAAAAGATTCCTGTCACGGTGCTGTCGCGCTGCCTGCAGTTCAACCTGAAGCAGATGCCGCCAGGGCATATCGTCGGCCACTTGGAAAATATCCTGGGCCAGGAAAACGTCGTGTTCGAGCAGCCGGCCTTGCGCTTGCTGGCCCAGGGCGCGCACGGTTCCATGCGCGACGCGCTGTCGCTGACCGACCAGGCAATTGCCTACGCCGCCGGTGCTGTAACGCTGGATGCGGTGCAGGGCATGCTGGGGGCGTTGGACCAGTCTTACCTGGTGCGCCTGCTCGATGCGCTGGCCAACAAGGACGGCGCCGACCTGATGGCGGTGGCCGATGAGATGGCGACGCGTTCGCTGTCCTACAACGGCGCCTTGCAGGACCTGGGCACCTTGCTGCACCGGATTGCGCTGGCGCAGACCGTGCCTTCCGCCGTGCCTGCGGACCTGCCCGAATATAACGATATCGTTCGCCTGGCCTCGCTGTTCGATGCCGAGGAAGTACAGCTGTATTACCAGATTGCCGTGCATGGCCGCAATGAACTGGGCCTGGCGCCGGATGAATATGCCGGCTTCTCCATGACCCTGTTACGCATGCTTGCCTTTCGGCCCGGTATCGGCGGGGCAGAAGGCCAACCGGCCGGCGCCCCGGTAGCGGTTCGTCCCGCCGGCGCGAATCCGGCCCGTGCCGCGGCTGCGGCAGCCATGGCCGCCAGCGCCGCGACGGCGGACCGCATGAGCGTGCCTGTCGGCCAGCCTGCGCCAGCCGCTGCCACCGCACCGTCCGTGCCGCCGGCGCCCCCGGTGCAGCAAGTTGCCCCCGCCGCCGCACCGGCCGCCAACGCGCCGGCTGCCGCGCATCTCGCGAGCGTGCCTTCCGCTGCACCAGCCGCCGCCGCATCCGCGCCAGCCTATGAAGCTCCTGCCGCGCCGGCCGCGAGCGCGCCGGCTCCAGCGCCGATGGCAGCCGCACCTGCGGCGCCGCAGCCAGCCGCTGCGCCTGCCCAAGCACCTGCGGCGCAGCCAGCACCGTCTGCCGACAGCCGTCCGATGAGCCCAGCGAAAATGGCCATCACCGCCGCGCTGGAAGCTGCGCGTGCTGCAGCTGCAGCCCGTACCGGCCAGCGTGCGCCAGCGCCAGCCCGTCCGGCAGCGCCAGCGGACGCACCATCGTCACCGGCTGCGCCTGCATCGCCAGCGCCATCCTCCGCAGCGGCCGCCCCTCAGCGTCAGCCGATGCCGGGGCAATCGGCTCACCATGCTAGCGCCGCCGCACCTGCCGCGCAGCCAACCGCCCGCGCACCGGCGCCGTGGGAAGATGCCCCTGTGCCAAGCGCGCCATCGGCGCAGGCCAGCGCACCATGGGACGACCAGGGCGGCGCCGCTGTGATGGAAGCACCGCAACAGGTACAGCAACGCAGCGCGCCTCCACCGCAGCGCGCGGTGGAAGACGACCTGCCTCCCTGGGTCACCGAGTTTTCCGATGATTCCGCCATGCCGGCCGGCGCCGACCATATCGGCGGCATGTCGCAGGCGGCACCGCAGCGCGCCGCAGCGCCGGCTAAAGCGCCATACGAATACGTCATTACCCCGGTCCCGGAACTGGGCTGGGACGGCAACTGGCCGGCGCTGGCTGCCCACCTGCCGCTGCGCGGCGTGGCGCAGCAACTGGCCACCCAGGCCGAATTGGTCAGCTGCACCTTCGACGGCAATATGGCCGTCTTCCGCATCCGCTGCCCGATCGAAACCTGGGCCACACCGGCCAACGTGGAAAAGCTCACTTCCGCGCTGACTGAGCGCTTTGGCCGCGCAGCCCGCGTCGAGACCGAGATCGGCAAGGCCTGGTACACCACCAGCGTCGAAGCCCAGGTCCACCGCGACAACTGCCAGCGTGCCGCCGAAGAAGCGGTCGCCGCCGACCCATTTATCAAAGCAATGGTGCGCGACTTCGGCGCCTTCATCGTGCCCGGCTCGATCGTCGCGCCGATGACGCCCGCGCACTAAACCTATACTCAACACCGAAATACGGAGAACCACACCATGATGAAGAACCAACTGGCCGGCCTGATGAAACAAGCGCAAGCCATGCAGGACAACATGAAGAAAGCGCAGGAAGCGCTGGCCCTGATCGAAGTGGAAGGCCAGGCCGGCGCCGGCATGGTGAAGGTCGTCATGACCTGCAAGAACGACGTCAAGCGCGTCTCGATCGACCCATCGCTGCTGGGCGACGACAAGGACATGCTGGAAGACCTGGTAGCCGCCGCCTTCAACGACGCTGTGCGCAAGGCCGAAGCCACCGCTTCGGAAAAAATGAGCGGCCTGACCGCCGGCCTGCCGCTGCCACCCGGCTTCAAGATGCCATTCTGACCGAACATCATGTTCATCATCGCGCTCACGTACCTGAAACCGGCCGAGGAGATCGACAAGCTCCTGGCCGCGCACAGCGAGTACCTGCGCGAGCAGATCGCCAACGGCATGTTCCTGATGTGCGGCCGAATGGTGCCGCGCACCGGCAGCATCATCCTTGCCACAGCCGACAGCCGGGACGATATCGAAGCGGTGATCGAGCTGGACCCGTTCAACGAAGCGGGCGCCGCCAGCTACGCGATCACCGAGTTCGTGCCCACCAAGACGGCCGATTTCCTGAGCGCCTTCAAGCAAGCCTGACCCCATGGCGAAGTCATTCGAATTCCTGACGGAGGCGCTGCGCCGCCTGCCCGGCGTCGGCCCCAAATCGGCCCAGCGCATGGCCTTCCACCTGCTGCAGCACGACCGCGAAGGCGCCGCCATGCTGTCGCGCGCCCTGTACCAGGCCGTGGAGCAGGTGCATCACTGCGCCCTGTGCAACACCTTCACCGAAACCGACATCTGCGACACCTGCGCCGACGAGACGCGCGACAAGCGCCTGCTGTGCGTCGTCGAAACACCGGCCGACCAGGTGATGATCGAATCGACGCTGACGTACAAAGGCCTGTACTTTGTGCTGATGGGGCGCCTGTCGCCGCTGGACGGCATCGGTCCCAAAGACATCCACCTTGAAAAGCTGCTGGCGCGCGCCGCCGACGGCGTGGTGGAAGAAGTGGTCCTGGCGACCAATTTCACCAACGAAGGCGAAGCCACCGCCCACTACATCAGCGAAATGCTGAAAGCCCGCGGCCTGGCCGTGACCCGCCTGGCGCGCGGGGTGCCGGTCGGCGGCGAACTCGAATACGTCGACGCCGGCACCATCGCCCGCGCCATGCTAGACCGCCGCAGCACCTGAACCCGCACACGACAGCATCTGGCTGATGGCTTCCTGCGGGGCGGGGCGGCCGAGCAGGTAGCCCTGCGCCATGTCGCAGCCGAAGTGTTTCAGGAGCTCGAGTTGGTCGCGCGTTTCCACGCCTTCCGCAACCACGATCATTTTCAGGCCGTGCGCCATGGCGATGATGGCGCGCGTGATGGCGGCGTTTTCGCTGTCCTGCGGCAGGCCGCTGATGAAGCTCTTGTCGATCTTCAGCGCGCGCACGTCGAAGCGCTTCAGATAGCTCATGGATGAGTAGCCGGTGCCGAAGTCGTCGATCGATAAAAACACCCCGATGCCGCGCAGCTGTTCGAGGGTGGCCAGCGTGGCGAGGGCGTTGTCCATCAGCGTGCCTTCGGTCAGCTCCAGCTCCAGCAGGCTGGGATCGAGGCCGCTGTCCTGCAGTACGGCCAGCACGATCTGCGCCAGGTTTTCGTCCTTGAACTGGCGTGCCGACAGGTTGACCGCCATGCGGATCGGCCGCTCGCATTCGCGCTGCCAGGCGCAGGCCTGGCGGCAGGCGGTGCGCAACACCCATTCGCCGATCGGCACGATCAGGCCCGTTTCCTCCGCCAGCGGGATGAATTCCGTCGGCGGGATGATGCCGTGTTCGGGGTGGCGCCAGCGTATCAGCGCTTCCACGCCGACGACGCGGGTGGTCGGTACGTCGACCTGCGGCTGGTACAGCAGGTACAGCTCGTTGTTCTGCAGGGCCTTGCGCAGGCCGACTTCCAGTTTGACGTGGCTCATGATCTGCATGGTCAGCGATGAGCTGTACAGCTTTGCGTTGTTCTTGCCGCAGTTCTTGGCGTGGTACATCGCGGTATCGGCGAACTTGAGCAGCGATGTGCAGTCTTCGCCGTCTTCCGGGTAAAGGGAGATGCCGATGCTGGCGGTGACGAAGATTTCGTGGCCGTCCAGGTTGAAGGGGCGCCGCATGGCGTCCTTCACGCGGTGCGCCACGGCCAGCGCATCGTCCACGCGTTCGATGTCCGGCAGCAGGATGGTGAACTCGTCGCCGCCCAGCCGCGCCAGGCTGCACAGGTGGTCGCCCGGCCGTATCGTCTCGCGCAGGCGCTCGGTGACGATCTGCAGCAGCAGGTCGCCGACGTTGTGGCCGAGCGTGTCGTTGATGCGCTTGAAGGAATCCAGGTCCATGAACAGGATGGCGAACTTGCGCTCTTCGCGCCGCGAGCGTTCCAGTTCGTGCTCCAGCGTTTCCAGGAAGGCCTGGCGGTTGGGGATGCCGGTCAGGCTGTCGCAATAGGCCAGCTTGCGGATCTGCTCCTCGGCGCGTTTGCGCTCGCTGATGTCGCGCACGAGGCCCAGCACTTCGCCGGATGCGGTGCCGACCAGGCGCGCCTCGAAATGGTGGCTGACGCCTTCGCGCGTCAGCTCGTAGTCCACCGAGTGCACGGAAGCAGAGTGCAGCACGGCCGATAGCTGGTCCAGCATGCGCGTGGCGATCTGCGGCGGCAGCACGTCGCGGATATGGCGGCCTACGCATTCGCGGCTGGCGAAGTCCGTGCTCGGTTCGTGGCCTTCTTCGTAATCGAGGTAGTAGCCGTCGGCGCTGAGGCGGAAGAAGGTGTCGGGGATGGCGGCCAAAACGGCGCGGTTATGGGCGTCGGCGATGCGCAGGCGGGAGATGGCGTCGCTGGCGCGCAGCACATAGAGCACGCGGTGGCCGAGGATGGGCCAGTTGATCGGCTTGGAGACGAAGTCCGTGGCGCCGGCTTCGTAGGCCTGGGTGACGGCCTCCAGGTCGTCGCCGCCGGTGACCATGATGACCGGGACGTGGGATGGGCCTTCGAGCTTGCGGATGGCGCGGCACACCGAGAAGCCGTCCAGCAAGGGCATGTCGACGTCCAGCAGCACCAGGTCGGGTGAGTTGTCGCGGAAGCTGGCCACGGCGGCGCGGCCGTCGCTCGCTTCCACCGCGTCCAGCCCGACCTGGGCCAGCATTTCAAGCATCAGCAGGCGCATGACCGGATCGTCATCCGCCACCAGTACGGTGCCGCGTTTGGGGGAATAGAGCGCTGCCATGATTTCATGCTCCCTTGGCCAGGATGTTGCCCAGCGTTTGCCGGACCGACTGGAATTCGCGCTCCAGCTGCGCCAACAGGTCGGCCGCGCCCTCGGCCTGCTCGGCGCGGGCCATCTGTTCCAATTCCCTGAACATCTTCGCCAGCGCCTCGGCGCCGACGTTGGCGCTGCTGGACTTCAGGCTGTGGGCGGCTTTGCGGATAGCGTCCGTGTCGCTGCCCGCAGCCGCCGCGCGCAACGAGGTGAGCTGGCGCGGCGTGTCTTGCAGGAAGGCTTCGAGCACGCGCCGCAGCAATGCTTCGCCCTGTCCCGGATTGAGGGCGCGGATCGCATTCAAGGCTGACGGGTTGATGGAGGAGGGCGTGGCGTCCGGTAAGGCCTGTGAAGGGCCTGCCCGCGCTGCGCCTGGCCGAAGTGCTTCCGCGCTGACCGGCGGTGCCTGGCCGGCTGTGGCGACGGTGGCGACCGCACCTCCTGCCGGTGAGGCTGGCTGCCATTGGGCGGTTGCCGGATCGTTTGGCGCGGCGCCAGGCGCGTGACTGGCCGGCGCGGGCGCAGGAGGCCTCGGGACGGCAAGGCCGGCCCGCGGCAGGGCCACCCAGCGGCCAAGGGTGTCGGCCAGCGCCTGTTGCGAGAAAGGCTTGCTGATGTAGTCGTCCATCCCCGCCGCCAGGCATCGTTCGCGGTCGCCCTGCAGCGCGTTGGCGGTGATAGCGACAATCGGCGTGGCGCGTGCGCGGCCGCGCTGCTGCTCCAGGCGCCGTATCTCGGCCGTGGCCGCCATGCCGTCCATCACCGGCATCATGCAGTCCATCAGCACGAGGTCGTAATCGCCGGCCCGCACCGCAGCCAGCGCTTCCTCGCCATTGGCGGCGCAAGCGACCTCCATGCCCAGCCCGCGCAGCATGGCCGATGCTACTTCGACATTGACCGGATTATCCTCGGCCAGCAAGGCGCGCGGCCGCTGGCCGTGGCGCGGGCGCTGGACGGTGTGCGACGCCGAGACGCTGGCAAGCGACGCAACGCCGACGCCAACACCTTCATTGGCGCGCAGGGGAATCACGATACAGTCGTACAAATCCGGCTCACGCACAGGCTTGATCAGCTGGAAGGCCACACCCGCCGCCCGCCGCTGCACAGCATCGGCCGCATTGCGCTCGGAAGCGAGGAGGATCAGCCGCACAGCGGATATATCGGGATCGGACTTGATTTCAGCCGCCAGCGCCAGCCCGCCGATATCGTCCAGCCCCATGTCCAGCAAAGCCACGTCGTAGGGCGTGCCGCGCGCCGCCGCCGCGTGCAGCTCGCGCAGGGCATCCGCCGCACTCGGCGCGCACGAGCCCTGCAGATGCCAGCGCGCCAGCAAGCGTTGCAGCGCCAGCGCGCTTTCCGCCTGGCGGTCGACCACCAGGGCCCGCAAGCCCTTGGTGGACTTTTGCTGGAAGCCCGCATCGTCGGCATCCACACGCCGCTTGTCGAACTGCACCGTGAACCAGAACACCGATCCGTGTCCGAGCGCGTTATCGACGCCGATCGAGCCCCCCATCAGCTCCACCAGCTGCTTGGAAATGGCCAGCCCCAGTCCGGTGCCGCCATGCTTGCGCGTGGTCGAACCGTCGGCCTGCGAAAACGAATCGAAGATGTGCGCCCGCGCCTCGCGCGCCACGCCGATGCCGGTATCGTGCACCTCCACCCGCAGCCGCGCCGATTGCGCATCCTCCCCAGCCACCCGCACCGCGACCTTGATGCGCCCCTGGTCGGTGAACTTGACCGCATTGCCCAGCAGGTTGACGATCACCTGGCGCAGCCGGTTAGGATCGCCGCAGATCGCCAGCGGGATATTGTTCGCTACCGCGAACTCCATCTCGATGCCCTTGGCCTGGGCCTGCGGCGCAAACACGTTCTCGATATCGTCCAGGAGTTCGCGCAAGTTGAAATTGATGTATTCGACCGTCAGCTTGCCCGCTTCCACCTTGGAGAAGTCGAGGATGTCGTTGATGATCACCAGCAGGTGCTCGCCCGAACGGCGCACCATGCTGGTGTAATGGCGTTGGGTTTCGGTCAGTTCGGTGGCCGCCAGCAGTTCCGCCATGCCCAGCACCCCATTCATCGGCGTGCGGATTTCATGCGACATGTTGGCAAGGAAGGCGCTCTTGGCCTGGCTGGCCGCTTCCGCCGCATCCTTGGCCTTTTCCAGCTGCGCCGTGCGGATGCTGACCTGGCGTTCCAGTTCGCCGCGATACTGGGCCAGCTTGCTGTCGCGGCTCTCGATTTGCGCCAGCATGCCGTTGAAGCTGTCGATCAGCGTCCCCAGTTCATCGCTGCGCTGGTGCTGGACCTGGGCATAGGTCTGGCTGCTGCTCACCTTGTCCGCCGCCGCGATCAGCTGCGCGATGGGCGCCGCAATCCCTTCGCGGAAGCGCGCCGACAGCACCAGCGCCAGCCAGAACGAAGAAGCGGTGGCCAGCGCCGTGATGCCCAGGTTGCGCAGGATGCCCAGCCAGAGCGAACCCTGGCCCGCCTCGATCATCACCGCCCCGATCACATGCTGGCGCACGCGCACCGGCCGGTAAAGCCGCAGAAGCGGCGACCAGGGCGCTCCGTCACGCTCGGCCAACTCTCCCTCGGCCAATTGACGCAGGCGCAGCGCATCGAGCGCGCCCGGCGCCAGCTCGCGCACTGCAGGATAAGCGGCAAACAGCTGGCCATCGCGGTCGAACAGGGCGGCGCGCGTGATATCGCCTTTAACCGCCAGCGCGGCCAGTGCCTGTTCGGCCGTCGGCCGGTCGGAGTAGAGCAGGGAAGCGACGCTGTTGGCGCCGATGACGTCAGCCAGCGAGGTAAGCTGCTTGCGTTCCTCGCTGGTGTGGGAAACGATGGACGCGACGGCGAACGCCGCGAACACCAGCAGCAAGGCGCTGCCGGTGGTGAGCACCGAGATGATGGTCAGTTTCTGGCTTAAGCCGGACCGTTCGAAATTGAGCATTTTCGCCGCCGAAGGACGATTCCATCGGGCAAAGAATAAATGCTAAGAATTTCGACACCTTGATCTGGCTCTAACTTCCAGCGACTAGCAACAACCACCCCGTTTGCCGGCGCCGCCGTAGCGGGCCTCCTGCCGCTCGCGGAAGAATTCCTCGTAGCTCATCACGGGCTCACCCGGGTGGGTGGCCTCGCGATGGGCGACGTAGGTGTCGTATTCCGGCAGGCCGCACATCAGCCGCATGCTCTGTCCGAGGTAGCGGCCTGCCTTGACGATTTCGCCCAGCATGGTCTTACTTGGCCGCGGCCGCGTATTGCGCCGGGGCTTCGTTGTGGGTTGGGCGGCTGGCGTTCCAGGCCGCCAGCGCGGTGCGCGCGCCGAATACCAGCA
Organism: Pseudoduganella sp.; assembly: GCA_039593355.1. Classification (GTDB taxonomy): domain Bacteria; phylum Pseudomonadota; class Gammaproteobacteria; order Burkholderiales; family Burkholderiaceae_D; genus Rugamonas. Next base: position 115,854 of record JBCNPK010000008.1, read on the forward strand.
CGCTGAGCACGACGACCATGAAGAAGGCCGCCAGGCCAGCATCCAGATAGTCGTTGAAGATCACCTGCTGCATCTGCTCGATCGACTTGGCCGGGGCCAGCACCTTGCCGTCGGCCAGGGCAGCCTGGTATTTCGCGGCGTGGGCCATGAAGCCGATCTTCGGATTCGCGTCGAAGATCTTCTGCCAGCCGGCGGTCAGGGTGCACAGCAGCAGCCAGATGGTCGGCAGCACGGTCACCCAGGCGTACTGTGCGCGCTTCATCTTGAACAGCACGCAGGTCGCCAGGATCAGCGCAATCGCTGCCAGCATCTGGTTGGCGATGCCGAACAGCGGCCACAGGGTGTTGATGCCGCCCAGCGGGTCGACCACGCCCTGGTACAGGAAGTAGCCCCAGGCTGCCACGCACAGGCCGGTGGCCAGCAGGCTGGCGAATACCGAGTCGGTGCGCTTCAGCGCCGGCGAGAGGGTGCCCAGCAAATCCTGCAGCATGAAGCGGCCGGCGCGGGTGCCCGCATCGACGGCGGTAAGGATGAACAGCGCTTCGAACAGGATGGCGAAGTGGTACCAGAACGCCATCATGGCCTTGCCGCCCACGACGTTGGACAGGATGTGCGCCATGCCCACAGCCAGGGTCGGGGCGCCGCCGGCACGCGAGATGATCGTGGTTTCGCCGACATCCTTGGCGGTTTGCGTCAGCATTTCCGGGGTGACGTAGAAGCCCCAGTGGGAAATGGCTTGCGCGGCCGATTCCGCCGTGGTGCCAAGCAGCGCAGCCGGGCTGTTCATGGCGAAGTACACGCCTGGCTCGATGGTCGATGCCGCCACCAGCGCCATGATGGCGACAAAGGATTCCATCAGCATCGCGCCGTAGCCGATGAAGCGGGCATGGGTTTCGTTCTCGATCATCTTCGGCGTGGTGCCGGAGGAGATCAGCGCGTGGAAGCCGGAGACGGCGCCGCAGGCGATGGTGATGAACAGGAACGGGAACAGGTTGCCGGTCCAGACAGGGCCGGTGCCGTCAATGAACTTGGTCAGCGAAGGCATTTGCAACATCGGCGACACGATCACGATGCCCAGCGCCAGGCCGACAATGGTGCCGATCTTGAGGAAGGTGGACAGGTAGTCGCGCGGCGCCAGCAGCAGCCACACCGGCAGCACGGAGGCGATGAAGCCGTAGCCGATCAGCATCCAGGTCAGTTCAGTGCCGGTGAAGTCGAACATCGGCGCCAGGGCAGGATTCTCCTGCACCCACTGGCCGCCGAAAATCGCCAGCATCAGCAGCACGAAGCCGATCAGCGACACTTCGCCGATGCGGCCCACGCGGAAGTAGCGGGTGTACACGCCCATGAACAGCGCGATCGGGATGGTCGCCATCACCGTGAACGAGCCCCATGGCGAATGCGTCAGCGCCTTCACCACGATCAGCGCCAGCACCGCCAGGATGATCACCATGATCATGAAGGTGCCCAGCAGCGCGATATTGCCCGGGATCGGGCCCAGTTCTGACTTGATCAGGTCGCCCAGGGAGCGGCCGTCGCGGCGGGTCGAGATGAACAGCACCATGAAGTCCTGCACGGCACCGGCAAACACCACGCCGGCCAGGATCCACAGCATGCCGGGCAGGTAGCCCATTTGCGCCGCCAGCACGGGACCGACCAGCGGGCCGGCGCCGGCAATGGCGGCGAAGTGGTGGCCGAACAGCACATTCTTATTGGTCGGCACGTAATCCAGGCCGTCATTGTATTTGTAGGCCGGGGTCAGGCGGTTGGCCTCCAGGCCCATGACCTTATTGGCGATAAACAGGCTGTAAAAACGGTACGCGATCAGGTACACGCAGACGGCTGCAATCACCAGCCAGATGGCGCTGACAGGCTCGCCGCGCTTGAGCGCAATCACGCCCAGCGAGGCGGCGCCCAGCAGCGACATGCCGGCCCAGCCAAGTTTCTTCATAGTGGGATTCATCGGGGTCTCCTCCAAGGATGAATGCCCAGTATTCAGGAAATGAATATCTGTCACAAGCGCACCACTACGCAAAGCCGATGCGTAGAACTACGTAGGACAATTGCCCGGCACCGGGCTTACAATCCCCGCATGAAGCTGCGCCAAAAATTCCTGTTCCTGGCCATCGCGCCCCTGATCCTGGCGCTGTGCGCGATCGCCATCGCGGTGCGCTACCAGGCCGGGACGCTCGCCCAGCAGCAGCGCGACACCATCCAGCAGGCCTACCTGGCCAGCAAGGAGGCGGAGCTCAAACACTACGTCACCCTGGCCAACCACTCCATTGCCCACCTGGTGCAGTCCGGCCGCAAGGACCAGGCCACGCTGGACGAAGCAAAACGCATCCTTTCCACCCTGAGCTTCGGCGACGATGGTTATTTTTTCGTCTACGATATGCAAGGTAATTCGCTGATGCACCCGCGCCAGCCGGAACTGGTGGGCCAGAACCTGTTCATGCTGAAGGATGAGGAGGGCAACCCCACCATCCAGCGCCTGTTGGCCCGCGCGCGCGAAGGGGGCGGACTGGAACGCTACAACTGGGTCAAGCCCTCCACCCACAAATCGGCGCCCAAGCTTGGCTATGTGGTCTTGCTGCCGGAGTGGGGCTGGATGCTGGGCACCGGCATCTACCTGGACGACGTCGAAGAAGCCTTGGCCAAGGTTGACGCGCAGCAGCGCGGCAATATCCGCAATACTTTGCTGTGGATGGCGGCCATCGCCGCGCTGGCGCTGGTCGCGGTGGGCGTTTCCGGGCTGGCCCTGAACATCCGCGAATACCGCGTAGCCGACGCCAAGCTCAAAGTGCTGGCACAGCGTGTGGTCGAATCGCAGGAAGAGGAGCGGGCGCGCCTGTCGCGCGACCTGCACGACGGCATCAGCCAGTGGCTGGTGTCGATCAAGCTGCAGATCGAGGCCGGCATCATCCGCCTTGGCAATCCCTCCCAGCAGGACAAGGCCAAGGCGGCTTTCGAGCACACGGCCGAGCAGTTGAACAACGTGCTGGGCGAAGTGCGCCGCATTTCGCACAACCTGCGCCCGGCCATCCTGGACGATCTGGGCCTGGCGGCCGCGCTGGACCACCTGTCCGCGGAATTCCGCGAACATATCGGCGTGGAGGTGGCCTTCGCCGCCAGCGGCTGCACCGACCGCCTGCCGGACGTGGCCAACACGGTTCTGTTCCGCATCGCACAGGAAGCGCTGACCAATATCGAGCGCCACGCCGCCGCCACCCGTATCACCATTGACCTGGAGGGCGATGCCGGCGGCGTCACGCTGCGCATTGCCGACAACGGCAGCGGCTTCGACGCCAAAGGCATCGCCAGCCATCCGAAGCGCGGCATCGGATTACGGAATATGATGGAGCGGATGGATGCGATCGGCGGCCAGTTCGGCATTGAGTCCTCGCCGGCCGGCACCACCGTGCTGGCCCGGGTTGATAACAAAGGTAAGCAATGACCAGGATTTTATTGGTGGACGACCACCCCCTCGTGCGCGACGGCCTGCGCGCGCGGCTGGAAGCCATGGCGCAGTTTGAAGTCGTCGGCGAGGCGGGCAGCGCCGCGGAGGCGCTGGAAGCGGCGCGCCAGCACAAGCCCGACCTGGTCCTGATGGACATCAATATGCGCGGCACCAACGGCATCGAAGCCACGGCGCAGTTCAAGCAGCAGTTCCCGGACATTGCGGTGCTGATCCTGTCCATGCACGACAAGCTGGAATACGTGACCCAGGCCATCCAGGCCGGCGCCCGCGGCTACGTGCTCAAGGACGCGCCGGGCAAGGACATCGTGATCGCCATCGAAACCGTGATGGCCGGCGGCATCTACTACAGCGCCAACCTGGCGCAGCAGCTGGCCAAGCCCATGGCGCAGGACAACCAGCTCACCACGCGCGAGGCGGAAGTGCTGCGCCACCTGGCCAACGGCGAATCGAACAAGCATATCGCCCGCGAGCTGGACCTCAGCGTGCGCACGGTGGAAACCCACCGCCTGAACATCAAGCGCAAGCTGGGCATCGAAGGACAGGCAGAACTGATCAAGTTTGCGGTGCAACACGCACAATTTGACAAGTAGACCTTGCAAAATTAGACATTAATGTATCGTTCCTGGTACAAACCAGGCAATTCGATTGCGTCCTCTAAGGTCCCAAAGCTGACTTTTGGACAATTTCTGCTATATTCCCCAAGTCTTGTAACACAGGTGTGGCACCGCGCGCACAATGGTTGCTTTACATCAATAAACCATTTACCATTGTTAGCATTACCACACCGAGATTCCGATGTTTGCGTCAGAACCGAATTCGTTTCCGCTGGTGGGAATCAAGCCTGTCCTGAATACCCAAAACCAGTGGGTAGGACTGGCGCTTCAAATGACTGGCGCCGCCTCGCTGCCGGCGCTGCAATCGCTTCTCTGCTGTCCTGAATCCGAAGAACTGGGTTCGCTCGAATACTTCATTCCCCTTGCCGACCCGCTGGCACTCGAAGCCGCACAACTGGAAGGCTTGCCGCTCGAACGCATGGTCTTCACCGTGCCGGCCTCGCGCCTGGGCGACGCCGATGTGCAGAAGCGCTGCAAGCAACTGGCCGACCGCGGCTTGCGCCTGCTTGCGGACGGCGAGGCAGGCATCGCAGCGGCCCAAGCCGGCATTCGCGGCCTCGATGTTGACTGCGCTGAAGCGCTGCCAAGCGCGTTGGCCATGCTGACGCTGCCCGGCCCGCACCTGGCCCGCAACGCAGCCGACGAAATCCGCGCCGGCGAATGCCGCAAGGCAGGTTTCACCTTGTTCCGCGGCGAACTGCCGCGCGTGCAGGACCACGACGCGGGGCAGGGCGACGGCACCAGCCGCAAACGCCTGCTTGCCCTGCTTGGCCTGCTGGCACAGGACGCCGATTCGCGCGAACTGGAAACCCTGCTGAAGCAAGACCCGGCCCTGTCCTTCCAGTTGCTCAAGCTGGTGAATTCGGCTGCTTTTGCGCCGAACAGCAAGCCAATCCACAACTTTGGCCAGGCCATCAACCTGCTGGGCCGGCGCCAGCTGCAACGCTGGCTGCAGCTGCTGCTGTATGCGCGCCAGCAAGCGGACGGTCCCGCCAATGCCTTGCTGCCGCTGGCCGCCCTGCGTGCCGCGCAAATGGAAGCCCTGTGCAAGTTGCGCGAAGGCGGCCGCGATGAACAGGACCGGGCCTTCCTGGTCGGCGTGTTCTCGCTGCTCGACGTGCTGCTCGCCATGCCGATGGCCGAAATCGTGTCAGCCCTGAACCTGGACCTGGAAGTCGTCGCGGCCCTGCTGGACCGCAGCGGCGAACTGGGAGAAATGCTGGCGCTGGCCGAAATGCACGAACCGCAAGCCAGCGCGCTGCGCGACGTCGGCATCGACAACGAAACCTATTGGCGCAGCCTGCTACAGGCCTACCAATGGGCGCTGCAAGTCAGCAGGAACGTCTAGGCATGGACGGGCAACCGGGCGTCGACTTCCTCACCAGCAGCGCCGCCGTGTGCGATGCGGTGCTGCGTATGCGCGGTCCGGCGCTGGTCGAGGAGTTGGGCCGCATTGCCCGCGAAGTGACCGGCAGTCCGCACGGCCGCTATGTGCCGCGCGACATGACCCCGGCTACCGGCTTGCCGGGCTGGGAGAGCGGCCTTTCCCAACTGATCCAGTTCGACAGCCAATACTTCGGCCGCTTTGAAGTTTCGGGCCGCGACAGCTATACGGACGCCACCAAACAGCACTTGGCCAGCCTGGCCAGCCTGGCCGCCAGCGTGCTGCAAGTGCATTCGGTTGCGCAGCGCACAACCCACGCTTATGTGCAGGTGGAAGCGCGCCTGCAGCACCAGTCGCAAATCCTCGACCAGATCCACGAGTCGGTGCTGACCATGGACCTGAACGGCTTCATCACCAGCTGGAACAAGGGCGCCGAGCGCCTGTTCGGTTATTCGGCGGTGGAAGCTGTCGGGCGCAACATCATCTTCCTTTACGATGACGAAGACGAGACCTTCGACGACGCCTTCCTGGAGCAGGGCGGCCGGCTGATGGAAGTACGCCGCAAGAAAAAGAACGGCGAAGTATTCTGGGCCAGCCTGTCGCTGTCGCCGCTGTGCGACATGGAAGACCGCTCGATCGGCCTGATCGCCTACCTGACCGACATCACGGAGCGCAAGCAGGCGGAGGAACGCATCCACCACCTGGCCTATTACGACGCGCTCACCGGCCTGCCCAACCGCTCGCTGCTGACCAAGCTGGTGGACCAGGCCCTGACGGTGGCGCTGCGCAGCCATGCCCATGGCTGCGTGATGTTCATCGACTTGAACCGCTTCAAACTGATCAACGACACCCTGGGCCGAACGGTGGGCGATGCCTTGCTGCGCGAAGTGTCGCAGCGCTTCCGCCTGGCGCTGCGCGACCAGGACGTGGTGGCGCGCCTGTCCGGCGACGAATTTGCGGTCGGTCTGTTCGACATCCACCAGCACTACGAAGCGAGCATGGTGGCCAACAAGCTGCTTGACGCGTTGAACGAACCGTTCCTGATCGACGGCCACGACTTGCGCGTCAGCGCATCCATCGGCATCAGCGTCTACCCGCAGGACGGCAACGACGCGGAAACCCTGCTGCGCCTGGCCGACATTGCCATGTACCGCGCCAAGCAGAACGCCTCGACCGACGGCGAGCATATCGCCTTCTACAGCCAGGACATGAACAAGGGCATGCAGGAGCGCATGCGCATCGAGTCCGGCCTGCGCCAGGCGCTGGGCAACGGCCAGCTGCTGCTGCACTACCAGCCCAAGTTTGAGATCAGCACCGGCAAGATCATCGGCGCCGAGGCGCTGGTGCGCTGGAAGCATCCCGAACGTGGCCTGGTGCCGCCGGCCGAATTCATCCCGCTGGCAGAAGCGACCGGACTGGTGGTGCAGGTTGGCGAGTGGGTGCTGGAGGCGGCTTGCGCGCAGGCGCAGGCATGGAAAGAAAAAGGCTTGCCGCCGGTGCGGCTGGCGGTCAACGTATCGGCACGCGAATTCACCTCCGCGCTGCCAGGCCGCGTGATGGAAACCTTGCAGCGCTACGGCCTCGAGCCATCCTGGCTGGAACTTGAAATCACCGAATCGACCCTGATGCACAATATCGACCGGGTGATCGGCATCATGGACCGCCTGACCGCCGCCGGCATCGCGCTATCCCTGGACGATTTCGGCACCGGCTATTCCAGCCTGTCTTACCTGAAGCGCTTCCCGATCGACACGCTGAAGATCGACCGCTCCTTCACCACCGGCATCCCGGTCGATACCAACGACTGCGCCATCGCCAGCACCATCATCAGCATCGCCCAGCAGCTGAAGCACAAGGTGATCGCCGAAGGCGTCGAAACCGCCGAACAACTGGCCTTCCTCAGGGAATCAGGCTGCGACGAAGTGCAGGGCTACCTGTTCTCCCGTCCCTTGCCGGCGCTCGAATTCGAACGCGCCCTGCTGCAGAACTGGGCGCCGCCCATGCAATTTGCCGCCAACGAAGGCTGATCAGGAGCCGAAGCCCCTCTGTTCAAAGCGAGGAAAATTTCGAGAGAGGGCGGAATTCCAGCGTTGGCAGAGTACATTGATCGAAGGTTAATTCAAAACATTTTCCGGCGGATGAGGTGGGGGAGCCCGCTGCATTTTGATCGTGCCACTGGTACTGCTTTAATATTGATGAGTAACCTTGCTTCTTTTGCTGAGTAAGTGCTTTTGCGGCATTATCGTCAACCAGGGCGACATTCCGGTTGCGCGGGGCATTGGTGACCATTTTGGCGGAGAGATTTACACAAGGCCCTATGACGGTCGGCGCAGCATTTTGTGGTGATCCCATATTGATGGAAGTAACGGGGCCCAAAGCGATAGCCACGCGAAGCTTGATTGCCTTGGACGCTTCGCCGGTCAAGTCGCGCCAGAACGATGATTTGAAATTGTCAAACGACTGCAGCAGCCGCTCAGCTGCATAGACGGCGCGCACGACGGGGTTCGTGGCTGGATCGCTCGAATCAAAGTCGATATAGTGGAAGCGGATCAGCACCCCATCTCCCATAAAGCGCTCGACCACGCCGGAATAAGGCACCATTTCGTCATGGATATATTCTGAAAAGACCCGCAGCATTTGGGCTGCTTCCTGCAGCGCGACGTCCGAAAAAAGCGACGATGAGCAGGTAAGGTCCACATGCATAATTACAGTATTTTCGAGGATCGATTCACCGCGCAAGCCAAGGAAATCGAACACGGTGGGGCTAGCCTGGAAGCGGTACGTCGCGCTTGCGAGTCCACTTGGATTTTGGTCCCTTATGGCATCTGTCAATACTTTCTCGTCTTGTGGAGAAAACCCATTGAGATCGATGCCATCGTTCGCCGCGAGCCGTTTATTGAATGCTTGGAACACTCCAACTTGCTTCCCCTGCCAACGAACCGGCAAGGCAATAGTGTTCAAGGAAACAAAACCCGATTGCGAATCATATGACGCCAAATGTCGGGAATCTTGTTGCAATTGGTGATTGCGGATCGCTGTATCTTTGGCCCAGCATTCGCCGACAACTGTCCAAATCTCAACGATTTTCAAATTCATGATCGCCGATGCGGCACGCGGGCTTTCGTTAAAAACTGCAACGAATGCAAAGCTACGTGGCGAATTGGACTGCAATGCCAAGTCAGTAAACACCGGTATGTAGAGGGACGCTGCCTGTGCATTGACAGAAACAGCCAGTTTTTCGACGAGCGTTTGAAGCTGATGCTGAAGTCCCGGCAAATCTTTGCTGAGAGTTTCGTTATCTGCGCGACTCGCTCGCGCCTCTGCATTAGCGCAAGCCGCTATCGCGCGCGAAAGCTCGGCATCTTTTTTCTCAAGCTCAACGTCTTTCTTCTTTAGTTCAATGTCTTTTTTTTCAATCGCTTTATTGTGATATAGCTTTGCCATGATGGCTACTCCGGTGCCGAGTGAGCCGACAATAGCCAGAACAGCAGGCGGTATGGCCTTGAGAACATCGAAGTTAATCATGGGCGCCTTTAGGTTGAGTAAATCGCCTGTTACTATCGAAATCAACTATTCACAGCGAAATAATTTAAGGTTCGCCCTTGAATTGTTTTTCATAAAAGAATAACAGCAAATATATGAAGAACAAAATGCAGGGGCGTATGATGGCGCTCATCGCATGCGGAGAAGCCTGCAATGGCGGAATTACTGCGAGATTGCCCATTTTTTTTTGGGGTCTCTTGCGAAATGGTTGATTGGTAGAGGGGATTTGAAGAGCTGCTTTGGCGCGCAGTTCACAAAGGCTGAGCTTCGCCTATCAATGACGCGCCAGCTGTTCCATCACCCAGACGCGCGCTTCCTCAACGTTTTCGAAATGGCGTAATCCGTCCCGCATCCGCATAGGCTGCGGCGATCAGCTTGCCCATCAAGGGACTGGTGCAATCACGAAAAACTCGACATGCCAACTGTCGTTACCCGTAAGTTGGCTGCTGCCACCCTGGTGGACGGAGAGCGCCACATCGAGTTGAAAGTGGCGGAAGACGGCATGGCTTATATGCCTCCGCTGCGTGACAAGACCGCAGGTGATGATGCGCTGATTGAACTCAAATTTGCGGAATAGGGCGCGCAAGCACGGCGCACTTAGCGCGGCACGAATCCGTCCACTTCATCGATGAGTTGCGAGCGGCCACGCGTTGGCCGCTCCAGGTGCAGGAAGTGCGTCGCGTTGGGGATGCGTACCACGTGCACCGCTGGCGAATGCACCAGGTCAGCCTGCAGGTTCTGCATGTCTTCTGGCCGCGACCAGAAATCCCTTTCGCCCGCGATGGCCAGCACCGGCGCCGTGATCAGCGACGCGTCCCACAGCTGGCGCCCGGTGGCGAGGTAGAAGCTGTCCTCCATCGCGCCGCAAGGTGCACGGAAGCTGCGCGGCTCGCGTTGACGGCTCGTACTGTCGCTATCCAGCGCCGCTTCGACGTAAGCCTTTGCCACAGCCGGGTCGCGAGCGCTGTCCTTGTCCTCGCCCAGCGTGCGATCCCATGGCGCCAGGGTCGATACCGCATCGGTCAACCGGTAATTGCCGCACGCCGCGCTACTGTATGCCCCGGGATGCTGCCTGTCCTCCATCGCAGTACCTCGCCCGATCAGAGGATGCGGCGACGCGCCGCGATACAGGCTGTTCAGCATAACCACGGCGCTGAGTTTCGACGAATGCAGGGTCGCATAATGCCCGGCCCATTGGCCTCCAGTGGCCCAGCCGAACAGCGCCACCTTGGCGCCACCGCTGCGCTGGCGTACGAAATCGACCGCGGCATCGATGTCCTCAACAGCGGCATCGGACCGTACCAGCGCTGCGCCGGAAGTCGGTGCAAGCGACATTTCGGCCGGGCGCGTCGATGCGCCATAGCCGCGCACGTCCAGCGTGTAGACGTCGAAGCCACGTTTCGCCAGGTCGGCTGCAAGCGAGCCGCCGGGCACAGGTAAATCAAAGGAAGCCTGGGAGCTGACGCGCGCGCCATGCACCAGCAGGAGAGGGCGCTTGCCGTGATGCTGGCCGACTTCCCTCACGGCCAGCGTAATACCCGGGGCGGAGGGCACATCGAATTGCTGCGAAGCCTGGACCGGCAGGGACAGTGCGCCAGCGGCGACACATAGCAATGCTTTCACGGTTGCCTTTCCGATTGATGGGAATGGCAAGATTAACATAATGAAAAAAGGGCAGCCCACTGGCTGCCCTTTCCGATCAATGGATCCTTTGCGACGGGTATTAACCCCAGCCGTACCACGCGTCGCGCAGTTCGCCGACCTTGACGTCGCGCAGCTTGCTTTGCTTGGAAAGCCAGTCTTGTACGAACGCGCGATGGCTTTCCTCGACCTTGCCGTAGGCTTTGCCGGACACCACGATGCCGCCAAAATCGTCGTTATAGCCGCCGCCAAAAGCGAGCCCCCTGGCTTCAATCGCTTCGAGGAACTCGTGAACGAGGGCGTTGTGCTCGGCAAGGGTTGGTGTGCCGACCCATTGCGCTTCGATCAGGAAACCCAGTTCCTGGAATTCACCGAGATGCTTTTTCTTGAGTTGGCGTTTGTTATAGCGGCGGGATGCGGTCATGGGAGGGCCTTAAATTGGCGGAAGCGGTGAGATTCGAACTCACGAACGGGATTAACCGTCGGCAGTTTTCAAGACTGCTGCCTTCAACCACTCGGCCACGCTTCCGAAGCGCAGGATTATACATTCCCGGCGCGGATCACGCCACGTTTCGTGCAGTTCGTCGCAAAAACCTGCGTTTGCGCACCCTGCATCGGTATATTCCGCCCACTACTAAAACCACGGGGAGAACTCCATGAAACTGCACACCTTTGCTTTTGCCGCAATGACCGCCGTGATGGGCGCCGCATGGGCGGGACCGATAGACGTCAGCGTAGCGCCGGCCAAGCCGCTGATCGAGCAGGGCAAGGGCCAGCAACTGCTGAACATCGATTTCCTGATCAAGAACGATAGCCAGGACAAGGTCGAATTGAGCGAGGTCGAGGTGTCCGTGCTGGGCGAGGCGGACAAGCTGCTGGCCCAATACCGCGTAGGAGCCAATGGCCGCAGCGTATTCGTGGTGCCGAACCGCTTTATTGAACCGGGCAAGTCCGAGCTGGTATTCAACCCCCTGTACGCCTTCCCGCAGGAGCTGGACCTGTCCCGCCTGCGCTATACCTTCAAGTTCGACGTGGGCGACGACACCAAGTACACCACCGAAGTGGCGGTGGCGCCGACCGCCTACAAACCAACAGCGCAGCTGCAACTGCCGGTGACAGGTCCGGTGCTGGTGCATGACGGCCATGACTTCTACGGCCACCATCGCCGCCTGCCGCTGCTCGATCCGATGGCGCAAGCGCTCAAATGGAAGCGCAACTTCATGCGCTACAGCTATGACTTCGTGGTCACCGACGACCAGGGCCGCATGTACAAAGGCGAAGGACTGCGCAATGAGGACTGGTACGGCTGGGGCAAGCCTGTCCTGGCGCCGGCCGGCGGCAAGGTAGTCCGGGCCGTGAGCGCCATTCCGGATAACGCCAAAGGCAAGGGCCCTTCCTTCGGCAGGGATCAGTTCATCGCCGACCCGAGCATCATGTGGGGCAATCACGTCGAAATCGACCATGGCAACGGTGAAATCAGCCTGCTGGCCCATATGAAGCAGGGCAGCGTGACCGTCAAGGTGGGCGATACCGTCAAGGCGGGCCAGAAGGTCGGCGAAATGGGCTTTTCCGGCGACGCCTTCCTGGTGCACCTGCATTACGACTTGAAGGATGCGCCAGGCTTTGATGCCGATGCGCTGCCTTCGCCGTTCAACAACTTCGAGCGCCTGACCGGCAAGCGCTGGCTGAAGGTCAAGCAGGGGCAGGTCGACAGCGGCGACGTGGTGCGCCGCCTGCCGTAAGCGTCAGCGGATGCGGCGCGTCGTTTCGCGCACTACCAGCTCCACCGGCGGGATGGTGCCTTCCACTTCCTCGCCGTTGATCAGGCCGAGCATCGATTGCACGGCCGTCTGGCCGATCACATACAAGGGCTGGCGGATGGTGGTCAGCGGCGGAGTGGTATACGAGGAGCCGGGCAGGTCGTCGAAGCCGACCAGCGAAACGTCGTCGGGCACGCGGATGCCTTTGCGGTACAGGAAAAGCCGTGCGCCATATGCCGTCTGGTCGTTGACCGCGAACACGGCGGTGAACGGATGCCGGCTGTCGTAAAGGCGGTTCATCGCCATCAGGCCGCCGGCTTCCTGCAGGTTGCCTTCCACCACCAGCGCCGGATCGAAGGGAATATCGGCTTCTTTCAAGGCCCGCTTGTAGCCGGCCAGGCGCTCTACCGAGTCGCGGTTGTCGGACGGGCCGGCCAGGTGGGCGATGCTGCGGTGGCCCATCTCGATCAGGTGGCGCACCGCCAGCCAGGCGCCATATTCATTATCCAGGGCGAAGCCGATGGCGCGGCTGGTGTGCAGCACGCGGCCCAGCCAGACCACGGGGCGCTGCGCAGCGAAGCCCAGCACGGTGGCATCGGTCATGCGGCCGGTCAGCAGGATGATGCCGTCCACCTTGCGCGCCAGGAGCAGGCGGATACGCTCCGCTTCTTCATCGGCATTCCAGTGGCCGCTGACGATCACCGATGCGTAGCCGGTTCCCTTGAGCCCATCGTCCACCCCATGCAGGATCTCGTCGAAGAAGGGGGAGGCGATATCCTGCACCACGATCCCGATGGTCATCGTGCGCCCATGTTTCAGGCTTTGCGCCATCTGGTTGGGGGCGAAATTCAGCTCGCTGATGGCGGCCATTACGGCTTGCCGCTTGTCGTCGGCCACTTTGGCGGTGCCGTTCAGGATGCGCGAAACGGTGGCGGGAGAGACGCCGGCGCGGCGGGCGACGTCGGTCAGCGTGGCAGGGGGAGTAGGGTGGGCGTTCAAGGGGCTTCTCATTATGAAATGCTTTTCATGCGGAGATTACCATAGAACTCGGCAGCTACGTGCGCTCAGCGGTTCCCAGTTGCATGAATCGCATGAAAATCATTTCTGAAAGCGTTTTCATGCTTGCAGAACTGGGCCACAAAAGCCCTGTGGTCGGGCAGATCCACTACCGCGCGCGCGGAAACGGCGGCGATATTGGCAAATTCCCGGCGCGCCGCGGCGGCGAACGGTTCCAGTCCAGGCAGCGGCGGCATCGCCTTTTGGAAGCCCATGCCGTACAGGACGTATTGCCAGCTGCTTGGCGGATACATTTCAAGATCGGTCACGAAGTCCATGCGCTGCGGCGGCCGGCAACGCCACATGGCGAGCTTGTCGCGCAGGCTTTCGCTCCAGCTGGCGGGGTCGCAATTGTCGATCCAGAATTGTTCGCGGCGCTGGCTCAGGCAGTAGTGCAGTTTGATGAAGTCGACGATGCGGGTGTAGCGTTCGTCCATGAACCGGTTGAAGTGGCGCGCCAGCGGTTCCATCCCGCCGTTATGAGGGAACAGGGCGCCCAGCAGGTGGACCGCCGTTTCGACCAGGCCGATGCCGGAGGCTTCCAGCGGTTCGAGGAAGCCGCCCGCCAGGCCGATGGCCACGCAGTTCTTGATCCAGTGTTGTTCTCGGTAGCCGACGCGCATCGGGATCTTGCGCACGTTCAGGCCTTCGGCAGCGGGGCCGGCGTAGGCGCGCAGCACTTGCTCAGCGCGTTCGTCGCTGGTGTGGCGGCTCGAGTAGACGTAGCCGATGCCGCGTCGTTCCTGCAGCGCGATGTCCCAGGTCCATCCCGCTTCGTGCGCGGTGGAGACGGTGGCGGAGGCGATCGGTGTATCCGGCGCGGGATGCGGCACCTGAACCGCCAGCGCGGTGTCGCAGAACAGGATGTCGCCCACGCTGTGGAACGGCGAACCAAGCGCGCCGCCGATCAGCAAGGCGCTGAAACCGGAGCAGTCGATATACAGGTCGGCGGTCAGCGCGCCATGCCCGCGCGTTTCGATGCTCGCAATCGCGCCGTCAGGGCCGAGCCTCACCGCGTCGACGTGATCCTGCACATGGCGTACGCCCAGTTTGCGCGCATGGTTGGCCAGTAGTCCGGCAAAGCGCGCGGCATCGAAGTGGTAGGCGTAATTCATCGGGCCGTTGTAGTCGCTGTCGCCTGGGCGTTTCGGCGCGCGTTGCGCATCGACCACGCGTTTTTGCATCGTGACCGCTTCGGCAAACGGCGTGTCGCCGGCCATGCCTTGCAGCCAGTAGGGCAGCAGTTCCGGCGTGCCGGGCCGCTGGCTCGGCATGGAGAAGGGGTGGAAGTAGTGGTCGTTGCCGTGCACCCAGTTGCGGAAGGTGATTCCCTGCTTGAACGTGGCGCTGGATTCGCGCACGAATTCCGCTTCCGGAATGCCGAGCGCCGCGAGCGTGGCGCGCAGGGAAGGGAAGCTGCCTTCTCCCACGCCGATGGCGCCGATTTCAGGCGCTTCCACCAGCGTGATTTCCTTGGTGGCGCCGAACATTTTGGCCAGGTAGGCCGCGCACAGCCAGCCGGCGCTGCCGCCGCCGACAATCAAGATCCGTTGCGTCATTTTTTGCCGTCTCCTAAAAAATTCTGTTGACTTTTTATTTTTCTAAAATGTACCATGAAAACGTTTTCAAGAAATAAGAAATCGTTTTCACAACAACTACCGGAGACAACATGAAGTTTTCAGCAATCCAGATCGGGGTGCTGGCCCTGGTCGCGTCCGCAAACAGCGCCACCGCGCAGCAAGCCCCTGTGGCGCCTGCCGCCAACACCGAATCCACCGTCGTGCCCGAAGTGCTGATCACGGCGACCAAGCGCACCACCTCCCTGCAAAAAACGCCAGTGGCCGTAACCGCCCTGGATGCAGCGGCACTCGAAGACGCACACGTACAGACCATCCAGGACGTGACCAACCTGGTGCCGAGCTTTCAGGCGACCGGGCAGGGCGACCACGGCGTGATCACAATGACCATGCGCGGCATCGGCAACGACTCCGCCAAGACCGAATACGCCGATCCTGAAGTCGCCTTCTTTGTGGACGGCATCTACTCGCCGCGTCCGGAAGGCGCCACCGCGCTGCTGTTCGACGTGGACGCGATCGAAGTCCTGCGCGGCCCGCAAGGCACGCTGTGGGGCCGCAACTCCACCGTCGGCGCGGTCAATATGCAGACCGTCAAGCCCAAGCTGAAGGAATTCTCGGGCAGCGTCTCCGGCGGCATCGGCGATTACGCCCGCCTTGGCGCCCGCGCTGCCTTGAACGTGCCGACCGGCGACAATTCCGCCTTGCGCATCGCCGTCATCCACGAGCAGCACGACGGCTACGTGAAATACCAGACCTTGCCGAACATTCCGCTGGCCGACCAGCGCGCGGCCTACCTGGCGGGCGGCGGCGACCCGGCCAAATTCCAGCCGATCAACCCGAATAACTACGTTACCAACGGTCCGCGCTACAACGCGCAGGACCAGAGTGGCGTGCGCGTCAGCTGGCTGTACCAGCCAAGCGAGCGCCTGAAGTGGAATATCTCGTACGAGCGCTTCCAGGACCGCGGCACGCCGAACATGAACCTGATGCAGACGCCGCGCGCCGGCCAGGACGAATGGTCGGCCCTGATCGACACCGCGCCTTTCCTGCATCGTGACGTGAACACCTTCCGCAGCCGCGTCGATTACGCTGTCACGCCGGACATCTCGCTGGCCTATATCGCCGGCTACTCCAAGTTCTCCGGCTCGTCCACCTTCGACCAGGACGGCGGCCGCGTGCTGCCAACCAGCTTCACCACCGGCGGCGACTTCCAGGCCAATAACACCGTCTGGTCCAAGTACAGCAGCAACAGCCACGAATTGCAGCTGCAATCGGTAGGCCAGCGGGAAGTGGACTGGCAGCTGGGCGCCTATTACGCGGCGGAAGACAACGGCATCCGCTTCGACATCCCGATCATGCACGGCACCCAGCAGGGCAGCGTGGCATGGCAGGGCTCCTTCATCCAGCCGAAGGAAACCGTGGATTCGCGCGCAGTGTTCGGCCAGGCCACCTGGAATACCGGCAGCCTGCACCTGACCGGCGGCCTGCGCTACACCTCGGACAAGCGCACCAACCAGGGCGGCAACGGCTACACCTGGAACTACGACCCGAACGTGCCGCAGGTTCCGCTGACCCCGAACATCGACCCGACCAAGCCGGGCCAGGGCTACAGCCCGAGCGTGCCGTCCAACGATGGCCGCTACAAAGGCAGCAAGACCACCGGCCTGGCGCGCCTGAGCTACGATGTCGACAAGAACGACATGCTGTACGCCAGC
The DNA here is from genome assembly GCA_039593355.1 of Pseudoduganella sp. Lineage (GTDB taxonomy): Bacteria > Pseudomonadota > Gammaproteobacteria > Burkholderiales > Burkholderiaceae_D > Rugamonas. The sequence goes on from JBCNPK010000008.1 coordinate 132,622, forward strand.
GTGGCGACCGGCTACAAGGCCGGCGGCCTGCAGGACGGCGGCCGTACCTATGACCCGGAGACCCTGACCAACTATGAAGTGGGCAGCAAGAGTTCCTTCCTGGGCGGGGCGCTGCGCGTCAACAACGCCCTGTACTATGAGAATTTCAAGGACTTCCAGTTCAGCTCTCCGGTCACCAACCCGGACGGCTCGCACACCTTCGTCACCAGCAACGTGGATGGCGCCAAAGTCTGGGGCTTCGAATCGGAAATCCAGGCCAAGCTGTCGCCGGACGACAAGCTGGCGCTGGCGCTGTCCTACACCCACACCAAGCTGGGCTTCCTGGTCGCCGGTTCCAACGACTACGCGCTGCCGTTCTGCCCGGACCTGAACTCGAACTGCCTGAACGTCACCGGCAACATCATGCCGCACGCTCCCAAGTTCTCGGCCCACCTGAACTACCAGCACACCTTCCGCATGGCGAATGGCGATACCCTGATCCCGCGCATCTCGGTGCACCACGAAACCAAGTCGGAACTGTCGATCTTCAACCTGGGTCCTGAAGACCAGCAAGCCGCTTACACCAAGTTCGACCTGGGCCTGCGCTACCAGGGGCCGAAGCAGTTCTGGGTGGATGCCTTCGTGCGCAACGTCGGCGACAAGCGCATCAAGACCAGCGCCATGAACGGCGCCAACGTGTGGGTGGCGCAGTACCTGCCTCCACGCACCATCGGTGTTAACGCGGGCATCGACTTCTAAGCCCGTGGCAACGCGGCCTGCCTCGTCCCCCGGGGCAGGCCATCTCTCCCGCATTTAGCAAAGAAACCAAGTATGAAAGACAAACGCCTGCCGCCCGAATTTCTCTGGGGCGTAGCCACCAGCGCCTTCCAGATCGAAGGCGCCAACCAGGAGGACGGCAAAGGCCTCTCTATCTGGGACGTGTTCTGCGACACTCCCGGCAAGATCAAGGATGGCAGCGATGGCAGCGTCGCCTGCGACCACTACCACCGCTACCGCGAGGACGTCGATATCATCGACTCGCTGGGTGTGGATGCCTACCGCTTTTCCATTGCCTGGTCGCGCGTGCAGCCGGACGGCAAGGGCGCCTGGAACGAAGCCGGCTTTGCCTTCTACGAGCGGCTGCTCGACGCACTGGAAGCGAAAGGCAAGCAAGCCTATGTAACGCTCTACCACTGGGATTTGCCGCAAGCCTTGCAGGAAGAGGGCGGCTGGCTCAATCGCGCCACGTGCCGCCACTTCGCCGAATACGCTGCGGAAGTGGCGCGCCGCTTCGGCAACCGCGTGGCCAGCATCGCCACCCACAATGAACCATGGTGTACCGCCAACCTTGGCTACGGCAACGGCCAGTTCGCGCCCGGCGTGCGCGACGCCAAGGCTGCCGTCCAGGTATCGCACCACCTGCTGTTGTCGCATGGCCTGGCGATGAGCGCCATGCGCGCCGTCGGCTCCAGGGCAAAACTGGGCATCGTGCTGAACCAGTGGACGGCCGATCCGGCCACCGACAGCCCGGCCGACCGCGCGCTGGCCGAACTGGAATATGCGCGTTCGGTACAATGGTTCATGGACCCGATTTTCAAAGGACGCTATCCGGAGCTGGCATTGCGCCACCACGGCGCCAACGCGCCGCAGGTGGAAGCGGGCGACATGGCCGCCATCCACCAGCCCATCGACTTCCTGGGCGTGAACTATTACTTCCGTGCCTACTGCAGCGCCGAAACCCCGCCGCGCACGCCGCCGCTGGAGAACGGCCGTACCGACATGGGCTGGGAAATCTATCCGCAAGGCTTGACTGAACTGCTGCTCAAGCTGAAAGGCGAGTACGAACTGCCGCCGATCTACATCACCGAAAACGGCATGGCCAGCGGCACGCCGCAGCACGACGAAGAGCGCATTTCCTTCGTTTCCCGCCACTTCGATGCCTTGGCAAGCGCCATGGAGCAGGGCGTGGACGTGCGAGGCTATTTCATGTGGAGCCTGCTGGATAACTTTGAATGGGACTCCGGCTACGCCAAGCGTTTCGGCATCGTGCACGTCGACTACGCCACGCAGAAGCGCACGCTGAAAGACAGCGCGCACTGGTACCGCGACTTCATCAAGGCACAACGCTCATGAACCGCTCGCCCCTGAAGTGGGTGCCCACCGGCTATTTCGCCATGGCGATGGGCTATATGATGCTGACCAGCGTCACTTCCATCATGTTCAAGAATCTGGGCATGGACAATGGCCGCGCCGCCCAGTATTCGAGCATGCTGATCCTGGCTTACACCATCAAGCCGCTGTTTGCGCCGGTGGTGGAAATGTACCGCACCAAGAAGTTCTTCGTGCTGCTCACCCAGTTGTTGCTTGGCCTGGGGTTCGGCGCCGTGGCGCTTGTCATGGGCATGCCCGGATCGATGGCCCTGATGATCCCGCTGTTCTGGATCATGTCCTTCATCGGCGCCACGATGGATATTGCCAGCGACGGCGTGTACGTCACTTCGCTCAGCTCGCGCAACCAGTCGCTGTACTGCGGCGTGCAAAGCCTGAGCTGGAATATCGGGCCGGTGGTGGCCTCCGGCGTGCTGGTCTACCTGAGCGGCCGCCTGCATACCGATTACGGCATGGATTGGCTGGGTGCGTGGCGCATCGTCTTTGTCGCCGTGGCGATCATGCTGCTGGTGATCACGGCCTGGCACTGGCGCGTGATGCCCGAGGGCGCGCGGGCCGCCGACACGCCGGAAAGCCTGGGGCAAGCGGTCTTCATCCTGCGCGACGCCTTCAAGACTTTCTTCGAAAAGCGCGGCGTGTGGACCATGGTGGCCTTTGCGCTGCTCTACCGCGTGTCGATCGGCCTGCTGGAAAAAATTGGCCCCTTCTTCATGGTCGACCCGGTGGAAAAGGGCGGCCTGGGCATGACCAACGAGTTGCTGGGCATTGTCTACGGCACCTACGGCCTGCTGGCCGTGCTGGCCGGCTCCCTGATCGGCGGCTGGTACGTGGCAAAGCGCGGTTTGAAGCCGGTGTTGTTCACCCTTTGCTGCGTGTTGAACATCCCGATCGCCACCTTCTTGCTGATGGCGATCTACCAGCCTTCCAGCCTCTGGGTGATTGGACTTGGTGTCGTGGTCGAGAAATTTTCATTTGGTTTTGGCGCCGTGGGATTCATGATCTACCTGATGCAGCAGCTGGCCCCGGGTAAATACACCACAACCCACTACGCTTTCGGCACCGGCCTGATGGGCTTGTGCGGCATGTTGACCGGCATGGTCAGCGGCCACCTGCAGCAAGCCATGGGCTATGTCAGCTACTTCTGGCTCGTGATGGCGGCCACCGTGCCATCCTTCATCGTGACCTGGTACGCGCCCTTCCATCACGAAGAAGCGCGCACCTTGGACGAGGCCGAAGAGCTGCAGCGCAAGGCTGGCTGAAGTCTAAGTCTCCGCCGAGAGCAAGTCGGTCCCGTAGGAGTTGTCGACAACGCAAAGCCAGCGTTCGCCGGCCTCCTTGCGGAACACGTAGGTGGCGCGCCGTTCGATATGCAATGGCTCGCCGTCCGCGGCCACGGTTTCAAGCCGCGTCTCCATGACCACCAGCGCCGAATCGGCCCCTTCGAGGATTTCCATCCGCCCTTGCCGCACCGAGAGGTGGTGATTGAAATACTGGGCTATGGCGGTGAAGGCCTGGCGGATCTGCTGCTTGCCGCGTGCCTGCATGCCCGGCTTGACGACCAAGGTCGCGTCTTCCGCGTAGAACTCCATCAAGGCGTCGTAATCCTCCGTGCTGATGGCGCGGTCGGCTGCCTCGATGGCCAATTTGACTGGGTGGTCTTGCATGTCCGGCTCCTTTAGGGGTAGTGCCGGTTCGGCGGAAACAAGCAACCCGCCGTCCGGCGGGTCGCTGATTGAATGGAAGCGTGTCTAACCCACCGTCGAATCGAAGGGAGTGGTAATAATTCGCTTGGCAGTCACAGGCTTCATGTCAACTTTATATCAAGCTTTCCCCCGACCGGCAACAAGGAGTTAGAATAAAAAGTCACTCAACCTGGAGAGAACAAAAAATGACGCCAATCCTGTTTGCGCTGCCCGGCAACGAAGCGATGACAGCCCAGCTGTCGGCATTGTTAGGATGGGAGCAGGGCAGCTTGCAGGTGCGGCGCTTCCCGGATGGGGAATCCTATGTGCGCTACCACTCGGAAGTGAAAGGCCGCCAGGTGGTGCTGGTCTGCACCCTGGACCGCCCGGACGACCGCTTCATGCCCATGTACTTCGCCGCCAGCATTGCCCGCGACCTGGGTGCGGCCAGCGTCGGCCTGGTGGCGCCTTACCTGGCCTATATGCGCCACGACGCGATCTTCAATCCGGGCGAGGGCATTACCTCTGCCCACTTTGCGCGCCTGGTATCGGGCGTGTTTCACTGGATGGTCACCATCGACCCGCACCTGCACCGCCATCACGACCTGGCCGAGATCTACACCATCCCGACCCGCGTGGTGCGCGCTGCGCCGGCCATGTCCCAGTGGATCGCAGCCAATGTCAAGCAGCCCCTCGTGATCGGTCCGGACGCAGAGAGCGAGCAATGGGCTTCCGAAGTGGCGCGCGGAGCCGGCTGCCCCTTCATCGTGCTGGAGAAAATCCGGCGCGGTGACCACGACGTGGAAGTGTCGGTGCCCGACACTGAGCGCTGGCTGCACCACACCCCTGTCATCGTCGACGACATCGCCTCGACCGCCCGCACCATGATCGCAGCCGTGGGACATGTGCGCAAGGCCGGCCTGCCGCCGCCGGTATGCGTTGCCGTTCACCCGCTGTTCGCGGGCAGCGCCTTCGAAGACCTGCAGGCATCCGGCGTGGCGCGCACCGCCAGCTGCGAGACCGTTCCCCACAGCAGCAATGCCATCCCTGTCGCGTCCTTGCTGGCGCCTGTCCTGGCAGACATGACACGCGCCGCCGCCTAAGTTATATTCCTGCCTATGTGGAAATGGATTCGTGACTGGTACCGCAAGCTGCGCATGCCCGCAGCTTATCGCGCTTATGAGCGCAAGCTGCGTGCCGCCCATGAGGAAGAGGCGCGCAGGAAGTTTTCGACCGTGCGCTACGAAGCGCGCCTGCTGGCAGCCAACAAGGCGATGGAGGAGCGCGCCCAGCGCCGCTTCGACATGCCGGCGGCCAAGCTGCAGCTGGAAGTCGTGGCGCTGCAGAAGCAGATCGAGTCCTGCCGTGCCCAGTTGGGCAATTTCGAGCGCCCCTTCCGCGACGAATACCAGGAGCTGGAAGCGGAAATGGCCTTGCTGGGCGAGCGCCGGCGCAATGCCTATGCCGCCAAGGACACTGCCGCCATCGAGCAGGTCAACGCCGACATCGCCGAACTCCAGAAGCGCATCAACGCCGTGCGCAGCGACCTGGCCGTGCAGTCCGATTTGCGCGAGCAGGGCCTGACCCCGGAGAAAATGCGCCGCACCGTACAGCGCTGTGAAGCGCGCCTGCAAGCCATCCAGGACGAACAGGACCGGATCAGCCGCGAGCGCGCCAATTACATGAACCATTCGCCCGACCGCGCGGAAGTCGACGCCATCGAGCGCGAGATGCTGGCGCTGGAACGCAAGCACATCCAGTTCCTGCGCGACTTCGACTCGCCGGCCGAACGCCGGCGCCGTGAACGCGAGCACGAACAAGCCTGGCTCAACCGCGCCTAATCGCTCCACCTTTAATCTGCATCAATCCTGGGCTTGTCCGCGCGGGCAAGCGCCTGCCTATACTTTGCACATCGCGCCATTGCTTCCGCATGGCGGATTGTCGGGAGGACGGGCCATGCGCAACCATTCCCTGGGCGGCAATATCGCGTCATTGCTACATCGGTGCAAGAAGCTGGAAATTTCGCTGCGGCGTGCCGGCATCCCCGCCTTCCTGGCCTGCCTGCCGATCTCGCTGCTGGCATTGGAATACGCTGTGATCCTGCGGCAGAAGAATTCCAATATCAGCCGCATCACCAAGCGCATCGGGCGCTGGACAGCCACGGTGCTGGAAATGTCGGTCCACGAAAAGACCCGCGCGGAATTCATTGACCTGGACCGGCGGATGCGCGGCGATATCGAGGGCGCCAGCGACTCCATGCGCACGCTGCGCGACCTGTGCGTCGAGATCTGCGCCATGTTCTCCGAAGCAGGCTACCACTCGGCCATGCTGCAGCGCGGCTGCGCACGCTTCGATGCCACCGTCAAAGAGGCTTGCCGCCTGTCGCAGTCTCTGATCGATACGGTCGATGCCCACGACCGGCGCGCCCTGGCGATCCGCCAGCAGGAGCACGCCATGGCGAAGGCCGGTGAAGCGAGCGCGGCGGCACACGCCGCGCGCGCTGCCGCGGAAGCTTAGAAACCTTCCAGTACGATCTTGCCGCGTGCGCGGTTGCTCTCGAGCAGGGCGTGCGCGCGCTTCAGGTTGGCCGCATTGATGGCGCCGAAGCGTTCGCCCACTGTCGTTTTCAGCACGCCGCTATCGACCAGGCGCGACACATCGTTCAGCAGGGCATGCTGTTGCGCCATGTCTTCCGTTTCGAACATGGAACGGGTGAACATGAACTCCCAATGCAGGGACACGCTCTTGCGCTTCAGCAGGCGCACATCGATATGGGCTGGATCGTCGATCAGGGCCAGCTTGCCTTGCGGCGCCACCAGTTCTGCAAGGGCGGCGAAGTGCTGCTCGCTTTCGTTCAGGCTGGCGATGTAATAGACGGGCGGCAGGCCGAGGCGCCTGACTTCCTGGTCCAGCGGCTGGCTGTGGTCGATCACATGGTGCGCGCCCAGCGACTTCACCCACTCGGCAGTTTCCGGACGGGACGCGGTGCCGATCACGGTCAGCCCTGTCAGCTTGACCTGCTACCCAATTTAGTACGGCATCGAACTGGAGTCTACGGTTAATAACCCTTCAGCAAATTGCTTCGGTGTCAGATTTCTCAGCGTACTGTGCGGTCGCTCCTCGTTGTACTCCTGACGC
>JBCNPK010000080.1:0-16023 GCA_039593355.1 Pseudoduganella sp.
GTGCGCGCCGCCTGGCCCGCCAATGCGGGAAGCTGGGCCTGATCGTGGTCGACTACCTGCAGCTGATGCAGGGCAGCCAGCCGGGCGACAACCGCTCGGCCGAGATCTCCGAGATCTCGCGTTCCCTCAAGGGCCTGGCCAAGGAGCTGCATTGCCCCGTCATTGCACTCTCCCAGCTGAACCGATCGCTGGAACAACGTCCCAATAAACGTCCCGTCATGTCCGATCTGCGCGAATCCGGCGCTATCGAGCAGGACGCGGACGTGATCATTTTCCTGTATCGCGACGAAGTCTATAACCCCGACTCGCCCGATAAAGGCACCGCCGAGATCATTATCGGCAAGCAGCGTAACGGTCCAATCGGTGCGGTGCGCCTGACCTGGATCGGTGCATACACCAAGTTTGGCAATTACACCGGTAACCTGTCGATCTACCAAGGCGACTGATTACCAGGCTGGCCACGCTGGGTGGCTATGCTGCAGTACCAACGAATCAACCAACGGAGAACAAAAATGTTTGGACGCTTGATGCCCTCGGAGGGCAAATTCTTTGACATGTTTAACCAGCACGCCGAATTGTGCGTGAAGGGCGCCAAAGAGATGCTGGGCCTGATGGCTAACTTCGATGACCTGGAAAATCGCGTGCACGCCATTGAAAGCATCGAGAAACAGGCAGACAAGATCACCTACCAGGCAGTCGACCTGCTGCACAAGACCTTCATCACCCCGCTGGACCGCGACGACATCCACAAGCTGATCACCAAGATGGACGACATCCTGGACCTGATGGAAGACGCGGCCCAGACCGTGTCCCTGTACGACCTGCACTCCGTGACGCCGGAAGCGAAGCGCCTGGCCGAACTGGTCCTGGCCTGCACCGAAAAGGTGAAGGATGCCGTGGCCCTGCTGTCGAACATGAACAACGCCTCCAAGATCGTCGGCATCTGCGAAGAGATCGACCGCCTGGAATCGGACGCCGACCACGTGATGCGCGCGGCCATGTCCAAGCTGTTCCGCGACGAACCGGATGTGCGCAACCTGATCAAGATGAAGGCGATCTACGAGATCCTGGAAACCGTGACCGACCGTTGCGAAGATGTGGCCAACATCATCGAAGGCATCATCGTTGAGAACGCATAAATGAATTCCATCCAAATCAGCATTTACGTCGTCGGCATGCTGGTGCTGATGGCGCTGGCCTTCGACTTCATGAACGGCTTCCACGATGCCGCCAACGCGATCGCCACCGTGGTGTCGACCGGCGTGCTCAAGCCGCAGGCCGCCGTCGCCATGGCGGCCGTGTTCAATTTTGTCGCCATCTGGGTGGTCGGCCTGAAAGTGGCCGCCGTGGTAGGCAAAGGCACGATCGACATGCACATCGTCGACCACTACGTGGTGTTCGGTGCCTTGTCGGGCGCCATCGTGTGGAACATCATCACCTGGTATTACGGCATTCCTTCTTCGTCCTCGCACGCCCTGATCGGCGGCCTGGTGGGTGCGGCGGTGGCCAAGGGCGGCACCAGCACCCTGAACAGCGACGGCCTGCTCAAGACCGTGGAATGGATTGTGATCTCGCCGCTGATGGGCTTCCTGCTTGGTTCGCTGATCATGCTGATCGTGTCCTGGGTGTTCGTGAAATCGACGCCGCGCAAGGTGGACGGCTGGTTCCGCCGCCTGCAGCTGGTGTCGGCGGCGGGCTACTCGCTGTCGCACGGCGGCAATGACGCGCAGAAGACCATCGGCATCATCTGGCTGCTGCTGATCGCCAGCGGCCATGTTGCGGCAGGCGACAAGGCGCCTCCGTTCTGGGTCGTGCTGTCCTGCTATACCGCGATTTCCTTCGGCACCCTGTTCGGCGGCTGGCGTATCGTCAAGACCATGGGCCAGAAGATCACCAAACTGAAACCTGTCGGCGGCTTTTGCGCCGAGACCGGCGGCGCCATCACTGTGCTGATCGCCTCCGGCCTGGGCGTGCCGGTGTCGACCACCCATACCATCACCGGCGCCATCGTCGGCGTGGGTTCGTCGCAGAAGATGTCCGCAGTGCGCTGGGGCGTGGCCGGCAACATCGTCTGGGCCTGGATCTTCACCATTCCTGCCTCGGCGTTTATCGCGGCGATCGGCTGGTGGGTTGGCACCAAGATCATGTAAGTGATCGTTCAAGAAAGGGGGCCTTGCGCCTCCTTTTTTTTTCGTTGCACGCATCTCATATTTGAGATATTGTCCCTCATATGGGAAATTCATTTGAAGGCCGGCTGGTCCGGCGCCTGGCCGTGTTGCGCGAGGAGCGTGCGCTGTCGCTGGAGGAACTGGCCGCACGGAGCGGCATCAGCCGCGCCACCTTGTCGCGCCTGGAGCGCGGTGAAAGCAGCCCGACGGCCGAGATGCTGGGCAAGCTGTGCTCTGTGTACGGCATGCCGATGTCGCGCCTGATCGCGGAAGTGGAGCAGGCGCCGGTGCAGTTGATCCGCCGCGACGAACAGGCCGAATGGCACGATCCGGCGACCGGTTTCGTGCGGCGCATGGTGTCGCCGCCGGCGCGCGGCTTCGCGGCGGAGATGATCGAAGGACGCCTGCCGCCCGGCGCCGTGATCGAATACGCGCAGCCGCCGGTGCGCGGCCTGGAGCAGCATATGTGGATGCTGTCCGGCGTGCTCGATTACACCATCGATGGCGTTACGCATCGCTTGCACAAGGGCGACTGTCTGCGTTTCCACCTGTTCGGTGCGACGCGCTTTTCCTGTCCCGGCCCGCATGAGGCCCACTACCTGATTGCGATATGCGAACCATAGACGAACTGGATGGCAGCGGCCTGCTGGCGCATGCCAATGAATTGGCCGAGGTGCTGCGGGCGTGCGTGCTGGCCGGCGCCAGCGTCGGCTTCGAACTGCCTTGCCCGCATGAGGAGGCGCGCGCTTTCTGGCTTGGCCTGCACGGCGCCGTGGAGCGCGGTGAGCGGCGCTTATTCGTTGTGCACGGCGCTCATGGGAAGATTGACGGCACCTTGCAGCTGGTGCTGGCCGGCATGCCGAATGGCCGCCACCGCGCCGAGTTGTCCAAGATGCTGGTGCATCCGCGGGCGCGCCGCCAGGGCCTGGCCCAGGCACTGCTGCGGCATGCCGAGGCGATGGCGCGCTCGCTGGGGCGCAGCCTGATTGTGCTCGATACCTGCACCGGCGAGCCGGCCGAGGGCATGTATCTCAAGCTTGGCTACCAACGTTGCGGCGAAATTCCCCAGTTCGCGACCATGCCCGATGGCCGCCTCGGTGCGACCACCTTCATGTACAAGCTGCTGCCGCGCGTGGCGGCGGCCGATCCGGGCGAACCCGAATCGGCCACACTGATGGCGGAACTGGACGCGACGCTGCAGGCAATCACCGGCGACAGCGGCCGCACCCAGTTCACCGTCGAAGATGCGCGCGGCGCGGCGGGCCGGTTCGCCGTCGCACGCGATGCGCACGGCCGGGCCGTCGGCTGCGGCGCGTTGCGGCCGATGGCGGCGCACGGCGAATGCGATGCAGGCATCGCGGAGATCAAGCGCATGTACGCGCGCCCGGGCAGCAAGGGTGTCGGCAGCGCCGTGCTGGGCTGGCTGGAAGCGGAGGCGCGCCGGATAGGCTATCGCGCACTAAGGCTGGAAACACGGCTGGTGAACACCCGCGCCGTGCAGTTCTACCTGGCGCACGGTTACCGGCGCATCGAGAATTTCGGCCGCTACACCGGCAACCCGGCGGCGGCCTGTTTCGAGAAGAAGCTTTAAACGGGGTCGTGGCAGCAGACGCCGACCTTATTGCCGTCAGGGTCGCGGAAGTAGGCGCCATAGTAGTTGGCATGGTATTGCGGCCGCAAGCCGGGCGGGCCTTCGCAGATGCCGCCGTTGGCCAGCGCCGCCGCATGTGCGGCGTCGACCGCCGCGCGCGACGGCGCCAGCAAGGCGGTCATCGGCCCGTTGCCCGGATCGGCGGGCGCTCCGTTGTAAGGGCGGCCGATGATGAACAGCGGACGGCCGCCGCCGGCGGGCTGCCAGGCGGCCCAAGGCTTGCTGTCGTCGCGGAAGCGCTGCGCATGGCCAAGCGCAGCCATGACGGCTGCATGGAAACGGTAGGCGGCGGCGAAATCGTTCACGCCGAGGAATACATGGGAAATCACAGTGCGCCCCTTACAGCTTTCACGTCGGTCAGGCCGGCCAGTATTTTCTCGATACCGTCCATCTTCAAAGTCCGCATGCCTTCGGCCAGCGCGGCATTGCGCAGTTGCGGCGCCGTGGCGCGCTCGCGCACCAGCTGGCGCGTTTGCTCGCCGGGTGTCAGCAGTTCGTGCAGGCCAATGCGTCCTTTGTAGCCCTTGCTGCAATCCTTGCAGCCGACCGGCCGGTACAGGGTGAAGGCGCCGCGCGCGTCGCCATGGCGCTCGCGCCAGCCGTTGACGACGCGCAGTTTGGCAGCGCGCGGATCGGCGCGCCAGGCCTCGGTCTTCTGCAGTTCCTCGCTGTATTCGGCGAGCAGCAATTCAAGCTCCGCCTCGCCCGGCTGGTAGCCGAGCTTGCAGTGTTCGCATAGGCGCTTGGCCAGGCGCAGGGCCAGCACGCCAAGCAGGGCGTCGGCCATGGCAAAGCGCTCGCAGCCCATCTCGTGCAGCCGGCTGATCGTGTCGGTGGTGCTGCCGGTGGGCAGGCAGCCCAGCACCATGCGTCCGCTCAGGGCGGCGTCGACGGCCAGGGCGGCCGTGCCGCTGTCGCGCATATCCCCGATCGCCACCTGGTCCGGATCGGCGTGCAGCACGGCGCGCAGGGCGGCGGCGAAGTCGGTGCCCGTATCGCGCTGCACCGGCACCTGGCGGGCGCCGGGCTGCAGGATTTCCACCGGCTCTTCGATGGTCCAGACCTTGGCGTCGCTGCGCTCCAGCTGCAGCAGCAGCGAGTGCAGGGCGGTAGTGCGGCCGGAAGCGGCTGGCCCACACAGCAGGAACAGGCCGTGCGTGGCGTCGATCGCGGCGCGCAGCTGGTCCTGCAGTGCAGGCGTCATGCCCAGGCGTTCCAGGGGCATCGGCGCGCCACTGCTTAACAGGTGCAGCACCACGTCTTCCGCACCGCCGGCGGAGGGGATGAAGGTGGCGCGCAGTTCGACGTCGAGCTGGCTGAATTCGCGGAACAACAGCTTGCCTTCGACAGGATGGTTGGCGGGCGCGGTCGGCAGGCCGCACATGGATTTCAGGCGCGCAACGAGGGGCGCGTGCAGGTCCAGCGCGGCTTCGGCGTAGGGCTGCAGGGCGCCGTCGCGGCGCAGGCGCAGCACCGTGATGCCGCGCGCGGTATGCGGCTCAATGTGGATGTCGGAGGCGTCGAGGCGGCAGGCCTCGGTGATGATTTTCTCGGCCAGGGCGGCGGCGGCATCCGCCTCGGCCGCGTTGTGTGCGCGGGCAGGCCTGGCGCCGCCGGCTGCGGCGGCGAAGCGCGCAGACTGGCGGGCCGCCAGAGCGACCGCCAGCGTCTCGCACAGGGCTTGCAGGCACTCGCGCTGCATGGCGTTGAAACGCTGTCCGCTGCGCGGGTTCACCAGCTGGATCACGCCCAGCAGCTCTTTGCCCTGCGCGTCGGTGATGGGCGCGGCCAGGACCTGGCGCGTGCGATAGCCGGTGCGCTGGTCGGGCCCGCGCTGGAATTGCAGTTCGGGCGAGATGTCGCGTAATCGGGCGTCGTCGTAGACGTCGCCGATGTCGAGCACCTGCTGGGTAAGCGCCACATAGCCTGGGATGCTGCCCGGCGTGACCGCCACCCGCGACTCGCGCGATACCAGATAGTCCTTCTCCTGGTCCATGACGAACAGCTGGCAACGGTCGCAGTCGAACAGATGGCACAGGTCGGCAGGAACGCTTGCCATCAGCCCGTCGAGGCCGCACGCGGCGTGTATCCGCGTGCTCACTTCCTGCAGCTTACGGTACAGCTGCAATTGCTCGGTATCGCTCACAGCACTTCCCTTTTCTTGTCTACTTTTTAATTTTGTCAATGATAGCGCCAAATAAGCAACACTCAACCGTGCGCGGGCCCACGGGAGTAAAATAAAGCTGTCACTTAGGCCATCCCGTCCTAAACTTAGAGCAAGATCCATTGCTCGGCGTTCAAGCAGGATGTTTGCCGGGAGAACGAAAATGAACAGCCCCGCGCCTCGTCTGGTGGGCATGGCCATGTTGGCCATAGCCTGTGGAAACCTTGCAGCCGATCCCCTGCGAGCGGCGCGGGAGCGCGAGCAAACGCCGGCCACGATGTTCGACCTCAGCGCGAGCCAGACCAGGCTGTCCGACTGGCCCGGCAATCCCAACAGCAATAACGTCACCCTGCGCCTGGCGGCGAGCATGACCCAATCGTTGCCGCGCGACTGGCAGGTGCGCGCCAGCCTGAATACCCAATATAACTCGGGCGACCTGACCTTGCAGGATGCGTTGGCGCCCACAGTGTTCACCTCGCTGAATATGATGCGCGACCGCGATGTGCTGCGCGATGGCGGCATCGGCAGCAATCTTGAGCTGTACTCGCCGAATGTGTGCGCCTCGCTGCTGCGCAATTGCCGCGCCCTGATGTTCTACGACCGCAATTACATTCGCTATAACCGCAATTATGCCGGGCAACTGCGCAGCGGCCGCGTTGGCAGCGTCGGCGTCGGGATGAGGATACTGACCGGCAAACGCTCGAGCATGCAGCTCGACTATGGCAGGGTGGTGCGTTCCGATCAGATGCCGGAAGACGACCGCAGCCGCTTGACGCTGCGGGTCGGCTATACCTGGTAATCGAAAAAACTCTTGACCTTCCCATCGTGGGATACTTGATACTGGTCGCCAGAGCATAGGCGGGGAGTATCCATGAGTCAGTTTCAGCAAACGGTCCGAATAGAAGGCATGAGTTGCGCGTCCTGCGTGCGCCGCGTCGAGAAAGCGCTGGCCACGGTACCGGGGGTGGCGCATGCCGCCGTCAACCTGGCAACCGAAACGGCGCGCGTCGATTCCGATGCGCCGGTGGCGTTTGCCGCCTTGCAGCAGGCCATCGGCAAGGCCGGTTATGCCGCCAGCGAACTGGCCGCACCGGCGGCCGATGCCGCGCCGCGCTTCTCCGAAGGCTGGGCCGTCATCCTGTCCGCCTTGCTGTCGGCGCCCCTGGCGGTGCCGATGGTGGCGGAATGGTTGGGGGTGCACCTGATGATGCCCGCATGGCTGCAATGGCTGCTGGCGACGCCGGTGCAGTTCGTGTTCGGTGCGCGCTTCTACCGCGCCGGCTGGAAGGCTGTCAAAGCCCGCGCCGGAAATATGGACCTGCTGGTGGCGCTCGGCACTACGGCGGCCTATGGCCTCAGTGTCTATTTGGCGCTTTCGCCTTCCCAAGGCATGTCGCACCTGTATTTCGAAGCGTCGGCGGTGGTCTTGACCCTGGTCCTGCTGGGCAAGTGGCTGGAGGCGCGCGCCAAGCGACAGACTGCCTCGGCAATCCGTGCCTTGCAGGACTTGCGGCCGGTGACCGCGTGCGTGCGGCGCGACGGCGAACCGGATGCCGACCTGCCGATCGAACAGGTGCGGGTAGGCGATATTGTGGTGATCCGCGCGGGCGAGCGCGTAGCGGTGGACGGCGAGGTGATCGATGGCGCCAGCCATGTCGATGAGTCCCTGATCACAGGCGAGAGCCTGCCGGTCGCCAAGCATGCGGGCGACCGGGTGACCGGCGGCGCAATCAATGGCGAAGGCCTGCTCCTGGTACGCACCAGCGCGACAGGTGCTGAAACCATGCTGTCGCGGATTATCCGGCTGGTGGAGGACGCACAGTCGGCCAAGGCGCCGGTGCAGAAGCTGGTCGACAAAGTGGCGGCGGTATTTGTCCCGGTGGTGCTGGCGATCGCGGTACTGACCTTTGCGGGATGGTGGATGTGGTCCGGGGACGCCGAGCAGGCCTTGATCAATGCGGTGGTGGTAATGGTGATCGCCTGCCCATGCGCACTGGGACTGGCGACGCCAGCTGCCATCATGGCCGGCACCGGCGTGGCGGCGCGGCATGGGATCCTGATCAAGGATGCCGAGGCGCTGGAGATGGCGCGCCAGGTCGATACCGTGGTGTTCGACAAGACGGGCACGCTCACCCAGGGCAGGCCGGTGCTGGCGCAGCTGCAGCCGAACGGCATTGCGCGCGAGCGCGCCTTGCAGCTGGCCGCCGCCATCCAGCGCGGCAGCGAACACTCGCTGGCGCGCGCCGTCCTCGATGCGGAGGCTGCAGTTCGCAATGCCGCACCTGCCGACAGCCTGCCTGCGCTCACCGCGAGTGCGGTGACGACGCTGGCAGGACGGGGCCTGGCGGCGCAAGCCGATGGCATGGACCTGCTGCTTGGGAGCGGTCGCCTGATGGCCGAGCGCGGTGTCGACCTGGCGCCGCTGCAGCAGCGCGCCGTTGAACTGGAAGCGCAAGGCCATACGATCTCGTGGCTGGCCGCAGCCGGCGCTGGCGAAGCCCGGCTGCTCGGCCTGCTGGCCTTCGCCGACCAGCCGAAGGCGCATGCCCGCGCGGCGGTGGACCGGCTGCACGCGCGCGGCATTGCCACCGTCATGCTGACCGGCGACAACCAGGGCAGCGCGCAAGCGGTGGCGCAAGCGCTTGGCATCGGCCAGGTCGAGGCCAATCTCCTGCCGGCCGACAAGACCGCCGTCATCGCCCGCCTCAAGGCGGAAGGCAAGCGCGTGGCGATGGTCGGCGACGGCATCAACGACGCGCCTGCACTGGCGGCAGCCCATGTCGGCATCGCCATGGCGACCGGCACCGATGTCGCCATGAACGCCGCCGGCATCACCCTGATGCGCGGGGAACCGCTGCTGGTGGCCGATGCGATCGATATCTCGCACCGCACCTTCAGCAAGATTCGCCAGAACCTGTTCTGGGCCTTCATCTACAATGTGGCAGGGATTCCGCTGGCGGCACTGGGCATGCTGAACCCTCTGCTGGCCGGCGCCGCCATGGCATTCAGCTCGGTCAGCGTGATCAGCAATGCGCTGCTGCTGCGCCGCTGGCAACCTTCGAAGGAGTAAGTGATGAATATCGGACAAGCCGCCGCCGCATCCGGCGTGAGCGCCAAAATGATCCGCTACTACGAGAGCATCGGCCTGGTGCGGGAAACGGCGCGCACCGAGAGCGGCTACCGTATCTACGGAGAGAACGACCTGCACTCGCTGCGCTTCATCAAGCGCGCCCGCAACCTGGGCTTTTCGCTGGAACAGATCGGCGACCTCCTGTCGCTATGGCAGGACACGGGCCGCGCCAGTGCGGACGTGAAGAGCATCGCCATGAGCCATGTCGAGGAACTCAACCAGCGCATCGTGGAGCTGACCGAAATGCGCGACACGCTGGCAAGCCTGGCGAAGACCTGCCACGGCGACGACCGCCCCGATTGCCCGATCCTGCAAACGCTGGGGTCAGCGCAGGAACATGTACACGGTAAGCACTGCGCCCACGATCACGACAAAGATGCGCATCAGTTGCGGGGGAAGGCGGTAGATCAGCCACGAGCCCAGAAGGCCGCCCGCGATACCACCCGCGCATAAGGCAAGGGCGGCGGCCCAGCTGATCATGCCGGAGAAGGCGAAGATCAGCGTGGCTGAGGCGTTCATCGCCATCGCCAGCATGTTCTTTGTCGCGGTGGCGGCGCGGATCTGCTGGCCGGCGATGGTCAGCGCGGCCAGCATCAGGAAGCCGATGCCGCCGCCGAAGTAGCCGCCGTAGATCGCAATGCAGAACTGGACCAGGGCCAGGACCGGTTTCGGCATGCTCGATGCCGCATGGATCGGCTGGCGGCGGAAGGCGCCCCAGGCAAACATGCTGGTCGCGAACAGCACCAGCCAAGGCACCAGCCTGGCGAAGAAGGTCGGCGGCGTGATCCACAGCAGGATGGCGCCGAAAATGCCGCCTACGACGCTGATCGCGAACAGCTGCGCGAACGATAAGCCGCTCACCCCTTCCGCGAATTTGCGCCCAGCGATGGCGGAGGTGGCCTGGCTGGGAAACATGGCGACCGTGGACGTCATGTTGGCGGCCACCGGATTCAGCCCGGCCAGCAGCAGGGCAGGGAAGGTGATGAAGGAGCCGCCGCCGGCCAACGCGTTCTGCGTGCCGGCGAAAAGTCCTGCTGCGGCAAGCAGTAAGATGGTGTGGAGTTCGGGCATCGGTCCATTATAGCCAAGCCGCCTGCATCCTGCCGGGAGGGCCGGCGCCGCCGCTCAGGCGACGCGGCGTGCAGCGGCGGCGCGCAGGGCAGCGAGGGCTTCGGCGATTTGCCCGGTGGCGCGTTCGGCACCGGCGATGGACTGCGCCAGGCGGTCGTCTCCGAACTCGTCGTATTCGATGGCCGCGCCGTAGGTTTCCGTCACGCCCAGGTAGCGAAACACGCTGCGCACCGAGCTTTCGACGTGGTTGACTCTTTCCAGCCGCTGGCCAGGTCCATAGCCGTAATCGCCGCGCGACGAGAGGATCACCAGCTGCTTGCCCGCGTCCGCCAACAGCGGCCAATACGGCTCGCCGGGCCGCGAGCGGTCGAAGCCGAACGTCCGCCCAACCCGCACGATGTTATCGAGCCAGGCCTTGAACTGAGCCGGCGGACCAAAGTTATACATAGGCACCCCGGCAACGATGATGTCGGCCCGCAGCAGCTCGTCGACCAGGGCGTCGCTTTGCGCGAGTGCCTCCGCCATCCACGGTTCGCGCGCCGCCGGAAGCGTGAATGCGGCGTGCACCCACTTGCCGCTGACCGGTGCCGGCGGTTCTGCGCCGACGTCCCGATAGATGACTTTTGCTTCGCTATCGAGCTGGCGGTAGCGCTCGACGAAATGCGCCGCCAGGCGCCGTGTGTGCGAGCCGTGGGGATGGGTGCCGGAACGGCCCGTGCGCGCGCTTGAGTCGATATGCAGGATGGTGGTCATATGTGCTCCAAATTGTTTGCAATGGCCATACTGTGCGCCCGCAAACGGCCTGCGACAAACGATCAATTCTCAACGGATGGATGAACTGGATTCATGTATAGTAAATAACATGAGACGCCGTCTTCCATCCCTGTCCGCGCTGCGCAGCTTTGAGGCAGCCGCACGGCTGCAAAGCTTCAAGCTGGCGGCCGAAGAGCTGTCAGTCAGCGCCACCTCGATCAGCCACCAGGTACGTGCACTTGAGGAATCGCTGGAAGTGCGCCTGTTCCTGCGCAAGACCAGGGCCGTGGAACTGACGACGGAGGGGCGCATCCTATTGCAGGCTGCCGGCAGCGGTTTCGACACCATTGCTGCCGGCGTTGAGCGCCTCCGGGGCGAGCATCGCCGCAGCGTCACGCTGTCGACGACCCCGGCCTTTGCCGCGCGCTGGCTGGTGCCGCGCCTGGCGGGCTTTAACGCCGCCCATCCCGATATCGCACTCAATGTCCAGGCCAGCAACAAGCCGGTCGACCTGGCCGGCGGCGCTGCCGACCTTGCAGTGCGCGGCGGCGCCGGGCACTTCGCCGGCCTGCATGCGCGGCGGCTGATGCAAGCCGGGTTTGCTCCGGTCGCCAGTCCGCGCCTGAAGCTGCGCAAGGCCAGCGACGTGGCGCGCCATCCGCTGATTCATTTCGACTGGCAGCGCGGATTTCGCGGCGCGCAGACCTGGGAAAAGTGGGCCAGGGCCGCGGGCGTGGTGCTCGACACGTCTTCCGGTGTACGCTTTTCCGAAGAATCGCATGCGGTGCAGGCCGCCATTGCCGGGCAGGGCGTGGTGCTGACGGCCTTGCCGTTGGTGCGGGACGAAATCGGCATGGGACTGCTGGAGGCGCCGGTTGGACCGGTGCTGGACGGTTTTGACTTTTATGTTGTGCGGCCCGAAGGCGGCGATCCGCGCGAAGAAGTGCGCGCCGTCGAGCAGTGGCTGCTGGCGCAGGAGGAGAAATGATGGAGCCTTACAAGCTTTACTACTGGCCGACGATCCAGGGCCGCGGCGAATTCGTGCGGCTGGCGCTGGAGGAAGCCGACGTTCCATATGTCGACGTCGCGCGCGGCAAGGGCGGCATGCAGGCGATGATCGAGGTGATCGCAGGCGGCAGCGATGGCCGCGCCGCCTTTGCGCCGCCCGTGCTGCAGGCGGGCAGGCTGCTGATCGGCCAGACCGCCAATATCCTGATGTTCCTTGGCGCGCGCCACAAACTGGCGCCGCGTTCGGAAGAAGGGCGGCTGTGGTGCAACCAGCTGCAACTGACCATTGCCGACATCGTGGGCGAGGCGCACGACACGCACCACCCGATTTCCGTCAACCTGTATTACGAGGAGCAGGCGCGCGAGTCGCGGGCGAGGGCGCGTGATTTTGTGGTCGAGCGCATACCCAAATACCTCGACTATTTTGAAACGGTGGTGCGCAGCAACCCGGGCCGCGGCGGCTGGATGGTGGGCTCGCGCCTGAGCTACGTGGACCTTTCCATGTTCCAGCTGCTGGATGGGCTGCGCTACGCCTTCCCCAAGGCGATGGAGGCATATGCGGAGCGCTGGCCGGGTTTGATGCGGCTGGCGGGGCGGGTGGCCGCGCGCCCGAGGATCGCGGCCTATCTGGCTTCCAGGCGCCGCCTTGCCAACAACGAGGACGAC
This sequence comes from Pseudoduganella sp., assembly GCA_039593355.1. GTDB lineage: Bacteria > Pseudomonadota > Gammaproteobacteria > Burkholderiales > Burkholderiaceae_D > Rugamonas. The sequence goes on from JBCNPK010000080.1 coordinate 12,612, forward strand.
GTGTTCCGTCACTACCCCGAGCTGGAGCGCGGCGTGCGCCTCAGGCCACTGCGCGGGTGACCGGGTAGCCGGCGTCCGCGATGGCGGCCTTGATCGGCTCCAGCGCTGCCGTCGAGTTGACCTTGACGTGCTTGCCCTTCAGGTCCACTTCGACAAAGGCGGCCGGGTCAATACTGTGCACGGCTTCCGTCACCGCCGAGACGCAGTGGCCGCAAGTCATGTTTTCTACAGTGAGTTCGTACATTTGGAGATCCTTTCGTCTTATGGGTAAACCTACTTTAGTCCTTGCCACCATTGTAAGGTCAAGCGTGCTTGCCATGCTTTTGCTGCTTGTGCTGCAGGGGTGTTCAAAGCCCCAGCAGTACACGTCGGGCCATCCGGTTGCCGAGGCGGCAGCAGGTGCTCCGCCACCGCCGCCCATGAAAGAGCCGGTGCGCGAACAATTCCTGGCATACGAACACAGCGTCACGATTGATGCCCCGGAAGCGGAAGTCAAGCCCTTGCTCGACAAGCTGGTTAGCGCCTGCAATGCGGATGTCGCCAATCGTTGCACGCTGCTGGCGTCCGGCATCGAGGGTGGGCGCGAATCCAGCGCCCATCTCCGCGTTCGTATCAAACGGGCCGGCGTCGATAAACTGATCGCCGTCGCCGCGGCCGGCGGGGAGATCGCATCGCGCAATACCGCGGCGGAAGACCTAGAGGGGCCGATCCGTGACAACGCCAAGCGCCTCGAAATGCTGCGCAACTATCAAAAAAAACTGGAGGCGCTGGAAAGCAAGGTAGGCAACAATCCGGAAACGCTGATCAAGCTGTCCGAGGAGCTGTCGACAGTGCAGAGCAATCTGGAATACGCCACCGGCGCCGAAGCGCACCTGATGGAGCGGGTCAATATGGACTTGCTGAATATCGCCATTCAGTCGCATACGAGGCGCAGCTTCTGGTCGCCCGTCAAGCGTTCGATCGATGACTTTGGCAGCAACCTGTCTGAAGGTGTTGCCAGTGCGGTGACGGGCGTGGCCTACCTGATTCCCTGGACCCTGATACTGTTCCTGCTGGGGACGCTGGTGCGCAGGATCTGGCGCAAGGCGCGCGGCAAATAAAAAAAGTTCATCACGGATTTGCGGAAGCGTATCCACAATCAGTTGCTGTTGCGGATCGGGTCAGACCCTTGGGTCTGACCCTGGTTTACCGGGTTGGTTTGGATGGCTGGCATGCACGCAAGTCCGCCAACAATCCTTGAATCCACTTATTCCACCCGGCTTTTCGCCTGCGAAGCAGGACGTCTAGAAATTCGAACCCGGTAAACCAGGGTCAGACCCAAGGGTCTGACCCAACTATGCCACTGCTACTGACAAGTACGACGTTTCCCGGTAATCCGTGAAGAACCAAAAAAAAGCCCCGCACTTGGCGGGGCTTAACTGCTGATCGGTATGTAATTACAGGACGTCGCTTGCGTGGTCTGCCAGGCGGGAACGCTCGCCGCGCGCCAGGGTCACGTGGCCGCTGTGCGCCCAGCCCTTGAAGCGGTCGACCACATAGGTCAGGCCGGACGAGCCTTCGGTCAGGTATGGCGTGTCGATCTGCGCGATATTACCCAGGCACAGGATCTTGGTGCCCGGACCGGCGCGCGTCACCAGGGTCTTCATCTGCTTCGGCGTCAGGTTCTGCGCCTCGTCGATGATGAGGAACTTGTTGACGAAGGTGCGGCCGCGCATGAAGTTCAGCGACTTGATCTTGATGCGCGAGCGGATCAGGTCCTGCGTCGCCGCGCGGCCCCATTCGCCGCCTTCGCCGTCGGACTTGTTCAGCACTTCCAGGTTGTCGTCGAAGGCGCCCATCCATGGACCCATCTTCTCTTCCTCGGTACCCGGCAGGAAGCCGATATCTTCGCCCACCGGCACCGTGACGCGGGTGACGATGATCTCGTTATACAGCTTGGTCTCCAGCACCTGCGCCAGGCCGGCGGCCAGCGCGAGCAAGGTCTTGCCGGTACCGGCCTGGCCCAGCAGGGTGATGAAGTCGCACTCGGGATTCATCAACAGGTTCAGCGCAAAGTTCTGCTCGCGGTTGCGGGCCGTGACGCCCCAGACGCTGTTCTTGTTGTGCGAGTAGTCGCGCAGGGTTTGCAGGACGGCGGTCTTGCCGTTGATCTGCTTCACCTGGGCGTAGAACGGCGACTCGCCGTTGTTCGGCTCCAGGAACACGAACTGGTTGACCAGCAGCGAAGGGATGAACGGGCCGGTCACGCGGTAGAAGGTGCTCGACTGGCCGTGCTTGTTCTCCTGCCAGGACTCCATGTCCTTGCCATGCTTGTTCCAGAAGTCGTCCGGCAGCTGGACGATGCCCGAGTACAGCAGGTCGGTGTCTTCCAGCACGTGGTCGTTGAAGTAGTCTTCCGCCGGCAGGCCGAGGGCGCGCGCCTTGATGCGCATATTGATGTCTTTCGACACCAGCACCACGGCGCGGCCCGGCTGTTCCGCTTCCAGCGAGCGCACCACGGCCAGGATCTGGTTGTCGGCCTTGCCTTGCGGCAGGCCTTCGGGCAGGTCGGCTACCTGCACTTTGGTCTGGAAGAACAGGTGGCCCTTGGCATCCTTGTTACCCAGCTTGTTCAGCGGGATGCCGGTTTCCATGTCGTCGTCGTCGGTGTTGCTGATCAAGGCGTCGAGGGTACGCGATACCTGGCGCGCATTGCGGGCGACTTCGGTCATGCCCTTCTTGTGGTTGTCCAATTCTTCCAGCGTCATCATCGGCAGGAAGACATCGTGCTCCTCGAAGCGGAACAGCGACGACGGATCGTGCATCAGCACATTGGTGTCGAGCACGAACAGCTTGGTGCTGCCCAATACGTCGGCCTTGCGGCTGATGGCGGACTTGAGCACCACTTCGTGGGCCTTGTGCTTGGCCGGATGCGGCGCGTCGGCCTTGATCGGCGTGACCTTGGCGCGGGCCTGCGGCGCGGCCTTGGTGCGCGGCGGGGCCGGCACGTCGTCCGGCAGCTTGACCGACTTCAGCGCGGGTGTCTTTTTTGCCGCAGCCTTTTTGGCTACGACGGCTGGTTCTTTGACTGCTTTGGCAGCAGTTTTAGGCGCCGCTTTCTTCGGCGCAGGTGCTGCCTTTTCTTCGGTAGGGAAGGGAACCGGATTCGCTCCGCTCGCCTTCGGGTAGTCTTTAGCCAACAGCAGGGTGGCTGGCTTGCTAGGCAGTTTTGGCAGTGGCATCAGGATCTCAATCTCAAAAGGGATACGCCCACGCGAAGGCAACGCCTGTGCATGGACGAATACAGGGGTGAATCGGAAAAACTAAAGGATGCCTGGCGGGCGTCTGCGTCGCCCGAAAGCCGGTGGGCATGCCACCGGGGACAGTGGGTGGAAGGACTTACTCGACTCAAAATCTGGCTGACACGTTCAAA
>JBCNPK010000081.1:0-13221 GCA_039593355.1 Pseudoduganella sp.
GCGACACCGTGCACGACTCTCAGCTTCCCTTCTTTCTGCGGTCACACTGACCCTTCCCCCATGCGTAGCTGGAGTACAAGCCGGTGCTAAACGCAACTCGTTTGGCCGGAGTTTTGCAGCGGTTTCTAGCCTACCTCTCGCGCTTGTGGCACGGGTTAGAGCAAACTGCTGACAATAGAAAGCTGGTTTTTCGACACGGCTTTGTGTGCCTGTCCCGAAGAACCGGGGAGCCTTGTGGTGTGCAAAGCGTCCTTAACGTTACCGCGCTGCACAATTTTGGTCAAGCTTATTCTGCATTTTTTGTTAAAATGCCGGATTGTTCAGATTAGCGATATAGCGCAGCCCTCTTTTTCGACGCATGGCCACAGACAAAGAACTATCGGATTTCCTCGAAAGCGTCGAGCGCCGCGCCTTCAAACAGGCGGTGTATGCCGTCCGTAAGGACGAATCCGCCCTGGACATTGTGCAGGATGCAATGATCAAGCTGGCCGAGAAGTACGGCGACAAGCCGGCGGCCGAACTGCCGATGCTGTTCCAGCGCATCTTGCAGACGACCATCCTTGATTATTTCCGCAGAGAAAAAGTCCGTAACACCTGGGTCAGCCTGTTTTCCGGTCTTGGCCCTGGGCAAGATGAGCACGAAGACTTTGATATACTGGAATCCTACGAGGCTGAAGAGGGTTCCCAGGCGGCCGAGTCGAGTGCTGATCAGGTAGAACGGGCACAGATCTTGCAGATTATTGAAGAAGAAGTGCAAAAACTCCCCGCGCGTCAACGAGAAGCGTTCCTCATGCGTTACTGGCAGGACATGGACGTAGCAGAAACTGCCGAAGCGATGGGATGTTCCGAAGGGAGCGTAAAAACGCATTGCTCACGAGCAACACACACTCTCGCTGAATCGCTCAAAGCCAAGGGAATCAAGTTATGAACACCGACGACACCAACTTCGCATACAGCGTGCGGCGCGCGCTGAATGAAAAACTCGACGATCTGCCAGCCTCGACCACAGATCGCCTGGCCGCCGCCCGCATGGCGGCGATGAAGCGCAAGAAGGCCGACGCCCCGGCCCGTGTGCGCGTGACCCGTACCGCCCCGGCCCTGGCTGGCGGCGCTTCCGGCTTCTTCGCCAACCAGCTGGCCTGGTTCAACCGGGTCAGCGTGGCCCTGCCTCTGCTGCTGGTGTTGGGCGGCATGGTCGGCGTGTACCAGTACGAACAACAGCAAACCGTGCAGGAACTGGCAGAAATGGACGCCGCCGTGCTGTCCGACGAACTGCCGCTGTCCGCTTACCTTGACCAGGGCTTTGGCGCCTATCTCGAGACCCGCGAGCAATAAGTATGGCGAGTGTCGGTGGTAGCAAAAAATGGGTTGCTGGAGCAATCGCGCTAGCTGGCGTGGTGGTCGCTGCCGTCGTCTGGCTGGCGAGCCGCCCTGCTTCGGCGCCGGCGCCGGCCCCTTCGGCTTCCGCTACCGCAGATGCTTCCGCCAAGCCGGTGGGCGAAAAGCCGCACTGGTCCGACCTGAAACCAGCCCAGCAGCAAGCCTTGGCGCCGCTCGAAAAGACGTGGGAAGAACTTGGCCCTGTGCGCAAGGAAAAATGGATTTCCATCGCAAACCGCCTGGCCAAGATGAACCCGGACGAGAAGGCGCGCGTGCAGGAACGGATGCGCGAGTGGGTCAACCTTTCCCCGGCTGAACGCAAATCCGTACGCGAAAACTTTGCGCGCGCCCAGAAGAAAGCCATGCCGCCAGGCCAGCGCGCTGCGGAATGGGAGCAGTACCAGCAACTGCCGGAGGAAGCCAAGCGCGCCCTGGCTGAAGCTGCCGCCGCCAAGAAAAACCAGGTCGTCAAGACGCCGAGCCCAACCCAGGCTGCCGTGAAGACTCCGGCACCCGTGAAGGCGCAGGGCGTGGGCCTGGTGCCGGCGCCGGGCACAGTTCCGCCAGGCACCGTGCCACCGGCGCCGATCGGCCTGCCGCAAGGTTCGCCGGCGGTTGTGCCGCCAGGCAGTGTGCAAAGCGTTGCACCTGCCGCAGCCGCCTCTGGAGCCCCTGCCGCAGCCGGTACCGCTGGCGCCGCCCCCGCAGCGCCAGCCGCTGCCCCATCCACGTTGCCGGCCGCCGATGCCGGCGCAACCGCCACCGCTCCAACTGCTGCGCCAAGCACGCCAAACGCCGTTCCTAATGCAAGCAAATAACGCTGTTCCGACCGTCAAGCGTCGCCTGATTTCGATGGTCTATGAAATCCTGCTGGCCTTTGCCGCGCTGTTCCTGCCCTTCCTGGCGTTCGAAATCGCGACCAAGGCCAGCCATGCTCCAGTGGTCGAGCACATGCGCCAGTTTCTCGCCTTCCTGATCCTGGGCGCTTATTTCATCCACCAATGGACGCGCAAGGGCCAGACCCTGGCCATGCAGACCTGGCGCATCAAAGTGGTGCAGCCGGGGCACGATCATCTGCCATTACGCACCGCCGCGTTGCGTTATATGTTCTGCTGGATGTGGGTGCTGCCGGGCATCCTGGTGGCCTATCTCGCCGACCTCAGCAATAAACACAAGCTGTACGCCCTGCTGGCCAGCGTGCTGCTGTGGTCGCTGACCGCCTTCCTCGACAAGGACCGCCAGTTCCTGCACGACCGCATGACCGGCACCCGCCTGGTCCAACTGCCGAAACCCGAGAAAAAAGCCTCCAAAGCCGCCTAAGCTCTCGCTATACTGGACTTGGACAAGGAGGCAACCATGGACAAGGACAGCAGCTTCACTGGCTCAATCCCGGAAACCTATGAGCGTGCCATGGTGCCGCTCCTCTTCAAGCCCTATGCCATCGACATGGCGCGCCGCGCTGCCCGGAAGCGCCCCGCACGCATCCTGGAAATTGCCGCCGGCACAGGCGCAGTCACGCGCGAGCTGCTGCAGGAAATTCCCGGCGCGCACATCGTCGCCACCGACCTCAATCCCGCCATGCTGGAGCAGGCACGCAAGGCGGTCGACTCGCCGCGCATCGAATGGCGGCAAGCCGACGGCCAGGAACTGCCCTTCCCCGACGCCAGCTTCGACGCGGTGCTGTGCCAGTTCGGCGTGATGTTCTTTCCCGATAAGGCCAAAGGCTTCAGCGAGGCGCGCCGCGTGCTGAAGCCCGGCGGCCTGTATTGCTTCAACGTATGGGACGGCATCAGCCACAACGACTTTTCTGCCACCATCAATCATGCCCTGGCCAAGGTATTTCCCGACGACCCGCCGCGCTTCCTGGCGCGCATACCCTACGGCTGGCACGATGTCGACGTGATCCTGGAAGAACTGGCGCGCGGCGGCTGGCCCAGGAAGAGCATCACGCATGAACTGGTGGCCGCCACCAGCCGTGCCGATTCCGCCATAGCGACAGCGACCGCTCTGTGCCAGGGCTCCCCGCTGCGGGCCGATATTGAAGCGCGTGACCCAGCGCGCCTGCAGGAAGCGACCGATGCGGCCATCGCCGCACTCACCGGGAAATACGGCAGCGGCGCGATTGAAGGAAAGATGCAGGCGATCGTATTTACTTGCGAGGCGTGAATTCGTAGACGCGGGCGCCCTCGCCCACGTCGTCGTCATCGCCCAGCGCCAGTTCGCCGCGTTCGAATGCGTCGAGCACTTCCAGCGCCTGGTCAAGTTCGTCGGCCGGCACCATCACGCGGGCACCGCCAATGGCTGGCGCCAGGAGGAAGGCGGCCTGCACATGCTGGTCGTCCATCACGGTAGCGTTCAGGCCCGCCGCCCGCAGGCAGCCGCACAGGATGAAGGCATCCGCCGGAATCAGGCAGCGGCGGACAAGGCAGAAGTCGTTGTCCATGCCCCCATCATAGCAAGCCTTCGTCGTCGATGGCAGCCCCGCCGGGCTCCGGCGTCCATTCGATGATGTCGCCGGGCTGGCATTGCAGCTTTTCGCAAATCCTTTCCAGCGTGCCGAAACGGATGCCCTTCACCTTGCCGGATTTGAGCAGGCTGAGATTCTGCTCCGTGATGCCAACGTAAGCCGCCAGCTCGCGCGACTTGATCTTGCGCCTGGCCAGCATGACATCGAGGTGAATCACGATTGCCATCAGACGAAGCCCTCGTTTTCTTCGGCCAGGCGGCGCCCTTCGTGCATCAGGCCTGCGATCAGGAAGAACAGCAGGCAGACCAGCATGGCCAGCAGCTCCTCCGACGAAACGCCAATATTGACGTGCCCCTGGATGCCGAAGAGAGCACGCCAGGCAAGGCCTCGCAACAGCGTTTCGACTACCGACCACAGCAAGGCGCCCAGCGCAGCGCCGGCAAAGGCGCGCAGGTGGCCGATGGTCGCAACGGCAAACAATGCGCCCTGCTGCAAGGCGCGCAGCAAGGCGTTGAGACGCCAGGCCGCGTAGGCCGTCAGCAGCGCGACCGGTGCGTTGGCCAGCATTGCCACCGCCAGCGGGCCAGGGGCCAACGTCGAAACGACATCAGCCGTCAGCCACTTCGGCGTCACCACCATGTGCACGCCAGCCAGCACCACGCCATGCGGGACCAGCCAGGCCATGACGAAGTACGCGGACTGCACCAGGATAAAGGCCAGCAACGCCAGCCGAAGCATCGGAATCCATTTCATTATTGTTTTACGATAAGTTTTTAATGTAATATGATTATCATATCATCAAAAACGGAGCATTCCATGCATAAACTTGCCCTGCTGTTGCTGCTTGCCCTTGCCGGTTGCAAGACCGTCGACATCAAGGAATCCATGATCATCCGGCCGGACGCACTGACCAAGGCAAAGCCTTTGCCGGAGCAAGCTTTCGCGCATGGCACCCCGCTGGAAGTTGCGCGGCCTGACGGCGCCGTGCTGCATGGCGTCCTGGTCGCGCGCGAGGGCGCCGAACGCACCCTGCTCTACTTTGGCGGCAATGCCTTCCATCTCGATGAAAGCGGCAAGCATGTGCTGGCTGCGCTGGAACGCTGCAAGGTCAACGTCGCCATCTTCGATCACCGCGGCTACGGCCGCAGCAGCGGCATGCCGACGATCGCCAATATGGCAGGCGATGGCGTCGCGGTCTACGACTCGCTCGCAGAGCGTTTCCCCGGGAATGTGGCCGTGCTCGGCCAGTCGCTTGGCAGTTTTGTCGCCGCAGGCGTGGCGCAGGAACGGCCGGTACGCGCAGTGGTGCTGGAAAATACCGCCACCAACGCCCTGGACTGGGCCAACAACTCGCTGCCCTGGTACTTCAAGCCCTTCATCACCTTCAAGGTGGACGAGGCGCTCGGTGCGGTCGATAACGTGAAGGTCGCGGCCCGTATCAAGTCGCCGCTGCTCGTGCTGGCGGGCGGACAGGACAGCACCACTCCGCCGGCCATGTCGCAGCGTGTGTTCGATGCCTCGCCGGCCGAGCGCAAACGGCTTGTGATCCTGCCCGAAGCTGGGCACAACAACGTGCTGTCGAATCCATCGACTGCGGCCGCTTTGTGTCCGTTTATCGAAGGCTGATTGGTATGCCACCCTACGCTAGCGCTCGTGTCCCACCTTGGGGTCACACCCGTTTCGGGACACGGGCTCAGCCTAATATCGATGAGCCCGTGTCTCGTTTCGGGTGTGACCCCAAGGTGGGACACGGGCTGGGCTGTTGGCGCAATCAGAAGCGCTCGTAGCCTTGCAGATAGCGCCATTCGCCTGGCTGCAGGCCGGACATGGAAATGCGGCCGATGCGCTGGCGCTTGACTGCGGTGGCTTTGAGGCCGACGTCGGCGCAGAGCTTGGCGACCAGGGCTGGCTTCGGCGGCTTGACCGCGAAACGCAGGCGGTGCTCGTTTTGCCAGCTGACTTTTCCGGCGCCCTGGTTAAGCAGCGTGAGGCCGTTGTCGGCAATTTCACCTTCGACGTCGACAATCAGTTCCTGTTCCACCGTTGCGCCTTCGTCCACCAGCTTGCGCGCGACACGGAAGTCTTGCGTGAACACGAACAGGCCGCTCGCTAGATTGTCCAGCGCGAGGCAAGGCGTGAGATTGCGCAGGTGACGCTTGAGGAAGCGCACGCGCTGGGCGTCCTTGCTGCGCGCTTCCGGCTGCAGGCAAGCCAAGGGGTCGGCGCCGGCGGGCTTGTTCAGCAGGATCGTGACGGGAGCGATGTCGAGGAGGGTCGCGTCGGGCGCGAGCGTGACTTCCTGGCCGGGGGCTACACGGGCGCCGGGTTCTTCGACCAGTTCGCCGTCGACCATCACGTAAGCGCCTTCGATGTAGTTTTCCGCTTCGCGGCGCGAGCATGGGACCATGTCCGCCACGCGCTTGGCGAGACGGACCGTGTTGTCTTCGTTGTTCATTATTGCTTGAAGTAGTGGGCGAATACGGCGGCGACGTGTTCCAGGTCGGCGCGCGAGACGTCCAGGTGGGTCACAAGGCGCAGCGTCGGCGCCATCGAGACGCGGATACGTTCCGCTGCCAGCGCGGCGTTCAGGCCTTCGCAGGCTTCGCGCGGCATGGTGACGAACAGGATGTTCGTTTGCGGCACGCTGACTTGCAGCACGCCGATTTTCGTCAGCTGTGCGGCCAGCCAGGCTGCATTGGCATGGTCCTGCGACAGTCGTTGCACGTTGTTCTGCAAGGCATACAGCCCCGCTGCGGCGATCACGCCGGCCTGGCGCATGCCGCCGCCGAGCATCTTGCGCCAGCGTTTGCCCTGCTCGATCAGTGCGCGCGAGCCGCACAGCACGGAGCCGACCGGTGCTCCCAGGCCTTTGCTCAGGCAGACGGAGACGCTGTCGAAACCTTGCACAGCGTCTTTCAGGGAAATGCCTTGCTTGACGGCGGCGTTGCAGATGCGTGCGCCGTCCAGGTGCGTGGCCAGGCCGCGTGCGTGCGCGAGGGCCGTGGCTTGCGCGACGTATTGCTGCGGCAGGACCTTGCCGCCGATCGTGTTTTCCAGCGCCAGCAGCCGGGTACGTGCGAAGTGGACATCGTGCGGCTTGATGGCGGCTTCGATGTGTTGCAACGCGATGCTGCCGTCGGGCTGGTTGGTGATCGGTTGCGGCTGGATGCTGCCGAGGACTGCGGCGCCGCCACCTTCGTATTTGTAGGTGTGGGCGTCCTGTCCGACCAGGTATTCATCTCCCCTGCCACAATGGGCCAGCAACGCGATCAGGTTGGTTTGCGTACCGGATGGCGCGAACAGCGCCGCCTCATAGCCGAAAAGTTCGGCGGCGTAGGATTGCAGAGCGTTGACCGTTGGGTCGTCGCCATAGACGTCGTCACCCACCTGGGCCGTGAACATGGCTTCGCGCATCGCGGCGCTTGGCTGCGTGACGGTGTCGCTGCGCAGGTCGATCCAGCGTTCGCCGCCAGCGGCAACGATTTGGCTCGCGCCAGCGCCGGCGGGATAGCCGGTGCTCACGGCGCCACCTCGGCGTCGCTTGGCGTTGCGGCCGGCGCGCCGGTGTAGAAGCGCCCGCCCATTTCATCGAGTCCGATGGTGGACAGGACTTCCTTCAAGCGTTCGGCAGGCTTGCGGCGCGGCAGGTTCTTGTAGGTGGCGACGATCAGCTCATTTTTCATCGAATGCTCCCAGCCTACGAGTTCCGTCACAGTGACCTGGTAGCCGTGCGATTCCAACTGCAGGCAGCGCAGCACATTGGTGATCTGGCTGCCGAATTCACGCGTGTGGATCGGGTGGCGCCACAATTCGGTGAGCACGTTCTTGCCCAGCGAAGAACCCTTGTTCTTGCGCAGCACAGATGCGACTTCGGCCTGGCAGCATGGCACCAGCACGATGTGCTTGGCCTTTTTCTTCAGGGCGAAGTCGATGGCGTCGTCGGTGGCGGTATTGCAGGCGTGCAGCGCGGTGACGATGTCGACCTGCTCCGGCAGCTTGTCTGAGGTAGTCGATTCGGCCACCGACAGCGGCAGGAAACTCATGCCGGGGAAGCCGAACTTGCGCGCCAGTTCTTCGGAACGCGCCACCAGTTCCTCGCGGGTTTCAATGCCGTAGATGTGCGAGTCGTCGCCCAGTGCCTTGAAGAACAGGTCGTAGATGATGAAGCCGAGGTAGGACTTCCCTGCCCCGTGGTCGACCAGCGATACGGAACCCTTGGCCGAACGCACGTCGTTCAGCAGCGGTTCGATGAACTGGTAGAGGTGGTAGACCTGCTTCAGCTTGCGGCGGCTGTCCTGATTCAGCTTGCCGTCGCGGGTGAGGATGTGCAGCTCCTGCAGCAGCGCGACCGACTGGCCGGGCTTGACTTCAGGGATGTCGGTGACAGTGGTGGGCAGCGGCCCAGCTGCTGGCTTATTGCGCTTCATCGATCCACGCCTGCTGGATCGCTTCCAGCACTTTTTCGCCGCCGCGCTTATGGTCGTCGTCGAAGTCTTCCAGGTCGACGATCCAGTTGTGCAGATCGACAAAGCGCACGGTCGTCGGGTCAACGTCCGGGAACTTGTCGTACAGGGCTTCGGCGATCGCCGTGACATCACTCCATTTCAGCATGGTGCACCTCGGCTCAGTGGCCGCCTTCGCTGGCGTGGTTGATCGTGTACTTCGGAATTTCGATGACCAGGTCTTCGTCGGCCACGATGGATTGGCAGGACAGGCGCGAGCACGCTTCCAGGCCCCAGGCCTTGTCCAGCAGGTCCTCTTCCGTTTCGGTCGCTTCGTTCAGCGAGTCGAAGCCTTCGCGCACCAGCACGTGGCAAGTGGTGCAGGCGCAGGATTTCTCGCAAGCGTGTTCGATGTGGATGTCGTTCTCCAGCAGGACGTCGCACACGGACTTCCCTGCTTCGGTTTCGATCACGGCGCCTTCAGGGCACAGCTTGGCATGCGGCAGGATGACGATTTGTGGCACTTCTATTCCTCAGTCGATTAAACAACCTGGTCCAGCGTCTTGCCGGCCAGTGCGCTGCGCACGCTGCGGTCCATGCGGCGCGATGCGAATTCTTCGGTGCCCTGGGCCAGGGCTTCGTAGGCGGCTTTCACCGCGTAGTGGTCGGCTTCTCCGCTGCCGGATTTGACCAGCACGTCCATCGTGGCGGCCATCAGGGCCTTGATGGCTGCCAGTTCTTCGTCGCTCAGCAACGCGCCGTCTTCGTCCAGCGCGGACTGGGTGGCCAGCATGATGCGCTCGGCTTCCACCTGCTCTTCGCGCAGGGCGCGGGCCTTCATGTCGGCTTCCGCTTCGGTGTGCGATTCGGACAGCATGCGCGCCACGTCGTCGTCGCCCAGGCCGTAGGATGGCTTGACGGTGATCGAGGCTTCCACGTTGGAGCGCAGCTCGCGCGCCGAGACGGACAGCAGGCCGTCCGCGTCCACCTGGTAGGTGATGCGGATGCGCGCCGCGCCAGCCGCCATCGGCGGAATGCCGCGCAGTTCGAAGCGCGCCAGCGAGCGGCAGTCGCTCACCAGCTCACGCTCGCCTTGCAGCACGTGCACCGCCAGCGCGGTCTGGCCGTCCTTGAAGGTGGTGAATTCCTGAGCGCGGGCGCACGGGATGGTGGAGTTGCGCGGGATGATCTTCTCGACCAGGCCGCCCATGGTTTCAATGCCCAGCGACAGCGGGATCACGTCCAGCAGCAGCCAGTCGTCGCCGGCAGCGCGGTTGCCGGCCAACAGGTTGGCCTGGATGGCGGCGCCCAGCGCAACGACCTTGTCCGGGTCGATGTTGGCGTGCGGGATGGTGTGGAAGTATTCGCCTACCGCGCGCTGTACGTGGGGCATGCGGGTGGCGCCGCCGACCATGACCACGCCGTCGATATCGTCGGCGTCGACGTTGGCGTCGCGCAGGGCCTTCTTCACTGCATTCATGGTCTTGGCAACCAGGTGCTTGGTGATGTCGGCGAAAATTTCAGGAGTGATGCGCTGGTGGACTTCTTCGCCCGAGCGCAGCACGGCGTCGATGGTCACTTCAGGCTTGGTCGACAGCAGTTCTTTCGCTTCGCGCGCTTTCACCATCAGGGTCGCGGTGTCTTCGTCCGACAGCGGCGCCAGTTTTTCCTGCTCGTGCACCCAGCAGAACAGGCGGTGGTCGAAGTCGTCGCCGCCCAGGGCGGAGTCGCCGCCGGTGGCCAGCACTTCAAACACGCCTTTGGACAATTTCAGGATCGAGATGTCGAAAGTGCCGCCGCCCAGGTCGTAGACGGCGAAGATGCCTTCGGAGCCGTTATCCAGGCCGTAGGCAATCGCCGCGGCGGTCGGTTCGGACAGCAGGCGCAGCACGTTGATGCCGGCCAACTGCGCGGCATCCTTGGTGGCCTGGCGCTGCGCTTCATCGAAGTAGGCTGGCACGGTGATCACGGCGCCGACCAGGTCGTCGCCCAGGGAATCTTCCGCGCGCTGGCGCAGGGTGGCCAGGATCTGGGCCGATACTTCGACGGGCGACTTCACGCCGGCCACGGTCTTCAGCTGCACCATGCCGGGCGCATCGACGAAGTCATACGGCAGGTTCTCGGCATAGGCGATGTCCTTCAAGCCGCGCCCCATGAAGCGCTTGACCGATACGATGGTGTTCTTCGGGTCGGTGGTCTGGTGCGCCTGGGCTTTGTAGCCGATGTTGGCATGGCCGTTCGGCAGATAGCGCACCACGGAAGGCAGCAGCGGGTGGCCGTCTTCGTCGTTCAGCACTTCTGGAATGCTGCTGCGGACGGTCGCTACCAGCGAATTGGTGGTGCCGAGGTCGATACCCACTGCCAGGCGGTGCTGGTGCGGGGCGGTCGACATGCCCGGTTCGGAAATCTGCAAAAGAGCCATGGTGAAACCTGTATTGTTCTTTTACGCCTCGATGGCGTCGTAAGCGAAGCGCACTTCTTCGCCAAATTTTTCGATGAACATCAGCGCGCGCACACCCTGCGCGACGGCGTGATAGTCACCGCCATTGCAATGCTGTTCGATCTCCGCCAACTGCGCCTTGCGGGCGGCGCGCAACTGGCCGTCCAACTTGTCGAGCAGTTCTGCATCCTTGCCCGAACGCGCTTCGGCCAGCTCTTCGCGCCACTCCATCTGCTGCATCAGGAATTCCAACGGCATGGCCGTGTTGGATTCCATTTTCAAATCGACGCCGTTCAGCTCGCACAGGTACTGCGCGCGTTTCTGCGGATTCTTCAGGGTCTGGTAAGCCTCATTGGAGCGGGTCGACCATTGCATGGCGACGCGCTTTTCGGCATCGGTGGCGTTGACGAACTTGTCCGGATGGACGCGGCTCTGGACTTCGCGGTAGGCCGCGTCCAGGGCCGCCATGTCAACGGCGAACTGCTGGGGAAGCTGGAAGAGTTCGAAGTGGTTCTGCACGATGTTAGATGCGGAAGCTTTCGCCGCAGCCGCATGCGTCCTTCTCGTTCGGGTTGTTGAACTTGAAGCCCTCGTTCAGGCCTTCGCGGGCGAAGTCCAGCTCAGTGCCGTCGATGTACGGCAGGCTTTTCGGATCAACGAAAACCTTCACGCCGTGCGACTCGAAGACCTGGTCTTCGGGCGCCACTTCGTCCACGTATTCCAGCTTGTAGGCCAGACCGGAGCAGCCGGTCGTGCGTACGCCAAAGCGCAGGCCGATGCCCTTGCCGCGACGCTCGATGTAGCGGTTGATATGCTTGGCTGCTTTTTCGGTCAGGGTGATTGCCATACTTCCTCCGTGCGCAATTAGGCGCCGTGCTTGGCCTTGTAGTCGTTCACGGCTGCCTTGATGGCGTCTTCCGCCAGGATGGAGCAGTGGATCTTCACTGGCGGCAGCGCCAGTTCTTCCGCGATCTGGGTGTTCTTGATGGCCAGCGCTTCATCCAGCGACTTGCCCTTTACCCATTCGGTCACCAGCGAGCTGGAGGCGATTGCAGAGCCGCAGCCGTAGGTCTTGAATTTCGCGTCTTCGATCTTGCCGTCCGCGCCGACCTTGATCTGCAGCTTCATCACGTCGCCGCAAGCAGGTGCGCCGACCATGCCGGTACCGACGGTTTCGTCGCCCTTTTCAAAGGAACCGACGTTGCGCGGGTTTTCGTAGTGGTCGAGGACTTTTTCCGAGTATGCCATGTTGATGCTCCCTTAGATTCTGTAATTAGTGCGCTGCCCACTGGATGGTCGAAAGGTCGATGCCATCCTTGTACATTTCCCACAGTGGGGACAGTTCGCGCAGCTTGCCCACTTTGCCTTTCAGCAGTTCGACGGCGAAGTCGACGTCTTGTTCGGTGGTGAAGCGGCCGATGGTGAAACGGATCGAGCTGTGCGCCAGTTCGTCGCTGCGGCCCAGGGCGCGCAGCACGTAGGATGGCTCCAGCGAAGCCGAAGTGCAGGCGGAACCGGAGGAGACGGCCAGGTCTTTCACGGCCATGATCAGGGACTCGCCTTCCACGAAGTTGAAGCTCACGTTCAGGTTGTGCGGCACGCGGTGGTCCATGTCGCCGTTGACGTAGGTTTCTTCGATTTCCTGCAGGCCCTTGGCCAGGCGGTCGCGCAGCGCGCGGATACGCTCGATCTCGGAATCCATCTCCACTTTCGCCAGGCGGAAGGCCTCGCCCATGCCCACGATCTGGTGAGTCGGCAGGGTGCCCGAGCGCAGGCCGCGCTCATGGCCGCCGCCGTGCATCTGTGCTTCGATGCGCACGCGCGGCTTGCGGCAAACGTACAGGGCGCCCACGCCTTTCGGTCCGTAGGTCTTGTGCGCGGTGAAGGTCATCAGGTCGATCTTCAGGTCCTGCACATCGATCGGCAGCTTGCCGGTCGCCTGTGCGGCGTCGCAGTGGAAGATGATGCCTTTCTTGCGGCAGAAGGCGGCGATTTCCTTGATCGGCTGGACCACGCCGATTTCGTTATTTACCAGCATGACCGAGACCAGGATGGTGTCCGGACGCACGGCCGCTTCCAGCTGTTCGATGGTGATCAGGCCATTGTCCTGGGTGTCCAGGTAGGTGGCGTCGAAGCCCTGGCGCTCGAGTTCGCGCACGGTGTCCAGCACGGATTTGTGCTCGGTCTTGACCGTGATGATGTGCTTGCCCTTGGACTTGTAGAAGTTGGCCGCGCCTTTCAGGGCGAGATTGTTCGATTCGGTGGCGCCGGAGGTCCAGATGATTTCGCGCGGGTCTGCGTTGACCAGGGCGGCCACGTGGCCGCGCGCCTCTTCCACCGCCGCTTCCGCCGTCCAGCCGTACATATGGCTGCGGGAGGCCGGGTTGCCGAACTGTTCGCGCAGGTAAGGGATCATCTTGTCCGCAACGCGTGGATCGATCGGCGTGGTGGCCGAGTAGTCCATGTAGATCGGGAAGTGCGGCGCGGTCTTG
>JBCNPK010000082.1:0-11083 GCA_039593355.1 Pseudoduganella sp.
TCGACCAGTCCGCACTGGAAATCGTTGACACCGCCAAGCGCACCGGCGCCGTGGTAAAAGGCCCAGTTCCTCTGCCAACCCGTATCCAGCGTTACGACGTGCTGCGTTCCCCGCACGTGAACAAGACTTCGCGTGACCAGTTCGAAATCCGCACCCACCAGCGCCTGATGGACATCGTGGATCCAACCGACAAGACCGTTGACGCCCTGATGAAGCTGGACCTGCCAGCTGGCGTGGACGTCGAAATCAAACTGCAGTAATCCCGGTTTCGTCGCAAGACAGGAAAAACCCGCTTCGGCGGGTTTTTTTTCGCCCATGCAATTCAAGCGAAAGAGCTCAGCTGGACAAGCTTTCGAAAATATTGCGCAATGGAAAATATTCTTTGGCATTTTGTCAAATATGCAATAACTATATGTTGCAGATTTGAGGATTTTCGAGAGATTTACTCGTAAAAGTTACCATTCACACTAACTTTTACTTTATGATTCACGGTTTTACATTTCTAAAAAAAAAGTAAGTCACACAACCACGGGAGTAGTATTTGTGAATCAGAAACATAACCTGAACAAGAGCGCAATCGCGGCCGCACTGGCAGTCGCCTTCGCCGCCCCGGCTTTCGCACAGGAAGCGGAAACCAAGATCCAGCGCGTTGAAATCACCGGTTCCAGCATCAAGCAAAGCGCGCGCGAAGCCGCCGGCGCCATCACCACGCTGACCCGCGCCGATATCGAGCGCACCGGCCAAACCTCGGCCCTGGGCGTGCTGACCCAGATCGCCGCGATCGACACCAACATCAACTCCGCCACCGCCAGCTCCGGCAGCTTCGCCACCGGTTCTTCCGGCATCGAACTGCGCAACCTGGGCAAGGTCGCGACCCTGATCCTGGTCAACGGCCGCCGCATTGCTCCGTACGGCCTGGCCGACGGCGCGCAAGAAAACTTCACCAACCTGGACGCCATCGCTGCCGAAGCGATCGAGCGTATCGAAGTGCTGAAGGATGGCGCATCGGCGACCTACGGTTCCGACGCTATCGCAGGCGTGGTCAATATCATCCTGCGCAAGGACTACGTTGGCATCAAGCTCAAAGCCAACTACTCCGAAGCCCAGCACTTTGCTGACCAGCGCACCCGTTCCGTATCCGGCCTGTTCGGCTTCGGCGACGTGGAAAAAGACGGCTTCAACACCTACCTGGCCGTGGAAGGCCGTAAGGCCGACGGCTGGACCACCGGCGACCTGTCCAGCAAGGGCCTGGTTCCCGACTGGCATCGCGCCACCCCTGGCCGTTCGACCTGGGATGCCAAGAGCACCTACACGCCAAACGGCAACCTGATGATTGGCGGTGTGCCAGTCAACGCCGGCAGCAAGCCTTGCCCAGCAACCGACGTTGACCACGCGGACAAGGATATCTGCAAGTGGAACCAGCTGCCATACGCTGGCCAGACTACCGACAACAAGCGTTGGGCGCTCCTGAGCAACACCCACTTCAAGATTGGCGGCGATATTGACGCCAACTTTGAAATTACCGCAGCCGGCGCACAAACCGACTACATCGTTGCACCGTTCCAGACCAGCAACGGTAACTCGACTTCGTCCACCTTTGTCTGGTATGACGCAGTCGGCGGCAAGATGGTAGGGCCTTATTCTTATCCAAAACTGCCGGTTGGACATCCATACAACTACACCTACAATCAGACGACCGGGGTGAAGACGCCACGCACTGCTGCGACCGAGCTGCGTTACCGCTTCATGGATACCGGCAACGGCTTCAACTTCAACAAGACCGACTCCGAACAGAACCGCATCATGCTGCGTCTGGCTGGCGCCCTCGGCGACTACGACTGGAAAGCCGCTGTCGGCCACATGGAATCGGAAGCCACCAAGGCTACCCGCGCCCTGAGCTACACCGGCTACACCGACGCCATCGTCAAAGGCACCTACAAGTTTGACCAGCCGAACGATCCGGCACTGCTGGAAGCCATGTTCCCGATCCGTACCACCGCCGGCAAGTCGAAGATCACCTTCGTTGACGGTACCCTGAGCGGCGAAGCATTCCAGCTCCCGGCAGGCCCACTGGGCTTCGCTGTCGGCTTCGACCTGCGCAAGGAACACTACCAGATGGCCAGCTCGGACAACGTGCTGCATGGCCAGGTGATTTCCGTGTTCGGCCTGCAGGTTGACGACTCCGTGACCCAAGGCGCATTGTTCGCCGAAGCCAAGGCGCCTCTGCTGAAGAACCTGGACCTGACCGCGGCTGCCCGCGTCGACAAGACCAGCAAGTCCGAAGCCCACGTTTCGCCTAAGCTGGGCCTGCAGTTCCGCCCAGTGGACAGCCTGATGCTGCGCGCCACCGCTTCCGGCGGCTTCCGCGCACCGAACATCGTGGAAACCGGTAACGGCTTGGGTCGTAGCTCGGTCGCTACCAACGTTCCAGACCCACGCCGTTGCCCAACCGCTACCGCTTTGAACAAGATCGTGCAAGGCGCGGCTGGTGCCACTACCGTCGACAAGCAACGTGCCAACCAGTTGTTCAACAACGACTGCCTGGCCGGCGTGCCGAGCTTCGTCACCTCGAACCCGGATCTGAAGCCTGAAACTTCGAAGACCTTCACCGCTGGTATCTTCTGGGAGCCAATCAAGAACACCTGGTTCTCGCTGGATTACTACAACATCGAGCGTAAGGATGAGATCGCGACCCGCAGCACGACCGAAGTCCTGCGCAATGAAGCGACCTTGAAAGCCGGCCAGCTGGTTCGTATCGACAGCACCGCTGCCGACAACGAATTCATCGCCCTGGCTAAGAAGTACGCTCCAGGTACCACGCTGGACTTCGGCGGCGTTGGTTCGCTGGGCCTGCTGTACAACCCATACGTCAACAGCGGCAAGACCCGCACCTCCGGCTTCGATTTCGCCGCTTCGCATAAGGGCAAGATCGCTGGCGTGGGCGATTACGGCATCTCCCTGGACGGTGAGTACCGCAAGAACTACCAGGCCTACGACGTGGGTGCCGACAAGTGGGGCATGAACCAGTTCGGTACCTGGGACTTGGGTTCGCGCCTGGTGTTCAACGTGCGTCCTTCGCTGAAGATGGGTGCATGGGAACACGGCGTGACCTTCAGCTTCGCCGGCTCCTACAGCAACAACAACGAAGGCACCCCAACCTGGTGCGACGACAACAAGGTGTCGGCTGAGAACTGCAAGGTCAAGCCGCCTAAACTGGTGGACTACAACCTGACCTACCGCGGTATCAAGCATGTGACCCTGATCGCATACGTCAACAACGTATTCGACAAGGACCAGTCCGTGAAATACCGTAGCGGCTTCAGCTTCACCAACCCGATCTTCCGTACCTTCGGCGCGTCCGCTGCCTACGAGTTCTAAGATCTTGATGGCGTAGGCCATAATGGGGGCCGGACAGCAATGTCCGGCCCTTTTTTTTCAGGAGACGACAATGAAGCGGATGATCGTGATCGCCGTGCTGGCCCTGCTGGCTGCCTGCGGCAAGAAAAATCCGGCCGACCAGGCCGCCCAGGACATCAAGGCCATGGGTGCGCAGCGAGACAAGGCAAAGGATGCCGTCAAGGCAATGGAAGAAAGCCAGCAAAAAGCGCGGGAAGCCGCCGACAAGGCGGCCGGCGACGACAGCCAGAAAAATTGATGCGAGCCGCGCTATACTGCGGCGCATGAGCGAAAAGACAATCCTGATCGTCGAAGACGAACAAGCCATTGCGGACAGTATCGCCTTCGCCCTCGGCAAAGAGGGTTTCGTCCCGCATCACGTAACGCTGGGCGAGCAGGCACTGGGTGCCGCGCGTGAACTGGCGCCGGCCCTGGTGATCCTCGATGTCGGCTTGCCGGACATCAGCGGCCTGGACGTATGTCGCCGCCTGCGCCAGTTCTCCGACGTGCCGGTGATTTTCCTCACCGCGCGCAGCGACGAAATCGACCGCATCGTCGGGCTGGAAATTGGCGCCGACGATTATGTGACCAAGCCGTTCTCGCCGCGCGAACTGGTGGCACGTGTGCGCGTGATCCTGCGTCGCGCGGGCGCGCGGCCCGCGACACCGCCGCCCTCGGGCAGCCCGGCCTTCGAGCTGCGCGCCGCCGAAGCGCGCATCCTGTATGCCGGCCAGGCACTGGACCTGACGCGCTACGAATACCTGCTGCTGAAAACCCTGGTCGAGCACCCTGGCCACGTGCTGTCGCGCGCCCAGTTGATGGACCGCGTCTGGTGCGACGCCCCGGACACGCTGGACCGCACAGTGGATGCACACATCAAATCACTGCGTGCCAAGCTGCGGGTCATCAACGACAGCGCCGATCCGATCCAGACCCATCGCGGCATGGGTTACAGCCTGCAGCCCGGTTCATGAAGATCGGTCTGCGTATCCTGCTTGGATACTTCCTGATCGTCGGCCTCGCCGCTTGGTTTCTGCTCAACATCTTCGTGCAGGAAGTTAAGCCCGGCGCCCGCTCCACGCTGGAAGCTGCGATGGTCGACACAGCGCAACTGCTGGCGCATATCGTTGCCGATGACATGAAAGAAGGCGCATCCGCGCGGGCCCTGCTGGCGAAGATCGCCGCCGCCAGCCGCGATGCCGGCAACCGCATCACCATCACGGATGCGCAAGGCATCGTGCGCTTCGATTCCGAGGGCAAGGCGGTCGGCCAGGATTATTCGCGCTGGAACGACGTCTACCTCACGCTGCGCGGCAAATACGGCGCCCGCATGTCGAGCGACGTGCCAGGCGAATATGGCAGCCTGGTCATGTACGTCGCCGCGCCGGTGCGCGACGGCGACCGCATCATCGGCGTACTCACTGTCGGCAAGCCGATCTCCAGCGTGCAAGGCTTCATCGAGCGCAGCCAGCGCAAAATCCTGAAATGGGGCGCGCTGCTGCTTGGGCTGTCGCTGCTGATCGGCGTTGCCATCACCTGGCGCATGGCCAGCACCGTCAACAAACTGATGGTCTTCGTGGAGGCGGTGCAGGCCGGGCGCAAGGCCGTCATGCCCAAGCTGGGCAGCAGCGAAATCAGTACCCTCGGCCACGCGCTGGAAGCCATGCGCGCCAAGCTCGAAGGGAAGGACTACATCGAGACGCTGATGCACACGCTGACACACGAATTGAAAAGCCCGATCGCCGCCATCCAGGCTGCCGCCGAACTGCTGGAAGAAGACATGCCTCCCGAGCAGCGCCGGCAATTCCTGTCCACCATCCAGGCGCAGAACGCGCGCCAGCGCGACTTGATCGACAAACTCCTGGCACTGGTACGCGTCGAAAAGCAGCAGCGTATCGACGATGCCGTGCCGCTTGACGCAGCTGGCTTGCTGCAGGACGTTGCAGGTGACTTCCAGGGACGCCTCGCAGCCCGCCAGCTGCAGCTCGCGGTCGATGCCGAACCCGGCCTGCAACTGCGGGGCGATGCCCTGCTGCTGCGCCAGGCCCTGGGCAACCTGCTCGACAATGCAATCGGTTTCGCCCCGGCGGGCAGCACGGTGGGCCTGGCAGCGCGCCGCAGCGACGGCCATGTCGAGATCAGCGTGAGCGATGCCGGCCCCGGCATCCCGGCTTATGCCGAAGGGCGCCTGTTCGAACGCTTCTATTCCCTGCCGCGCCCCGATGGCGCCAAGAGCACCGGCCTTGGGCTGCCCTTCGTGCGGGAAGTCGCTGCGCTGCATGGCGGCAGCGCGCAGGTGGCGAACGGGGAGGGCGGCGGCTGCCGCGCCACACTGTTGCTGCCGCTTCACACAGAACGCATAGGCAACGCATAATTGCTCCCTACACTGGCGCAACCATAACAACAGGAAGCGCCAACATGCAAAAGAAGCTCCTTTTCAAAGCCATCCTCGTCGGCATGCTCATGCTGTTGCTCGGCGTACCGCTGGCGATGATCCAGTCCACCATCAGCGAACGCATCGCCTATCGCGATGAGGCGGCCCGCAGCATTGCCGCCGATTCGGTCGGCGAGCAGCAAATCTACGGGCCGGTGCTGGTCATGCCGTACGACGAAGTCTATACCGTCGAAGAGAAGGACAAGGACGGGAAGCTGGAAACGAAACGCTACCGCAAGCATTCGCGGCATCTGGTGTTCCCCAACCAGCTCGAGGTGCAGTCCAACCTCGGCACGGAGCGCCGCCACCGCGGCATCCACCAGGTGCTGATGTTCAACGGCGCGCATAAGATCAGCGGGGACTTCATCCTGCCTGCGATGAGCGAACTGCCGCACACGGAGGCGGGTTCGCAGATCACGCCGGACCGCCCATTCATCTCGCTGGTCGTGGCGGACGTGCGCGGCGTGCGCGATATCCCGCGGCTGGTGTGGGGAACGCGCAGCATCGAATTCGAGCAGGGCTCCGGACTGCATTCTTCGCGCCAGGGCCTGCACGCCACGCTGGCGATGGAAGATGCGACGCCCGGCGCGATGGCCTTCAGCTTCAACTTGAACCTGGCTGGGATGGACAGCCAAGGCTTCGTACCGCTGGCGCGCAATAACCGCTTCGTGATGTCCTCGCCCTGGCCGCACCCGCAGTTCACCGGCCGCTTCCTGCCGGAGCAATACAACCTGAGCGACAAAGGCTTCCAGGCCGTGTGGCGCATTTCTTCGCTGGCAAGCGAGGCACAGGCGCAGCTGCGCCAGCGTGAGCAGGCGGCGGGTCAGGGCAATGCCAACCTGGCGCCGCTGGACACGATCCAGGCCAGCTTCATCGAGCCGGTCAACGTGTATTCGATGGCCGACCGCGCCACCAAGTACGGCCTTCTGTTCGTGGCGCTGACCTTCGCCGCCTTCTTCCTGTTCGAAGTGATGAAGCGCCTGCCCATCCACCCGGTGCAGTACCTGCTGGTGGGGCTGGCGTTGGCCTTGTTCTTCCTGCTGCTGGTCAGCCTGTCCGAACACTATGCCTTTGTCGCCTCCTATATCGCCGCCAGCGCCGCTTGCATCCTGCTGATCGGCTACTACCTGGCGCACGTGCTGCATGACTGGAAGCGCGGCGTGGGATTTGGCGCCGCCTTGTGTGGCCTGTACGGCATCCTCTTCGGCCTGCTCAATTCGGAGAACAACGCCCTGATGCTCGGCGCGATCCTCCTGTTCGCCGTGCTGGCCGCCATCATGGTCGCGACCCGCAAGGTCGACTGGTACAACTTGAACAACCCGGCGCCCGTGCCGGCGGAGACGGCGTAATGCTCCCGGGCGGCCTGCTCACGCCTGCTCTTGCCGAAGGGGCGGAGCTGGTCGTGCTGTCCGGCTATACGGCGGGCGAGCCGGGAGCGCCGGTGCGGGTGGTGCTGGACCAGCGCGGCGCGCGCCTGCTGCTGGTGCTGGCGAGCTACGAGACGGTAGCATGGCAACTCGACGTGCGCCCCGGCACCGAGCTGGCCGCTGTGGTGGTCAGCGCTTACCGTGCGGTGGCTGTCGCGGGCCATGGCGCAGCGCCGGCTTATCGGCTGGCGCTGCCCTGCGCTCCGTCCATCGGCAGCGCCGCCTACGAGGATTTGGCGCACATCCTGCAGGCCAGGCTGGGACGCAGCCAGCCGGATGTGTTCCGGGGTTGCATCAAGCTGCCGCAGCAGGTGGCGATTGCTTCGGCCGGTTCAGGCGCAGGCAAGGCTGCGCCGCCGCTCGATGCCCGCGATGGCCAGCACACCGAGGCCGGCCAGCAGCATCAGCCAGGACGAGGGTTCGGGCACCAGCAGCTGCAGCTCAAGGCCGGTACGCAAGTCCCACCAGGCCTGTTCGACCTGGTCGCTGTCGTTACGCAGGTAGGCGCTCATGCGCTGGTCGAATGATTGGGCCCATGGACTCGGAAACAGCTCGAACAGGCTGAACTGCGGCTCGCCGAATCCATATGGCTGCACGAACTGGGAATACGCATACAGCCGGCCATAGTAGGGAAAGTCCGGATTGGTTGCACTGAGTCCACCGTGCAGGCGTACGCTGAAGGTGGCGAGCGTATTCGGCAGCACTTCCCAGCCAGGAAGGAAGAGGTCCGTCGACGTTTGCCCTTTGTTCTGTCGCGTGCCTTCGGTGAACTCGACATGTTCGGTGGCTGAGGTCGCATCGGGCGTCACGTCGACTGTGGACTTGCTGCCAAAGTAGTCGATGGACGAATGCAGCGGCATGGTTGTGCTGCCCGGACGTTCAGGCTCGTCGTAGAGATACACCTGTTGGCAGGAAGCGGGGATGAAACAAAGCTCGTTGTGCAGGTAACCGCGTGGGGCACGCGTCGGCGTCACGCCGGGCGCAGGGCCATTGGGGTCAATCGCTGTCGCCGTGATCCGGATGTCGGAAAACGAAACCGCGCCGTCAAGGAAGCGCGTCTGGGCCCATGCGGGCGAGGTGGCGGCAACACAGAACGCCGCCACAACTGCAGTTGTAAGCCGGTGCGAAGTCTTCATGATCGATCCTCCATCACCGGCCAAGCGTAGCGCGAAGCAGCTTGGGTGAGCGCCACTATGGACGCGTGAAGCTCCATTGCTGGTTGCTGCCGTTATTCAGCGGCCATTGGATGATCTGCGCATTCTCTGCCGTGCTCTTGTTCTGCACGTCGACCACATAGCCGCTCAGCAGGTTCTTCACGGTGTACCAGCCGTTGGCGGGGCTGGCGAAGCTCCAGTGCTGGCCGTTGCCGGCCCAGTACGACCATTGCGCGATATTGGTGCCGGCGGTGGTGGAGTTCTGCCAGTTATCCAGGCTGCGCAGGCTGAGCGCATTGATGATGCTGTACTGGCCGTCGCCATGGCCGATCAGGTACCACTGCTGGTGCCGGCCGCCGCTATAGGTTTGCTGTTGCACCATGGCGCCGTCGCTGCTGGATGCATTGGCGACCGCCAGCGCCTTGCCGCTCAGGCGCGACCTGATCACGTAGGGACCGTCGCTCATGCCGCCGCAGCCGGAGAAATCGGTGAAGTTGCGCGTCAGCGCAGGCCAGCCGCCGCTGTAAGTCATGCGCAGGATGTCGAGCTTGGCGTTGCCGTTGTCGTTCAGGTCGTAATAGTGGATGGAGGCGAAGTTGCAGCCATCCTGCTTCAGCACGCCGATATGGCCGGGGCCCTTGTACTTGCCGTCCACGTTCGGCAGCACGGTACGCGTGCCGGAATAGGGGCCGGTGATGCTGGTGGCGCGCTGCACCTCAACGTAGTAAGTGCTGTTGGTGCCCTTGCAGCAGGCGCCGCGATTGACGAACAGGTAATAGTAGCCGCCATCGCGTGTAATGTAGGGCGCTTCGATATCCTGCCCGCCGCCGCCCCAGATCTTGCTGATGTTGCCCGCCGGCTTGCCGGTCGACTGGTTGATCTCGACCAGGCCGATGCCGCCGAAGAAGGAGCCGTAGCTCATATAGACCTTGCCGTCATGATCGCGGTACAGAGCCGGGTCGATGGCATTGATCTCGCTGCTGCCGCCAAACGATTCGACCACGATGCCAAGGTCGGTCCACGCGGGATTCTTCAGCGAGGCCGAGCGCGCCACGCCGATCGCCGAGCTGGAGGTGCCGAAAGTCGAGACCGAATAGTAAATATAGTAGTAACCGTTCATGTGGATCACGTCCGGCGCCCAGAACGAACCGCTGAAGCTGGGAATCTTGTTGGCGATCCAGCTGGGGTAGGTGGTGAACACCGGCCCCGGTCCGCCCTGCCAGTTGATCAGGTCGGTGGACGTCGAATACCAGATCCCGGTACCGGTGGTGAAGTTGAAATAGGTGTCGCCGTCCTTGGTGATGGTGCCCGGATCGTGGGCGTTCTGCAGGCCGGTCAGGGTTGCCGCCTGGGTGGCGAGGGCGTACAAAGCCAGGCAGCAGGCTGCCAGAAAGTGTTTCATGAAGTCTCCCCTTGTAATGGTTGTGCACCCAGCTTAGGAGGGGCAATAGTGCAATCCCAATCACATTTTTTGCTGCGGCGATACGGATTTCGGTATGAGGCCGGCCTTGGGCAGCAGCAGCGCCAGGCCGGCCAGCAGCATCAGCCAGTGGGCGGGTTCCGGCACGGCCGGCAGCAGCTGCAAGTCCAGGCGGGAGTGCAGGTACCACCAGACATTCTCGACGTCCGCCGTATCGTTGCGCAAGGTGGCCACGATCAGGCGGTCGAACGATTGAGGCACCGTCGATAGCTGCAGGCTGAAGTAAGTGGGCTGCCACTGGACGGGGTCGGAGGGCAGGAACTGGGTCTCGCCAAGCAACTCGCCGATGTCGGGGAAGGCGTCGCTTGCAGCGCTGAGCGCGCCATGCAAGCGGATGGTAAACGTGGCAAGCGTATTCGGCGCCACGTCGAAGTTCGGCACGGAATAAACGGCATCGGCCGACATGGTGTCGCGCTGCACGCCATGGGAAAATTCTTCGATATGGGCGGCGAGGCCGGTCAGCCCTGGCTCCTGGGCTTGGGTCGTGGTCCAGCTATTCAGGTAGTTGAGCGAGGTATGCAGGACGAGCGGCGCCGGGTCGTCGGCCCCCTGGTCGGCGCCCTGCTGCTGGCAGAAATCCGGCGGGAAGCAAAGGCTGCTGGTTAGATGGGCGAAAGGCCGCGTGGTCTGGGTCACCCCGGGTGCCGGGCCGTTGGGGTCGATCGCGACGGCCGTGACCTGCGGGTCGGAAAAATACACGGAACCGTCGAGTGCATGGGTCTGCGCCCATGCGGGAACGGCGCTGGCGAGGCATAGCGCCGTCATTACTGAGCTTGCTATCTTGTCCATTTTGACCTCCTGATAACCGGACAAGCGTAGCGCGAAGCCGGCGCGGGGTGCGCCATGGTGAAAACACTGACATACCTCGTACAAAGCTGTTGCGTCAAGAGGAAATTCTCGGTACACTAGCCGGCTTCGGTATGGGTTCGTCTTTTTTATGCCCGTATCTTTTTTTGTAGTTAAACAAAGCCCCGCCCAATCGTAGGTGGGAATGGAGAAAAAATGAGCCTTGGCCTCCTCGGTCGCAAGGTTGGTATGATGCGCATCTTCACCGATGACGGGGACTCGATCCCAGTCACCGTGTTGGACGTATCGAACAACCGTGTTGCGCAAATCAAAACTCCTGAAGTGGATGGTTATTCCGCTGTTCAGGTTGTCTTCGGTCAGCGTCGCGCATCCCGCGTGACTAAAG
>JBCNPK010000083.1:0-8985 GCA_039593355.1 Pseudoduganella sp.
ACCGGCACGCCGTCGTACAGGTTCTTCACGGTTTCGGCCAGGATGGCGTCGGCATCGACGTGCTTTTCCAGGCCCTTGCAGGCGGCGCCGATCAGGTCGCGCACTTCCTGCATCACCAGCGGACGGGATACGCCGTTTTCGGTGACGTTGATCTGCGGTTCAGCGGTGGCGGTGGCGCCGGCCGCTTCTTTCTTCAGGCGGCGTTCTTCCATGTGCTTGGCGCGGTACAGCACGTAGGAACGCGCCACGTCGTGTTCGCCCGAGCGCATCAGGGCCAGTTCAACCTGGTCTTGCACGTCTTCGATATGGAAGGTGCCGCCGGCTGGCTGGCGGCGCATCAGGGCTGCCACCACGTCCTTGGTCAGTTGTTCCACCAGTTCGCGGATGCGGGCGGAAGCCGCACCCTGGCCGCCGTTCACTGCCAGGAAAGCCTTGGTCATGGCCACGGCGATCTTGGATGGCTCGAACGCTACCACGGCGCCGTTGCGGCGGATGATGCGGTAGTCGGCCATTTGGCTAGCGGAAACAGCGACGCCGCCAGCGGTTTCGCCAGCGGAAACAGGCACTTGAGGCGCCTGAGTGGTGGAAATGTCTTGAGTAGATTGCATTTATGCTCCGCGTATTCAGTATTTGTTTATGACCACTATATCTAGTGAACCATCGAATTCCGTCCACTAATTGTAGTGACCGCTTCCGGATCATACAAGGTGAAATTTTTTCGTTTCGACCACGATTTCTTATTGACTTTTGCATTCTCCAATCACTACGGGCGATTGGCGGTGAGCGAGCACTAACACTGCTTTTTCTTTGCTGATTTAATAAGCAATGTTGCGGCGCAGCAGGAGGTTGTGCATTGGCGAAAACGCTACAGCAATGCAAGGTGTTTTTCGCGGCGGACGGGGATTATAGTCGAATCCGCGCAAGCGGGGCGGCGGCGCGCCCCGCGGCCTGTTCCGGTCAAGTCAGCCCGGGTCCTGGATATTCAGCTTCTGCATCTGGTAGCGCAGCTGGCGGAAGCTGATGCCCAGCAGCTGGGCAGCCTGGGTCCGGTTGTAATTGGTCTGCATCAGGGCGCGCGTGATGATCTCGCGCTCGACCGCTTCCAGGTAGGCCGGCAGGTTGCTCGGCAGGATATCCAGCACCGGCAGCGGCGGCATGGTCGGGGCTTCGGGCTGGACCGTCTCGGCGCCTGGCTGCTGCGCGTCGGCGGCTGGCGTCTCGGGCGCCTCCTGCGCTGCCGGCGCGGCAGATGGCAGCGGCGCCGGCGCGGCGGCAGGCGGCGGCAGGCTGCCGCCCTTGAGCGCCAGATCTTCGGCGGAAATCACGCCATCGTTGGAGAACGCCAGCGCCCGTTCCAGGATATTTTCCAGCTCCCGCACGTTGCCTGGGAAGGAGTAGCCTTTCAATACGTCCAGCACGCCCGGCGCCAGCACTGCCTTGTGTTCGGAACTTCCCAGCCGGGACAGGATGGCGTCCACCAGCTCTTCCAGGTCGTCCAGCCGCTCGCGCAGCGGCGCCAGGCGCAGCTCGATCACGTTCAGGCGGTAGAACAGATCCTGCCGGAACAAGCCCTGCTCCACCAGCTTTTCCAGGTTCTTGTGGGTGGCGCTGATGATGCGCACGTCGACCGGTTCTTCGGCGGTGGCGCCGATCTTGCGCACGCGCCGCTCCTGGATCGCGCGCAGCAGCTTGACCTGCATGGCCAGCGGCAGGTCGGCCACCTCGTCCAGCATCAGGGTCCCGCCGTTGGCAGCCTGGAAGAAGCCGTCGCGCTCCTCGGCAGCGCCGGTGAAGGCACCCTTGCGGTAGCCGAAGAACTCGGCCTCCATCAGCGCTTCCGGGATGGCGCCGCAGTTGACCGCGATAAAAGGCTTGTCCGCGCGCGAGCTCTGGGCATGGATTTCCCGTGCCGCCAGCTCCTTGCCGCTGCCGGACTCGCCGTTGATGGCAATCGGCGCCATCGAGCGCGCCAGGCGCGCGATCTGCGCGCGCAGCGACTGGATCGCCGCCGAACTGCCGCGCAAACGGCTTGGCTGCTGGGCGCGCGCGGGCGCGGCGGCCGGCGCGCTATCGGTCACCTTCAGCGCCGACTGCACCAGCACGCGCAGCTGGTCCAGCTGCACCGGCTTGCTCACATAATCAAAGGCGCCGGCCTTCAGCGCCACCACGGCGTTCTCGGCACTGCCAAAGGCCGTGACTACCGCGATCGGGATGTTCTTGCCGCTGCCCGACACGTCGCGCACCAGCTCCAGCCCAAGGCCGTCCGGCAGGCGCATATCGGTCAGCACCAGGTGGTATTCGTTTTCGGCAAACAGCTGGCGCGCATGCTGAAGGGTCTCGGTGCTGTCCACGTCCAGCCCCATCTTCAACAGGGTGATTTCCAGCAGTTCGCGCAGGTCGGCCTCATCGTCAACGACCAGCACACGTGGAGAAGTCATGCAAATCTCGCAAAAGTAATAACAAAGCGGCCACTCGATTTGCGTGCGCCGCCCTCATCCACGCCGGCATCGAAACGGTGTTCGTAATCGAGCATGGCATCGTTATTCAAACACAATTCACGCGCGAGGTACAAACCCAGTCCGGTGCCCTTGCTGGAAGTGGTGTAAAAAGGCTCGAACAGGTGGGCCCGCACCTGCGGCGAAATGCCCGGGCCATCGTCCTGCACATGCAGTTCCAGCGGCCGGCCTGCCGCCTGCACGGTGAACACGCGGATGCTGGCCGGCGTGCCGCTGGCATAGCGCACGGCGTTGTTCAGCAGGTTCAGCACCACCTCGCGCAGGTGCAGCGGGTCGAAACGCACCGAGACCTCGCGCATGCCGCCCAGGCACAGGATCTTGCTGTCGAGCCGGTGGGTCTCGTCGAATTCGGCCTTCAACTCGCTGAGGAAAGAACCCAGCTGCATCGGCTCATGGTGGCTCTGCGCCTTGCGCGACAGCTTCAGGATGTCTTCCACCATGCGGTTCACGCGCGCCACGTTGTCGTTGATGATCCTCAGCAGGCGCCTGTGCACAGGCGCCTGCAGGTCTTCCTCCAGCAGGGAATTGGCGTGGCCGATCGCCGAAAGCGGATTGCGCACCTCGTGCGCGATGCTGGCCGTCAGGCGTCCCATCGAGGCCAGCTTCAGCTGCTGCGCCTTTTCCTCGATGCCGGTCACGTCTTCCAGGAAGATCACGTTGCGCTCCACATCCAGGCCGGCCGTGTCGGCGGCGGCAAAGCGCAGCTTGAGGTGCAGCGGTACGTCGCGCCGCGCGCTCCAGGCGGCCGTCACTTCCTCCTGCCCGGCGTCGGCATAAGGCTTGATGGTGATGAAGGCGCTGGACTGGGAGGGGTCGGCACGCCAGTTCGCGTAAGCCGCCGTCAGCGGCTGCAGCGCGGCGCCATCGAGCATCAGGGCAGTGCCGCCCAGCATCTGCTGCGCCGCCGGGTTGCTCATATAAATCGCGCCGTCCGCCCCCACCACCAGGATGCCGTCGGCCGAATGCGCGATCACCAGCCGGTTGACCGCCTGCTGCACGCCGACCTCGATGCCGCGCTGGGCCGCCAGCTCTTCCTGGCCGATCAGGCGCGCCGCCATGCGGTTCACCACCAGCACGGCGGCAAACCAGGCGGTGCCGTAGAGACCGGCCTGCAGCACCGGCGAATCGCCGCCGGCAATGGTTTCGTAAATCGCGTGGCCCAGCATGAACAGCGTGGCCAGCGAAGCGCTGAACAGCGCCAGCACCAGCGGCGCCAGGATGGCGCAGCCCGCCAGCGGGAACAGGTAGAGGATGGCCAGGCCGGAACGCATGCCGCCGGCGGCGATGTAGAGCAGCGAGATGCAGGTCAGGTCGCAGGCCACCTGCGACATCAGCTGCAGCATGAACTGGCGCCGCCAGCGGCTGGCCAGCGCCTGCAGCGCCACCGCCGCCAGCAGGTAAATCAGGCAGATCTGCACCGTCACTTCATGCGCCAGGCGCAGGCGCTCGGCGCCGAAATAGGCCAGCAGCACCAGCACGATCACGATGCGCGTCGCGCCCAGCGCTTTCAGGGAACGCCAGAAGGTGTCGCGCGAAGCGGCCGACAGGGAATGGAGGCGGGCAAACACGCTGGCTTTGCCTTAGTGCGGGGCGTGCGCCGCGCAGCAGTAGTCGCGGCCATTGGCCGGCACGTTCTCCGAGGCCGGGAAATGCACGCCGCAGTGCGCACATTGCAGCATCTTTTCAGTCGGCTGCTCGGGCGGGCGTTGCTGCTGGCGCGGCGCCGGCTGGCCATCTTGCCGGCCGCCTTGCCGCGGGCCGCGCAGCTTGCTGCGCACGGCGGCAATCACCAGAAACACCAGCGCCAGCCAGAAAAGAAGACGTGTCATGCCACACCCCGGTGCAACACCACTTCCAGCACAAAACGGCTGCCGACATAGGCCAGCAGCAGGGTCGCGAAGCCCGCCAGCGTGAAGCTGAGGGCCGTCTTGCCGCGCCAGCCGCGGAAATGGCGGCCCGCCAGCAGGCAGGCGAACAGGACCCAGGACAACAGGGTGAACACGGATTTATGGTCCCACTTCAGCGCCCGCCCAAACAATTCTTCGGAAAACACGATGCCCGACAGGACGGTCAGGCTCAGCAGCACAAAGCCGAAGCCGATCAGGCGGAACAGCAGTTTTTCCATGGTCAGCAGGGCCGGCAGCTGGTCCAGCGCCGTGGCGAAAAAGCCCGGGCGGTCGTCGCGCGTGTGCAGGCGCGACTCCTGCAGCGCCATCAGCACGGCATGGAAAGCGGCGATGGTCAGCGTGCTGTAGGCCAGGGTGGCGATGGCGATGTGCCAGCCCAGCATGAGCGGGCGCCCGGCGGTCGGGATCAGCGAACCGGGGAAGCCGGCCTGCAGCGCCACCGTCAGCGCCGCCACCGGCAGCACGATGCGGCGCAGGCCGTCCAGCGGGTAGTTCTGGTTCTCCAGCCAATAGGCGCCGACCGAAATCCACAGCGCCGACGACAGCATGGTGGCAAAGCCGATACGCAGCGAACCGGGCACCATCACGTCGGCCCACAAGGCCGCGCCGTGCAGCAGCCAGGCGCCCGCCGTCAGTGCGGCGATGGGCACGGATTTACGCGTCGGGAGGAAACCACAGACCAGGTAAAGCAGCGTTGCTGCGATCAGAAAGTAAGTTTGCATCGGGTAAGTTTAACACCTCGAAAAAAGGGGACGGAAAAAAGGGGACGTTCCCCTTTTGTCAGTGCCCAAAAGGGGTACGTCCCCTTTTTTCCGTCCCCTTTTTTCAGCGCCGGTCAACTAATCTACCGCCGCGGCGCGCAACTCGTCGTTATGGTGGCGTTGTTGTTCCTCCATCACCAGCTGGCCCAGTTCGCGCTTTAGCGCATTGAACTCCGGCGCCGACGGGTCACGCAGGCGCGGCAGGTCAACCAGGAGGTCGCGCTTCACGGTGCCAGGCCGGTAGGTCATGACCACGATGCGGTCGGCCAGGTAAATCGCCTCCTCGATACTGTGGGTGACGAAGATGATGGTCTTTTTCTGCTCGTTCCAGATGCGCAGCAATTCGTCCTGCAGGTCGCGCCGGGTCAGCGCATCGAGGGCGCCGAACGGTTCGTCCATCAGCATGATCGGCGAGTCCAGCGCCAGCACGCGCGCAATGGCCACCCGCTGACGCATGCCGCCCGACAGGTCTTTCGGGAAGCGGTGGCGGAAGTCCTGCAGCGACAGGGTTTTCAGCAGCCGCTCCACGGTGGCATCGATCTGCGCTTGCGGCATGCCCTTGATCTCCAGGCCGAAGGCCACGTTCTCGGCCACCGTCATCCACGGGAACAGGGCGTACTCCTGGAACACCATGCCGCGCTCCGGCCCCGGTTCGCTCACCGGCTTGCCGTCGGCCACGATGTTGCCGCTGGAAGGCGGCGCAAAGCCGGCGATGGCGTTCAGCAGCGTCGACTTGCCGCAGCCCGAAGGCCCCAGCAGGCAGACGAACTGGCCGCGCGGGATCTCCAGGTTGATGTTCTGCAGCGCCACCACCGAGGCGCCGAACACCTTGCTCACACTCTTTATCTCAATATGCGCGGCGCTCATTCAGCTCTCCAGGCCGCGGTGCCAGCGCAGCAGGTAGTTGTTCAGGCGGTCCATGGCCACGTCGATGGCCAGCCCCAGCAAACCGATGGTGATCATGCCGGCGATGATCTTGTCCGACCAGAAGTACTCGCGCGCCTCGCTGATGCGGAAGCCCAGGCCGTTGTTCACCGCCACCATTTCGGCCACGATCACCACGATGAAGGCGGTGCCGATGCCGATGCGCACGCCGGCCAGGATGGACGGCACGGCCGCCGGCAGGATCACGCGCAGGAACATGGTGGGCCCGGAAGCGCCCAGGTTGCGCGCCGCCCGCAGGTAAATGCCGTCGACCTGGCGCACGCCGGCGATGGTGTTGATCAGCACCGGGAAAAAGGCGCCCAGCGAAATCAGGAAAATCGCCGGCGGGTTGCCCAGGCCGAACCACAGCATCGACAGCGGAATGTAGGCGATCGGCGGCACCGGGCGGATGATCTGCACCAGCACGTTGAACAGGCGGTAGGCGTGGGCGCTGGCGCCCATGGCCAGGCCGAGCGGCAGGGCCAGGCCGGCGCCGATGGCAAAGCCGAGCAGCACGCGGAACATGCTGCCCATCGCATCCTGGATCAATTCGCCGGAGAACGCCCAGGCCAGCCAGTTGCCATGGCCGTCATACGGCTGCAGCGGCAGCAGGTATTCCAGCCACTTGCGCGCCACCGCCTCCGGCGAAGGCAGCGCCTGCGGGTTCACCCAGCCGTGGTAGCTCACGAAATGCCATACCAGCACCAGCGCCGCCGGCGCCAGCAATCCGATGCCAACGTCGCGCCAGGCCAGCTTCATTTGACGCCCAGCGATTTCTTGGCTTGCTCCAGCAGGTCGGTCTTGACCCAGTCCTTGGCCACCGGCGGCTTGGCCATGCGGCCCACGCCGGTCTTCACCATGATGTCGGTGGTGACCTGGATATGTTCAGGCGTGATGTCGTAGGAATACGGCGAATTGCCGATCGCGTCCTGGAAGTCGTCGCTGGTGATCTGGCCCTTGAACACGGTGTCGCGCACGTATTTTTCCGCCGTTGCCGGCTGGTCGATGAAGGTCTTGGTCGCCTCCACGAAGCAGCGCATGAACTTCTCCGCCACCGGGCGGCGCTCCTTGTAGAACTTCTCCGTCATCACCATGGTGCGGATTGGCTCGCCGATCGGCGTGTCGTAGGGCTTCATGATCTCGGTGCCGTAGCCCTTGTTGATGGCCTGCGACGATTGCGGCTCCGACTGCATCATGGCGTCGATATGCTTGCCGAGCAGGGCCTGGTTCAGGTCCGCGTAGGCCAGCAGCACCAGTTGCACGTCCTTGCCCGGCTGGTCGGACGCGGTCAGGCCGGCCTGCTGCAGTTCGGCCAGCAGCAGCACTTCCTGGATGCCGCCGCGCGTCACGCCGACCTTCTTGCCCTTCAGGTCCTTGATCGATTTGATATTCAGGTCGCTGCGCCCCACCAGGCGCGCACCGCCCTTGGCGAAACCGGCCACGGCATAGATCGGCGCCCCGCCGGCGCGGCCGGAGATGGCTGCCTCGGAAGCGGTGGCGCCCACGTCCAGTTCGCCCGCCAGGATGGCCGACATCACGTCCAGGCCCTTGGCGAACACGCGCTCTTCCACCTTGATGCCGCACTTGGGAGCGATCTCCTTGATATACGACACGGCGCCGTAATGGGCGAACTTCAGGTTCCCCAGGCGCACCACTTCCTGCGCCTGCGCGCCGCCAGCCAACACCAGCGCCGCCAGCGCGACCGATTTGCCGATACTTTTCAGTTTCATCCAGCTCTCCATAGGTAAATAGATGGCCTGCGCGGCCGCGCGCCAATCATACCTCGGCGGCAGCGGGCTTCAAAGGGCGTTGCGTTCGCGCTGGCGCGCCAGGCGTTCGGCGCATGGCGGATGGATTGCCAGGTAGCCTTGCCGCATGCCGCCCAGGCGGGACAGCACTTCCGGCACCTCGGCCAGGTTGCGCAGCGACAGGCCATTGTGGACCAGCAGGTCGGCGGCGTAATCGTCCGCTTCGATTTCGGCCTGCTGTGGCCAGGCCAGTTGCGGCACGCGCGGCGCCATGCCGGCCACCTGCCATTCGGTATTGCCAAGCACGATGCTGGCAACGCCGGGCAGCATGGCCTCCTGCATCAGGCGGCGCAGCATATGGCCGCGGTGCAGGTGGCCCAGTTCGTGCGCCAGCACCGCCAGCACCGCGCCGTCGTCGGGCAGCGCCCGCAGCAGCGCATCGGTCACGATGATGTCGCCCGACGGCAGGGTGAAGGCGGTGGCGCCGGCATGCCCGCTGCGAAACAGCAGGCGGTGGCGCGGCGCCCCTTCGTGCGGCGCCTGCAGGCTGGCGAAGGCGCTGCCGATGCGCTGCTGGCGCCCGATATCGAGCTCGCTCGGCAGCAGGGTGTGGATGTCCAGTTCGTGCAGCATGTCCTGTCCCAGCTGGAACGCCAGTTCCGGCGGCATGGCCTCGGCCAGCCGTTCGGCCAGCGCCGGGCGCGCCAGGTGCCAGGCGGCGGCAATCCCGGCACAGGCGAACAGCAGCAGCGCCGCGCGGCGCCAAAGGTGCGGCACGCGCCGCCGGCCAGGCGCGGGGGTTTCGATCATCTCTGGTACGGCCAGCGTTTGCACAAAAAAACATCCCTAAAATTAACTTATCAACAAGATGCACGGCGGCCGCGCATCTTGTCAACAGGAAACTTTGTTTAATTCACAAAACTGTGCACGATAGTGACAATTGGTGAGAGATTGCCGTCGACCACGCCGCTGCCGCCGCAGCCGGCTCCTAAGGTAAAATGGCGGGATTTTCCGCTTCTATCTTTCGTAGGCCACCAATGCTAGACAACCTGACTACGCGCCTTGCCAAAGTCGTCAAGACGATGCGCGGCGAGGCCCGCCTGACCGAATCCAACACCGCCGAAATGCT
>JBCNPK010000084.1:0-7377 GCA_039593355.1 Pseudoduganella sp.
CCCTGGCGCCGGCCTCAGCCTCCTTCAGCACGCCAATAATCTGCTCTTCGGTAAATCGCTTTTTCATGCCTGCCTCCCATGTGGCAGACTCTAGCTTAGCACCGTACTAATTTTGGGTAGCAGGTCATAGGCTCGCCTATGAAAAAGTACAATACGATCCAAATCACCACAATTGCAAAGGTGAGACCAGTTTTCATTTTTGAGAAGGTCAATTTTTCTCTCCATACACTCACGTGGACCTCTACCACACGTGGACCTGAATCGCCTACGGCTTCCTACACAAATTCTTCGGTATAACGATTTCCGCTCATAACTCTCCCTTGACCTAGATTTATGGCTCTGGAGTGTCTACAAGACCGTAGACGATTAAAACAAACTTCGCGAGGCGTAAATTGACGTCATCAGCCGGTTACCAGCCATCGCGCTCTATTTTTCTCCTCAGCTTCGGAAACACAATGGCAGCGAACAACAAGCCGATTGG
Source organism: Pseudoduganella sp. (assembly GCA_039593355.1). Classification (GTDB taxonomy): domain Bacteria; phylum Pseudomonadota; class Gammaproteobacteria; order Burkholderiales; family Burkholderiaceae_D; genus Rugamonas. The sequence goes on from JBCNPK010000084.1 coordinate 482, forward strand.
AAGGCCAACAAAGAGCAATGCACGACCAGGCTCAACGTCAAAAGCATATCGAACAATCCCGGCTCCTATTGCGCCCCAAAAAATGGCCGCGCCTATCGTAAGGCAAATTGCAACGGCCCACAGCCTAACATTTTCCAGAAATCGGATTGGCCTCAATGATTTACCTTTTCAACGTCTTTACGCACAATATTCATTTGCATACCTTGTGTGATCAACATACTCACATTATTAAAGACTGGTGGTCCCACCTGGCAAAGCGCATGCGGTAAGTCGACCGGTTTTCTCATGCTCTTTTTTTCAAGACAAGCAAAAAAGGCCTGCGACATTAAATCGCAAGCCTTGATTGAATTTGGTGGGAAGTACAAGTTTCGAACTTGTGACCCCTGCAGTGTGAATGCAGTGCTCTACCCCTGAGCTAACCTCCCGAAGTGGCGCTATTATAGACTAGGGGTACGCCAAACACAAGTTCCTTTGACCGCCTTGTCCAGGCCATCCAGCAGATCCTTGTGTGCCGCCTCCTCGGCGTCGCTTGCGCGCAGCACAATGACGTCGGCCAGTGCGATCTCGGCCATGGCGATGCCGCTGCCGCTTTCCTCGATCACGATATCCATGCCCAGGCTGTTCTGGCCGCGCGTCATGGCCAGGTATACGTCGGCCAGCAGCTCCGCGTCCAGCAGCGCGCCGTGCAGCTTGCGGTGCGCGTTGGAGATGCCGAAGTGTTCGCACAGCGCGTCCAGCGAGTTGCGCTTACCCGGGCGCATTTCCTTGGCCTGCACCAGGGTGTCGATCACGCCGCTGATGTGGGAATCGAAGGCCGGCAGCTTGAGCAGGTTGAACTCGTGGTTCAGGAAGCCAAGGTCGAAAGGGGCGTTGTGGATGATGACTTCCGCGCCCTGGATGTATTCGCGCAGCTCGTCGACCACTTCGTGGAAGCGTGGTTTATCTCGCAGGAATTCGGTGGTCAAGCCGTGCACCGCCAACGCGCCCTCTTCCGAATCGCGCTCTGGATTGATATAGCGGTGGAAGTTATTTCCCGTCAGCTTGCGCTCGAACAGTTCGACGCAGCCAATTTCAATGATTCGGTTACCCTGTTTCGGGTTAATGCCGGTAGTTTCGGTATCGAGGACGATTTGACGCATAAATTCACGAATATGTTCGTAGCAAGCGGCGAAGTATAACAGGCCTTATTTGCGGCGCACCGATTCCACGCCCAGGTTGGCCAGCTGGTCGGCCCGTTCATTCTCGGGGTGGCCGTTGTGGCCGCGCACCCAGCGCCAATCGACCGTGTGCACGGCCTGGGCGGCGTCCAGCGCCTGCCACAAGTCCGCGTTCTTGACCGGTTCCTTGGTGGACGTCTTCCAGCCGCGTGCTTTCCAGCCGTGGATCCATTCGCTGATGCCCTTCTGAACGTATTGGCTGTCGGTATGCAGGATCACTTCGCATGGGCGCTTCAGGGCTTTCAGCGCTTCGATCACCGCAGTCAACTCCATGCGGTTATTGGTGGTATTCAACTCGCCGCCGAACAATTCCTTCTTGGCGTCGCCTGCGATCATCAGCGCGCCCCAGCCGCCGGTGCCAGGATTGCCCTTGCAGGCGCCGTCGGTGTAAATCTCTACTTTATCCATCGAGTCTTTCTTTGTGTTTGTTGGCGGCAGGGACGGGAACGCCCGCCTTCGCCGTTTTCTGTTTCCATGCCGGCCCGATCAGGCGCATGCCTTTTACGCGCTTGATCGCCTGCACCATGTAGACCGCGCCGAAAAACGGCCAGTAACTCGGGCCGGCGCGATCCATGAAGTTGTAGCGTGCCAGCCAGCGCTCGGTGCGGCAGGCGGGCGCGTAGCAGCCCAATTCCGTCTGGCTGACGCCCATGTTCAGCAATTTTAACCAGTCTTTGATACGCGTCATGGAGATGAACTCCCCTGCTTTCGGCAGGTAGTGCGATCCTGTCAGCCTGCCGCTTAGCTGCCTCAGGCCCCACAGGCTGGCGGGGTTGAAGCCGCAGACAATCACCTGGCCTTCGGGAATCAGCACGCGTTCGACCTCGCGCAGCACCTGGTGCGGCTCGGCGGAGAACTCCAGCACGTGCGGCAGCACCACCAAGTCCATGCTATTGCTGGCAAACGGCAGTTCCACGCTATCGAGCGTGACCGCCACCGCGCGGTTGCTGCCGGATTGGCGCGGGTGCAGGCGGATGTCGGCCAGCCACTGGTGCGGCATGCGGTTGGCGGCCAGCGCGTCGATTTGCGGCATGCCGATCTGCACCGCGTTGAAGCCGAAGATATCGGCCACCATTTTGTCCAGGCAGGCTTGCTCCCAGGCGCGCACGTATGCGCCTGGCGGTGTTTCCAGCCATTTGTCGAACGCTATAATGGATTCGTCGGATGTTGCGCTATCCATGCATTCCCTTTATTGAGCCCATGAGCAAACCTGTTTCCGTTCTCACCGTTCCCGCCTTCAAGGATAACTACCTGTGGCTGATCCACGATGGCCGCAACGCGGCGGCCGTCGACCCCGGCGATGCGGCGCCGATACTTGCCGCCTTGCACCAACACGGGCTGACGCTTACCGCCATTCTACTCACCCATCACCATGCTGACCATATTGGCGGCGTTCCCCAGCTTTTGGCGCAATTTCCAGTGCCGGTTTTCGGGCCGCGCCACGATGGTATCGCGGCCGTTACGGTTCCGCTGGGCGAAGGCGACCGCATTACCGTTCCCGGCCTCGAGTTGCCGCTGCGGGTGCTGGACGTGCCGGGGCATACGCGGGGCCACATTGCCTATGTGCGCGACGGGGCGGAACCCTGGGTCTTCTGCGGCGACACCCTGTTTGCCGGCGGCTGCGGGCGCCTGTTCGAGGGCACGCCGGCGCAGATGACGGAGTCGCTGGGCAAGCTGGCGGCGCTGCCGGATGCCACCAAAGTGTTCTGCGCCCATGAATATACGCTGTCCAACCTGCGCTTTGCCAGCGCAGTGGAGCCGGGGAATGCCGCCCTGCGCGCGCGCGTGGAGGCCGATTCCGCAACCCGGGAAGCGGGCAAACCAACCGTACCGAGCACCATTGGCCTGGAACGGGCCACCAATCCTTTCTTGCGTTACCGTGAACCTGAAATCGCTTCCACGCTGCGCGAAGCCGGCAAATTGACTGGCGGGGAAGCGCCGGTCGCCGTCTTTGCGGCGCTCAGGGAGTGGAAAAACAACTTCTAATCCAAGGAGACTTATGCAGACCGTTCGCATGTATGTTGATCCCATCAGCCCTTTCGTCTGGCTGGCGACCAAGCAGATCCCGCGTATCGAGGCAGCGGGCGTGCGGGTCGAAATGGTGCCGGTTCTGTTTGCGGCGATGTTGAACAAGCATGGGCTGGTTGGGCCGGCGGAGGTACCGGCCAAGCGCGTGCTGACTTTCCGCGATGTGATGCGGCAGGCGAAGGCGCTGGGGCTGGAGTTTGTCGGGCCGCCGGGCCATCCGTTCAATCCTTTGCCGATGCTGCGCATGGCGACGGCGATTACGGGCCGTGAGGAGCGGATTGCGTTTGTTACGGCGGTGATGGCGGCGACCTGGGAATTGGGGCTGGACGCGCAGGAGTTTGAGGTGCTGGCTCGCGTGGCGCGTGACTGCGGGTTGGATGGGGAGGCCCTGGTGGCTGCGGCAGGGACTGCGGAGGTGAAGGCGGAACTGGCGCGCGCTACGGAGCAGGCCATCAGTGATGGGATTTTTGGCGTGCCTAGCTTTGTCTTTGAGGGGGAATTGTTCTGGGGCGCGGACCGGGTGGATAGCCTGCTGCGCAGGATTGGCGGGGAGCGGATCGACGAGGCGCGGTTGCAGGCGTTTTTGGATAGGCCGGCGTTGGCTACTCGGCGCTGAATGACCCGGTAAATCTGGGTCTGACCCAAGGGTCAGACCCCGAATGATCTAACTGCCAGCGGTGTAAGCCGGCGAGCAGACTGGGTCTGCCCCTTGGGTCAGACCCTGGTTTACGGGTTTAGATTTCTTCGTACAGCGGCAGCGTCAGGAATTCTTCAAACGCCTCGGACGTCGACATCTTTTCAAAGATCACCGCAGCGCGATCGTAAGCCGAAGTGGCGCCATCCGGCGCTGCAGCCTTCACCTTCGGCAGTTCCTCGGGAATCATCGCGCGCACCATATCCGCAGTCACCTTGCGGCCGTCTTCCAGCACGCCCTTGGAAGAACGAATCCACTGCCACACCTGCGAGCGCGAAATCTCCGCAGTCGCCGCATCCTCCATCAGGTTATGGATCGGCACGCAGCCGTTGCCGTTCAACCAGCTGCCCAGGTAATGGATGCCGACGTTGATGTTGTAGCGCAGGCCAGCCTCGGTAATTGGCGCCTCTGGCTTGAAGTCCAGCAGCTCAGCCGCGGTCACTTCCACGTCCGGGCGCTGCTTGGAAATCTGGTTAGGCGCGTCGCCCAGCACTTTCTTGAACTCGCCCATGGCCAGTTCCACCAGGCCCGGGTGAGCCACCCAGCCGCCATCGTAGCCGTCGGTCGCATCGCGCGCCTTGTCGTTGCGCACGCCGCCCATGGCGATCTCGTTCTTTTCCGGATCGTTCTTGATCGGGATCAGCGCGGCCATGCCGCCGATTGCGGGCGCGTTGCGCTTGTGGCAGGTCTTCAGCAGCAGCAGCGCGTAGGCGCGCATGAACGGCGACGTCATGGTCACTTTGGCGCGGTCGGCCAGGCAGAAGTCCTTATCCAGCTTGAATTTCTTGATGCAGCTGAAGATGTAGTCCCAGCGGCCGGCGTTCAGGCCGGAGCTGTGCTCGCGCAGTTCGTACAGGATTTCGTCCATCTCAAAGGCGGCCAGGATGGTTTCGATCAGCACGGTGGCCTTGATGGTGCCTTGCGGGATGCCCAGTTCGTTCTGGGTCATCACGAAGATATCGTTCCACAGGCGTGCTTCCAGGTGGGACTCCATCTTCGGCAGGTAGAAGTATGGGCCGGCGCCGCGTGCCAGCTGCTCTTTCGCGTTGTGGACCATGAACAGGGCGAAGTCGAAGATGCCGCCCGAAACGCGCTTGCCGTCGACGGTCACGTGCTTTTCATCCAGGTGCCAGCCGCGCGGACGCACCACCAGCGTGGCGGTCTTTTCATTCAGCTTGTAGGACTTGCCGTTCTGCTCGAGGGAGATGGTCTTGCGCACCGCGTCCTGCATATTGATCTGGCCGGAGATCTGGTTGTCCCAGTTCGGTGTATTGGAATCCTCGAAGTCGGTCATGTAGGAGTCGGCGCCGGAGTTCAGGGCGTTGATGACCATCTTGCGCTCCACCGGACCGGTGATCTCCACGCGGCGGCATTCCAGTGCCTTCGGGATCGGGGCAATCTTCCAGTCGCCATTGCGGATATGGGCGGTCTCGGGCAGGAAATCAGGACGCTCGCCGGCATCCAGGCGCTTGGCGCGTTCAACGCGCTTGGCCAGCAATTCCTGGCGGCGCGGCTCGAATTCGCGGCTCAACTTGGCCACCAGGGCCAGCGCTTCCGGGGTCAGGACGCGCTCGTAGCCTGGCTTGATTTCACCTGTGATTTGCATACCTGCTGGCAGAGTAATGCTCATGGTCTTTCTCCGTTATAGATGGTTAGTGTTGTGATTCGATGTTTTCCAGTATATTGACTAAAAACATAGAGAAACAAGACTAAAAAGCACTTCATCTGTGCGTTTTAGTCACAAGTGAGGAAGCATGGGTCAATTCAGGCAAATTTCCACCTTTGTAGAAGTGGTCAACCGCGGCAGCCTGTCGGCAGCTGCCCGCGCAGAAGGCATTGCGCCGGCCGTTATCGGGCGCCGACTCGACGCGCTGGAGCAACGGCTCGGCGTCAAACTGCTCCAGCGTACCACGCGCAAGCTGGCGCTGACGGACGAAGGTGCGGCCTTCCTTGAGGATTGCCAGCGCATCCTCAGCGAGCTGGAAAGCGCCGAAGCGGCCGTGGCGGAGCGGAGCGCGCGCGCCACGGGGCATTTGATGATTTCCGCGCCGGCAGGGTTCGGGCGCCTGCACGTGGCGCCGCTGATCCCCTCCTTTTTAGCGGAACACCGTGACGTGACGGTGACACTCAACCTGAACGACCGCGTGGTCGACTTGATCGGCGAAGGCGTGGACGTGGCCATCCGCATTGCCTCGATGTCCGATTCCAACCTGGTGAGCGTGAAGCTGGCCGACAACCATCGCGTCGTGGTCGGCACCCCGGCCTACCTGAAGCGGCATGGTGTGCCGAGAACGCTGGATGACCTCTCCAAACACAACTGCATGACCATCAGCAGCGAAGGCAGCCAGCGCGGCTGGACTTTCCGCGAAGGCGATAAAAACGTTACGCTGAAAATTGCCGGGAATATGAGCTGCAACGACGGCGCCGTGCTGCACGATTGGGTATTGGCCGGCAAAGGCCTGGCATGGCGCTCGATGTGGGAGGTGGGCGCCGATATTGAAGCGGGCCGTTTAAAAGCGGTGCTCGACGAATACTCGGCGCCAGGCAACGATATATACGCCGTGTTTGCACAGCGCCGCCACCTGCCCTTGCGCATCCGCGCCTTTGTCGATTTCCTGCGCCACACCTACGCCCAGCCGGGCTATTGGCGCAAAGGCTGAGTGCGTGTCTCATTTCGGGTGTGACCCCAGGGTGGGACACGGGCTCGAGTGTAGGGACGAAAAAAAATCCTCCGATTGGAGGATTTTTTGCCGTTTGGATCCGTCTCGATTACAGAGGCTGGATGTTCGACGCCTGCTTGCCTTTTGGGCCGGAGGTCACGTCGAAGGATACGCGTTGGTTTTCCTGCAGCGACTTGAAGCCGGTGCTTTGGATAGCCGAGAAGTGAGCAAACAGATCTTCGCCGCCTTCATCAGGGGTAATGAAGCCAAAACCCTTTGCGTCGTTGAACCATTTTA
>JBCNPK010000085.1:0-7298 GCA_039593355.1 Pseudoduganella sp.
GCCGAGAGCCTGTTTATCTCCTTGAATACGCTGAATTCACACGTGAAAAAAATCTACATGAAATTGGGCGTGAACAGCCGGCTGCAGGCAGCCGAACGCCTGCGCCAGCTCGGGCTTTCAGGGTAGTTCGGAGCGTGCAGGTCCGAGGAAAGCTAGGTAATCTGGCCGGTAAGCCCGAGCAGCGCTTTTCGCAACGCGTCCGCTTCGTCCTTGCCGACGGACGCCTCGAATTCATCTTGCGCCCTGCGCCAATGCACTTCCGCTTCGGCGAGCTTGGCCTGTCCGGCCTCGCTCAAGGTAAGAGCCTGCTTGCGTGCGAGGTCCGGAGCGGGGGCCTGCTGTACCAGGCCGTTACGGGTTAATGGCTGGAGCGCGCGCAGGGCTGCGGTGCGATCCATTACCATCGTTTCCGCCAATTCCTGCATGGTGATTCCCGGGTGATGATGAATCGCGCGCAGGATGCTGTATTGAGGGGACGTGATGCCAGCCTTCTCGATGTGGCGGTCGTACAGGATTGATACCGCGCGAGTGGCCTGGCGCAAAGCAAAATAATTGCATGGGCTTTGCCGGGTTTCCTTACTCATGCCTCCTCCTTGCGTGCCTGCTCCTGGCGGCGTATGTCGTCCAGCAATGACGAAAGCGGCCGCGCAGCCAGGCGGGCTTCGAACCCCGCATGCGCGTCATCCAGGACGCCTGCCATGCAGCCTTTGAAATGGACGCTGACTTGACATACGTCCCGCACGTCATAGCCGTGGATGGCCGGCGTGGCGGGAGCCTCGCTGGCGCGATAGATGTCCAGAAGCGTGATCTCGTCGGGGCTGCGGGCCAGGCTGCATGCGCCATTTTTCCCGCGCGACGTCGTGACCAAACCGGCCTTGGCGAGTTTGGCGATCGTGCGCCGGACGAAGGTCGGCTCGGCATTCACGCTGCCGGCGAGCGTGGACGATTTGACTTCGCTTCCGTACCGCATCCCCAGGACTGCGGCAACATGGGTGGCGACGGTAAATTGCACATTCTTGAGTGACATGGATCGAAGGATTGTCCCAAACCAGATGCGAGTTTAACCTTTCCCGTCAGCGCAGCGCCAGTGCCGCATTTTGTGGGGCCGGCGGGGCAGGGGCATCCCACCCGCCGCCGAGCGCGCGCACCAGTGCCACGGTGGTCATGGCGCGATTGCCGCGCAACTGGACAGCGCTTCGCTCCACGGCCGCGAGATTGCGCTGGGCATCAAGCAGTTCGAGATAGCTTGAACGTCCCGCGTCGTAGAGCTTCTGCGCCAGGTCTGCGGAACGGCGCGCCGAGACGAGCGCATCCTCGATTTCGCGGGTTTGCCCGTCCAGTACGCGCAGGCCGGCAAGACTGTCTTCGACTTCGGCAAATGCCGCCAGCACGCTTTGCCGGTAAGACGCCACCGATTCTTCGAGCACCGCTTCGCTGCGCGCCACATTGGCTTTGTTACGGCCCCCATCGATGAGCGGAGCAGCCAGCATTGCGCCCAGCAGCCAGGCTTGGCCGCCGGAGCTGAAGATGCTTGAAGCAACGCTCGACGCCCCTCCTGCGGAAGCGCCGAGATCCAGCGATGGGTACATGGCGGCGCGTGCCACCCCGATCCGGGCGTTCGCTGCCTCCATGGCGCGCTGTGCGGCGGCGATGTCAGGCCGGCGTTCAAGCAAGGTCGATGGAACGCCGGCGGGAATGTGGGGCAGTTGCGACGCATCCCTTAATGGTTGGGACGCGGCGTTGAAGCTGGACACGGGTTTTCCCAGCAGGACGGCCAGGGCATGCTCCACTGTCGCGCGCTGGCGCTGCAGGCCGACCGCCTCGGCTCGTGTGGTAGACAATTCGGTTTTCGCTCGCGACAGGTCGAATTCGCCGATGTCGCCATGGTCGAAGCGGCGCTGGTTGACCTTGACGCTTTCTTCGCGCAGCCGCACGGTCTCGGCCAGGGTGTCGAGTTCCGCATCGGTGGCGCGAAGCCGGAAATAGGTTTGCGCCACATCCGCCTGGAGCGACAGCAGGACCGAACGGTAGGTGGCCAGCGATCCCTGGGCATCGTTGCGCGCCGCAGCCACGCTGGATGCGACGCGGCCGAACAGGTCAACCTCATAGCTGGCGGTCAGGTGGGCCGAATAGCTTGTGCCGGGAACAGCGCCGGGCGCTTTGGCGCGCCGCGCGCCTGCGTCGATGCCCACCTGTGGGCTGCGGTCTGCTTCGGCGATGCCCGCGATGGCACGGGCCTGCCTGACCCGCGCCGCCGCCTGCGCCAGGTTGGCGTTGTTGGCGGTTGCTTCCGCAATCAGTTCGCTCAGGGCCGGATCGTTGAAGGCCAGCCACCATTCGCCGCGTGCCTGCTGTTCGGCTGGACGCGCTTGCTGCCAGCGTGAGCCGTCGGCCGCAACCAGCACTTGCGGCGCAGCCTCCTTGAACGAAGCCGGCACGGCGATGGCCGGCTGCTTGAATTCCGGCGCGGCGCAGGCGGTAAGCAGCAATGCGGCCAGGAGGGGCGTCACGCCCTTGCCAATCATGGTTTTCATATCAATGGGTCCCTTCGAGTTGAGCTGGCGCGGCTGGTGCCGGCTTTTCAAGGCGGATGGCGAACTTGCGCAGCAGGACATAGAACACAGGCGTGAGGAACAGGCCGAAGAAGGTGACGCCCAGCATGCCGGCAAATACCGCGACGCCCATGGCATGGCGCATTTCCCAGCCTGCACCATGCGAGAACACCAGGGGCACCACGCCCATGATGAAGGCGATGGAGGTCATCAGGATAGGGCGCAGGCGCAGGCGGCAGGCTTCCAGCGCCGCCTGCAGCACGGTGCGGCCATGGTGTTCCAGTTCGCGGGCGAATTCCACGATGAGGATGGCGTTCTTCGAGGCCAGCCCCACCAGGACGAACAGGGCGATCTGCGTGAAGATGTTGTTGTCGCCGGCAGTCAGCTTGACACCGATCAGGGCGCTCAGGATCGACATTGGCACGATCAGGATCACCGCCAGCGGCAAGGTCCAGCTCTCGTATTGTGCCGCCAGCACCAGGAACACCAGCAACAGGCAGACCGGGAACACGAATACCAGCGTGTTGCCCGCGATGATGTCCAGGTAGGTCAGCTCGGTCCATTCATAGCTGATGCCCTTTGGCAGCGTTTCGCTGGCAATGCGTTCCATGGCAGCGCGGGCCTGCGAGGTCGAATAGCCGGGCGCGGGATTGATGTTGAGGTCCGCCGCCACATAGGTGTTGTAGCGCTGGACGCGGTCCGGCCCATAGCTGTCGCTGATCTTCATCAGCGTGGACAGCGGAATCATTTCGCCCGTGCTGCTGCGCACCTTGAGCTGGGCCACGTCCTCGACGCGTGAGCGGAACTGGGCATCGGCCTGCACGCGCACCTGGTAAGTGCGGCCGAACTGGTTGAAATCGTTGACGTAGAGGGAGCCGAGGTTGATCTGCAGCGTCTGGTTGATCGTTTGCAGGGGCACGCCCAACTGCTTGGCCCGGATCCGGTCAATATCGCCAAACAGTTGCGGTACATTGACCTGGTAGCCCGAGAAGGCGCCGGTCAGCTCCGGGGCGCTGCGGGTCTTCTCGATCAGTTGCTGGGTCGCTTTATACAGCTCGTCGTAACCGAGGTTGCCGCGGTCTTCGACCATCATCTTCAGGCCGCCGATGGTGCCAAGGCCGTACACCGGTGGCGGGGAGAAGACCCGGACGAAGGCATCCTGGATGGAGCCGGCGCGTTTGTTGATTTCCGAGGCGATGCCCGGGCCGCTGGTTTCCCTGGTGGTGCGCGTCTGCGGCGGCTGTTCGCCGATGAAGACGATGCCCTGGTTGGGCGCATTGGTCAGGTCGTTCACGGACAGGCCAGGGAAACCGACGGCATTGCGTGCTCCCGGTACGCCGAGCGCGATATCGCCGGCACGCTTGACCACGTTCTGTGTGCGTTCCAGCGACGCGGCATCGGGCAGCTTGGCGAAGCCAACCAGGTAGCCTTTGTCCTGTGCCGGCACGAAGCCGCCCGGCACCAGCTTGAACATGAGTGCCGCGGCAGCAACCAGCACCAGGTAAAAGCCGATGGACATCGCCTTGCGCCCGAGGACGCCTTTCACGCCGCCTTCGTATTTTTCCGATGAACGGTTGAAGAAGCGGTTGAAGCGCAGGAAGAAGCCACCCAGCACTTTGTCCATGATGCGCGACAGTGCGTCCTTGGGCGCGTCGTGTGGCTTGAGCAAGGACGCCGTCAGGGCCGGCGCCAGCGTCAGCGAGCAGAAGGCCGAGATCACGGTGGAGATGGCAATGGTCAGCGCAAACTGCTTGTAGAACTGGCCTGTGAGGCCAGAGACGAACGAGATAGGCACGAACACTGCGCACAGCACCAGCGCAATCGCAATAATCGGACCGCTCACTTCTTTCATGGCCTGGATGGTCGCGTCGCGCGGGCTCAGGCCGTTCTGGATATTCCGTTCGACATTTTCCACCACCACGATCGCGTCGTCCACCACGATGCCGATCGCCAGCACCAGGCCGAACAGGGTCAGCGTGTTGATGGAGAATCCAAAGCCCAGCATCACGGCAAAGGTGCCGACCACCGACACCGGCACTGCGAGCAGGGGAATAATGGAAGCGCGCCAGGTCTGCAGGAAGATGATTACAACGATCACCACCAGCACAACGGCTTCCAGCAGGGTATGGATCACCGCTTCAATGGACTCGCGCACGAACTGTGTCGGATCGTAGGCGATGCGGTACTCCAGGCCTTGCGGAAAGTCCTTCTTCAGTTCTTCCATCTTGGCCCTCACATCGGCCGAGATTTGCAGGTCATTGGCGCCGGGGGCCGCATAGATCACCAGCGCGGTGGCGGGCTTGTTGTCCAGCAGCGAATTGACGACGTAGCTGCCCGCTCCAAGTTCAATGCGCGCCAGGTCTTTCAATTCCGTCACGCCGCCGTCTTCGTTGGTCTTGACGATGATCTTGCCGAAGTCCTCCACCGTTTTCAGACGGCCCTTGGTATTCAGGGTGAGCTGGAATTCGCTGTTTTTGCTCGGTGATGCGCCAACCACGCCCGCGGCCACTTGCAGGTTCTGTTCGCGGATGGCATTGGTGACATCAGTAGCAGTCAGGTTCCGGGCCGCCACCTTCTGCGGGTCGAGCCAGACGCGCATGGCATAGTCGCCCGAACCGTTCAGGATCACGTCGCCCATCCCTGACAGGCGGGCCAGTTGATCCTTGACGTTGATCACCGCGTAGTTGCGCAGGTACAGGTCGTCATAGGTGTTGTCGGGTGAAACCAGGTGTACCACCATGGTCAGGCTTGGCGACGCACGTACCGTGGTCACGCCCAACTGCCGTACTTCCTCGGGCAGGCGGGGCAGGGCGCGCTGTACGCGGTTCTGGACCTCGGTTTCGGCCTGCTTGATGTTGGTGCCGATCTTGAACGTCACGGTCAGCTTCAGTGCGCCGTCAGAAGTATTCTGGGACGACATGTAGAGCATGTCTTCCACGCCATTGATCTGTTCTTCGAGCGGAGCGGCCACTGTCTCGGCGATGACCTTGGGATCGGCACCGGGATATTGGGCACGCACCACCACCGAAGGTGGCACAACATTCGGGTATTCGGAGATCGGCAGCTTGAAGATCGAAATCAGGCCGCCGACGAAGACGATGATGGACAGCACCGCTGCGAAGATCGGCTTGTCCACAAAGAAGCGCGAGAAGTTCATGGCTTACCCCTTGGTGCTGGATGCAAGCTTTGGCGCATCCGCGTTCATCTCGGTAAGCACTGGAGCAACCGGGGCGCCCGCGCGCACGCGCTGCAGCCCGTTCACCACAATCTTTTCGCCGGGCTTCAACCCGGAACGCACGATGCGCAAGCCGTCAACTGCCTGGCCCAGCACGACTTCGCGATATTCAGCCTTGCTCTCATTGTCGACCACGTAGACGAATTTGCGGCTCTGGTCCGTGCCGACGGCGCGTTCGCTGATCAGCAAAGCGTTGGTCGTTGCCGTGCCGCTGCCGCCGGACTCGATCTGTACGCGGGCAAAGAGGCCCGGCACCAGCAGGTTGTCCTTGTTGGGGAACAAGGCGCGCATGCGGACGGCGCCTGTTTTCACGTCGAGCTTGTTGTCGACAAATTCGAGTTTGCCTTCATGCGGGAAACCTGTTTCGCTGGCCAGGCCGATCCGTACCTTGACGGGCTTGCCATTATGGGCCAGGGCGCCGATACGCAGGTATGTGGATTCGTCGCCGTCGAAGCTGGCGTAAATCTTGTCGTCGGAGACGACAGTGGTGAGTACTGCAGTCGGGTCGATCAGGTTGCCGACGGTGATTTCGGCTTTGCTGACGCGGCCATCGATGGGAGCGATCACCTGTGTGTAGCCCAGGTTGAGCTTGGCATTGTTGTACTGGGCCTGGGCTGCGCGGGCATTGGCGTCGAGCTCTTTCAGGCTCGCAGCACGCTCGTCGAACTCCCTCTGGGCGATGGCACGGTCGGCGAGCAATTTGTCGGCCCGGGCCAATTCAAGGCGGGCCAGGTCGGCCTTTGCCTGGGCGGAATGCGCTGCAGCCTCGGCGCGATCGGCTTCGGCCTGGAAGGGACGAGGGTCAATCACGAACAGGACCTGGCCTTTTTTCACCTGGCTGCCTGGCTGGAAATTCACCGAAGTGATGTAACCAGATACGCGGGAGCGGATGCTGACGTTTTCGACCGATTCCATCCGGCCACTGAATTCCTGGGTCTCGACAACGGAGCGCTCGAGCACGACCGCGGCGGTAACCGGCGACGGCCCGGGCGCCGCAGGCGCATCTTTTCCATTTGCTTCGACGCAGCCGCTAAGCGATGCCACCAGCAGGCCGGCGGCGGCCATCATCGTAACGGTTGGGCGCAGGTATGTGCGCAGGCCCTTGACTTCGGTGTGCATGGTTGACTCCTTATTAACTGTGCATATGCACATATACCGCGAAAAAAAATGCGCAAACACCTCCCGGTCTGCGCGGATTAATTGTGAGTATAATCGTCTCAAATTGAATGTCAATGAATTTGATAGCCTGGGATCAGCACTAACGCTGGTGTTTGCTGAAAAAGTCGATCATCATGCGGCTGGAATCAGGACCGGTTTTCGAGGTGAACCGCTCAGACGGGTCGCCGCCGCTCCACGCGTGCCCAAGACCGCCAATCCGGACGACGCGCAAGATCGGCTTGCGACCGAGCATGTACTCATGGATCTCGTGAGAATTGCGGCTGCTGCCACGGCCATGTGGCTTGACCGTGACGCTGTTTGCCATTGCGCCGTGCGGCATTCCGTTCAACCTC
>JBCNPK010000086.1:0-7264 GCA_039593355.1 Pseudoduganella sp.
GCCCACCAGGCTGTCGGCGCCGGTGCCGCGCGCCTGCAGCCAGGCCGCCAGCGTGCTGCAGCGCGCATGCAGCTCGCCGTAGCTCAACTCCGTGTCCTGGTATGCCAGCGCCGGCCGGTGCGGCGCCCGCGCCGCCTGCCGTGCGAACAGCTCGTGGATGCACACCGACTCGTCATAGACGGCCGCCGTATTGTTGAAGGCCGCCAGGCGTTGCAGCTCGGCCGCGGTAAGCAGCGGGTATTGCTGCACCTGGCAAGCCGGATCGGCGATGGCCGACTCCAGCAACAAGCGCATGTGCGCCAGCATACGGGCGGCCATCTGCGCGCTGAACAAGCCCTCCTTGAATTTGAGGTGCAGCGAGAACAGTTCCCTGTCTTCGAAAATTTCCAGTCCCAGGTCGGAAGCCCCCTCCTGGCTGATGGCGTCCACCATCTCCACGTCGAAGCCCTGCCCGCCCGGCATCGTTGCCGCCTGCAGTTGCAACACGTTCTGGTAGGCGTAGGAAATGCCGAACACATTGTGCGCATTGGCGCCGGTCAGCTTCAGGTGGTTGACGATGAGCGGCAGCGGATAAGCCGAGTGGTACAGCGCGTCCATCATGATGCGCTGGCTGTCCTGCAGCCAGCCGCTGAAAGCCTGCACACCGCGGTAGCGGCTGCGCAGGGGAACCATGTTGACGAAATAGCCGACTTCATCGTGGAAGCGCCCGCCCGCGCGGCCCATGACCGGCATGGTCACGACGATGTCGTCCTGGCCGCTGTAGCGGTGCAGCAGCAATTGGTAGGCCGCCAGGAAGATCGCCGACAGCGGCGTGCCCTGGGAGCGCGAAAAATCGCGGATGCGCTGCGACAGCGATGCATCGAGCGCCAGCACCTGCTTGGCGCTGCCGGCATCGGGACCGCCAGCGGCTCCGGCCACGGGCGGAAAATCCAGCGCCGGCGGCGCGCCTTCCAACTGGCCTTGCCAGTATGCGGCGTGCGCCTGCCCCTCCGGCGAGGCGAGCAGCGCGTCTTCCCAGGCGACGAAATCGCTCCATCCGTCCTTGGCGTGCGCCACCTGCGGCGTAGCGCCGGCACACAGGGCCAGGTAGTCGCCGAACAGCTGCTTGAGCAGGATCACCGACGAGACGCCGTCGACCACGATGTGATGGATGGTGATCAGCAAGGTCGCCGCACCATCGGGCTGGGTGAACAGTTCGGCGCGCGCCAGGGGGCCGTGCCGCAGGTCGAACGGCAGTTGCGCGCGTTCGCGCAGGAAGGCCAGCAGCCCGGCAGGATCGCGCGCCGGTACCGGGTGCGTCAGCAATTCGTTGAGCGCTTCCCCGTCGCGCCGCAACAGGGCGACGCCATCCTCTTCCACGAGGCGGGCCTGCAGGATCGGGTAACGCTTCTGCAGCAGCTCCCATGCGTGCGCCAGGTGCTCCCGGTCGATGCCGCGCCGGCTGGTGAAGCAAAGCGGAACATTGTAGGCACTGGCTTCGGGATCGAGCTGGTGCAGCACGTACAGCCCTTTCTGGCCGACCGAAAGCGGATAGGAGCGCACCTGCTGCAGTGCATGCACCTTCCCGTCGGGCAGCAGCGCCATGATCTGCGGACGCAGGCTGGCGATCTTCTGCCTGATCTCCTCCGTCAGCGCGCCTTGCGGCGCATAGCAATGCAGTTGATCGTGCTCGCGCGCGAGCTTGATGCCGGCGGCCCCGAGGGAGCCCAAGAATTCCATTACCGCTTCCACGTCGCGTCTCCCTCAGAAAGTCGTCTTTTCGTAGCCATCGAGCTTGCCTTCGCTGCCTGGCACTGCCACCTGTTGCAGCACCGCGCCGGCGGCTGGCGCCGCTCCGACGCGGCCGGCATGGGCCCTTGCCAGGTGCTGTGCCAGCGCACGGATGGTCGGATACTCGAACACCATGCTTGGCGCCAGCTGCGCCGCCAGCATCGTGCTGGCCTTGCGCACCAGGTTGGCCACGCCCATCGAGGTGAAGCCCAGGTCGAAGAAACTGAGATCAAGTGCCACCGCTTCCTGCGCGACATGCAGTTCCTCGGCGGCCGCCTGGCGGAGGAAGCGCTCGATGCGTTCCTGCTCCGTCAGCGTGGCGCCGCCCCCGGAGTGCGGGGCTGCCATGCGCGGCTCGGACGCGGCAGCCGGCGCGCGGCGCGCATAACGGTCGTCGGCGTGGAAGGCCAGGCCGCGCCATTCGGCGCAAACCCGTCCATCCGGATCGAGGAAGTCGATATCGAAGCTTGCCGCGCCGCCGTTGTCGGACGCGCGTACCCACGCATACAGTTCGCGCCCCGCCTGGCCCATCAGGCGCAGGCTGTCAAGCGCGCCGGCCGACAGCAGCCATGGCTGGTCCGACAAGGCGGTCAGGCTCATGCTGACGTTCAGCGCCGCCTCCGCCATGCAAGGATGCAGGCCGTAGGCTTCCGCATTATTGTTCTGGGCGCTGTCCGGCAGGGCCAGGTGCGCCAGCAGCTCGCCGGCGCCGCGCCAGACCGTGCGTACGGCGCGCTGGTGCGGCGGAGTACGCAGGCCCAGGACCGACAAAGCCATGTAGACGTCCTCGCCCGGAACGGCGGCGCCCATGCGCTGCTGCAGCTGGGCGATGTCGTGCACGGCAGGTGCCGGTGCAGCGTCGCAGCACAGGGCACGGCCCTGGCAATGCGCGACCGGGTCCTGGCAATTCGCGCCGCTGCTGATGGTGAAGCCGATAGCGCCGTCGTCCGTCGCGCGCAGCGTCACCTTGACCGCAGTCTGGCCGGCCACCACCAGCGGCGCGCCCCAGGTCACGCCATGCAGCTCCAGCGTGCCGCTCGGCGTGCAGCTGGTGGCGCGGGAGGCGGCGGCGCGTGCCATTTCCAGCTGTGCGACCGCAGGCAGCAAGGTCGCGGGCGCTTCCTCCGCCGCCAGGCTATGCTGGACCAGGCAAGCTTCGTTGCCGCCGAAAGTCGACGCGAAGCCGATCTGGCCGATCACCGAAGTGTTGGCATGCAGCAGCGGATGCAGTACCGAGGCAGCCGGCGCCGCGCTGCGTTCCGCGATCCAGTGACGGTCGCGGGCAAACGGATAGGTCGGCAGCGGAATGCGGCGCGCCATGCCGGCCGGGATCACCCGCGCATAGTCCAGCATATAGCCCTGGACATACAGGTCGGCGATGGCGGCCAGGTTTTCATGCATGGTGTCGGCGTCGGCATGGGCCAGCTGGTCGATACAGAACTCGCCGTACTTGCGCAGCGCGGGGCGCTCGCGCAAGGCTTCGGAGCCGGCCGGCACGCCGAATACATCGCGCGCTTCGCCCTGCTCCAGCCATTGCTGCAGCTGCTGCGCCAGCGCACCGGTATCGGTCGCCACGCAGGCCAGGCGCACCGCATGGTGGCTGCGGCCGACGATCAGGGTATGACTCAGGTCGCACAGCGCAATCTCCGGCGCCTGCAGGAGGTGGGCGCGCAGGTTTTCAACCTGCTGGCGCAGTTGCTCCGGCGTGCGCGCAGAAAGCAGGACCAGGTGGCAAGGCAGCGCCGGCACCGAACGCGCCATGGCCGGAGCTTCCTCTATGACCAGGTGGGCATTGGTGCCGCTGAAGCCGAAACCGCTGACTGCGGCACGGCGTGGCGCCCCCTCCTGCTCCGGCCAGGTCGCCAGCTCGCGGTTGACGTAGAACGGGCTGCCGTCCATGTCGAGCACTGGATTGGGGCTGTTGAAGCCGGGGCTAGGCGGCAGCTGGCGATGGCGCAGGGCCAGCAGCAGCTTGATCACGCCCGCCACACCCGCTGCGGTGGCGGCGTGGCCGATGTTCTCCTTGACCGTGCCCAGCGCGCAGAACTGCTTGCGGTCGGTATGCCGGCGGAAGGCGCGCGTGACCGCACCGAATTCGATCGAATCGCCCATCAAGGTGCCGGTGCCGTGGGCTTCGAGCAGCTGGATGGAGTCCGGCTCGATGCCGAAGCGCTGGTAAATCTCGGATTCCAGGCGCTCCTGGGCGGCGGCGTTGGGGGCTATGATGCCGTTCGAGGCGCCGTCCTGATTGACGCCGCTGCCTACGATCACGCCATGCACATGGTCGCCGTCGCGCAGCGCGTCGGCCAGCCGCTTGAGCACCACCACGCCCACGCCCTCACCCGGCACGAAGCCATCGGCCGCGGCGTCGAATGCGCGCACCTGTCCGCTCGGCGACAGCATGCCGGCGCGGTTGGCCACCTGGTGGAAGCCGGGGGTCGGCTGCAGGAACACGCCGCCCGCCAGCGCCATCGTGGTTTCGCGGGAGCGCAGGCTCTGGCAAGCCAGGTGGATCGTCACCAGCGAGCTGGAACACGCCGTGTTGACGGCAATCGCCGGACCTTGCAGGTCCAGGTGGTAGGCAATCCGGGCCGGCACCACCGCTTCCGAATTGCCCCAGAAGGACGCAGCCGGGCTGTCGTCGCCCATCAGGGTGTCGTACTTGGAGCCGCCGCAGCCGACGAATACGCCGCACCGGCGTTCACGCATTTCGCGGCTGGCATAGCCCGCGTCCTCCAGGGCTTTCCAGGATTCTTCCAAAAACAGGCGCTGCTGCGGATCCATATGGTCGGCTTCTTGCGCCGAAATACGGAAGAAGGCCGGGTCGAAACGGTCATAGGAATCGATGAAACCACCGTGCCGGCAATAGGAGCCCTCCGGTGCCGTGCCGACCACGCTTTGCTCCGGCGCCCAGCGCGTCACTTCCTTGAGCAGGCTGGTGCCTTCGCGCAGGTTGTGCCAGAACGCGTCCAGCGATTCTGCACCGGCAAAGCGGCCGCTCATGCCAATAATGGCGATGTCGTCGCGATCCGTACCGCCGATGGCGCCGCCATCCGCCGCCGGCGCGGCTTGCGCCTGGCCGCCAGCGCCGAATGCGAAGCGCGTCGGCAGTTGCGGTGCTGGCGCCGCGTTCTGCGCCGCCGGCGCTGCCGGCGCGGCCGCAGTTGCCGCTCCGGTGCCCTGGTTCAGCTGCGCGCCCCAGGTGGCGTGGATGTAGCCGGCCAGGTCGTTGACCGTGCTGTACTCGAACAGGCTGGTGGTTTCCAGCTCGATGTTCAGTGCTTCGCTGATGGTGCGCACCAGGTTGACGCCGATGATCGAATCGACGCCGTAGTCGGCAAACGGCGCGTCATGGCCGATTTTCGCGGCGTCCAGCTGCAATGCCTCCGACAGCGTGTCGGCGACCAGCTTTCTGATGTGCTCACGTCCCATGCTGGGTTTAACCTCTCTTTGAATTGGTCGGGTGTCGCGCGGTGCCGGCGCACGGGCGACAGGAAGTGCCGGCGCGCTCGCCGGCGAAGCGGCAGGCTGGCGGGGCGCCGGGGCCTGGCGCGCCACGCCGTCGCTGCTGGCCGCGACAATCTGCTGGCCGAAGCCATGGGCCTTGGCGGCCGTGAAACGGACTTCCGGGAAGCCCTCCTCGTGCAGCACCGATTGCCAGGTGGCGCTGTCGATGCCGGGGCAGTCGGCCATGCGCAGTGCCGGATCGCTGAAGGCCCACCAGCCTTCCAGCAGGCCGAAGGTCAGGTGGCTGAACAGCGACCAGCCGGCGATCTCGTTCAGCAGCAGGACGCCGCCGGCGGCCATCGCAGCCTTGGCATTGCGCAGCGTGGCGCGGATGTCCGGCGTCGCATGCAGCACGTTGGCGGCCAGCACGATGTCGTAGCGGCCTGCCTCGATGGCCTGCGTCGCCAGCGGACGGCCGATGTCGAACAGGGCGGTGGTCATGGCCGCGCATTGCGGCTGGTAGTGCTTGGCCGCGTACATCAGGAAGGCCTTCGAGACGTCGGTGTAGCAGTACTCGGCGATTGCGTCGCCGAAGCCGCGCAGCACCGGCAGCAGCGCCGCGGTGGTGGAACCGGTGCCGGCGCCGATCTCAAGGATGCGGATCTTGCGGCCCGGCTCCCGCGCCAGCCACTGGGCAATGCAGGCTGCCAGCGTCTGGCTCAGTGCCTGGTTGAAGTGGTCCGCCAGCGGGTTGCCGCGGTAGACGCTTTCCACCAGCTCCATCGAAGAGCGCGGGAACAGCACATCGGTGGCCGGCTGCTTGCCGGCCAGGATGGCGGGCAAGGCGCGCAGGCAGTTTTCAATCAGCGTGGTCTGGGCGCCGTGATGCGGACGGGCGGCCACCCAGCCGGCGCGCAAGGCGCTCCAGGCTTGCCACAGTTCCGGCAAGGCGCGCGGCGCGCGCGCCAGCGCTGCGGAGCCATCGAGCCAGCCGCGCGCCTGCAGGTAGCGTACGCTGCCCTGCAACCAGCGTGCATGATGGACGGCCGGCGGCGTGGCGCCGCTGCCCAGCAAGTCGGCGTCGGCCAGCGTCGCCGCCAGGATCTCATCGACGATCGCTTCCTGTTCCGGCGACGGCAGCTCCTGCTGCAAGCTTTCCAGGTGGACGGCCGTGGTCTGCGCGTTCAAGGCGCTTTCGATGGCCGCCAGATCGGCTGCGGCCCGCTGCGGATAGTGGCGCAGGCGGTCAAGGCGTTCGATGCCGGCCAGCGCGCGTTCCCCTTCGGTCTTGAGCAGCGCCATCTGCGCCAGCGGCAGGCCGACCAGCTGCTCCAGGCTGGCCATGGCTTCGGCGGGCTCGATGGAGCCAATGCCCATCTGCGCCATATTGCGCAGGTAGACCGGATCGGCCACCACGCCGACCTTGCCCCAGAAGCCCCAGTTCATGGTCTTCACCGGATAGCTGCGGCGCGCCTGCAGCGAGCGGGCGAAGGCATCCTTGAAGGCGCAGCCGGCCGCATAGTTGGCCTGGCCGGGCGAGCTGTTGAAGCTCAGGATGGAGGAGAAGAACAGCATGAAGTCGAGGTCGGACGCGCCGAACACGCGGTCGAGGTTGACGCTGGTGTCGACCTTGGCCGACAGGCTGGCCTTAAACGCCGCCATGTCCATCATGGCAATGCTCTGGTCGCGCAGCACCAGGGCGGAATGCACCACCCCGTGGACCGCCGGGTAGGCGGCCAGTATCTGTTCCCGGGCAGCGGCAAGGGCGCCGGCGTCGGCGGCATCGGCCTGGATATACAGCGGCGCCGCGCCCAGTTTCGCCAGTTCGGCGATGGCGGCGTCGATGGCGGCGTCGCGTGCGCGGCGGCCGATCCAGACCACGCGGGCCTGGTAGCGTTCAATCAGGTAGCGGCTGAACTCCGCGCCGATACCGCCCGCGCCGCCCACGATCACATAGACGCCGCCCTGGCGATAGGCCGGTGCGGCGGCAGGCAATTCCTGGGCCACGGCCAGCTGCTGCTCGAACCATTGGCCGCCGCGCAGTGCG
>JBCNPK010000087.1:0-6965 GCA_039593355.1 Pseudoduganella sp.
CAGAACGATGAATGGCTTGTCTTCAACCATGATGATGTTGCCGACACGAATCTCTTTTGCGAATTTCATAGCGAATATATACCGGTTAAGGGGAGTTGCAGTAACCGTGCATTATAGCACGGGGAATAGATGGATTACTTCAGCGATGCACAAAATTTAGTCAAATTCGTAGCCAGATCGCCGTTGGCCAGGATTTTTTGTTGCCATTCTGCCGACTTTGCCGAAATTTCAGGCATTGCCGCGACGAGGGCTTTCCACAGGCTTGGCCAGTCACCCGACGCCGCACCGTTCCAGCACAGCGAGAATTCATCGAACGCGCTGCCAGCCGAATAACGCTGCAGGAAGGCGCGTAACTTCTTATGGTGCAGGTTTTCATCCTGCGCGTAAATATGCCAGATGAAGGATTTGCCGGCCCATTGCGCCCTCACCCAGGAATCTTCGCCGCGCACGAAATTCAGGTCGCAGGACCAGAGCAGCTTGTCGTAATCCTGTTGCGGCACGAAGGGCAGCACACGCACGGTCAGCGCGCCTTCCGCATGGACCGCGCCAGGCACCGCCGGCTGACCGAGGAAGTTTGCGACTGCTTCACTGGCGACGCCCTCCGGCACCAGGCAAGTTACCGGCTGCCCGCTTCCGATCCAGGCCGCGAACAATTCGGCCACCGGTGCGTAGGGATAGCAGAACAGCGAAACCTTCATCGCCGCCGCCTCGGCTTCCGTGATGCCCAGCGAAGACAGGAAGGCCGATACCTTGGCCGGATCGGAGATATAGGCTGTGCGCTCGGCTTCAAGACCTGTTTCGACCAAAAGCCCGCCGGTCTTTTCAGTAAAGCCGGGGAAGAAGAAGTACTTGGTCAACGGCAGGCGCGGATGCTTCGATGGCAAACTGTGGCAGCCTTCCACCCATTCTTCCGCGCTCAGCCCTTCAAGGTTCAGCCACACCGGGCGCTCCGGGCGCTGCGCCATCGCTGCAATATAGCCCGGCGGGATATCGCAGCCGAAAAATTCGATCACGATGTCGGCCACCTCGGCGGCGCTGAACGTGCCGTCCTGCGAAGCCCAATGGCGCACGGCCACGCCGTCGACCGTTTGGCGCTCGGCGGCCAGGTTGACCTGGGGGTACATGCGCTGGAACGTCACCATGTCGTCGACCCACAGCGTAACGGCGATGCCGTGCTCGCGCTGCAACTGGCGCGCCAGGCGCCAGCAAATGCCGATGTCGCCGAAGTTATCGACAACTTTGCAAAATAGATCGAGCGTCAAGCTTGGCATATCGGAAGAAAATGCGCTGAAAATGAAAAAGCCGCACAAGGCGGCTTCATTCTAATCTGTGGCGTCCCCACGGGGATTCGAACCCCGGTACTCACCGTGAAAGGGTGATGTCCTAGGCCTCTAGACGATGGGGACCCTGGACTTGCACTACGCTTTAAAGATACTTGGCGTCCCCACGGGGATTCGAACCCCGGTACTCACCGTGAAAGGGTGATGTCCTAGGCCTCTAGACGATGGGGACGTCGAAAAGCGTGCGCGAATTATATCAGCGTGCAAGCCTCATTTCAAGGGCGCAACGGCGAAGTGCGTATGACGATTGTCGTTCACGTAATGTGATTCGACCGACATCATCCCCACCAGCACCAGAATCGCCAGCGGCGGCAGCGTGATCGCAAAGATCAGCGCCAGCCTCTCCCACTTCATATGCATGAACACCGCGACGATAAAGCCGGCTTTCAGCGTCATCAAAATCAGGATCAGCGACCAGCGCAGCAAGCCTTCCAAATGGAAGAAGTCCACCAGGTAAGAGAAGAAGCTCAATACGAACAGCAGTATCCAGACTTTGATGTAAATACCTATCGGATGCTGCTGGTGGGCGACGGTAGTATCGGACATGGCAGCCTCCTACCAGAGATAGAACAATGCAAAGATGAACACCCAGACAAGGTCGACGAAGTGCCAATACAGTCCGGTGATCTCGACGATGTCATAGCCCTTCTTCTCGTAATGCCCGTTCAGCACACGGCGCGCGATGATCGACAGGTAGACCACACCGGCAGAAACGTGCAGCCCGTGGAAGCCGGTAATCATGAAGAAGCATGAGCCGAATTGCGCCGCCCCCATCGGGTTGGCCCACGGCCGCACGCCTTCGTGAATCAGCTTGCTCCACTCGAAAGCCTGCATGCTGACAAAGACCACGCCGAATGCCGCGGTGACCATCATCAGCGCGGCGGTCTTCTTGCGGTCGCGTGCGTAGCCGTACATGACCGCCATGGCCATGGTGCCGCTGCTGGTGATCAGCACGAAGGTCATGATCGCAATCAGGATCAGCGGATAGCTGGTGCCGGCAATCGTCAGCGAAAACACTTCGCTGGGATTGGGCCAGGCAGACGTGGTGGCCATGCGCACCGACATATAGCCGGTGAGGAAGGTGCCGAAGATGAAGGTGTCGCTCAGCAGGAAGATCCACATCATCGCCTTGCCCCACGGGACGCGGAACGCGACGCGGTCGCCCGCCCAGTCGGAGACAAAGCCTTTCATGTCGTTGGTGCCGGTATCCATACCTCACCTCACAGGAATGCCTATCGTTGTGCAGAAAGCCCTGACCAGGTCCGGCGTCACCATGAACAGCAAGGCGAACACCGCAAGCCAGAGGACGAACAGGAAATGCCAGTACTGCGCACACAGGCCAATCGCCTCCCCTGCCCGGCGCACGGCGAACGCTCCGGCCACCATGCCGCCCATCACGTGCAATGCATGCAGGCCGGTGATCAGGTAGAAGAAACTGTTGGCCGGATTGGCGGCGACGCCGTAATCGGCTGCAGTCATCGCCTGCCAGGCGTAAAGCTGGGACAGCACGAACATGGCCGACAGCACCAGCGCGCCAATCGCGGTACTGCGCGCCGCCTCGCGCCGACCGGCGGCGACATGGCGCCGCGCCAGTTCCCATGCCAGGCTGCAGAGCACCAGCAAAGCAGTGCTGCAAAAGAGCTGCCATGGCACGTAGGTGATCGGCCGCCAGTCCTCATAAGCGGCACGCATCATATAGGCCACGCCGAACAGGCCAAACAGCGTGGTGACCACCACCATGAAGACCCACAAGCCGGTGCGGCGCGCCCCTTGCGGCCATGCCGGCCCGCCGTCGCTCGCATCGCGCCGTCCTCCGTCGCCGCCATTGCTGCCTGTCTGCCCTGGGATGCCGCCGTTGGCACGCAGCGTTGCGCCGGCGCTCATTTAGGCACCTCCGCCGGGTCATGGTTCGGCGACAGGTGCGCCTTGGGATGGGGCGGCGGCGCGTGTGGATCAGGGCCATATTCCGGCCCGGCGTTTTGCGGGATGTAGTCGCCGCCTGCGCCAGGGCCGTCGACGCCGTATTCGTAGGCGCCGCGGTGCACGGACGGCAGCTCGGGCCCCCAGTTGCCATGCTCCGGCGGCGTCTGCGGCGTGTACCACTCCAGGCTCGCCGCGCGCCAGGGATTGCCGCCAGCCGCCTCGCCCCTGCGCACGCTCCACGCCAGGTTAAAGAGGAACAGCAGCTGCGCCACGCCGACAATCAGCGCCGCCACTGAAATGAAGGCGTTCAAGGTATGCGCCGACTGCGGGATAAACGCGTAGTTCTCGTAAGCGTAATAGCGGCGCGGCATGCCCAGGATGCCGAGGTAATGCATCGGGAAGAAGATCGCATAGGCGCCGATGAAGGTGATCCAGAAGTGCGCCTGCCCCAGCGTTTCGTTGTACATCTTGCCGGTAACCTTCGGATACCAGTGATACAGGCCGCCAAACACCGCCAGCACCGGCGACACACCCATCACCATGTGGAAGTGCGCCACCACGAAGTAAGTATTCGACAGCGGGATGTCCACGCTCACATTGCCGAGGAACAGGCCGGTCAGCCCGCCGATCAGGAAAGTGCTGATGAAGCCCAGCGCGAACAGCATCGGCACGGTCAGGTGGATGTCTCCGCGCCACAATGTGAGCGTCCAGTTATATACCTTCAGCGCGGTCGGCACCGCAATGATCAAGGTGGTGGTGGCGAAGAAGAAGCCGAACCACGGGTGCATACCGCTCACATACATATGGTGCGCCCAGACCACGAAGCTCAAGCCGCCGATGATCACGATGGCCCACACCATCATGCGGTAGCCGAAGATGCACTTGCGCGCATGCACGCTGATCAGGTCGGAAATCACGCCGAAAGCGGGCAACGCAACGATGTACACCTCCGGATGGCCGAAGAACCAGAACAGGTGCTGGAACAGCAGGGGACTGCCGCCTTTGTAATTGAGCTGCTGCCCCATCGACACCAGGGCCGGCATGAAGAAGCTGGTATGCAGCGTCTTATCGAACATCATCATCACAGCGCTGACGAAAAGCGCAGGGAAAGCCAGCAGCGCCAGGATGGTCGCGACAAAAATACCCCACACCGACAGCGGCATGCGCATCAGCGTCATGCCCCGCGTGCGCGCTTGCAGCACCGTCGTCACATAATTCAAGCCGCCCATGGTCGCGGCAACGATGAAGACCGCCAGCGACACCAGCATCACGATGATGCCCCATTCCGTGCCGGGCGTACCGGGCAGGATTGCCTGCGGCGGGTAGAGCGTCCACCCTGCCCCTGTCGGTCCCCCTGGCACAAAGAAGCTTACGCACAGGATCACCACCGCCAGCAGGTAGAACCAGTACGACAGCATATTCAGGAAAGGAAACACCATGTCGCGCGCCCCGACCATCAGCGGAATCAGGTAATTCCCGAAGCCGCCCAGGAACAGCGCCGTCAGCAGGTACACCACCATGATCATGCCGTGCATGGTGATGAACTGGTAATAGCTGTTTGGATCGATGAACTGGAATTTGCCGGGGAAGCCAAGCTGCAGCCGCATCAGGTCGGACAGGATCAGGCCAACGGTGCCGATGAACAGCGCCGTCAGCGTGTACTGAATCGCGATGACCTTGTGGTCCTGGCTCCAGACATACTTGGTCCAGAAGCTTTGCGGTGCGTGGTGATTGTCGTCGTCGTGGCCGTGCTCTTCACCATAAGACATGCGAGATCTCCTCAGCGTACAGTCTTGATGTAGTCGATCAATGCCGCCACTTCGGCGTCACTCATGGGATTGGGCGGCATGATGTTGGGGTAGCCCTTGACCACTTTGGCCTTGGGGTCGAGGATGGACTGCTTCAGGTAGGCTTCGTCCACCGCGATGGTGGCGCCGCCCTCCAGTGATTCCTGCTTGCCGAACAGACCCTTCCAGCTCGGGCCAACGCTCGGCGCGCCGTCCACGCTGTGGCAGGCCACGCAGCCTTTCGATTGCGCGATCAGGCGTCCCTGCTTGCCCGGTTCGGCCGGCCCGCCGACGCCGGCCGGCGCGTTATGGCCGCTGAAAGTCGGCTGCTTGGCGATCCAGGCATCGTAAGCCGCCTGGTCGTCCACCACCACGGCGCTGCGCATATTCGAATGCCCTACCCCGCACAGCTGCGCGCACAGCACTTCAAAACGCCCGGCCTGCGTCGGAGTCAGCCAGAAATGGGTCACCAGGCCCGGCACCATGTTCATGCGGGTGCGGAATTGCGGCACGTAGAAATCGTGCAGCACGTCCTGGGCACGCAGCATCACATTGACCGGCTTGTTGATGGGGATGTGGATTTCACTGCCGTCGACCAGGACATCGTCCTGCCCGGCAGGATCGTCCGGATTGATGCCGAAGGGGTTGGTGGCATTGATGAAACGCACGTCAGTCGCGCCGAGCTTGCCGTCCTTGCCCGGCAGGCGGAAATGCCAGTCCCACTGCTTGCCCATCACTTCGAACACGCCAGCGTCTGCCGGCGGCGAGATCAGCTTGGCATAGACATTCAGGCCCGGCGCCAGCATCGCCACGATGCCGAGCGAAGTGGCGCCGATCAGCCACCATTCCAGCTTGCGGTTATGCGACTCCGCAGCAGCGCGATGGCCTTCGCGGTGACGGAACTTGACCACGGCGTAAGCGACGAACAGGTGAATGATGATGAACAGGGCGGCGCAGATCACAAGCGTGATCATCAAAGCATCGTCCATCGCCTGCCAGTTGGAGGCAATGGGGGTCAGCCACCATGGGCTGAGCCAATGAAAAATAATTGCGCCAAGAACAATCAGGATGAGGGAGATTGCCAACGCCATAATGATAAGCCCGGTTAGTTATGGGGAACTACACACGGCTACGCCCCGCACGTCGGCGGGGCGTCCAACAAAGGCTTATTCACTCGCGTTTTTCTGGCCTTTCAAGCATGCGGTAGAACATTGCACAGCTGGCGCCGAAGATGACGTGGGCGGCGAAAGTAGACCACCCGCGCAGGTCCGCAAACCAAGTGAAGGCGCCGGACATGCCGTAGAAATTCAGCACATACAGCAGCACGCCGAATGCGGCGCCGGTCAGCACGACCAGGCCCATGCTCGAATCGAGCTGGAACGGGGCGATGATGGCCGCCAGCATCATGGCGAAAGTAATACCGAGGATATAGTGGACGGCGAGTGCTGCGATCACGACGCTCAAATCGTAGCCGGAGGTTTGCAGCACCTCCCAACCCATGACCATCGCAGCGACCATCCGCGTTGCCAGCCATCGGTCGCCGCCTTGCGCGGTGGCCCATAACAACTCCAGCAACATCAGGATACCGCCGGCTCCGAAACCGGCGATGGCTGCGGCGGTCCAGTCAGCCTGGCGCGCCACCCAGCGATGCGATTGCAGCATGCGAAGTTCCATGACTTCCTCCTGTGCAGGGTCCGTAACTCATATTAGTACGCAAACACCGAAGATGCAAAGGAGTTAAGCTTGCACGCTTTTTAGGCAGTTTTGAAAGGAAGTAAGAAGAAATGCTGGCGTCCCCACGGGGATTCGAACCCCGGTACTCACCGTGAAAGGGTGATGTCCTAGGCCTCTAGACGATGGGGACCTGTTGGACTATTGCTACGTTGTGCCTTGTTGGTGGAGGTAAGCGGGATCG
>JBCNPK010000088.1:0-6486 GCA_039593355.1 Pseudoduganella sp.
TTGCGCCGAGCGCTTCGCCAGGCTATGTGCAGGCTGGCGCTGGCACCTTTTCCTTGCAGCTGAGCGGCCCTTCCGGCGCGGACTTTGACCTGTTCCTGTACAAGTGGTCGGGCAGCGCCTGGAACAAAGTTGCGGCCAGCGAGGGTAATACCTCCAGCGAGTCGATCAGCTACAACGGCACGGCGGGCTATTACTACGCGCAGGTGAAATCGTATTCGGGCAGCGGCAATTACTCGCTGACCTACGCTTTCCCTAAACCTTGATCTCGCGCTGGCGTGCCTTCGTCAGAGCGGAGAAGGCCTTGTCGTAGGACCATTGCACCAGTTCGACAAGGTAGTCCTGCGGGAAGCTGCGCACGTCGACAATCGTGACCCAGTGAAACCGGCCCATGTAGCGGGCCGGTTTCACTCCCGGCATGCCGGTGAGCTCCAGGAATCGGTCGGGCGTGGCGCGGAAGCTGAAGCGCCACCGTTCCGGTTCGCTGGTCTTGAAGTAGGCGAAGGTCTTGCCGCCGACCTTGTAGCTCAGTACATTGACCGGCGGTGCGTGCAGCAGGCTTTCGGCGCCAGGAAGGCTGCCGCAGTGGGCTTTCAACTGCTCGGTGTTCATTTAAATCCTTGTGGTGGTCATGCCACCAGCAGCTTAACCGACTTCAAATCGACACTGTTAGGGCCGACCGAAATGGTAAAGCTGCCTGGTTCGACGACCCGCTTCATGTCCGCGTTGTAGAACTGAAGGTGGGCCGGATTGATGTCGAAGGTCACCGTGCGTTTTTCTCCTGGCTGCAGCGTGATGCGCTGGAAGCCTTTCAGTTCCAGCACTGGCCGCGTGGCGCTGCTGATGTCATCGCGAATATAGAGCTGCACGACTTCGTCGCCGGCCCGCTGGCCGGTGTTGGTCACTTCCACGCTGACTTGTGTGCCGCCGCTGGCCCGAATGGTGGACTGCGCCAGGTGCGGCTCGCTGAAGGCGAAGCTGGTGTAGCTCAGGCCAAAGCCGAAGGGGTAGAGCGGCTTGGTGCTGCCGTCGATGTAGCCGCGGCGGGCCGACGGCTTGTGGTTATAGAAGACCGGCAGTTGGCCGACGTGGCGCGCCACCGACACGGGCATCTTGCCGCCGGGATTGGCACGGCCGAACAGGACGTCGGCAGCGGCATTGCCGGTTTCCTGGCCAAGGTACCAGCCTTCCACGATCGCATTGGCGCGCTCGGCCAGCAGGTTGATCGACAGGGGCCTGCCGTTCAGCAGGAACACAACTGTCGGCTTGCCGAGGTCGAAGATGGCTTGCGCCAGTGCGTTCTGCTGCCCCATCATGTCCAGTGACTGGCGGTCGCCCAGATGGGTGTCGGACCAGGCTTCGCGGCTGGTCTGCTCGTTGTCGCCGAGGACCATGATGATGGTGTCGGCCTGGCGCGCGACTGCAACCGCTTCTGCAATCAGCCTGGCGTTGGTTTCCGGCGGCGTGAAAATGATTTCATCCTTGCCCCAGATGCGTTCTTCGGTGATGCGCACGCCCTCGCGGTAATCGAGCTGGAAGCCCTGGCGCTGGCTCTCGGCTTTCAGGCCGTCGTACACGGAAACGACCTGGCGCGGCACGTCTGAGTAGCCGCCGATCGGCGTGTCCTTGGCGTGGGTCCCGAGCAGCAGGACCTTGCCCACCTTCTTGCCGTCCAGCGGCAGCAAGCCATTGTCGTTTTTCAGCAAGACCGCGGAGCGCGTTGCGGCCTCGCGGGCCAGCGCCACGGCGTCCGGTGCGGCGGTCAGCTTGTCGGCCAGACCGGCGTCGACGTAGGGCTGCTCGAACAGGCCGGACAGGAACTTCCATTCGAGGATGCGGCTCACTACGGTATCGATTTGGGCGAGCGTGACTTTGTTCTCCTTGACCAGCTGCGGCAGCAACTGGTAGCCGAAGCTGTCCGGAGTTTCGATGTCTACGCCCGCATTCACGGCCCGCACCGCTGCATCTTGCGGCTTGTCTGCAAGGCGGTGGCGAGAGACCAGTTCCTGGACTCCGAAGTAGTCCGACACAGTCAAGCCCTTGAAGCCCCATTCTTCACGCAGCACCTTGTGCAGCAGCCAGCGGTTGGCGTGCGATGGCAGGCCGCCGATCTCGTTATACGAGGGCATGACGGCGGCAACGTTGGTTTCCTTGATGATGCGCTCGAACGGCGGGAAGAATTCCTCGCGCAGCGTGCGTTCGCTGACTTCGGCAGGGCCGACATTGGTGCCGCTTTCCGGCTGCCCATGGCCGGTCATGTGTTTCAGGGTGGTGAATACCTTGTCCCTGGCCAGCTTGCGTCCTTCGCCCTGCAAGCCGAGCACCGCCGCCTTGCCCATTTCGGCGCAGAGGTGCGGATCTTCGCCGAAGGTTTCCTCGATACGGCCCCAGCGCGGTTCGCGCGCCACGTCCACCACCGGCGCCAGCGCAAGATTGGCGCCGCGTGCCCGCATTTCGCGTGCGGCCACGCTGAACACCTTGCGTACCAGCGGCGGGTCGAAAGTCGAGGCCAGCGCGATCGCCTGGGGGAAGCTGGTTGCATCCTTGGCCGCATAGCCGTGCAGGGATTCTTCATGCATGAGCAAGGGAATGCCGAGGCGGGTCTGCTCGACGGCCCATTTCTGCGCAGCGTTTGTGTAGCGCGCAGTTTCATAGGCGTTGCGGTTGCTGCGGCTGCCATCGTCGCCGGCGCCGCCGGCTTCGTTCCCCCCTTGGCGGTCGGAAGGGCGGGCCAGCATGCCAAGGCCGTTCGGGTAGGCCTTGGCGGCCCTGGCGGCAGAAAACTCGCCGTTGCTTTCCTGGACAGCGCCTTTGACCGTCCAGATGCAAAGCATTTGCGCGACCTTTTCTTCCAGCGTCATGCGGCCAAGCAGGTCCCTGACGCGTGCAGCCACGGGTGCGGCTGGGTCCTGGTACAGCGGCCGTGCGGCCGCAGCCATGGCCGCAGGCGACTGCAATGCGGTGACGCCGGCAGCTCCCGTCATCGATGCAAGGAATTGCCTGCGCTTCATCTATAGCTCCTCATTTATGCCGCTTTCCAGTTGAATTGATGTTGCGGCAGGCCGGGTGCGTCTACGCGGAAAGTGAACACGCCGCCGGCCAGCGGGTGCGCCGCCAGGGCTTCTTCGCTCATTCCCTTGCGTGCGGTGGTGACGAAAACGGTGCGCAGGTCGTCGCCGCCGAAGGCGACCTTGGTGATATTCGGGCAAGGCATCGGGATGGTTTGCGCCAGCGTGCCATCGGGCGCATAGCGTTCAATGCGGCTGCCGCCGAACAGGGAAATCCAGACGTGGCCTTCGGCGTCGACGGCACTGCCATCCGGGTGGCCGGGCACGCCCTGCGCATAGCGCACGAATTCGCGCTTGCCGCAAAGCGTGCCATCCGGCGCGCAATCGTAGGCGTAGACCACGCGTTCCAGGGTGTCGGTGTGGTAGAAGGTCTTGCCGTCCGGGCTGTGGCAAGGGCCGTTGGTGATAATGATGCCGCCATCCATGGCTTGCAGGCCGCGCGCATCAAGGCGGTACAGGGAGCCGGTGGCTGCGGTTTCGCCATTGTCCATGGTGCCGAACCACAGGCGGCCGGCCGGGTCGACGTAAGCGTCGTTGCAGCGGTTGCCGGGATGCGGCAATTCGATCTCGAGCACGGTCTCGAAAGTGCCGGCTTTGGTGAAGCGCGCCAGCTTGCCGGGCAGGCCGCAGATAATGTCGCCGCCGGCCATCGGCAAGGCGAAGCCGATTTCCGCCGGCGCCTGCCAGCTCATGCGGTCGCCGCCTTGTTCATTGCAGCGGTGCAGGCGGCGGCCCTTGATGTCGACGAAATAGAAAGCGCGCTCGGCGGCGCTCCAGAACGGCCCTTCGGCCAGCGTTGCGCCGACTGGCCAGATACAGTGCGGTGCACTCATGGTTGCATGTCTCCTTGGTTTTGATCGTTGGTTCTCGGATAGCGCTAACATCTGGCTGAGTTTGCGTTACTTGCTTTGTCGAGTCAATAGATCCACCAAGCTTTGACCATGCTAATATTTGGTTCATGATCGCTTCGGCCCTGTTTACACCTGCCCAGCAAAAATTACTGGGCTTATTGTTCGTGCGCGTGAATGAGGGATTCCACCTCAACGAAATCATGCGCCTGACGGGGCTGGGCAGCGCATCCGCGCAACGCGAGCTCAAGCGCCTGCATGAATCCGGGCTGATCGTGTCCGAACGCATCGGCAATGTGCGCCAGTTCCGTCCCAATAAGGACAACCTCGTCTATGCCGAGCTGGCCAGCCTGGTCAAGAAAACCTTCGGCCTGGTCAGCGTACTGAACTCGGCGCTGGCGCCCATGCGCAAGCAGCTCAGTGTAGCCTTTGTTTATGGCACCACGGTGAAGGAAGCGGAGGATTCGACCGCGCCGGTGGAGCTGCTGCTGATCGGCGAAAACACCACGTACGGCGAGTTGCTGAGCCGGTTGCCGGTGGCGGAGCGCCTGCTGCGCCGCAAGATCAATCCCAACCTGTATTCCGTCGACGACTTCCAGCGCCGCCTGCGCGAGCAGCAGCCTTTCATCCTCAAGATGCTGAGTGACCGCAAGGTCTTCGTGCTGGGTGACGATACCGATCTCGATAACATCATCAAAGAAGTCCACCCGGAGGATGAGCATGGAGACGCGTTACCGGACGTTTAAGGAGTTTTACCCGTTCTACCTGAAGGAGCACTCCAACAGCACCTGCCGCCGCCTGCATTTCGCCGGCTCCACCATTGTGCTGCTGCTGGTGGCGATGGCCGTTGTGACGGGTGAGCTGGCGCTGCTTTGGCTGCTGCCGGTGGTCGGCTACGGCTTCGCCTGGGTCGGCCATTTCTTCTTCGAGCACAACCGGCCAGCCACCTTCAAGTACCCGTTGTTCAGCCTAATGGGCGACTGGGTAATGTTCCGCGATATGCTTACGGGCCGCGTTGCGTGGTGATGACGCCGTGTGCGGCAGGCTGATGGCGACGCGGGTGTAGCGGCCGGCTTCCGACTCGCAGCCGATCTCGCCGCCGAAGGCCGACACCACGCGTTTGCAGAAGGCCAGGCCCATGCCGGTGCCGCCGCCATTGTGATGCGTGGTGTAGAAGGGCTCGAAGACGTGTGGCAGGACATCGGGCGCAATGCCGTGGCCGTTGTCAGTCACGACCAGCCAGTTGTGCATGCCGCGCGAATAGCACTCGACATCCACCGCGCCATTGCCGTTGACCTTCACCGCCTGCAGCGCATTCTTCAGCAAGTTATACAGCACGAACATCAGCAGCACGTCTGAACCGTGGAAGCTGTACTCGTTGCGGATGGTAACGCGCACTTGCGAGCGCTCGGCGCCGGAGAATGGGTAGCAGGCCATCGCCTCATCCACGCACACGCTGACCGAATGCACGGCAAAGCTCTCGCTGCGCATGATGCCATCGCGCGCAGAGGCCAGCAGCATGTCCACGATGAAGTTCGAGCGCGACACTTCCGCATCGATACTGCGCGCGATCTCGCCCAGGTGCTCCAACTGACGCGTGCCCAGTGCGCCCTGGTGCTCCGGCCGGTAGCCCGCAATCAGTTCGGGCAGGCTGCGCGCCAGGATGCGGGTCTGGCAGCGGATGCTGGCCAGCGGGGTGCGCATCTCATGCGCAATGGTGGCCGCAGCGGCCATTGGATCGGCCAGCAGGTTATGCCGCACCATGGCTTGGGCAATCAATCCCAGCGAGGCCATGATGAACACCACGCCCGGCGGGTAGATCTCCACCCCGTAATTGCACAGGTAATCGCTGGCCGCGCCGAAGTAGATCAGGATGCTGACCAGCACATAGCGCAAGCGCGTGCGCTCGGTCGACACCGCACGCTGCTGGCGGCGATACAGCAGCCACAAGGCACGCCCGATCACGATCACGGTCTGCGCCAGGTGCAACGGATGCAGCCAGCCCGCCTTCGGATAGGCGCCGTAGAAGTAGTGCTGCAAGCCGGACAGCATCCAATCCGTCGTGGGCAGCAGCAAGCCCAGTCCGCAAGCGAACAGGTAGCTGATGTAGAGGCCGGGACGCTCGTCCTTGCTGCCGGTCAGTTCGATGATGAAGTGGTACAGCGTGGTCGGCAGGAACAGGATGGGCAGGTAGCCCAGGCGCGCCAATGCCATGGCGGTGGTGTCGTTATGCGTCAGGAACAGCAGCGCCCAGCTCGCCTGCCAGAAGAAGGTCGTGGCACATACGGCGAAAAAGGTCAGCCCGACCCGGTTAGGGCCGCGCGAACGCAACACGTACAGCCCATAGCAAATAAATAGGGCTGAGACCAATGCCGGTATTAGCGCATACATTGAGTTTCCTCAGCTTGAAAACGGATTGTTAACAGCTTATTGGCAAGAAATTGGACAAGTATTGAGGAATATCAATAGTTCGGCGCGCCAATCGGAAAAAGTAAGGGCTGGCATTAAGCCGTTTTACTTTTATGGAGAAATAGTCCTATGTACGTGCACGTCCCAGCCCCCGACGCCCCTGC
>JBCNPK010000089.1:0-5423 GCA_039593355.1 Pseudoduganella sp.
TCGGCGACGTGCTGGGCGGCCTGTTCGGCGGCAGCAGCAAGCGCGATACCGCCGTGCAGGCGATGGTCAAATCCGCCGCGCGCAGCATTGGCTCGCAAGTCGGCCGCGAGATCATCCGCGGCGTGCTTGGCTCGATCCTGAAGAAACGCTGATCGTGCGCCCAGCCCTTTTGCTGCTCGCACTGCTGCCGGCAATGCATGCGCAAGCTTGCCCCTCCGAATCAGCGCGTCCTGTCGCCTCCTTACGCGATTTGCCAAAGGATGTATTGCGCTTGCTGGGGCGCTTTGACAAGCCGCAGCCCGCGATCGCCGACGTCGGCGAACCTTTTAACCATTCGGACGTCCTTTACGCAGACGGCCCGCCACGGCGGCGCCTGG
This sequence comes from Pseudoduganella sp., assembly GCA_039593355.1. Lineage (GTDB taxonomy): Bacteria > Pseudomonadota > Gammaproteobacteria > Burkholderiales > Burkholderiaceae_D > Rugamonas. The sequence goes on from JBCNPK010000089.1 coordinate 378, forward strand.
TTTCCGGCATCGCAGCGAGGGACTGGGTTGAACTGAAGGTGGAATTCGGAGGTATCGTCCACTACATGGAGCAGGTCGAGTTCCAGGACACGTGGCGCGGCTGGGTCAAGACCAAAGGCGCTTATGACACGTCAACCGTCAAGCCGGCTCCAGCGCTGGTGCCGCGACCATGACGCTGCCTCAATGGGACCGTCCGGCCCCCCTCATCTTGCCGGTCACGCCGAATGCCAGCGATATCGACGGTCTGGATCACACCAACAACGCCGTCTACGTGCGCTGGTGCGAGGAAGCCGGCTGGGCGCATTCCAATGCGCTTGGCCTGACGCTGGCCGACTACAAGCGTCTGGACCGCGGCATGGCGATCCGCCGCAGCGAATTCGATTACATCATCGCCACTAATGAGGGTGAGGAACTGCTGCTCGGCACCTGGCTGCTGCCTGGCGACAGCCCGCTGTCGATGCAGCGCTGCTTCCAGCTGATACGGCAGCGCGACAACACCACGGTGCTGCGCGCGCGTTGGGACTTGGTGTGCATCGAGCTTTCCAGCGGCCGGCCCAAGCGCCTGCCGCCAGAATTTGCGAACACATACATTCCCTCACTCACCGACCACCCACCACTTCAACGTCCAAAATAGAAACGCCGGAAATTACTCCGGCGTGAAAGCTAATAACAATTCACCAGTATTTATCGCGAACGAACCAGGAACCTAAAGTTCCCTCCGTTTTTACGATAAACAGGTTGCCCAGTGCGCCAATGCTTAAAGGACTTGCAATAAATCCAGCAATACCCCGGCGGCGCAGGACGATCATGAGCATCCATGATTTCCTCCGAATTACCGAACTCTTGACACCAGAGACCACGAATCCCATAATCGGGCTGAGTTTAGTCGGGGTCCTTCCCGGCCTCCCTTTGGACAGTTCGTTTGTCGCTGGGAGATTCACGGGGCCGGGCAGTTGGCGCTGCACCGGCCCTTTTCTATTTCGAGGGCATTCCTTCGCTTAGAAGTTCGTCCTCAGTGATCTGTAGATCAATGTACTTCTTGAGATGAATTTTGTCGGCGCTATAAAACGGCGTTGGGAATTCGATCCAAGCAGTACGCCCTCCCGTCAGCCTAACTGGCACTCGATACATCTCGTCTTGACCGCCGCCCGATAGTTTTGCCGCCTGATTGGAGTTCCTCTGAAGCTCTTGATTTCGCAAAGACGGCTGTTCATTTAGCGCAAGGTCGCCCTCCTCAATTGTTTCTTTAACCTCAACGAGCGAGCTCTCAGCCTTTCTTTCGGCCTTTTGATCCCCGCCTCGATCGAAGTATCCTGCAAACTCGACCGAACGTTTAAATACCGCTAAACATGCATCCGCTGCAGCTGGCGTGAACCCCAACTGGATCAACTCATATCGAATCGACGCATCCGAAGGGAGTCGATCTTGATACTTATCCAATAAGGTCGAAAAAATCTTCGGCTTACGTAGGAACGAAATTAGGAGCTCCTTCTTATGGCTCTCATCCGGAGTAAACTGATAATCTTCTGCAGCCTTCGAGACCATCACATAGCCATCGCGTGGTCGCTCAATCAGCCCCCAGTAACCCAGGGACGCCATAGCCTGCATCGCGGCACCGTTCTTACTGTTATATCCAATGTGCTTAAACGCTACGTCAACCTGGGTTGGGTGCTTTCCCTCCTCGTTGTACATACGATGGGCACGCTCGACTGCATCGTCCAGCGCCATCGTCGGCGCACGAGGACTCACTTTTCGCTTCGACTGATCATCCATAGCGACACTCCATGTTTCCCTTTTGACACATGGTAGCTCATCACTAATGACCACGCAAGTTGTTTATTGGATTTTTCGCACATTCGAAAACAAAATTCGTTGCACTCCGAGTTTATTTGGTAAATAATCATTTAAATCAAAGACATACAGATCATTTAAGTACCATGAAATTAACGTCAAGGCGTTTAGGTTTGGCTTCATCGGCTAACCAACTAGCCAATCTACTCCAACGAACGGCAAAGCATCATCACAACCATATGGCCGTAGGAAGAACGAAACTGGTACGTAGACAACACCGCTTGAGGTCAAGAGCTGCTTTTAGCTACACCCAAGCCGCGTCACCAAAGCCGGACACGGAACAGCCCAAGCCTCAAGCGGCCGCGCCCCGATGGGGCGCGGCACCGCGCAAGCGCCAGCAGAAGCTCCTGCCGACAGTGGCGGCTCCATCATCGGCGACGTCCTGGGGAGCTGTTCGGCGGCAGCACAAGCGCGATACCGCCGTGCAGGCGATGCTCAAATCCGCCGCCCGCAGCATAGGTTCGCAAGTCAGCCGCGAAATCATCCGCGGCGTGCTCGGCTCGATCCTGAAAAAGCGCTGATGCCTGAAGCAGAAATTGCCTGCGGCCGGCCGACGCCCTTTTTCCTGGCTGTCACGCAGGCTGCCGACATTGACGGGGGGCGACGACCAACAGCCACATGGCGATCCGCCACAGCGGGCTCGATCACATCTTCGCCACCAATGACGCCGCCACCTTCCCCATCACTCTTGCGGGGAGTTTGTCAGGGCCGAAGCCGCTGGTAGATTGGAGGAGCGCGCAATTGCTGTTCAAAATCGTATTCCTGCCAGCAGCCTGCGCCCTCATTCGATATCCGTAGGCACCAGCGGTCGCTTGCCTCCGAGGTGGGTGGCGAGGAAGCCTAACATGTTCGCGTAGTATGTAAATCGGGTTGCCACGTACTTCAGATTATGCCCTTCCTGCGGGATCTCGAACCATTCGTGCGTCTTGCCGTTCTTTTCGAGCGCCGCCGCCATCTTGCGTCCGTGCTCGATCGGCACACGCTGGTCTGCCGCGCCGTGCAGCAGCATGACCGGGGCCTTGATGCGGGCCACGTGCTTGAGTGGCGACACTTCGTCAAAACGGTCTTTATTCGCGCCCGCATCGCCGAAATCGCGGCTTTGGAACTGGCGCGCAATCGTGTTGCGGTTGCGGTCCGAGCGATCCGATAACATCAGGCCGATGTCAACCACGCCCGCCATACTGACGCCGCAGCGGTATAGGTCCGGATCTTTGGCCAGTCCCCACAGCGCAGCATAGCCGCCGTAGCTCGCGCCGACGATGCAGACGCGGTGGGGGTCGGCCAATCCCTGCCTGACCAGTTCCGCCACCCCGTCGGTGATATCGTCCTGCATGGCACGTCCCCATTGCCCTTTGCCGGCATGCTCGAAGGATTTGCCGAATCCGGAGGAGCCGCGGAACTGCGGCTGGAACACCAGGTAACCGTGTTCCGCCAGCAATTGCACTTCAGCGTTCCATTGCCACTGATCCCGCACGGCCGGGCCGCCGTGCACGACAACCACGGTCGGCATCGCCCCTTTCAACCCGTCGGGCTTCGTCAGGTAGGCGGGAATGGACAGGCCATCGCGCGCCGTGTAGCGCATCACTTCCATCGGATGCATTCCGGACGGATCGACCTCGTTCCGTTCGTGCAGGATCGCTTCCATCTGCATGGTTTTACGCTCAAGCAGGTACCATGTGCCTGGATCGAGGTCACTGTACGAGTAGATCAGCATTTTGCCCGCAGGGTTGCCCGACAGGCGGTTGATCCGTCCAGGCAGAGCTTCGTCAATGCGCTGCTGCATCTTGCCCCACAGTGGATCGAGCCAATGCTGCTCGGGCTTCATGCCCATGGTGATGACGGCGCGCGGCTCAGCCCACGTCAGCCCGGTTGCCACCGCCACGTCTTGTGTGGGGTTGCCGTAGACGACTTCCTTGAGCTGGCGCCGCTCCGTATCGTAGGCGAACACGACCCGCGTATCGCGCCCCTGAGACGAGGTAACCAGCATGCGTCCCGCCTCGTCAGGCACCAGCAGCGGGAGCCAGTAGTCTTCCGTCACTTTGGCTTCTGCCAGCTTTTGCCACGGCGCGTCCGGCGCAGGCTTGTACCAGTTGCTGACAGTCGTATCGTCGCGCCAGAAGGCAGAATCGACCAAAGTCACCGCCCGCAAATTGCCATGGCGGTCGAACGCCCAGTGGCGCAGCTTTCCCGACGACGGATAGTCGAACTTCTTTAAGGCGCCGGTGCGGGCATCGACTTTGGCCAGCGTCTGTGCATCCGCATCGTTATACACGAGCAATGCGGTCGATTCCGGGTGGTCCGGCTCGGCCTTGCCGATCACCGTCACGCCAATCTCGGCGACCTTCTTGCCCGTCAGGTCCACCGACTCGGCCCAGATACCATAATCTACCGCAATCAGATCATTGCTCACCCAGGTCGCGCGCAATGGATCCTTCTGGAATGTATTGCCGTACTCCGATACGTAGCGGCCTTTCACCAGCACGGTTGACTTGCGCGTCTCCGTGTCATACAGGACCAGGCTGGCCTCCTGCCCGGTATAGCCGATAGCGGCGACATAACGGCCATTCGGCGACAACGCTGCGGACTGGAATCCGAGCGGATCGACGGCCTGCGCAATCGACAGGGCAAAAGCAAGGGGCAGTTGCAGCAGCAGGGAAACCAGGACAATAAAGCGGCGCATGAGTTTTAAGTAAATTGCAAGATCGCCGCCATGATAGCAGCGGGCGCGCCATATGCAGGAATTTCGGCCCGGCGGCGGGATATAATGTCGTCCTTCGGCCGCAGTGCGGCCCAGCACAACAATATTTTCGAATGATTACCCTCTACGGCATCCCCAACTGCGACACCGTCAAGAAAGCCCGCGTATGGCTGGCCGACCAGCAGCACGCCTTCACCTTCCACGATTTCAAGAAACAGGGCCTGGACGAAGCCACCGTGCGCACCTGGCTGAAAACCCTGGACTGGGAAGTGCTGGTCAACAAAAAAGGCACCACCTGGCGTGCCCTGCCCGACGAGCGCAAGGCTGCCGTCACCAGCGCCGATGCCGCAATCGCCCTGATGCTGGAGATTCCGTCCGTGATCAAGCGCCCGGTGCTGGTTGGCGCCGGCGCGAAAGCCCACGTCGGTTTCAACGACGCCATGTACCAGGAAATCTTCGCAGCATGAGCGCTTCCCGTACCCTCGACCTGACCGAAA
>JBCNPK010000009.1:0-139589 GCA_039593355.1 Pseudoduganella sp.
GGCTCAGCCGCCTGGCGGCTGAGCCCGTGTCCGATTGCCGGAGCTGACCCCGAATTTAATTACTGAATCGAAGTGTTGCGGCCGGCGAGGTTGCGCTGGGCTGGGTTGCCGCTGACTGCAATGTGGCCGGAGCCGTTGGCGCGGGCGTCCACCTTGTCCTGCACCCAGGCGTGCACGCCGCCGGAGCCGTTGGTGGTGATGTGCGCTTCGTCGGCGCGCAAGTCGCTCAGTTGTGCGCTGCCGGAGCCGTGCAACTGCACGTCCAGGCTGTGCACGATGCCGCGTGCCTGGAAACTGCCCGATCCCGTCGCCGATAGACGCAGCGCTTCGCCGCGCACCGATCCGATGTTGACGCGGCCGGAACCGGACATGTCCACCGTGGCCAGCTTGCTGTCCAGGCCGTCTGCATACAACTGGCCGGAACCGGTGTGGCGCACGTCGAGCCGGTCCACCTGGCCGCGCAGTTCAAGGTAGCCGGACCCGTTGTGCGATACCAGCAGCGGGCCGCCAAGCAAGCCTTGTACATTGGTGCGCACGGAGCCGTTCGACTCAAGGCTTTCGAGACGCGGGGCGGTGTAGCGAACGCGGATCGGCTTGCTGCTGCTCATGCGCTGTTCGGCCCAGATGCGCAGGGTGTCGCCGCTGATTTCGGTGTGCACCAGCGGCACCAGGTTGTCATCGCCGTCAATCACCAGTTGCGGTGCGCCGCCAACGCGTACTTCCACTTCCATGTCTGAACGCTGCCGGTTTTCGATGCGCAGGCCGGTGGCGCTGGCGATGCTGCGGGTCACGGTGGCAGGCGTGCCGTTGCCTTTGACGCTGTCGTAGCTGTCGTTCAGCACGATGACGCAGCCACTGAGGCTGAGGGTGATCAGGGCGGCGAGGGTGAGCTTGGTGCGCATGATGGTGTCCTTGTTATGCATGCAGGTTGGAATGAGCGCATCGTATCGCCCGACGCAGGCGCAACACTCCAAAATGCGACGAATTGCAGAAATTGGGTGTTGAAGTGTGAAAATTGATAATATGAAAGTGCTGGCACCTGCTGGCCCGGCAGCTTCGCTGCTGAGAATAATTGAAGAAATACCCCTTCTTGGCGCCGCAGATCGGCCATCTGCGGCGTTTTCTTTTGCATGCACGTGCTTTTTCCGGCGTCCTCGCCTTGCGACCGCACAAGACTCCATATGGCTGCGCTACCTAAGCTGTTGAAAGGTTCAGTCTTTTTCAAGAGGAGGGCTATATCATGTGCGCAATCGCAAGAAAGTTGGCCGCGGCCGCCAGCAGCCTGCTGTTGGCTGCCAGCGCGTTCGCCGCTACGACCATCGGCAATACTTCAACCCACGACGTCACGCTCGACGGGGCGGATGCGGACGCCTTCGTCTTTGCTACAGGCTGGAACCCGCATGCCGGCCCGAACGGGGATACCAGCGGATTCGGCAATGCTTTCGACAGCTTTGGCAGCGGAACGTGGAGCCTGCTCGACAGGTATGACTTGAACTCGGCCTTCAGCAACGCCGGCACCTTGCAGTTCGGCTTTGCGATGAACAGCGGCACGTCCGGCACCTGGTCCGTGCACAATTCAGGCGCGGCCGGACAGGTGCTCGACCTCGTCTTCGCCATGCATGCCGCCGATGGCGGCGCGGGCTTCCTGTTCAACGACCGGGCCATCAATGCCGGACAGACGCTGAACGGTACCTGGCGCATCGAATGGTTCACCGGAAATAATTACGCCAACCCCGATTTTTCCAACCTGGCGTTGTTCGCGCGCGACGTGTCGGCAGTTCCGGAGCCAGTTGAATACCTGATGCTTCTGGCCGGTCTGGGTGTGCTCGCAATCGCAGGGCGAAAGCGTTTGGGGCGAGAGTATTTCAAAAAGGTATCGAACTCCGTCGAGGTCGCTAAACCGTTACAGTGCAATGGCAGTCTCAACCTAAATGAAGGGGATAGGTATGGAATCCATTGCAAAGAAGTTTGCATTGGCTGCCAGTAGCATGCTGCTGGCGGCAAGCGCGTTTGGCGCGACGACCGTCGGAAATACCTCTGCTGATGATGTGATGCTTGATGCCCAGGCTGCGGATGCCTTTGTCTTTACTTCGGGCTGGAATCCGCAAGCGGGCCTGTACGGCGATACCAGCGGCATTGGCGCAGCCTTCGATAGTTATGGCAGCGGCGCCTGGAGTTTGCTGGGCAAGCACGAGGGCGGTTCGAGCTCGGGCTTCAGCCTGATCAACGGGCTCAACTTCACATTTGATTTCGGGACCGGCACCACCGGCACCTGGACCATCACCAACACCAGCGCGACAACCGCTACGCTGGACCTGGTGCTTGCACTCAAGGCTGCCAACGGCGCTGCCGCCTTCCTCTTTGATAATCAGTCGGTCAATGCCGGCCAGACCCTGAGCGGTACGTGGCATATCGACTGGTTCACCGGAAATAATCAGGCCAATCCAGACTTTTCCAACATCACCGTGTTCGGCCGGGACTTCGATGGCGTGGTGCCGGTCGTGCCTGAGCCGGGCGAATACGCCATGCTGCTTGCCGGGCTGGGCCTGCTCGGTGTTGTGGCGCGGAGGCGCAAACCGCAGTAGACTCCTTGGAACGGTCGTGCTATTTTCTTGGTGCGACCACACCAAGGAGACAGCATGGACCTGAATTACTCTGCCAGGGAGGAAGCATTTCGTGCCGAAGTGCGCGCCTTCCTGGCAGCGAACCTGCCGGCCGATCTGCAAGACAAAGTCCGCAAGCACCTGCGCCTGAAGCGCGAAGACTATGTGCGATGGCATAAGATCGTCGCCAAACAAGGCTGGGCGGCGCCGGCTTGGCCGACTGAATTCGGCGGCCCGGGCTGGGATGCCACCCAGCGCCACATCTGGGAAGAGGAGTGCGCCATTGCCGGCACTCCACCCATCCTGCCTTTCGGCGTGAACATGGTCGCGCCGGTCATCATGGCCTTCGGCAGCGACGAACAGAAAGCCTATTACCTGCCGCGCATCCTGGACTGCACCGACTGGTGGTGCCAGGGCTACTCCGAGCCCGGCGCGGGTTCCGACCTGGCTTCCTTGAAAACAACCGCCGTGCGCGAGGGCGATCATTACATCGTCAACGGCCAAAAGACCTGGACCACGCTGGGCCAGCACGCCGACATGATCTTCTGCCTGGTACGCACCGATCCGAATGTGCGCAAGCAGGAGGGCATTTCCTTCCTCCTGATCGATATGAAGTCGCCGGGCATTACGGTGCGTCCGATCATCATGCTCGATGAAGACCATGAGGTGAACGAAGTCTTCTTCGACAACGTGCATGTGCCCGTGGCGAACCTGGTCGGCAAGGAGAACAAGGGCTGGACTTACGCCAAGTATTTGCTGGGGCACGAGCGCACCGGTATCGCGGCGGTAGGTCGCTCCAAGCGCGAGCTGCTGTTCCTGAAGAAAATCGCGAGGCGGCAGCTGGAAAATCCTTTGTTCGCAGCCCGCGTGGCGAACGTCGAGATTGAGCTCATGGCCTTGGAAATGACGGTGCTTCGTACCATCGCGCAGGAGGCCCATGGGCCGGGGCCGCAGGCTTCCGTGCTGAAGGTGCGCGGCTCGGAGATCCAGCAGATGCTGGCTGAACTGATGGTGGAGGCGCTTGGCCCGCAGGCCTTGCCTTTTGATCCCGATTACCTGGATGGCGAGCGGGAACACGCGGTCGCAGGCGATGACGAAGCCGCGCCGCTTGCGGGCTATTACTTCAACCTGCGCAAGACGTCGATCTACGGCGGTTCGAACGAAATCCAGAAGAACATCATCAGCCAGATGATCCTGGGACTGTAAGGGGACGCCATGGACTTTTCTTTCAACGAAGAGCAACAACAATTCGCCGATGCGCTGCGCCGCTGGGTCGACAGGGATTACGGTTTCGAAGCGCGCAAGAAGATCATCCACTCCGAGTCCGGCGTATCCGACAAGGCCTGGGCCACGCTTGCGGAACTGGGCATGCTGGCGCTGCCGGTGCCCGAGGAGCAGGGCGGCTTCAATGGCAGCGCCGTGGATATGATGGTCGTGATGCAGGAACTGGGGCGCGGCCTCGTGGTCGAGCCATATTTTGCCACGGTGCTCGGCGTGCAGTTCCTCAAACTGGCCGGCGGGCAGGAGCCCTTGCTGCAGCAGGTTGCCGCAGGAGACTTGAAGCTGGCGTGCGCCTTGGGTGAGCAGCAGTCGCGCCACGCGCTGAACGATGTGCTGACGACGGCCGATGCCGCCGGCCGCATCAGCGGACGCAAGACCGTCGTGCTGCATGGTGGCCAGGCCGGCGCCTTCATCGTCTCGGCCCGCAGTGGCGGAGCGCAGCGCGAGACCGACGGCATTTCGCTGTACCTTGTGCCGCGTGAGGCCAATGGCGTGAAGGTTACCGAATACCGCACGATCGACGGGCAGCGTGCTGCAACGGTCGAATTCGATGGCGCACAGGGCACGCTGCTTGGCGTTGAAGGTGACGGATGGCCGCTGCTGGAAGCGGCAACGGACTACGGCGCGGCCTTGCTGTGCGCCGAGACGGTCGGCGCCATGGACGCCATCTTCGCCGCGACCCTGGAATACCTGAAGACCCGCCAGCAGTTCGGCGCGCCGATCGGCAAGTTCCAGGCGCTGCAGCACCGCATGGCCGATATGTTCATCCACCTGGAGCAGGCGCGTTCGATGGCCATGCTGGCCGCCGTCAAGGTGGCTTCGCCGGACGACGAGGAGCGCCGCCGCGTAGTGTCCGCCGCCAAGGTGCGCGTGAACCAGGCGGCCCGCTTCGTGGGGCAACAGGCGGTGCAGCTGCACGGCGGCATGGGCGTGACGGACGAACTGCCGGCCGCGCATTATTTCAAACGGTTGGCGATGATCGAACTCACGCTGGGCGACGCCGACCATCACCTGGAGCGATTCATCGCGCAGCCAGGCTTCAAGGAGGCAGCTTAATGGCGCGTTTGGTACGTAATGTGGCGGAACTGGAGACGCTGGTGGGGCAGGAGGTGGGCGTTTCCAACTGGGTCGACATCACCCAGGAACGCGTCAACGCTTTCGGCGCCTCCACCAACGACGAACAATGGATCCACACCGATCCGGTGCGCGCCGCCGCCGAATCGCCGTTCCGCGGCACGGTGGCGCATGGCTTTCTCACGCTTTCCCTTCTGCCCGGCTTGCTGCAGGATGCGGTGTTCATGGAAGACATGCGCATGGGCCTGAACTACGGGCTGGACAAGGTGCGCTTTCCGGCGCCGGTGCCGGTCGGAAGCCGCGTGCGCGGGCGCGTGGTCCTGCGCAGCATAGCGCCGGTGGCGGGCGGCCACCAGCTGGCATGGGAAGTCACCGTGGAATGCGAGGGCAGCGAGAAGCCGGCCTGCGTGGCCGAATTTCTGATGCGGCGCTATTCCTGAGCGCGAGATCGCTCAGCTTTTCGCGGGCGAGAAGCGGGCGATCTCCAGCTTGGCAATGGCGTTGCGGTGGACTTCATCCGGCCCATCGGCCAGGCGCAGCGTGCGGTTCCCGGCCCATTGGTAGGCAAGCGGGAAATCATCCGAAACGCCTGCCGCGCCGTGGGCCTGGATGGCCCAGTCGAGCACCTGCTGCGCGACGTTGGGCGCCAGGACCTTGATCATTGCGATCTCCGATTGCGCCACCTTGTTGCCCACCGTGTCCATCATGTAGGCGGCCTTCAAGGTAAGCAGCCGCGCCGTATCGATCCTGATGCGCGACTCGGCGATGCGTTCGCGCCACACGCCCTGGTCTGACAAGCGCTTGCCAAATGCGACCCTTGAAGTCAGGCGCTGCACCATCAATTCCAGCGCGCGTTCGGCCACGCCGATGGCGCGCATGCAATGATGTATGCGGCCCGGCCCCAGGCGGCCTTGCGCGATCTCGAAGCCCCGGCCTTCGCCCAGGAGGATATGCGAAGCAGGCACGCGCACGTTCTCGAACACCATTTCGCAGTGACCGTGCGGAGCGTCGTCATAGCCGAACACGGGCAGGGGGCGCAGTACCTTCAGGCCCGGCGTATCGGCCGGCACCAGTATCATCGATTGCTGCGCGTGGCGCGGCGCATCGAAATCGGTCTTGCCCATGGTGATGTACACCTGGCAGCGCGGGTCGCCGGCGCCGGAGATCCACCATTTGCGGCCGTTGATCACGTAGTGGTCGCCGTCGCGTTCGATGCGGGTCTCGATATTGGTCGCGTCGGACGACGCCACCGCCGGCTCGGTCATCGCGAAGGCCGAGCGGATTTCGCCGCGCAGCAGCGGCTCCAGCCAGCGCTGCTTGTGTTCTTCCGTGCCGTAGCGTTCCAGCGTTTCCATATTGCCGGTGTCGGGCGCGGAGCAGTTGAACACTTCGGCGGCCCATGGCACACGGCCCATGATCTCGCACAGCGGCGCGTAATCGAGGTTGGACAAGCCTTCCGGCGCGCGGCTCGAGCGCGGCAGGAACAGGTTCCACAATCCCTCGTCGCGGGCCAGCGGCTTGAGGCGCTCGATCAACTCGGTCGGTATCCAGCGGTTGCCTTTTTCGCGGCCGTTACGCTCCACCTCTTCGTGGAAAGCCTTTTCGTTCGGGTAGATGTGCTGGTCCATGAAGGCCAGCAGGCGCGCCTGCAACTCCTTGGTGCGCGGGGAGTAGTCGAAATCCATTACGGTTCCTTATTCGATTGCCTTGCCCTGGGCGTAGGCCCAGCCCATTTCCGACATCGGGCGCGCCAGCTTGCCCGACTCCAGCGCCTGTGCGCTGGAGGCCGTGCCGTCCACATAGCGCTTCATGATGCCCTGCATGATGCTGGCGAGGCGGAACATATTGAAGGCGAGGTAGAAATTGAAGTCTTCCAGGCGGATCGTCTTGCCGGTGCGTTCGGCGTAGCGCGCAATGTATTCGCGCTGCGATGGGATGCCCAGCGCTTTCAGGTCGAGGCCAGCGATGCCGCGGAACTGGCCGGGCGCGATGTGCCAGCTCATGCAGTGGTAGCTGAAGTCGGCGAAGGGATGGCCCAGCGTGGACAGTTCCCAGTCCAGCACGGCCAGGATGCGCGGCTCGGTGGGGTGGAAGATCATATTGTCGAGGCGATAGTCGCCGTGCACGATGGAGGTGTCTTCGCCGGGCGGGATATTGGCCGGCAGCCAGGCGATCAACTGGTCCATCGCGTCGATGGTCTCGGTTTCGGACGCCTTGTATTGCTTGGTCCAGCGTTCGATCTGGCGCTGGAAGTAATTGCCCGGCTTGCCGTAGTCGCCAAGGCCGATGGCGTTGTAGTCGATCGTGTGCAGTTGCGCGATGACGCGGTTCAGTTCATCGTAGATGGCGCCGCGTTCGGCCGGGGTCATGCCGGGCAGGGCCTGGTCCCACAGCACGCGGCCTTCGACGAACTGCATGACGTAGAAGGCGCGGCCAATCACCGCTTCGTCCATGCACAGGCAGTACTGGCGCGCCGCCGGGAAGCCGGCCTTGTTCAGGGCATCCATCACGCGGTATTCGCGTTCGATGGCGTGGGCGGAGGGCAGCAGTTTGGCCGCCGGCGCGGGCTTGGTGCGCAGGACGTATTGTTGTCCGCCGACCGACAGCTTGAAGGTCGGATTGGACTGGCCGCCTTTGAACTGCTCGACCTTCAATTCCCCGTGCGGATAGCCTTCGACGTGCTGGCGCAGGTATGCGTCCAGCGCTGCGGTATCGAAGCGGTGGCGCTCCGACACCTCCTTGGTGCCCATGAATTCTTCGAACATAAACCCTCCTTCCGAACGATCGTACTATTTTTATGGCCGCGAAGGCAAGCGGGATTTCGAATATTCCTTGAACAGCTGTTCCATCGTGGTGCTGCGCGTTTCCGTCTGCAGGGGCGCCGGCGGGGCGAAGTTGGAGAAGCGCACAATCCAGTCGTGTGGCGCGTTGCCCACGTCGAGCGCATTGATGCAGCCGGCCGCCTGCGACAGGTTGCCGAGGAAGAGGCGCTGGCCGCCAGTCAGGGCGTAGGACAGGATGGCGCGATTGACGCCGCCATGCAGGACCAGCAGCACGGTGTCCCAGCTGTCGTCGGCCAGCAGGTTGGCGATGGCGGGATGGATGCGGTCCATCAGTTCCCCCACCGATTCGCCGCCCAGGAAACGGCGCTGTTCGGGCACGACGCCTTCAAAGGCGCCGGTAAAGGCTTCGCGCAGTTTGTCGTCGGGTATGCCGGACAATTTTCCGCCGCGGATTTCCGCCAGTTCCGGCCAGGTCTCGAGCTGGATCTGCTGGCCGGTTTCAGCCAGCACGCGCATGGCCGTTTCCACGGTGCGCGGCAGGCCGGAGACGATGACGCGGTCGAACTTGACGCCGTCGGCGGCAAAGGCGCGGCCGGCCGCTGCGGCTTGCGCGCGGCCCGCCTCGTTCAAAGGAACGGTTTCCGGGAGGCGGGGCTTTCCGGCTTCGTCGAAGTAGGTGACGCTGCCGTGCCGCATCAGGAAGAGGCGGCGTCGTTCAATGCTTGCTGTCATAAGGTCTCAGAAGAAGATTGCGAGGCGGGTAATGATGGTTCCGTTATTAGTATAAGGCCCAGTCGCCCGCACGTTGCCGGAATCCGGTTTTCCGTCATCGAGCCTGGAATCGATCTCCCGTGCGAAGGTGTCGGGCAGGTTGTCGAAGCGGATGCCGTTTCCGCCCCGGCCGCCCACCACGTCGTTGTAAATGTAGACGGCGCCGCCCTGGGAGCTGGTCATGAAGTCGGTGGTGCCGTTGTAGGAACCGGTGATCAGGCCGGCCAGGGCCAGATGCTGTGGCGCCAGCTGGTATTCGGTGATCTGGCCGTCGCCGTTGCCGTTGCCGGCGGCGCCTGGCACGTGCGTGGTGGCGAGGATGTCGTCGCCGGGCAGGGCGTGGAAACGGTCCTGGTAGGCGTTGACGGCCGCCTGCAGCGCCGTGGCCTGCTGGATGATGCTCTTGACCTTGGCGCTGTCGATCAGGGCCTGGCCTTTGAGCACGCCGCCCAGCAGCAGGCCGATGATCACCAGCACGATGGCTATTTCAACGAGGGTAAAGCCGCGGTGTCGCATGGCGTTCTCCTTTCATGGCAGCCGCTGGGCTGCAAGCATACGGTTGAACAGGATATTGGGCGAGAGCCAGACCACGATGTCATCGTAGGCGCCGCCCGGCGCGGCCGGGTTGCCGGCCTGGTCGCGTGCGATGAATATGCGGCCGTCGCCCTGGAAGTTGGCCTTTTCGTCGACATTGCCCTGGCCCACGTCGGCCGCCTGCACGCCGGCGTCGCTGAACGCGCCGAAGCCGTTGCTGCCGAGGGAGAGTACGACGGCGGGAATGTCGTTCTGCGCGCTGGCCGGTACCAGGGCGCCGAGGGCGTCGCGGCTGGCGATGGTGATGTCGCGCGGGGTGTCGAGCCGGAACGATGCGCCGCTGTCGCTGAAGGCCGGGGTGACGCTGTACAGGTACAAATGCTGCCAGGCGTCGAGCTTTTGCAGGCCGAGCGTCGCCCACGGCAGAAAGCCCAGCCTTCGCTCGTTGGCGCAGCGGGTGCCCGCGCGGTCTTCCAGGCCGTTGGAGGCGGAGATGGCGGGGCAGGGCAGGTAGCCGTTGCGGGCCGCGAAGCCGGCCAGCGCGTCGCGCGCTTCTTCCAGCGCCCTCACAGTATCGGCAGCGCGGCGCTGCTCCATCTGTGTGCGCAGCGGCGCCAGCATGCCGCCCAGCAGCAGGCCGACGATGACCAGCACGATCGCCATTTCCACCAGGGTGAATGCGCGGTTTCTCATGGGAGCGTCTTGGCCGCAGCCATCCTTTCGTACAGCGTGTGCAGCGGCACCGTGACGAGCAGGTCGTCGAAAGCGCCGCCGGGGGCGTTGGCCTCAGTGTTGCGCGGCCTCTGCATGAAGTCGGAGCTTGCGAGGAGGTTGCCTGCCTCGTCCCTGCTGCCGGGCGTATCGCTGGCGCCGCGCGAAAAGACGACAGCAGGCGCGCATTGCGCCGCCAAGGAGCAGGACTCCTGCCCGACCACAAAGAACGGCACGCCGTTCGCGTCGCGCGACAGCACGCGCTTGGTGGCGATGGCTGCAGTGCGCGCCAGGGGCGCTGTCGTGTAGACCGGCGTCACACTGTAGCGCAGGCGGTGGCCCCAGCTGTCGTCGGACGGCAAGCCAAGGTCCTGCCAGGGGAGCGTGCCGGTGCAATCGGCTTCCGTCACACAAGGCGCGGTCCGCTCGTGCCCATCGTTGCCGACGCTCAGGCTCCCCTCAGGGCCGTCAGCTGTGCCGGCGGCGGTAGCCTGCGACGGGCGCGGGAGGCGGCCGTGCGTGGCGGCATAGCCTATCAGGGCTTCGCTTGCTTGCGCCAGCAACGCGAACGTGCGCTGCTCGCGCGCGCGGGCGGCGCCGCTGGAGCTGAAGGCCGACAGCAGGAGGGCCGCCGCCGCCACAACGGCGATGAGCAGTAGCGTCAGCAGGGCCGCGCCGCGCTGCTTAGCGTTCGTTCTCATCGACTTTTCCCGTCGCAGGGTCATAACGCTGGCCGGGCCTGAGGACAACCGAACGGCCATCAGCCTGCAGGGTCACGGCGCCGCGCGCGACACTCCCCGCAGGCGCGGGTTGCACCTCGCCATTGACGATCAATACAGTCGGCCCATTGCTGCGGCGGATCACGCCGTCCAAGCGAAGGCCAGGCGCCTCCTGCGCGCCTTGTTCCGAACCCGGTGCTGCGCCGGCGCCAGCCGTTACGACTGCCCCCCCGGTGCCGCTTGCTTCGCCCGCTGCCGGGCAGCCGGGTACGCCGGGCGTGCACGGCGCCGTGGCAGCGTTGGCTGCGGTTCCAGGGATCGCCGTGGCCCCTGCTGCGCCTCCCGCCGCACCGGCGTTGCCGCCAACGCCGGCCGCTGCGCTCAGCGCGGCCGCTGGCGCCTGACTGCGTTGCGCGTCGAGTTGAGCGCGCTCCGATGGCGTGGTGAACAGTCGTTCCATGCTGACGACGCTTTGCGCGCTGGCCTGGACCGCAAGCAGCGCGCACAATGCGGAAAATATCGCTCTCATAATGTAGCTCCAAAAGGTCGAGGCGGCGCCGCCGACGGCGTCAAGGTGAGCCAGTTCAGCGTGCAATCCGCGTTCAATGTCGGCGCCAGCACGCCGGGAGCCGGCGCAGCGCCGGCGGCGCGCCGGATCACGCACTCCTGCACCGCGAAAGTGCCGTTCAAGCGCAAATCCGACAGAAAATTCAGCAAGTCCAGCTCATGCAGCAAATCCATGTGCAAGGACATCCGGCTGCCAAGCAGCGCGTAATCGGCGGTGGGCAGCGTGGTCTCGAGCCGATACGGCTGTTGCACGTCGATCTCGTAGGTCAACGGCAAGAGGCGCCGCTGTTCCTGGATTTTCCGGATCGCTTCAACCCAGTCCAGCCGGCGCTCGACGCCCACTAGCCCGTGGCGCTGCAGTTCGATGAACTGCGGCTGGTACAGGCGGATTTCCTCCTTCTCCATCTCTGCATGCGCCAGGCGCGAACGCGCGCCATCGCGCTCCAGCAGGGCCGCCGCTTCTTCAAGATGCGCCCGATGCAGATGCCATCCGCTGGCCGATACGGCGGCCAGCGCAAGCGCCAGCGTCGCAAGAAAAGCCAGCACGGCATTGCGCAGCAAGGCGAAGTCGCGGAACAGGATCATGGCGCCCACCTCACGTTCAGCGTAAACTTGGCCCGTTCTCCCAGTCCTGTTGGCGCGCCGGCTTTGCCGGACAGTTTGACGTTGGGCCTGACATCGAACGGCAACTGCTCAATCTCCACCTGCATGCCCGGCGTGCGCGCCAGTTCCTGCGCAAAATGGTTCATGCTGAGCAGCACACTGCGATAATCGTCCTGTTCCACCAGGACTTCGGCCTGCAGGCGCAACTGCTGGGCGGGCGCCTTCGGAATCCCGATCAGCATGGACGACAGCGGCGCGACCAGCGCCGGCGAGGCCGGCGTGCCAGGAAAAGCGCTGCTGGCGGTCACCGGCACCACGCCGGGGGCATTGGCGCGCCAGTCAAGCTGGATCAGCCGGATTTGGGGCGAGCGCTCCAACGCATTGCTCAGGACTGACATGGCTGCCTGCGGCCAGGGCCCCTGGCGCGCCACCATTTGCGCAATCTGCACCGCCGCCTTCATATTGGCCGTCTTCTCAACCGCCGGGGGCATGCTCGACATGCTGCGCTGGTAGGCCGCCGTGAAGCCATGCGCCTCCCTGCGCAGCTCCTCGATATGGCCGCGCGCCAGTACGTAGCCGGCAATATTCGCCCCGAGCCACACGACGCAGCAAGCCGCCAGCACGGCGCTTGAGGCATAGAGCGACTTCCGGGCCCGCCACAGGCTGTAAAATCGCTGGCGCGTGCCCAGCGGATAATGGCCCGGCGGCGCCGTGCGCGCTGCCAGGCCGAGAAAGAGCTGGTCCGGATTATCGGTGGCGGCCAGCCGATGCCGGGCCGCCACTTCCTCCAGAGGCATGTCGCGCCAATCCAGCTGCGGCGCGGTGCCGGCGGTGGATGGTGCGGCAATGCGCGCCAGCGGCAGCAATGCCAGCACCTGCAATGGCGCATCGCGCGGCAGCATGTGGGCGCCGGCGAGAAATTGGCGGGTACGCTCGGCTTCCTGCTCGGCGTTGGCCACCCCTTGCGCCAGACGTGAGAAGCGCACCCTCCCGAACTGAAAGTAGGTTTGGCGAATGCCGCTCGCATGCTCGGTCACCAGAAGCAGATGCGGCTCACGCCGCGCTTCCTCTGGCAGAACGGCGGCGCTGAGGAGGGCGGGCGAATACAGTGCGGCCAGCGGCACCCGTGCGCTTTCCAGAGCGTCGAGCCACGGCGTCAGGATGGCGGGCTTGGTCAGGGCGGAGAACAGCACAATGTCGTCGCGCCTTCCTTCCGCCTCGCGGCCCTGCACATGGGCGCAACGGAATGGCGTATCGCGCCAGGCCTGCGACAGGCGCCGTTCGCGCATCGTCAGTCCGGCGCGGCCGGCAACGTGCGGCAGGAGGTGGCGCTGGAAGTCTTCCTCCACCAGGTCGGCCAGCATGAGGGCAGGCGTCTCCTGCCGGCCCTCCAGCCATGCGGAAAAGTCCTGCACGCCCTGTTCCGATGCATCGAAACAGGGGCCGGCCGCAAGCCCGCCGCGCTCCCACAGCGAGCAGCAGAGCCGTTCGGCGGTCAGATGCAGGAGCAGTTTGCGGGTCATGGCCTAGATCCTGATTGAGCTGATGGTGTCGTAAATCGGGCCGAGCACCGACAGCATGATCCAGCCCAGCAGGATGCCGAGGATGACCGTCATCGCCGGTTCGATCATCGATTGGATGCGTTCGATGCGTTCGCGTACCTCGCGGTTGTAGAAGTAGGCGACGTTGCGCAGCGTGGCGTCGAGCGCGCCCGTCGATTCTCCAACCCGCAGCATGCGCACGACCAGCGGCGGGAACAGGCCAACCTGCTTGAACGCCGCGGCGACGCTGTTCCCGTCCGATATGAGCTCGCGTGCCCGCCGCATGCCGGCAGCCATGACCCGGTTGCCGGCGATCCCCTCCGAGAGGCGGATGCATTCGAGCACCGGGATGCCAGCCGCGTACATCAGCGCGAAATACGTGGCGAAACGCGCCATGATCAGCTTTTCAAGGACGGGTACCACGCGCAACAGCAGCCGGTCGAACGCGAACGCGGTACGCTCGCTGCGCCGTAGCTGCCAACGGACCGTCTGCCAGATAATGATGGGCGCGGCCAGCAGAAGATACCAGTAATGGATGAAGAAGTCGGAAAGCGCAATCAGGATGCGCGTATGCAGCGGCAATTCCCGCCCCATATTCTTGATAAATGCCGTCAGTTGCGGCACCAGGTAGATCATGAGGAAGAACATCACCGCGCTCACGACAACCAGCACGAAGGCGGGATAGGTGATGGCCTTGCGCGCCTGGGCGGCCAGTTCATCCTGCCATTTCAGGTTTTCGGCCAGGTCGCGGAAGACTTCATTTACCTTGCCGCTTTGCTCGCCGGCGCGTACCAGGCTGGTGAAGCTCTGGTCGAAAACCTCCGGATAGTCGGCCAGCGCGGTCGACAGCTGCAGGCCGCCCTCGATCTTTTCCACCAGGCCGGTGACGATTTCGCGCAGCCGCAAATGGTCGGTGCTGTCGCTCAGGTCGCGCAGGCCGTCCAGGATAGGGACGCCGGCACTGCTCATTTGCTCCAGGTGGAAGCAGAAATTGATCAGGTCGCGCCGCGTGATGGCACGGCCGCGGAGGCGAATCGTGCGCTGGCGGGTCTCCCGGCAATCGATCAGGTCCAGTGCCATGCGCTGCAGGCGCAGCTCCAGGTCGGGTACATTGTGCGCATCCATATTGCCCGGCACAATGCTGCCGCTGGCGTCCATGGCTCGGTAGATAAATTGTGGCATGTCAGCTCAACCTGTCGGTGAGGTCGACCACGCGCGACACTTCCTCCAGCGTGGTCAAACCTTCCATCACGCGCCGCATGCCGTCGTCGACCAGCGAGCGCAGGCCGGCGGCGCGGGCTGCGTTGCGCAGCTCCCGCGCAGGGGCGCGCCGCGCGACCATTTCATCCAGCTCGCCTGTCATGCGCAGCAGCTCCATGATCGCCATGCGGCCCTTGTAACCCTGGTGCGCGCACCGCTCGCAAGCCCCTGCGCGGTAGATCGTCACTGGCGGATGGTCGGGCGGCAGTGCCAGCAGGCGCCGTTCCAGTTCGTCGGCCTCCATCGGCTGGCGGCAGTGCGGGCATAGCTTGCGCACCAGCCTTTGCGCCACAATGCCGATGATGTTCCCGGCCAGGACGTCGGCCACCACGCCCAGGTCAAGCAGGCGCGGAATGGCGCCGACGGCGGAGTTGGTGTGCAGCGTTGAATACACCTGGTGCCCGGTCATGGCCGCTGCCAGGGCCATGTCGGCGGTTTCCTTGTCGCGGATTTCACCGACCAGTATCACGTCCGGGTCCTGCCGCATCATGGAGCGGATGCCATCGGCGAACCCCAGCTTGGCCGACTCATTGACCGAAGTCTGGCGGATCTGGTGCATGGGGTATTCGACCGGATCCTCCATGGTCATGATGTTGACCGCTTCCGAATTGATGTGGTTGAGGATGGAGTACAGCGTGGTGGTCTTGCCGCTGCCGGTGGGGCCGGTGACCAGGATCAGGCCGTCCGGACGGGCGATCATCAGTTTCAACACGT
The DNA here is from genome assembly GCA_039593355.1 of Pseudoduganella sp. GTDB lineage: Bacteria > Pseudomonadota > Gammaproteobacteria > Burkholderiales > Burkholderiaceae_D > Rugamonas. Next base: position 15,162 of record JBCNPK010000009.1, read on the forward strand.
CGAGTTCATGTTCGGCAAGGCCAAGTTTGTCGAGCGGGACAATGCCTTTCTGGCGGTCCAGCACGCGCAGCACGATGTTCTCGCCGTGGGTGGTTGGCTGGCTGCTGGCGCGGAAGTCAATCTGGCGTCCGGAGAACTGGATCGATATGCGGCCGTCCTGCGGTGCGCGCGTTTCGGCGATGTTCATATGGCTGATCACCTTCAGCCGAACGGCCATGGCGGGCCAATAGGAACGGTGCAGGCTGCGTATCTGGCGCAGGATGCCGTCTATCCGGTAACGCACCCGAAGGAAACCCTGTTCGGGCTCGAAGTGTATGTCGGACGCCCCGTTCTGCACTGCATCGGCCAGCAGCGCGTCGATCAGGCGCACCATGGGCTGGCTGTATTCGTCGGAAGACGCGTCCAGCGTCACCTCGCCGGTTTCAATTTCGTGCAGGATGCCGTCGATGGAAAGCTCGAAGCCGTAGTAATGATCGATGGCGAAGGCGATGTCGGAATCGTTCACCAGCAGCGGTACCAGGGTGATGCCCTTGACCAGCATGGCGCTGATCTGGTCCAGTGCGACGATGTTGGTGGTGTCGGACATGGCCAGCACCAGTTCGTCGGTGGCGCGTTCGTACACGATGGGGAAAACGCGATACCGCTTGGCCACATCTTTCGGGATCAGCTTGAGGGCCACGGCGTCCACCAGCAGGCTTTTCAGATCGGCTGATCGGGTATTGAGGTTTTCGCTGAGCGCCTCGCGCATGGTGGCCTCGGTGACGAAACCGAGCGATACCAGCAGCTTGCCCAGGGGCTGGTTATGGCTTTGCTGCTCGGTCAGCGCGATGCGGAGCTGGTCCTGGCTGATCACGCCTTTCTGTATCAGCAGCTTGCCGAGCGGAGTTTTCTGCGATTCGGCCATGGTGCTTTTACTGCGCAGTTGTTTCGAGGGCCTGCAGCCGCTTGCGCACAGCGTCGATGTTGAAGCCCGGGGGGCTTGCTTGCGCCAGTTCCAGGGCGCGGCGGTAATAGGTGGCCGCCAGGCGCGGCTGGTTCATGCGGTCCAGGCCAACGCCGAGATTGAAGGCATAGTCGGCGTTGCCAGGCATGGCGGTGACGGCGCGGAAGTAGCTTTGCTGGGCTTCCGGCCAGCGGCCCTGGCGCGCGTACAGGTTGCCGAGGGCGAATTGCACGGGGCCTGAGTCGGGATGCTGGCGGGCCAGCCCGCGCAGCCTGATTTCGCTGGCCTGGAGGTCGCCGGGGTGAAGTTCGGCCAATCCGGCCAGCGCTTCCGGATCGTTGGGATCGAGTTCCAGCAGCCGCAGGTAATTGGCGGACGCCTGCTTGCCATCGTGTTCACGCAAGGCCACAGCGGCGGAACCCAGCAGGGCGTCGCGGCTGTTCGGGTCTTGCAGGAGGGCGAGGTCATATTGCTGGCGCGCCGTTGCGAGGTCGCCTGCCTGCAAGGCTTGGAAGCCGTGTTGCACCGCCGGCGCCACTTGCAGCGATTCGGCGCTGCGCATGAAGCGCACGTCGCCATGGTCGCCCACTGCGGTTGGCAAGGCAGCGGTGACGGCTGCGGTCCTGGTTGCTGGCTCCGGGGCAGCCGGCGGGACGGCCGATGCCGTGGTTGGCCGCCGCGAACGGCTGCGCCGTATGCTTGGGCGCCCGGCCGGTGCTTTCCCCTCAGCGGTCGCGGGCGCGGCTGCAGCAGCGGCAGGCGGCGCAGCGTTCGGCCCGGGTTCGGCTCCGGCCACTGTGCTTGGCGCTGGTGATGCGCCTTCCATCCTTACCTGTCGTGCGGCACGCTCGGAGGCGTCGCGCATGGCTTCCGCACGGATGGCAGGATCGGTGATGGCAGCCAGCTGTTCCGGCGTCGGCACCGTTACGTCGGCCCGTGGTTTGCTCGCCGGCGCTGCGCCCGTCCTGGCCGCAGGGGAAGCAGGGGACGCAGGCGTGGCAGGCGGCGGGAGTGAAGCCGTGGGCGTATCCATTGCCGCAAGGGCCGGCGTACCGGCCGCCGGCGTCGCTGGCGCGGCTGTTGCCGGTGCGCCGGTTGCCGTGCCTGCCGCACCCGGCGGCGGGGTCTCGCTGCCTGGCGTAATGACGTATGGCGTGACGGGGATCGCCGCCTGTTGGACGCCTGTTTGCGCAGCTGGCAAGGCTCCGGGCGCCGGCATCGGCACCATGGGCAGGCGCGCTCCCGGGCCCGGACCGAATACAGCGCGCCAGTAAATGAAAGCGAATACGGCAAGCAAGGCAGCCAATGTCCCGGCCAGCATGATCAGGCGGCGCTGCGATGATGCGATGGCGCGCGGCGGGGCTGGAGGACGGGCGCCGGGACTGCGGACGCCCTCGCTGCGGGTAGCTGCCTCCGGCAGCCGGCTCCGGCCAGGGCCGGCGCTCGAGCCGGTCAGATCATCAACTGCCCGCGTCCTCTCGGCCACAGGATCGGCTGAAGGCACGCCGCTGGTACGCGTCGTGGATGGACCTGGCGGCTCATGGCGGGCCTGTGGCGGCACCGGATCATGCGCCGCCTCCTGCGCCGCCACGACTGGCGGTTCCGCATCGAGCGGCTCCAGCCGCCACGAATCGGGCATGACCGCAAACGCCGGCCCGCCCTCGATAGGCGGCGGAGAGGACACGGAATCTTGCCCGAACTGTTGTTCCTCCGGGTGTTCGGCCGCGTTATGCGAGCGGGCGCGCTCGGCCTTGCGCAAAGCTTGCATGAGCAGGCTCATAGTCCCTCCGCTGGCCGCGGGGGCATGAGGTAGCGGTAGTCCCGATAGTCGCCTGCTAGGCTGGCATCCTTCACCACCACAGGCCGCAAGAAAATCACCAGTTCCGTCTTGCTGGCCGTCTCATTACGATAGGAAAAGAGATTACCCAGCACCGGCACCGAACCCAGTACCGGAATCGCGTCCTTCTTGTTGTCGACCGAATCCTGCATCAGGCCGCCCATCACGGCCACCTGGCCGCTTTGCACCTTGAGGATGGATTCCATCTCGCGCGCCTGGATCACTGGCACGCGGCTGATGACGTTCTGCTTGCGCAGCTCCGGATTCGGGTCTTCGACGTAATCGACAATGCGGGTAATGGTTGGCCGCACGTTGAGTGTCACCTCGTCGTCGGCCGAGATTTGCGGCGTAACGCTCATGACGAAGCCAACGGGCACCGTTTCAACCTTCGACTCATAGGTGGCTGGAGTAGCGATAGTGCCGGTCGATGTCAGCACCGCCGGTGTGACCTTGAGGGTGAAGAAGATGCTGTTGTCGACCACCTTCAACAAGGCAGTCTGGTTATTCAGCACGCTGATTTTGGGGCTGCTCAGCACCTTGACCTTGCCAAAGGACTCCAGCAGCTGGATGGTGGCGTTGATGTTGCCGAAGCGGGTGGTCGGGTTGGCATAATCGAAAATGAAGAAGCCTGGTGAGCTGAGCGGCACCACCCCTGATGGGAGAGCCGCCGTTCCCACCTGTCCTTGCCCCAGCTTGCCGTTGCCGTTGATGCGCGACCAGTTGATGCCTTGCTGGTATTGGTCGCTGAGCTTGACCTCGATGATGGTGGCTTCGATCATCACCTGCCGCTTGGCGGTGGACATGATGATGTCCAGGAATTCCTGCACCTTCTGATGCTGCCGGCTGGTCGCACGCACGGACAGCAAGCCGCCTTCCGGATTGGCAATGACGGATGGCGAGCCGCGAGACTGCCCTGCGGAGCCAGGCCCGCCGCCGAACGCGGTATTGGCGGCGCTCCCGCCAGACGGCGCGCGGTTCTGCGCTGCCGCAGCCTGCGCGCCGGGATAACTGGCCTCGCCGCCACTGCCGCCAGCCTGCATCTGCTGCAGCATCGCATTTGCCTGCTCGCGCATCTGCGCCAGTGGATCGGTGAGCTGGTCGTTCAGTGTGGTCGGGCGCAGCATGTCGCGTACATTCTTTTCCAGGCTGTACCAGAAATTATTGTCCGAGCGGTTGGCCACTGACGTGGTCGAATTATTGTTGCCGCCGCTAAGCAGCGATGCACCGGACGTCGGCACGGGGTTGGATGCCGTGCCGCCGCTACCGCCCGCGCCCGAGCCGCCCGTGGTGGAGATCTGCGTGGCGATGCTCACGCTGCTGTTGGTGCTGCGCGCGATGTTGACGTAGTCGATCTTGTAGTGGTTCCAGAATGGCTGGTCCGGCAGCACCACCAGGTTTTTGCCGTGCAGCTCGTAGCGCATGTCCACTTGCTTGCCGATCCGCTCCAGCAGTTGCGGCAAGGTCTGGTCGAGCGCATTCAGGGTAACGATGCCTTCGACCGAGGGGTGCACGTCGACGTTCAGCCCGGCATCGCGCGCCAGGGCAAACAGCACCGATTGCACCGGGACGCGGTGCACGGAAACACTATACGTTTCCTGCCTGGCGGCCGGACGTGGTGGCGGCAGCGCGGCGCTTTGCTGCACCGGTTCGGGAATGGCGCCGGCCACCGGTTCGGGCTCGGTCACATGGGCTGGCGACAAAGGGAGCTTTGGCGCAGCGCAGGCGACAAGCAGCACACACGACAGGAAAGCCGCAAGGTTCTTCATGTTGACCGCCGCCTGAAGCAAGTTGCCAGGAGTCTATCGAAGGCGATCATACTGCGATTGCCCAGGATGGCTGCGCACGAATAGCGGCTATCCTCAATGGCCTGGCGCACATGGTAGGAGTTAACGTAAGGCAAATCGTCGGAGAACGCCGCCATCAGCGACTTGTCGGCCAGCACATTGATGCGGCGGACAATGCCCTGCGAGCTGCGTGCGATCAGCTTGACGGCGCCGCTGCTGAACAGTTCCGGCCCCTGGTAGCCGGCCGCACGCAGACGGTGCGACAGGAAGTACGGAATCTGGTCGCGCGGCATGGGCGGGACGGTGAAGCTATGCGTGATGCGTTCGCGCAGCTGGCGCATGCGCGGCAGGGACAGGTGCTCGTCGAGTTCCGGCTGCCCGAAGAGGACGATCTGCAGCAGCTTGCTGCGCGCGGTCTCCAGGTTGGTCAGCAGGCGGACTTCTTCCAGCGTTTCGAGCGGCATGGCCTGGGCTTCCTCCACCAGCAGCACCACGCGGTGTCCGACCGAGTGGCGCGCGATCAGCTCGCCGTGCAAAGCGCGCAACACCTCGTCGGCGCGGCGGCCGCTGGTATCCAGTCCCAGCTCGGCAGCGATGGCATGCAGCACTTCTTGCGGTCCCAGCGTTGGATTGACGAGGTAGAGCACGTCCACCCCGCGCGGCAGGCGCGCCTCCAGCATGCGGCAGAGCATGGTCTTGCCGCAGCCGACCTCGCCGGTCACCTTGACGATGCCTTCGCCTAAGGTGACAGCGTAGAGCAGGGCGGAGAGAATTTCCCCGCGCGTGTTCCCGCTATAGAAGAAAGCGGGGTTCGGCGTAATGCCGAATGGGGCCTCGTGCAGGCCAAAATGTTGCTGGTACATGGCGGCGTGCAGGCATTCGTTCGGGTGGAAGGGGCCCTGCAATTGGAGCACGTATCGCAAGAATTCGTCGCCCGTCAGCCACGCCCCTTGACTGTGGTGAATCTATTAACGGGTTTTGCTATGCGTGCACGATTCGTTCGCATACAATGCCAACGACTATTTGGAATCGGGGAAGCGGGTATGACGAGGCCGGAAAAGGTTCGGTTGGGTGAGATCCTGGTGCAGCAAAAGCTGCTGTCGGAAGAACAGCTTGGCATGGCGCTGGCGGAGCAGAAACGCAGCGGGCGCAAGCTGGGGCGGGTGTTCGTCGAACACGGCTTTGTCACCGAAGAACAGATTTCCGGCGCCCTGGCGCGCCAGCTGAACATCCCCTATATCAACCTCAAGTTTTACCAGATCAATACGGACCTGGTGCGGCTGCTGCCCGAAACGCAGGCGCGCCGTTTCCGCGCGCTGGTGCTGGAAGACCGCAAGGGCACCATGCTGGTCGGCCTGTCCGACCCGACCGACCTGTTCGCGTACGACGAGATTTCCCGCCTGCTGAAGCAGACCATCGAGCTGGCCGTCGTCAACGAGACCGAGGTGCTGGCGGCCATCGACCGCATTTACCGCCGCACGGAAGACATCTCCGGCCTGGCGCGCGAGCTGGAACAGGAGATGGGCGAGGGGTCGGTAGACTTTGGCGCCCTTGCCGCCGCCAGCCCTGGCCTGGAAGAAGCGCCGGTGGTCAAGCTGCTGCAATCGCTGTTCGACGATGCGGCCCAGGTGCGCGCATCGGACATCCACATCGAACCGCAGGAAGGGCGGCTGCAGATCCGCTTCCGTATCGACGGGGTGCTGCACCTGCAGACCGAGGCCGACATCAAGATCGCGCCGGCATTGGCGCTGCGCCTGAAGCTGATGTCCGACCTGGATATCTCCGAGAAGCGCCTGCCGCAGGACGGCCGCTTTGCAGTTCGCGTCAAGAATGCCCGCATCGACGTGCGTATTTCGACCATGCCAACCCAGTACGGCGAGTCGATCGTGATGCGTCTGCTGAACCAGAGCGGCATGACCTTGCGCCTGGACGCCATCGGCATGCCCAAGCCGCTGCTGGACAAATTCCGCGCCATCGTCGCGCGCCCGAATGGGCTGGTGCTGGTGACCGGCCCCACCGGCAGCGGCAAGACCACCACGCTGTACTGCGCGCTGGCCGAGCTGAATTCGATGGAGAAGAAGCTGATCACCGTCGAAGACCCGGTCGAGTACCGCCTGGCCGGCATCAACCAGGTCCAGGTGAACGAAAAGATCGAGCTGGATTTTGCCCGCGTGCTGCGTTCGGCCTTGCGCCAGGACCCGGACATCGTGCTGGTCGGCGAAATGCGTGACCAGGAAACCGCCTCCATCGGCCTGCGCGCGGCAATGACCGGCCACCTGGTGCTGTCGACGCTGCACACCAACGATGCCGCCAGCACTCCCTTGCGCCTGATGGACATGGGTGTGCCGCGCTATATGGTGGGCAGCTCGCTGCAGGCCGTGCTGGCCCAGCGCCTGGTGCGCGTGATTTGCGAGTCCTGCACCACGCCGTATGAATTGACGCCGAGCGAGCATGAATGGCTGACGCTCGAACTGAAGGACAAGGTCGGCATGGGCCGCTACTTCCATGGCAAGGGCTGCTCGCATTGCAATGGTCTCGGCTACCGCGGCCGTACCGGCGTGTACGAGTTGCTGGAAATGACACAGTCGGTGGTGGATGCTGCCAACGACGTCGACCCGGCCGTCTTCCTGAAGGCAGCTGCGCAGCAGATGGACGGCCAGACCCTTCGCCGCCACGCCGTGCAACTGGTAGTGGAGGGCCGCACCACCGTGGCGGAAGCCATGCGCATCAGCAACCAGCTAGAGGATTGACGTGCCGCTGTTCGCCTACAAGGGCCGCAACGCACGCGGCGAATTGATGCAAGGTGTGCTGGAAGCCGCCGACAGCGGCGCCGTGGCGGACCAGTTGTTCAGTACCGGCGTGACGCCGATCGAAATCAACGTCACCAAGGCTGTCGCGAAAACCAATGAAGACAGCCTGTGGGAACGCCTGACCGAGAAAAAGGTCAACGCGATGGACGTGCAGCTGTTCAGCCGCCAGATGTACACCCTGCTCAAGTCCGGCGTGCCCATCATGCGCGGGCTGGCGGGCTTGCAGGAGTCGGCCATCAGCAAGGCCTTCGGGCGCGTGATCAAGGATTTGCGCGAATCGCTGGACTCGGGCCGTGAGCTGTCGGCGTCGATGCGCCGGCATCCGGACGTGTTCTCGGCTTTCTACCTGTCGATGGTGCGCGTGGGCGAAATGACGGGCCGGCTGGAAGAAGTATTCCTGCGCCTGTTCGAGCACCTGGAATTCGACCGAGACATGCGCGAGCGGGTGAAAACGGCGCTGCGCTATCCGACCTTTGTGGTGATCGCCATGGTGATCGCGATGGTAGTGGTGAACATCTTCGTGATTCCCGCCTTCGCCAAGGTATTCGAGAGCTTCAATACCCAACTGCCGTTGATGACGCGCCTGCTGCTGGCCAGCTCGGACTTCATGCTGCATTACTGGGGCTTGCTGCTGGCCGTTGCGGTGGGCGCCTTCTTCGGCTTCCGCGCCTGGATCAAAACGGTGAAGGGGCGCTATGAGTGGGACCGCATCAAGCTGCGCATACCGATTGCGGGCAAGATCATCCACAAGGCGACGATGTCCCGCTTTGCGCGCAGCTTCTCGCTGTCCGCCCGAAGCGGGGTGCCGATCGTGCAGGCGCTGACCGTGGTGTCGCAGACGGTCGATAACGCCTTTTTGACTTCACGTATCGAACAGATGCGCGATGGCGTGGAGCGCGGCGAATCGATCCTGCGCACGGCCGTCACGGCGGCGGTATTCACGCCCGTAGTGCTGCAGATGATTGCGGTGGGCGAGGAATCGGGCTCGCTCGACGACTTGATGGACGAAATTGCACAAATGTATGAACGGGAAGTTGATTACGAGCTGAAAACCCTGGCCGCGCAAATCGAGCCGATCCTGATTACCTTCCTTGGCGTGATGGTGCTGGTGCTGGCCCTCGGCATCTTCCTGCCAATCTGGGACCTGGGCAAGGCCGCGCTGCATCGATGAGAATTCTGTCCCGCAAGTCAAACATTGTAGCTTTGGCGCAACGTCGATGGCAGCACGGCGCGGGGTATTTTGAGTTTGCGGTTGTGGCAATTATTTTCGCCGTCCTGTGTGGCGTGCTGCTGCAAAAGCTTAACTTCTATCAGCTGGAGGCCGAGCGGCTTGCGGTCCAGCAAGTTGTAACGAGCTTGCGTGCGGCCCTTGCGAGCAGGGCCGCTTCATTGTATTTAAAGGGGAACGAGGCAGAAATGCTCTCCCTGGCGCGGCAGAATCCGATGGATTTGCTGGAGCGCCGGCCGCAAAATTATGCTGGTGAAATCTCAGGCCAGGATACGCGGGCGATGGAGGCGGGACAGTGGTATTTCGACCGCTCCACGGCAACCTTGTCATATGTGTTAAATAAGCGTAGTTTTTTTGGAGAAAGCGGCGCGAAACGCTTGAATTTCAAGGTAAAATTTGCGCAGCACCCTTCAAATATCACCAATATCCACGAAGGGCCGGGGCCCGGCGGTGTGACCCTGGAACAAATCGATGACTAAAACCGCGACACCAAAAGTATCTGGAGAAAGCTTAATGAAACAGTTGCACACCCCTAAGCAGTCGGGTTTCACCCTGATCGAACTGATCGTTGTGATGGTCATCCTCGGCATCCTCGCAGCGACTGCGCTGCCGAAGTTCATCGACCTGGGCTCCGATGCCCGCGTTGCCAGCTTGAATGGCGCGAAAGGCGCAATCAGCAGCGCCAGCGCCATGATGCACGGTAAGTGGCTGGCGGCCGGTTCGAAGGACACCTCGATCACCGTCGATGGCACTGCAGTGAATATCGATGCGGGAGGCTATGTCGCCGCTTCCACCGCTGCTGACGCCACCAACCTTGCTGCCATTTCCGGCCTGAATTCCACCGACTACACGGTGGTGAATCCAGGTGCGACTGCCACCTCGAACCTGCCGGGCGCCGGCGCCAACGACATCATTTTTGTCCCGGTAAGCGTTGCCAGCACCACCAAGGGTCTGAACTGCTACGTGAAATACACCCACGCACCAACCAGCACCAGCTTCCCGACTGTTGCAGTAACAACGTCGAGCTGCTGATTCACGCGGTGGAACAAAGAACCAGGCTGCGGCCTGGTTTTTTTTTGCGTATACCAAGATAAGCGGGAAAGAGCCGACAGTCCGCGACAGATGCCGGATTGGGTCAGACCCTTGGGTCTGACCCAGACTTGCCGGGTTTGGCCTATCCATGCGCGACTCTTAAAACCAACCCGGTAAACCAGGGTCTGACCCAAGGGTCAGACCCGACTTGCTGCGGCCGCTGGCAGCGCCTAGCAGGCGTCGCCTGTCGGCGTGCCGTTCTTGTCGTTGAGGGAGCAGGCCGTCACGACGCGGCGGCGCTCGGTGTATTCCAGGGTTTGCATTTGCGCCGGGTTGGGGCAGGCAGTCGAATTGCAGGATGTCGCTTCGATGTTGTAGATGGTTTTCGTGCGAGGCAGCATGACGCCCGCGTTGTCGGGGTCTTCGAACTGGCCCTCGCTCACAACGAAGCTGCTGCAAACGACCGTCACGCGGAAACCGTTCTGCGACATCAGGTCCAGCGTCGTTGTCGTGCAATTGCCGCCGTTGAGCGCGCGGTACAGGCCCCACTCGGTGCCGGCGCGCGCTGCTTGCAGTGCCCGCGATGACAGCACGTCCTGCACCATGCCGCTTTGCTGGGTATTCATGAGGCGCATGGCCGAGATCCCCAGCATCGAGAGAATCACGAGGATGACGATGGCGGCGATGTAGCCGAAGCCTTTTTGCTGTCTGCTTTTCATGGGACGTTCTCAACGTGGGCGCCGAACGTCAGGCGGACGATCTCATTTTCTTCCTGCAATGTGAGGTCCACTTCGGCATAGCCGCTTTCCTGGGTTGCGCCTGGATTCGGGTCGTAGCGGAAGGTGCAGGCGGCAACGTGTGTGGCGACGATGGGCGATGCGCTGGTCACCGCGGGGCAGGTGCCGGCCGCGCTGAAGCTGATGCCCGATACGCGGTACAGCGTGCCTTTGCCGCTGCCTTTGGCGTCGACTCCCGGCTGGTCGCAAACGTAAGCGGCGATGCTTTGCGCGGCCGGCACGACGAAGAAGCGATTGCCGTCATAACCAGCGGGCACCGGCATGGCGGCTGACAGCGCGATGCGGGCCTGTCCCAGGGTTGGGGAAGGCAATACGGCAGCGGCGCCGCCGGCGTATTGGCCGTGGTTGGCGGCATTGTAGACATCTGCCGTGCTCTGGTTGCCGATCAGGATCCAGTCGCCAATGGCCGGCGCGGCGAGCGGTGTGAAGACATCGAACACCTGGACCGAGAATCCCGGCTGCACGGATTGCGATGCGTTGGCCGGGCTGGCCGATGCGTCCCACGTCACGTCCGGCGCGGCGCGGAAGCGGCCGCCGGCTGAACTGGGAACCATGCCGATGCACTGGTTGTTTGAACCCACAGGGGCGGCCAGTAGGCGCACCGACATCGGCACGGAAACGCGCACATCGCGCGAGATCAAGCGCATGGCGCCTTCGGCCGCGTCGGTCAGCTGAGCGCGGCGCGCACCGGCGAAGTAGTTTGAAATGGCCGGCGTCAGGAAGGTGGTCAATATGCCAGCCAGCACGCCGACGATTACCATCACGACGATCAGCTCGATCAAGGTAAATCCGCGTTGCGCCCGTTTCATTGCTGCCCCTTGCCGAAGTTGGTGCGCCAGCCGCTCACCGTGTGCGACTCGCTGCCATTCTTGACCGTCACGGTGACAAGGTAGGTGTCCGTGGCGGGAATGCCGCCGGTGAGCATCGCGCCGCCGGCATTGGTGACGCTGACCGAGACCGTGTAGCCGGCAGGGCCGGGCGTGCCGCTGATGTCGCAGACCGGCTTGTCCGTATAGTTGCTGTAATCGGATACTTCATTGAACGCGGATCGGTCGCAGCCAGCTGCCGGCGTCGGCCCATCGGCCTTGAAGGGCTTCTGCAGAACCTCCTCCAGCATGCCGTCGGCGATGGCCGCCATCTGTTTTGTCGCCATCGGCGATGCACTGAAAATTGCTGTGCGGGACAGGACTGCGAGCACACCGGCAAGGGCCGCCGAAATGATCACCATGGCGACGATCATTTCCACCATCGTAAAACCGCGTCGGAACTTATTCGACATGGCCGGTGCTCCCGTCGATGCGGATGGCGGGCATGCCCGTAATGCCAATACTGCCGGCCGCGATTACATTGCCAGCGCTATCGGTGATTTCGCCGTTGGGCTGGAAGAAAAGGCTCGGCTGCGCGGCGTTGACGAAGGCGCCGGTGGCGACGACCGACTGGTACTTGCTGTTGTCATAGGTATTGCCGCCCAGGCTGGTGAGGTTGAGGTCGCAGCCGGCCGCCGACGGCCCGCTCTTGATGGTCAGCTTGACGCTGCCAGGCGCAATTGTGGCGCAGACCAGGTGGCGGTGGCTGAGAGCGGACTTCTGCGCATGGTGCAGGGCGCTGAGCACTTCGTTGCGGTAGGCTGCCGCGGCGAAGTCCGAAGTCTGGGTGATGCGCGGGATCACAATGGCGGCGAGTATGCCGATAACCACCATCACGGTCACCAGCTCCACGACGGTGAAGCCGCCGGAAGTGCGCTTCAATTGAAACTCTCCCTGACGTGGATCGTGGCTTTGTTTTCAGGACTGGTCACGCCGAAATTGGCGGTCGCTGTCGGGTCCTGGTCCCAGGTGGTGCGGCAGGAGCCGTAGCGCGAATGCAGCCATGGAATGGCAGCGCCAGTGCTGGCTGGGTGGGCGGCCAGGCAGGACTGGTCGGCTGCGGCTGTGCCGAGGTTGGCGGCCATGCGCACCGTGCCGACCGCCGCGGCGCCGCTGCCGGTGGGGTGCGTCAACGAGAAGGCTCCGACGCCGCCTGACATCTTGATGGTGCCCTTGGCCGATACGCCGCTCAGCGTAGTGCTCAGTGCGATGGCGGACGGCTGCAGCACGGTGTAGCTGTCGCCCTGGTTGAGCACCCATGAATTACCGGTCCAGTACTCAACGCGGACTGATATCGGCAAGTCGCGCCCTGCGCTGCCGAAAGCATTGCTCATGCGCAGCCGCCCGGTACGAATCTGGATTTTCGCCTCGTCATAGCCTTCCGAGGTGGCGCCGTCCGAGGTGGCGCGGACCCGTATCCAGGTTGGCTTGACCGGCAGCTTGGTCTGGTCGAAGGTGTAGGCGGGACTGCCGACTACCGCGCCATCGATCACGCCGCCGGTATCGGTATCGACAGGATCGATCAATGCGCCCTTGACGACCACCATGGGGGAAATTGCGCCGGGACCGGGGTTGGCGGTTGCCGGATCGGGCGGCACCCCCCACGCGGCAAAGACCACGTCCTGCTGGAAGCCGTCGACCACGTTGTAGTTCTTGGTCAGCGAACCGCCCATGTCGTAGCCCTCGACCTTGATCGGGAACGGCTGGCCGGAATAGGCCCAATCATGCGCCGGGTCGGGCAGCACGGTCTTGAAATGGTGCGGACGGAAGCGGCCAAATGCGCCCGTGCAGGCAGGATTGGCCGCGGTATTGGAACTGCCTTCGGTGTTGACCGCCAGGCCGAGATAGTACTGGTTCTTCGCGGTCACATCGATCGTGCCCACCTCGCCCCAGGTGCTTTTGACATCGGCCACGCCACCGGTAAAGCTGGCCTGCTCGGTCGTGAAAACGCCATCGTCGCCTGGATTCGGCAAGCACCGCTTGGCAGTGAGCGTGGCGCCGGCGGGAGTGGTTTCGCGGCCATAGTTCGGCGTTGCCGCGCCGGCGTTATTCAGCGCGGTGACACGGACCTTGAAAAAATCGCCGGCCGCGATGGTGCTTCCAGCCGGGAGTATCGAACCGATGGAGAAGCTCTTCGGGTAGGCAATGAAGCTTGAGCTGCCGGACATGCTGGCCGCTGAATAAGAAGCGACAAGCTGGATCTTGCCGACGTCGGCGTAGCTGAGGGTGAACTGGCCCTTGCCGGCGGAGTCGAAAGCGAGGTTGAGCGTTTGCGCACTGCCGCCGCAGGTGAGTGAAATGGTGCTGCCGCCGCTTTGCAGGATGACTGGACGGCTCCCGGCAGGCGAACTGGAAGACGGATCGACATAGCTGCAGGAGAAAGTCACCGGCTTGCTGCCGGTGAAAGCGGGCGCGCAGGTGTTCGAGTCCTGCGCCTTGCTGACTGCGGCAATGTCGATGTCCTGGCTGGTGGCTGAAACGTGATCCGGAACATTGAAATCAAAGCCGGAGTCGTTGAACGTGAACTGGCAACTGGCCGAGGCACCATCCCAGCAGGTGGTGCCGCTCGTCGTGGTACTGAATTTCACCGCCTTGGTGCCGGGATAGGGGACCATGATCGTGGCGCTGGTATCGCCCGCCGCAATAGTAAATGGATAGCTGGCGATGGTAGTGGCCGGCGAGCCAGTCGTCGTCACCAGCAGCGTGCCGCTGGCGCCGGACGAGGTCGTGGGGCAGGTGGCGCCGCTGCTGGCGGCAGAGCAGGCCCAGACTGTCACATCGGCCGGGGCGCAGGTGAGGCCGGTCCCGTCGTGTTCGACAAGAAAGTGGTCCAGCGCACTTGGCGGTGTCACCTGGTGGCAGTAGTAATTTGTGTTGGTGTAGGAGCAGTCGCCGGTGATGCTGCTGTTCTTGCCGACCTTGAGCGTGTTCTTGGTGTACACGTTGCCGTCGATCCTGGAGTCCTTGTTGATGGTAATGCTGTCGCCTGAATTCAGGTCACCGTGGAAGATCGTGTTCTTGGCGAAGGTCATGCTGCCGGTGGACTGGATGTCCATGTAGGCGTTCATGTCCTTGGAAAAGGTCACCGTGCCCTTCACGTCGAGCAGCAGTGGCTGTCCTTGCGGGACGATGAAATTTTTCCCCGCCGTGAAATTGCCGTTGACGTGTACCACCAGCGCCGAGGTGACGACGATATAGGCGTCCTTCGTGAACGTCATCGCCGGGCAGTTGTATTCACCGGCCGCAACGAGGGTGCAGTTGAAAGTGGAACTGGTCAGATCGGCCGGCCAGCTATAGCTTTGCGCATGCGCAAAAGTGGCGGCAGACCACAGGAAAATGGCGAGGATTACCCGGGAAATCATGAGCAATCAGACCATGTGGAAACAGAATGTGTCAAGACCGTAACACCGCGAAAGAAATAAATTGATAATTGGTGAAAATTTAGTAAAAGTGTAATGTAATCTTGAATATAATCAATCATCTACGTCGCGAAGCTCGCGTAACGTTTTCCTTTTAGATTGGTGGCATGCGTTTTTTCTCTAGGGCAAGAAAAAAAGAAGGCATACTCGTGACGTCCTTCCACGCAGATGGCATCTGCGTGGCGCGCGTCGAACGGCAGGCTGCCGCCAAGCCAATCGTCAAACTTTCCGCATTCTATCCGGCTGCTCCAAGCCTCTCGGCCGAGGCGCTGGCGCGCGCCGCGCGCGAGACGCAGGCTGCGGGTTTTGTCGGGTCCACGCTGCTGTCCGGCGGCGAATACCAGCTGCTGCAGGTGGAAGCGCCGAATGTGCCCCAGGACGAATTGAAGACCGCCGTGCGCTGGCGGTTGAAAGACATGCTCGATTTCCATGTCGACGACGCCACCCTCGACGTACTGGACATCCCCCTCGACAAGAACGCCGGCAACCGCGCGCATTCGATGTTTGCGATCGCTTCGCGCAATAGCCTTATCCAGGCACGGCAGGACTTGTTCGCCGAGGCGCAGGCACCGTTGTCGGTGATCGACATTCCCGAGATGGCGCAGCGGAATATCTCCGCGCTGATGGAGCCAGAGGGCCGCGGCCTGGCCATGCTGTCTTTCGATGCGAGCGGCGGCCTGCTGACAGTGAGCTACAACAAGGAACTGTATCTGGCGCGCCACCTGGACGTGGCGCTGCCCATGTTGCAGGAGCAGGACATCGATCGCCGCCACGCCGCGTTCGACAAGATCGCCCTTGAGCTGCAGCGTTCGCTGGACCACTTTGACCGCCAGTACTCGTTCATCAGCATCTCGCGCCTGATGCTGGCGCCGACCGGCGTGCCTTCGCTGCAGGACTTCCTGTCGGCGCAAATGTACATGCCGGTGGAATCGTTCGGGCTGGCCGACGTGTTCGACCTGGCAGAGGTCCCAGAGCTGCAGGCGCCGGAACAGCAGGTGCGGCATTTCCTGACCCTGGGAGCAGCCTTGCGCCATGAGGAGCTTGTGCTGTGAGCCAGCAAATCAACCTTTTCAACCCGATCTTCCTCAAGCAGAAGAAGATCTTTACCGCCGTTCACATGGCGCAGACGCTGGGACTGGTGGCGGCAGGCGCATTGCTGCTTGCAGCCTATGGCGCAGTGAAGACGTCACAGCTGGCGCAGCATGCGGCGGCGGGCAAAGCGACTGTGGCCGCGGCGGAAGCACGCTTGGCCAAGGTTACGGCGGAATTCCCGCCGCGCCAGAAGAGCAAGGACCTGGAAGCCGAGGTTGCGCGCATGCAGGGTGAACTGAAGTCCCTGCGCGAAGTGCAGTCGGTGCTGGAACGCGGCGAACTGGGAAACACAGCCGGTTATTCGGAATACTGGCGGGCTTTCGCCCGCCAAAGCGTGCACGGCGTCTGGCTGACCGGGGTGACTGTGGTCGGCGCCGGCAAGGAAATCGGACTTGAGGGCAGGGCGCTGCAGCCGGAGCTGGTGCCAGGCTATATCCAGCGCCTGACGCACGAGCCTGTCCTGCAAGGGAAGACCTTTGGCAGCCTGGAGATTTCGCGGCCGGGGGCGCCGGCCGGAGTGCAGGCGCCGGGCGGCGCTGCCGGTTTGGCGGGCGCCGGAACGGGCGGTGCAGTGGGGGCTCCCTTCGTAGAATTCCGCCTGGCGACGCAGCCGGTGCAGGCGAAGGAGGCAGCCAAATGAAGGAGCAATGGGCCAAATTGAGCGGGCGCATTGACGCAATGACCCTGCGCGAGCGCATCGCGATCTTCGTCGCGATGGCTGCTGCGCTGCTGTTCGTGGTGAACTCGCTTGTGCTGGAACCGCTGTTCGCCCGCAACCGCCTGCTGGCCGATCAGATCCGCCAGCAGAATATGCAGGTGGAAGCGGCCAATGCCGGCGTTGAGGCGCAGATGGCGGCTTTCAACGCTAATCCCGATGCGCCGGCGCAAAAGCAACTTGCCGAGCTCAATACTGAGGCTGCAGCGCTGGCCGGCAAGCTGCGCGCGATGCAGCACGGCCTGGTCGCGCCGGAGAAAATGGGCCAGTTGCTGCAGCAGTTGCTGCGTTCGAATGGCAAATTGAAACTGCTTTCGCTGCGGACCCTGCCGGTCAGCGGGATGGGCGGCAGCAGCGCCGAAGCAAAGCCTGCGCCGGCACAGCGCGAGCTGTTGTACCGTCATGGCGTGGAGGTGGTGCTGCAGGGCGGCTACCTGGATATGCTCGATTACATGGAGGCGCTGGAACACTCGCCGCAGCAAGTGTTCTGGGGCCGCGCCCAGCTGGACGCCCACCAATACCCGAATTCCACCTTGACCCTGACGCTGTACACCCTGGGCCTGGACGATAAATGGATGACCTTATGAGCGCACGCTTGCCGGTTCCGTTGATTGCCGCCTTGCTGGCCATGCCTTTATGCGCAGCCGCCCAATCGCGCAGCAGCCTGACGGACCCGACACGCCCACCGCCTGAAGCGTTGCAATCGCAGTCTCCGGGCGCCGCGCCGGCGCCAGGCGTCCCGCGCAAGCCGGTGCTGCAATCGGTCCTGGTTGGGAAGGGGCGTGAAGGCCGTGAAGTCGCCGTGATCGACGGTGAGGTCGTGCGCAAGGGACAGATGTTCCGTGGCGCGGTGCTCGAAGAGGTCGGCGCCAATGTGGCGGTGCTCCGGCGCGGTAACAAGACTGAAACACTGATTTTATTTCCCCTCGCGGCGGGCAGCCGCAAGAAGTGAGAACAAGAATGAGAGACTTCATCAAGCTGGCCACCGTGCTTTCCGTATCTGTCGGACTCGCGGCTTGCAGCATGAACGCGCCGCGCGGTACCTATAACAAGATCACCGAGGAAATGGCAGCGGTCACCAAGCCGCTCGCAGCGGCGCCCGCGCAGCCGGATGCGGTGGCGAACGCGCTGCTGCCGCCGGTCGGTTCGCTGGCCGGTGCGTTGCCGCAGGCAGGGGCCGTGATCGAGGAGCGCTTCAACGTGGCGTTCAATAATGTGCCGGCGCAGCAGTTCTTCCACTCGCTGGCTGCAGGCACGCGCTACAACATGCTGGTGCATCCTGAGGTCTCGGGCAATATCACGGCCAACCTGCGCGACGTGACGATGGCCGAGGCGCTGGATGCGGTGCGCGAGCTGTATGGCTACGACTACCGCATCGAGGGCACCCGCATCTATGTTCGTCCGCTGACGATCCAGTCGCGCATGTTCCAGGTGAATTACCTGACTGCGCAGCGCATGGGCATGTCGAACCTGCGCGTGAGTTCCACTTCGGTGGCGGACGTCGCGAACAATAACAACGGCAACAACTCGAACGGCTCCAACAACAATAACAACAATAACCAGCAGAACAATAATAACCAGGACAATAATAACCAGGGCGGCCAGAGCGGCCGCCTGCGCGACGCCAGCAATGTGATGACGCGTACGGATTCCGATTTCTGGAAGGAGCTCAAGCTGTCGCTGGAAACCCTGGTGGGCGGCAAGGAAGGCGGGCGCTCGGTGGTGATCAGCCCGCAGTCCGGCGTGATCGTGGTGCGCGCCATGCCCGATGAATTGCGGGCGGTCGACCGCTACCTGCGCGCCACGCAGCTCTCGGTGGAGCGACAGGTGATCCTGGAAGCCAAGATCCTGGAAGTGGAGCTGAACTCGGGCTTCCAGTCGGGCATCAACTGGGCCGCCTTCAGCACCGGCAATAACAACCGGATCAGCGGCGGCGTGGTGCAGCCGGGTACGGGGCTGGCGGCGCTGCCACGCAATGGCGGCCGCGATGCGGCGGCGGACCCGATCGGCAATACCGTCACCGGCCTGGTGTCCAACAGCGGCCGCAATATCGTTAGTGCTGCCGAAGCGGCGGGCACCCTGTTCGGCCTGGCTTTCCAGACCAGTAATTTCGCGGCGCTGATCTCCTTCCTCGAGTCGCAGGGAACGGTGCATGTGCTGTCCAGCCCCCGCATCACGGCCACCAACAACCAGAAGGCCGTGCTGAAGATCGGTACCGATGAATTCTTCGTGACCGGCGTGAGCACGACTACCAGCACCAATTCCGCCGGCAACGGTACCGTGTCGCCGAACGTGACGCTGCAGCCTTTCTTCTCCGGCGTGGTGCTGGACGTGACGCCGCAGATCGATGAACACGGCAATATCCTGATGCATGTGCATCCCTCGGTGAGCCAGGTGTCGACTGTGAATAAATCCGTGAACCTGGGCACAGCCCTGGGCGCGCTGAACCTGCCGCTCGCTTCGTCCACCACGTCCGAGTTCGACAGCCTGGTGCGCGGCCAGGACGGCAAGGTCGTGGCAATCGGCGGCTTGATGCGCCAGGCCACGACCAGCGACCGTTCCGGCGTGCCGGGCGTGGGCGGCTTGCCCGTGATCGGCAACCTGTTCAGCAATCGCCAGGAGGTCATGCAGAAGCGCGAGCTGGTGGTGCTGATCAAGCCGACCATCATCGAGGGCGGCGCGAGCTGGAGCGACGATTTGCTGAACGCCGAGCGCCGCATCAAGGACCTCGATCCGGCGCGCAGGGGTGGACGCTGATGTACGCGCAGCATTTCGGCCTGCGCGAGCTGCCGTTCGGGATCACGCCCGATACCTCGTATTTCTTTACCTGCGCCCATTCGCAGGAGGCGCTGAATACGCTGCTGGTTGCGGCCCGTAGCGGGGAAGGCTTCATCAAGATCACCGGCGAGGTAGGCACCGGCAAGACGCTGTTGTGCCGTAAATTCCTGGCGACGGTGGGCAACGGTTTCGTCACTGCGTACATTCCGAATCCCTACCTTGAGCCGCGCACCCTGATGCTGGCGCTCGCGGATGAACTGGAAGTGCCGCTCGAACGCGATGTGGACCAGCATCAGCTGCTGAAGTCGATCACGCAGAAATTGATGGAATTGGCTGGTGAGGGCAAGCAGGTCATCCTGTGCCTGGACGAAGCGCAGGCGATTCCTATCGAGAGCCTGGAGGCATTGCGCCTGCTGACCAATCTTGAAACTGAAAAGCGCAAGCTGCTGCAGATCGTGCTGTTTGGCCAGCCGGAATTGAACCGGCATCTGGAAGTCGATTCGATCCGGCAGCTGGCGCAGCGCATCACCTTTCATTACCACATGGGCGCCCTGTCCCGCGATGACCTGGACTTTTACCTGGCGCACCGATTGCGGGTGGCGGGGTTCACCGGTTCGCGCTTGTTCACGCAGGCTGCGGTGAAGCGGCTGTACGCCGCCAGCAAGGGGATTCCCCGGCTGGTGAATATCGTGGCGCACAAGTCCATGATGCTGGCGTATGGCGAGGGCCGGCAGCAGGTGGACAGGAAACATGTTGCGCTGGCGGCGAAGGATACGGTCGGCCGACCGGCAGGCAGCGGTGCCGGCGCCGGCGTGCGCTGGCCCTGGCTGGCCGCAGCGGCTGGCATCCTGATGGCGGCAGGCGGCGTGGCCTGGGCGGTGCTGAAATGAGCTTGATCAATAAAATGCTGCAGGACCTGGATGCGCGCGGCGCCGATGGCACGCGGGCGGACGCTTCATCCCTGGTGCGGCCAGTGAGCCATGGTGCGCGAAGGGGCTTGCCGACGGTGGCGATCGTGGTTGGTTCGCTGGCCCTGGTGTTGCTGGGCGGCGGCGGGTTCGCGGCGTGGAAGTATTTCCATGGCGCGAAGCAGACTGCCTCGGCGCCGCAAGCTGCTCCGGCGCAGGCGCCTGTCCAGCAGAATGGGCCTGTTGCTGCCGCAACTGGCGATGAAGGCCCGCCGGTCGTGCAAGGCGGTATCCCGCCCGAGGCGCACCGCGCGGCAGGTGAACAGCTGGCCCGCCAAATGGAGGAGCGCAACGCGGCCGCCCGGCGCGCGGCCGCAGCCAAGCCGGAAAAGGAAAAAGAAGGGCAGGTAACTGAGCGTCCCGCGGAAGCGCGGCGGCCTGCTGCGGCCGCACCCTCCAGGGCCGCACGGCCCGGTGTTGCGCGGGCAAGGGCTGCGGAACTGGCGCCGGCACAGGCTGGCGTTCAGGCTGCGCCGGCGGCAGTGGGCGCGGAAGCAAGCGAGGCGGGGCTGAGCCCACAGCAGAGGGCGGAGAACGAATATCGCCGCGCCCTGGCCAAGTTGCAGGACGCACGGGTGAGCGAGGCGATTGCGAGCCTGGAGCAGGCGCTGCGGCTATATCCGCGCCACGAGGCGGCAAGGCAAACCCTGGTTGGCCTTCTGCTCGAAGCCGGCAGGACGGCCGAAGCAACCCGTCACCTGGCGCTTGCGACGGAACTCGATCCACGCCAGGTGAATATGGCCATGCTGCTGGCACGGGTGCAGTTGGAAAACGGCGGCAATGCACTGGAAACGCTGCAACGCAGCCTGCCGTACGCCGAGTCGAACGCCGAATACCGCGCCATGTTGGCCGGCGTGCTGCAACGCTCCAACCGGAACCAGGAAGCCGTCGAGCATTACCAGTCCGCGTTGCGCCTGCAGCCCAGCAACGGCGTCTGGTGGATGGGGATGGGCATTTCTCTGCAAGCCGACAAGCGCAATGCCGAAGCCAAAGCAGCCTTCCAGCGCGCGAAAGATTCCGGCCGCCTGACGCCGGAGCTGCAGACTTTCGTCGAACGCCGCCTGCAGCAGCTCGATTAAAGCGCGGCCTGCGCGCCCCAGATCTGCTTCATGCTGAAGCGCAGGTCCGCCTGGTCCTCGCTGAGTGCTTCGAGGATGGCGCATTCCGGCTGGTCGGTGCGCCGGTGCGTGGAAGCCGGCGGCAGGGCCTTGCCTTGCGCATCGCGCATGCAGTGGATTTCCAGTACGCCGTCGCCGCCGTCGCGCGCAGTCACCACCCCCAGTTCTCCGTTCGCCAGCCGCACCAGTACGCCAGGCGGGTATTTGCCGACCTGGCGATGGAATTGCTCCTGCAGGATAGGATCGGCGGGATGTAGAGGGTCATGCAGCAGCTTTTCCAGCGCCTCATTCGGAAGCATCGAGCAGCGGTAATTGCGGGCCGAGACGCGCGCGCAATAGCGGTCGGCCAGGCTTAACAGGCGGGCATTCTGGGTAATCTGCTCGCGCGTCATGCCGGACGGGTAACCGGTGCCGTCGTCGTTCTCATGGTGCATCAGCACGCAGGAAATCCATTCTTCGTCTTCGACGCCCGCATATTTCAGCATTTCCGCGCTGTCTTCCGGATGCCTGCGCACGATGGCCATTTCTTCGCTGCTCAGCTTGCCGGGCTTGCTCTGGAAATTATCGTGGTGGCGGATCATCCCCACGTTCATGGTCAGCGCCGCCGCCGTCAGCGAAATCACTTCATCGGACGGCTTATCGAGGCCGCGCGCGACCAGCACCACCACGATGGCGGTCTCGATGCAATGGCGGACCGCATAGGTGCCGGCGATCTGGCTCAGGAACAGGCAAGCCAGGGCAACGTCCGGATTCAGGTCCACGGCGCGCACCACTTCGCGCGCAATATTGCGCAAGTCAGCGTTCGCATTGCGCTCATTGCGCAAGTCCCCCAGCAGCTTTTCCAGGCGCTTGTTCGCCAGGTTGAGTTCATGCAGCACCGACGGCGGCGGCTCCAGCCGCGATCCGCCTTCCGTGCCAAGGTCATGCAAGCCGTTGAGGTACTGGTTCATGATCGATCCCCGTCTTTTTTAAACGCGCGCCAGTCGCTCCAGTGCAAGCGCCAGCGTCTCGTCTTTTTTGGCAAAGCAGAAGCGCACGATGCCCGAATCCTTGCCGTCGCGGTAGAAGGCCGATACCGGAATCGCCGCTACCTTGATTTCGCTGGTCAGCCATTCCGCAAACGTTGCTTCCGATTGCGACGAGATACGGTCGTAGCGCACGCATTGGAAATAGGTGCCGTCGGCCGGGAGCAGTTCGAAGCGGCTGCCTTCCAGGCCTTGGCGGAACAGGTCGCGCTTACGCTGGTAGAAGGCCGGCAGGCCGACGTATGGCGCCGGATCTTCCATATAGCTCGCAATACCGTGCTGCATTGGCGTATTCACCGAGAACACGTTGTACTGGTGCACCTTGCGGAATTCCACCGACATCATTGCGGGAGCCGCGACATAGCCGACCTTCCAGCCGGTGACGTGGTAGGTCTTGCCAAAGCTCGAAACGACAAACGCGCGCTGCGCCAGGTCGGGGTGGCGGCAGATCGATTCGTGGCGCTGGCCGTCGTAGACCATGTGCTCGTAGACTTCATCGGACAGCAAAAGGATATCGGTGTCGCGCACAATATCCTGCAATGCCGTCATGTCGGCAGCGCGCAGCACGCTGCCGGTTGGATTGTGCGGCGTATTGATGATGATCATGCGCGTGCGCGGCGTCACTGCCGCCTGTACGGCGCCCCACGGCACGCTGAAACCGCCGTGCGCTTCCAGCCGCATCTGCACCAGCACCGGCACGCCCCCTGCCAGTTCGATGGCCGGCAGGTAGCTGTCGTAAGCCGGCTCGATCACGATGACTTCATCTCCCGGATGCACGCTGCACAGGATGGCCGTGGTCAGGGCCTCCGTGGCGCCGGGCGTGACCGTGATTTCGGTGTTGACGTCATAGCGGTGGCCGTAGACGTGCTGGATCTTGTCGGTGATGGCCTGGCGCAGTTCGAGTGTGCCCACGCCGGTCGGATATTGGTTGTAGCCCTCGCGCATGGCCACGGTGACCATATCGATCAGTTTAGGATCGCAGGCGAAATCGGGGAAACCCTGGCCCAGGTTGACTGCGCCGTGCTGCCCGGCCAGTGCGGACATGCGCGAAAAAATCGTCGTGCCGATGTGCGGCAAGCGGGAATTCAGTTGTTTCATCGTGCTTGGAAAAAGGACATTTTTTCCATTCTAGCGCAGCCGATTAAAACAAGTGTTGCCCTAAGGGTAAAACGCAAATGTCAAGCTTCCAGTGTCCACTTTTCCGGTTGCATGACTTTGAACATGCCGGCCTTGGCCAGGCGCTTGGCCAGCTTGAGCAGGGCCTTGTCCTTGGTGATCAGGATGTCGGCCTGGGCGTCACGCGCCAGCTCGAGGAATTTCTGGTCGTCGCGGTCGGTGCATACGGGCAGGCGAGCGCCCGATTCAGGCGGCTGCACCAGCTTGATGTACTGGTCGAAACGGGCGGCGCTGGCAGGGCGGGTGCTTTCGTCGAGCGGCAGGTGAGGGTAGTTCAGCACATACAGGTATTCGGCGCGGCAATCGGCGCGCGTGATGGCTTCGACCGCGCCGCTTTCGATGGCGGACAGCAGCTTGGCCCAGCGCGGATCCTGAAATACGAACAGGTCAAGGCAGACATTCGTGTCGATGACGATGCGCTTGGGTGAAATATGCGGTGGAACAGGTATCATGTCGAAGTTTTTCGTTTTGGATTTTGAATCTTATGCTGATTGTGCTGTCGCCCGCAAAAAGTCTTGACCTGGAAACCCCGCCAACAACCAAACTCGCAACGCAGCCTGCCTTTCTCGATCATTCGGAGCAGTTGATCGAGCGCCTGCGGGCGTTTTCGCCCAACCAGCTGGGCGAATTGATGGACCTTTCGGACGCGCTGTCGACCCTGAACGTGGCGCGTTACGCGTCCTGGACCAAAGACACCAGCGAGGCGCGCCAGGCGGTCATGACCTTCAACGGCGACGTCTACGACGGGCTCGATGCGCGCTCGATGTCGCCCAGGCAGCTCGATTACACCCAATCGCGCATCCGCATCCTGTCCGGGCTGTACGGCATGCTCAAACCGCTGGACCTGATTCACCCGCACCGCCTGGAAATGGGCACCCGCCTGCAAAACCCGCGCGGGAAGAACTTGTACGAGTTCTGGGGCGACATGATCACCGAGGCGCTGAACAAGGAAGGTTCGCCGGTGCTGGTCAACCTGGCTTCGGACGAGTATTTCAAGTCGGTCAAGCCGAAAAAACTGAATATGCCCGTGATCACGCCCGTTTTTGAGGACTGGAAGGGCGGCAAATACAAGATCATTTCCTTCTTCGCCAAGCGGGCGCGCGGCATGCTGGCGCGCTATGCGGCGGTGAACAATATCACCGACCCGAAAAAGCTGAAGAAGTTTGATGTGGATGGATACAGGTTTGAGGCGGATGCTTCGAACGATACGACCTGGATTTTCCGCCGTAAGGTCGCCGCTTGAACCCGGTAAACCTGGGTCTGACCCAAGGGTCAGACCCTGTCTATTCTTCGGATAGCGGCTTCGGCATCACTGGGTTTTACCAGAAGTGGTACCAGGCAGTCTTCTTCTGCCCATCGTCGGCCAGCATCTTGCTGGCAGGGAAGTTCTTCTCAAACACGCGCTTGGTATCGTCGCGCAGGGTCATGTTACCCATCTTGTCATAGCCACGGTACATGATGGCCAGCGCTTCCTCCACCGACGGGGTTTCGGAAAAGTCAGTCATCACGCCCTGGGCGCGATTGATTGCTGCCAGATAGGCGCCGCGGCGGTAGTAATAGCGCGCCACGTAAATCTCGTACTTGGCCATTGCATTGACGAGGTAGCGCATGCGCTCCAGCGAATCCGGCGCGTACTTACTGTCAGGAAACTTCTCGACCAGCGCCTTGAAGGCAGCGAACGATTCACGAGTCGCTTTCTGGTCGCGTTCAGCAGGATCTTGCTCGTACAGGAAATTCAGCAGGCCGATCGAATCGTTGAAATTGACCAGGCCGCGCAGATAGTACATGTAGTCGACGTTTGGATGGTTCGGGTGCAGCTTGATGAAGCGCTCCACGGCCGCCAGTGCCTGGGCCTGGTCGCCGGCCTTGTATTGGGAATAAGCGATTTCCATCTGCGCTTGCTGCGCATAAGTGCCGAATGGATAGCTCGATTCAAGGCGTTCGAACAACTGCACGGCACGTTCATAGTTGCCGCTGGACTGTTCTTCTTTGGCCTCCGAGTATAATTTCGTTGCGGACCAACCGCGGGTTTCGTCCGCACGATCTGGAAACAGGCCACAAGCCGACAAACTAAGCAGTACGACAGTTGCTGCAACTACTGATAATTTTTTTTGCATGTTGATGTGCAAGGAATCGTTAACCAAAATACTAAACTTGGCTGATTATAGCCGATGGGAATGCTGTGATATTGAAACCTGAGATGAATTCGGCAGAACAATTGCCTGATAACGATTTTGACGCCGATTTTGAAGGTGATGCAGCGGGCGATCCCCTGGCACCCATTGAACTCCAACTCTCCAAGGAAGACTGCGGCGAGCGCCTGGACAAGGTCGTGGCACGCCTGGTGCCGCAGTTTTCGCGCGGCCGCCTGCAATCCTGGATCGAAGAAGGCCACGTGACCGTCGATGGCAAGCCGGCCAAGGTTCGCGCCACCGTGTATGGCGACGAGAAAATCCTGGTGATTCCCCAGCCGGCGCCGGAAGACGTGGCATTCACGCCTGAAGATGTGCCGCTCGATATTGTTCACGAAGACGACAACCTGCTGGTGATTAATAAGCCGGCCGGCCTGGTTGTGCACCCAGGAGCCGGCAACTGGTCCGGCACGATGCTGAACGGCCTGCTGTACCGTTGGCCGCAGCTGGGCGGCGTGCCGCGCGCCGGCATCGTGCACCGCCTGGACAAGGATACCAGCGGCCTGATGGTGGTCGGCAAGGACTTGCCGACCCAGACCGACCTGGTACGCCAGCTGCAGGCACGTACCGTGAAGCGGGTCTACTGGTGCATCGTCTGGGGCACGCCGCGCCTGAGCGGCACCATCGATGCCTCCATGGGCCGCGACCAGAAGGATCGCGTGAAAATGGCCGTCTCGACCAGCATGGGCTCGAAACCGGCAATCACGCATTACCAGCGTTTGGCCGAAGGTACGCTGGATGGCCGCCCGGTCTCGCTGGTGCAGTGCCGCCTGGAAACCGGCCGCACCCACCAGATCCGCGTCCACATGGCCTACCTGGGCTTCTCCCTGATCGGCGACCAGGTCTACGGCAAGCAGCATATGGCCAGCGTCTTCCCGCGCCAGGCGCTGCAGGCGCGCCGCCTGGGGCTGGTGCATCCGGCTAGCGGCGAGCAGATGGAATGGGTCGTGCCGCTGGCGGACGATTTCAAGGAGTTGATGGACCGCGCCGGTATCGAGGAACCCGATGAGTCCGTATTGTCCGCCGCTGCCGCAGAGCATGGCGATTTCGAGGACTACGATATCTACGACGACGAATTCGACGACGAATAAATGCAGCATACTTTCCAAGGAGCGCAATGGCTGGTGCCCGACTGGCCCGGCGCGCCGGCCAATATCGGTTTTGTCTGCACCACGCGGCGCGGCGGCGTGAGTCCTGAGCCTTATGGGCCCGGTCCGCAGGAGATTCCCACGGCGGGCGGAGGCTTGAACCTCGGCGTCCACGTTGGCGATGATCCGGCCAACGTCGCTTTCAACCGGGCGATCATCAAAGGCCGGCTGCCGAGCGAGCCTGCCTGGCTGTCGCAGGTCCATGGCACGGCAGTCGCTCGCGCGGACCGTATTGGACGTGGAGAAGTGCCGGTGGCCGACGCCAGCATCGCGGCCATGCCGGGCGCCGTGTGCGCCATCCAGACCGCGGATTGCCTGCCGGTGCTGTTGACCAATCGTGCAGGCACCGTTGTGGGCGCAGCCCATGCCGGTTGGCGCAGCCTCGCCGGCGGGGTGCTTGAAGCGACAATTGAAGCAATGCGGGCCGAAGCGGGCCCCGATGGCGGCGAAATCATCGCCTGGCTCGGCCCGGCGATCGGGCCGCAGGAGTTCGAGGTCGGCGAAGATGTCCTTGAAGCATTCCTCGTTGGCGCCGGCGGCGACGCCGCGGAGGAGGCTGCAGTGCGGGCAGCCTTCGTTCCCCGGCCAGGCTTGCCGGGCAAATACCTGGCAGACATTTACGCGCTGGCGCGGCAGGCGCTGCGCCGCACCGGGGTGACCGATGTCGCGGGCGGCGGTTTCTGCACGGTGAGCGATGCCAGCCGCTTCTATTCCTACCGCCGCGACAAGGTGACCGGACGGCAGGCGAGCCTGATCTGGATCAAGGAGTAGGTGGGTGTTGATGACGGGCGGCTTCGGCTGCCCGTTTGCGTTTGCGGCGTTTGCCGCCTGTTAGATAAAATAGTATTCCCAATGGCAACACGCCATACAGCAGGAAGGTCATGATGCCCGCGACCACGGTCGGTTCCGTGAACGCCATCAGTACTGTGACGTAGAGCCAGGCAACAGCAACAATCAACATAAGCAGTCTTTTTAAAATTTGAACGGACTCAAAAAATGAACATGCCCGACCCGCAAGCTTTCGCAAACGCATGGATGGCACAGATCAGCGATCCGAACCAGTGGCAGTCCTGGTTCAAGATGATGCCGGAGATGGACGCCGTCCCGGGCGCCGCGCTGCTGCGCGATGCAGGTGCTACCGTTCGCCCGGAGGTGATGGAGCGGCTGCGCAACGATTATATGGGCGAATTCGGCGTACTCTGGCAGGACTTCCTGGCCGGCAAGGCGCCAGCGCTGAAAGACCGCCGTTTCTCGTCCGAAGCCTGGCAGGGCAATCCGGTGTCCGCTTTCAATGCGGCATCATACCTGCTAAACAGCAAATTCCTCATGCAAATGGCGGAAGCCGTTGAGGCGACCCCGCAGCAAAAGCAGAAAATCCGTTTCGCCGTGCAGCAAGTGGTGGATGCCATGTCGCCCGCCAACTTCCTGGCGACGAACCCGGAGGCGCACCAGAAGCTGATCGAAACCAAGGGCGAGAGCCTGACCAAGGGGCTGGCCAACCTGCTGGGCGACATCCAGAAGGGCCATATCTCCCTGTCCGACGAAAAAGCCTTCGAGGTGGGCCGCAACCTGGCGACCACCGAGGGCCAGGTGGTGTACGAGAACGAGCTGTTCCAGCTGATCCAGTACACGCCGCTGACCAAGACCGTGCATGAGCGCCCGCTGCTGATGGTGCCCCCTTGCATCAACAAATACTACATCCTCGACCTGCAGCCGGAGAACTCGCTGGTGCGCTATGCGGTGGAGCAGGGCAATACCGTGTTCCTGGTGTCCTGGCGCAATCCGGACCAGTCGCTGGCCAACACTACCTGGGACGACTACATCGAGAAGGGCGCGATCAACGCGATCAATATCGCCCGCGACATCACCAAGCAGGAAAAACTGAATGTGCTGGGCTTCTGCGTCGGCGGCACTTTGCTGTCGACAGCGCTGGCGGTGCTGGCGGCGCGCGGCGAGCAGCCGGCGGCTGGCATTACCCTGCTGACTACCTTCCTCGACTTTTCCGATACCGGCGTCCTGAACGTGTTCGTGGACGAGGCCCAGGTGCAACTGCGCGAGCAGACCCTGAAGTCGGGCGGCCTGATGCCCGGCCGCGACTTGGCCAGCACTTTCTCCAGCCTGCGTCCGAACGACCTGGTGTGGAATTACGTGCAGTCGAACTACCTGAAAGGCAACGAACCGCCTCCGTTCGACCTGCTGTACTGGAATTCCGACTCGACCAACCTGCCTGGCCCGATGTTCTGCTGGTACCTGCGTAACACTTACTTGGAAAACAGCCTGAAGGTGCCAGGCAAGCTGAAGGTGGCCGGCGAAAAGGTCGATTTGAGCAAAATTGCTGCGCCTGCGTTCATTTACGCTTCGCGTGAAGACCATATCGTTCCTTGGAATTCGGCTTATCAATCAACCAAGATTCTCAACAATAAGAATCCTGAGTTGAACAAGTTCATCCTGGGGGCGTCCGGCCACATTGCCGGCGTGATTAACCCTGCAGCCAAGAAAAAGCGCAGTTATTGGACCAATGAAGCCCGTCCGGACTCGCATGAGGAATGGTTCAGCGGCGCCACCGAACATCCTGGCAGCTGGTGGGGCGAGTGGTCGCAGTTCCTGGCGGCCCATGGCGGCAAGGACGTGAAGGCGCGCAGCAAGCTCGGCAACGCAACATATGTCCCCATCGAAGCGGCTCCGGGTCGTTATGTAAAAGCTAAGGCGGATTGATTTTTGGTAACATTAAGTTGCGATGCAATATTGTCGTGCCAAAAGCTTTTTTTTCGCCCTATAATGGGGTTGCAAATATTATCAACGGGACACAGTGATGAGTAGTGCTAAGAAAAGTACTGAACGTTTGATTAAGAAATACCCCAATCGCCGTCTTTACGATACGCAGACCAGTTCCTACATTACTTTGACGGATGTGAAACAGCTCGTGCTCGACGCCGAGGATTTCACCGTCGTCGATGCCAAGACCAATGAAGACTTGACCCGCAGCATCCTGCTCCAGATTATCCTGGAAGAGGAAGCGAGCGGCGTGCCGATGTTTTCGACCGATGTACTGGCCCAGATCATCCGCTTCTATGGCCATGCAATGCAGGGGATGATGGGGTCTTACCTGGAAAAGAATATCCAGGCATTTACCGATATCCAGCGCAAATTCACGCAAGGTGCCGCAACTTTCGATGGCAAGACTTTTAGCCCGGAAATGTGGACCCAGTTCATGAATGTGCAGGCGCCTATCATGCAGGGCATGATGAATAACTATATTGACCAGTCCAAGAGCTTGTTTGTGCAGATGCAGGAGCAGATGCAGAACCAGAGCAAGAATATCTTTGGGACTTTCCCGTTTGCGCCGCCGCCGGCGGATAAGAAGTAAAACCAGTAAACCCGGGTACGACCCAAGGGTCGGACCCTCGGTCTGCAAGGGCCGTGGACAAGGTTAAGAGTCTTTGACTATCGCCGAACATCAACACCGCACAACCGAAACCCCTAGCTTTTGAGCAGACTGGGTCAGACCCTTGGGTCTGCCCCGGGTTTACCGGTTTTGCTGGGAGGTTTTGGTATAATGGCAGATTGCCCTGAATCATCATCAGCTCTCTGCCATGCAATCCAAGCAAATCTCCCGCATCACTCCCGCCGACGGCGCTCCAGCTCCAAAAGTAGGTTTTGTTTCCCTCGGCTGCCCGAAGGCGCTGGTCGACTCCGAACAGATCCTGACCCAGCTGCGCGCTGAAGGCTACGAAACCGCCAAGTCCTACGACGGCGCCGACCTCGTGATCGTGAACACCTGCGGCTTCATCGACGCCGCCGTGCAGGAATCGCTGGACGCCATCGGCGAAGCGCTGGCCGAAAACGGCAAGGTGATCGTGACCGGTTGCCTGGGCGCGAAAAAAGACAAGGACGGCGACGACATCATCCAGAAAGTCCACCCGAAAGTGCTGGCCGTGACCGGCCCTCACGCCGTGGGCGAAGTGATGGCCCAGGTGCATACACACCTGCCGAAACCGCACGAGCCCTTCATCGACCTGCTGCCTCCACAGGGCATCAAGCTGACCCCGAAGCACTACGCTTACCTGAAGATTTCCGAGGGTTGCAACCACCGCTGCTCGTTCTGCATCATCCCATCGATGCGCGGCGACCTGGTATCGCGTCCGATCGCTGAACTGATGCTGGAAGCTGAAAACCTGTTCAAGGCGGGCGTGAAGGAACTGCTGGTGATCTCCCAGGACACTTCGGCCTACGGCGTGGACGTGAAGTTCCGATCCGGCTTCTGGAATGGCCGCCCGGTGAAAACCCATATGACCCAGCTGACCCAGGCCCTGGGCGAGCTGGCCAAGCAGTACGGCGCGTGGGTGCGGCTGCATTACGTTTATCCTTACCCGCACGTGGATGAAATCATCCCGATGATGGGCGACGGCCATATCCTGCCGTACCTGGACGTGCCGCTGCAGCATGCGCATCCGGAGGTGCTGAAGCGCATGAAACGCCCCGCTTCGGGCGAGAAGAACCTGGAGCGCATCCTGAAATGGCGCGAGATGAATCCTGAGCTGGTGATTCGTTCCACCTTCATCGCCGGCTTCCCGGGCGAGACCGAGGCCGAATTCGAGTACCTGCTGGACTTCCTGAAAGAGGCGCAGATCGACCGCCTGGGTTGCTTCGCTTACTCGCCGGTGGAGGGCGCGACCGCCAATGAGCTGCCGAATCCTGTGCCGGATGAAGTGCGCGAAGAGCGTCGTGGCCGTGTGATGCTGCTGCAGGAGGAGATTTCCCGCAATCGCCTGAAGGCCAAGATTGGCAAGACCGTGAAGGTGCTGATCGATGAGCTGACGCCGAGCGGTGCGATTGGCCGCAGCGCTGCCGATGCGCCGGAGATCGATGGCGTGGTGCACGTCAAGCGCCCGTTTGATCCGAAGAAGAAGTTGGCGGTGGGGCAGTTCTATGACGTTGAGATCACTACTGCGGATGCGCATGATCTGTGGGGTGAGGCTCAGTAAAACCCGGTAAACCGGGGTCTGACCCAAGGGTCAGACCCAGTTTGCTCAGCGGCCGCGGGGTTCGTTCCGCGGCCGTTGTACCATTGAGGGTTAGAATAAGCTCCATGACCAAAAAGCACCTCCAGACCCAGATCATCCACACGGACTACGTGCCCCCCGAAGGCTTCTCAGCCTTCCCCAGCGCGATCCACCACGCCTCCACCGTCCTGTTCAAGAACGTCGCCGCCATGCGTTCCGGCGACTGGAAAGAAAAGAACGCCTACACCTACGGCCTGCACGGCACCCCGACCACCTTCACGCTCGAAGCCCGCCTGGCCGAAATCGAAGGCGGCACGCATTGCCTGCTGGCTCCCAGCGGCCTCGCCGCCATCGCCATGTGCAACTTCGGCTTGCTGAAGTCCGGCGATGACGTCCTCCTGCCCGACAACGTGTACAGCCCGAACCGCGACCTCGCGAAATGGATGTCCAACGATTTCGGCATCACCGCGCGCCTGTACGACCCGATGATCGGCGCCGGCATCGCTGAACTGATCCAGCCGAACACAAAACTGATCTGGACCGAGGCGCCCGGTTCAGTCTCGATGGAAGTGCCTGACCTGCGCGCCATCTGCGACGCCGCCAAACAGAAGGGCGTGCTGGTCGCCCTCGACAACACCTGGTCCGCCGGCCTGGCACTGCGCGGCTTCGACCTTGGCGTCGATATCGTGATGCAGGCGCTGACCAAATACCAGTCCGGCGGCTCCGATGTGCTGATGGGCGCACTGGTCACGCGCGACAAACTGCTGCACGAGCGCCTCAGCATGGCGCATATGCGGCTTGGCATGGGTGTCAGCGCCGACGATACCTACCTGGTGCTGCGCAACCTCCCGACGCTCAAGATCCGCTTCGAAGCCCACGATGCATCGGCGCGCAAAGTGGCCGCCTGGCTCAAGGCGCGTCCCGAAATCCGCAAGGTCCTGCATCCCGCGTTTGAAGATTGCCCCGGCCACGAAAACTGGAAGCGCGACTTCGCCGGCGCAGGCGGGCTATTTTCCGTGCTGTTCGACGAGAAGTACACCGAGGCGCAGACCGACCGCTTCGTCGATTCGCTGAAGCTGTTCGGCATCGGCTACAGCTGGGGCGGTGCGCACAGCCTGTGCATTCCATACCGCATCCAGGCCATGCGCAAGAACTGGAAAGAGAAGGGCACCCTGGTGCGCTTCAACATCGGCCTCGAAGATCCAGACGACCTGATCGCTGACATCGAACGCGCACTTGCATTGATGTAGTCAGCTTTGCGTGCGCGTGACGATCGCGCTTCCCGCTATGCTTGAATCGCTTGTTCATTAAGCAGGGGAGACCGTCATGCAAATTCTGAAGATTGCAGTGGGCGCCGTGCTGGGTGGCGCTGTGTGTTTGATTTCGGCGGCGCCGCCAACGAGCTACATGCCTGTGGTGCCCAAAGAGGATTTTCAGACGACGTTTGAAAGGATGAAGGCGGCGCGGGCGGGCTTGTTGCGCGAGCAGGCGGCCTTCCTCGAAAGCCGCTACGACCTGTCCAACCGGCCGGCGGGCGGCGTCACCATGTTTCGCGGCAAACCGGTGCAGGAAGGCGTACGGGTCAAGCTCCCGCGCGGCATGACATGGGACAAGCTGGGCGCAATGAGCCCGGAGGAGATTCGCGAAAAGGGCCTGTTCCCGCATGGCTTCCTGCCGCTGCCGCATCCGAATCATCCTGAAGGCGGCATGGTGTTCCCCCAATTCCACATCGATGAAATCAAGAAGCAGGAGCAGCGCGATTTGAACCGCTTCGACCTGGCCTTCGATTTTCCCGACCACTTGCTGCCGGAGTTCCCCGCGCCGATTTTCCTGACGACGCGGCCCGACCTTGGCGATGTTTCCAAAGGCAAGCTGCTGACGATCGAGAATTTCTACGATATTTTCAACGGCATCCTCAACCCGAAACAGCTTGAAGGCCTGCGGCTGCTGCTGACGCCTTTCCCCCAGCAGCAGTTCAACCAGACGGAGGATCGCCGCTCCGAACGGCCCAGCCGGGGCGTGAGCTGTTTTGATTGTCACTCGAACGGGCACACGAATGCCTCGACGCACCTGGTTGGCGACATCAGGCCGCAGGCTTTCCGGCACCGCCTCGATACGCCGACGCTGCGCGGCGTGAACATGCAGCGCCTGTTCGGCTCCCAGCGCGCGCTGAAATCGGTGGAGGACTTCACCGAATTCGAACAGCGTGCGGCCTACTTTGACGGCGATCCGGTCATCGCGACCAAGAAGGGCGTGAACGTGCTGGAACGGGGCAGCCAGGTGCATTTCATGGGCGAGTTCCAGAACATCCTGGACTTTCCGCCAGCGCCCAAGCTTGGCGTCACCGGCAAGCTCGATCCGCGCAAGGCCAATGAGCAGGAGCTGCGTGGCCAGTCTCTCTTCTTCGGCAAGGCGCAATGCGCCACGTGCCATACACCGCCGCACTATAGCGACAACTTGATGCACAACCTGCATACGGAGCGCTTCTTCAAGCCGCATGAAGTGAGGGGGGCGATGATGGTGGGCGACGGCCCGATCAAGACTTTCCCGCTACGGGGCATCAAGGAATCGCCGCCCTACCTGCATGACGGGCGGCTGTTAACGCTAGAGGATACGGTCGAATTTTTCAACCTGATCCTCGAGACCAGGTTGACGGCGGCGGAGAAGGCCGACCTGGTGGCCTTCCTGCGCGTATTATGAGTTGCCGATTGGTGCGTTGCTGTTAAGCGTGGTGATGCCGCGGATCAGGCGGTAGATCTTCCACAGCCACGCGCCAACCCATACCAGCCATGCAAGGGGAATGCCGAGGAGCGTGGCAAAGAGCGCCCAGCCAACGACGATCCATACCAGGTACCACCAGAAAGAGCGGATCATCCAGCCGTGATGGCTGTGGACAAAGGTGCCGATGCTGTCGTCGCGCTTGAGGTAGTTCAGGATCAGCGGGATGAAGGAGGCGGCGCCGAGCGTGAAGAAGATGCTCAGGCCGTGGCCCAGGTAAAGCCAGAAGGCCCAGTCCTTGGCAGACTGGGTACGGTCGTCGAATACCAATTCCTGCGCCATGTCGGCTCCTTAAAGTTTGCGCCCGTCGTAATGCTTGACAGGGTACGATTCCAGTTCGATGTCTTCCAGCACGCGGGCGTTGACCGCGGCCATGTGGCCACCGCCCGGGGCGATGCCTTCGCCATACGTGTGGATGCCGCATTTGGGGCAGAAGCGGTGCTTGATCACGTGTTTGTTGAAGACATAGGTGGCCTGGTCTTCCTCTGGCGTCAGCAGCTTCAGGCTTTCGCGTGGAATAAACCACATCAAGGCGCCCTTGCGCTGGCAGATCGAGCAATTGCAGGCTACCAGCCCTTCGATATTGCCTTCTGCCTCAAACTTCACATTGCCGCAATGGCAGCTTCCCTTGTACAGCATTTTCCGCCTCCGGTTAGAATATTTGGCTAGGCGTTAATGATAATGCAATTGCAGGGGGAGTGCGCACATGGCAGGTCCGTTACAGGGAATTAAGGTGATCGAAATCGGGACGCTGATCGCGGCGCCTTTCGCGGCGCGGCTGATGGCCGAATTCGGGGCCGAAGTGATCAAGATCGAGGCGCCGGGCGAAGGCGACCCGATTCGCAAATGGCGCAAGCTGCACAAGGGGACTTCGCTCTGGTGGTACCTGCAGTCGCGCAACAAGAAATCCATTTCGATCAACCTGAAGACGCCGGAAGGGATCGCCCTGGTCAAGCAGCTGTGCGCGGATGCCGACGTCCTGATAGAAAACATGAAGCCCGGCGCGCTGGAAAAGCTCGGCCTGGGTTGGGATGTGCTGCATGCCCTGAATCCAAAGCTGACCATGGTGCGCATTTCCGGCTACGGCCAGAGCGGCCCGTACAAGGACCGGCCCGGCTTTGGCGCGATCGGCGAAGCGATGGGCGGCATCCGCTACACCACCGGTGAGGCGGGCGGCGTGCCGGCCCGTGTTGGCGTAAGCCTGGGCGATTCGCTGGCGTCGCTGCATGCCGTGATGGGCGCGTTGATGTCGGTGCTGCGCGTGAAGATGGGCAATGGCGACGGGCAGGTGGTTGACGTGTCTTTGGTTGAAAGCGTCTTCAACCTGATGGAGTCGCTGGTGCCGGAATACGACTTGCTGGGCCACGTGCGCGAGCGCAGCGGCGGTGCCTTGCCAGGCATCGCCCCATCCAACACCTATCCGACTCGCGACGGCTCTTACGTGGTCATTGCCGGCAATAGCAACCCGATCTACAAGCGCCTGATGCACGCCATCGGGCGCGCCGACATGGCGGAAGACCCGCAATTCGCCCAGAACGACGGCCGCGCCGCGCAGGAGAAACTGATCGACGCCGCCATCGCCGGCTGGACTTCCGCGCACACGATTGACGAAGCGCTGGCCGTGCTGGAGCGCGCGGAAGTGCCGGCAGGGCGTATCTATTCGGTCAAGGACATCGTCGCCGACCCGCATTACCAGGCGCGGGACATGCTGCTCGATACCGAATTGCCCGATGGGGTGCACGTGAAGATGCCTGGCATCGTGCCGAAGCTTTCCGAGACACCGGGCGAAGTGCGTTGGCAAGGCCCGACCTTGGGCGAACACACCGACAGCGTGCTATCGGCATTAGGTCTGGCTACTGCGGACATTGCAGCCCTCCGCCAACGCGGCGTTGTGGCTTGAAATTCGGGGTCAGCTCCGGCAATCGGACACGGGCTCATGCGCGTAGCGCATGAGCCCGTGTCCGATTGCCGGAGCTGACCCCGAATTTTAGTGTGCTAGCAGGTTCAGGATGCCGTCCAGGCCGACGTAGTTGAGGGCCACGCTGGCTTGTTCGCGTACCACGGGCTTGGCGCGGAAGGCGACTGAGAGGCCGGCGATCGACATCATCTTCAGGTCGTTGGCGCCGTCGCCCATGACGATGGCTTCTTCGGTGCGGATGCCCATCGAGGCGCATACGTGTTCCACCGTCCTGCGCTTGACGTCGGCATCGACGATTTCGCCGATGACTTTGCCGGTCAGCTTGCCGTCCACGATTTCCAGCTCATTGGCGCGTGTGAAGTCGAGCTTGAGGCGCGGTTTCAGGCGCTCGGTGAAGAAGGTGAAGCCGCCGGAGACCAGCAGGGTTTTCAGGCCGGCGGCCTGCACCGCCTTCAGCATGTTCTCGGCGCCCATCGACAGGCGCAGGCGTTCTTCATACACGCGTTCCAGGGCCGAGGCTTCCAGGCCTTCCAGCAGCGCCACGCGGCGTTTCAGGCTTTCCGAGAAATCGAGCTCGCCGCGCATGGCGGCTTCGGTGATTTCTGCCACCTGCGGCTTGAGGCCCTGCATGTCGGCGATTTCGTCGATGCACTCGATGGTGATCAGGGTCGAGTCCATATCCATCGCCACCAGCTTGAATTCGTCCAGGCGGCGCACGCCCATCATGTAGGTGGCGTCCAGCTGCGCGGCCTCGGCTGCGAGCTCGATGGTCTGGCGCAGGGCTGGCGTGTAACTGATGCCTTCGCAGCGCACGGCGTTTTCCGATACGGTGACGACGTTCTTCGGTGCGGTCAGGGCGGCGATGCGCTGCAGGCGGGCGGCGCAGTCGCCGACGCCTTGCAGCACAAGGTTCATGGTCATGTCGTGGTTCATGTCAATTGTTTGATGGCGGTCTTGATCTGGTTCACGCGGGCCGCCAGGTCGGGCATATTCGCAGTGATCTTGAGCTTGTCCTGTCCATTCAGCTTGATGTGGCGCTGGTTCTGGATCAGTTGGATGATGCGCATCGGGTCGATCGGCGGCTTGGGCATGAACTGCAGGTTGGCCGCCTCGGAGTGGGCATCGATTTTCACGATGCCGACGGTCTTGGCGGCGATGCGCAGGCGGTGGGTTTCCACCAGGGCCTTCGCCGGGTCGGGCAGTTTGCCGAAACGGTCGATCAGTTCCTCTTGCAGGTCGTCGATTGCGTTCTGGGTTTCGCAGTTGGCCAGGCGTTTGTAGATCGACAGGCGTTCGTGCACGTCGCCGCAGAAGTCCGCGGGTAGCAGGGCCGGCGTGTGCAGGTTGATTTCGGTGGTGGTGGACAGGGGCGCGGCCAGGTCGGGCTCTTTGCCGGCTTTCAAGGCGCGCACGGCTTCGTTCAGCATGTCGGTGTAGAGCTGGAAGCCCACTTCCAGCATTTCGCCGGACTGGTTCTCGCCCAGCACTTCGCCGGCGCCGCGGATTTCCAGGTCGTGCATCGCGAGGTAGAAGCCCGAACCCAGTTCCTCCATCTGCTGGATGGCGTCCAGGCGGCGCTGCGCCTGTTTGCTCAGCCCTTGCACGTCGTTGACCAGCAGGTAGGCATAGGCCTGGTGGTGCGAGCGGCCGACGCGGCCGCGCAGCTGGTGCAGCTGCGCCAGGCCGAACTTGTCGGCGCGGTGCATGATGATGGTGTTCGCGGTCGGCACGTCGATGCCGGTCTCGATGATCGTGGTGCACAGCAGGATGTTGTAGCGCTGCGCCACGAAGTCTCGCATCACCTTTTCCAGGTCGCGTTCGTGCATCTGGCCGTGAGCCACGGCGATGCGCGCTTCCGGCAGCATCTCGGTCAGCTTGGCCAGGCGGTTCTGGATCGTTTCCACTTCGTTGTGCAGGAAGTAGACCTGGCCGCCGCGCTTCAGCTCGCGCAGCACGGCTTCGCGGATGATGGAGTCGTTTTCGCTGCGCACGAAGGTCTTGATGGCCAGGCGCTTTTGCGGGGCCGTGGCGATCACGGAGAAGTCGCGCAGGCCTTCCAGCGCCATGCCGAGCGTACGCGGGATCGGCGTGGCGGTCAGGGTCAGCACGTCGACTTCCGCGCGCAGGGATTTCAGCGCTTCCTTCTGGCGCACGCCGAATCGGTGTTCCTCATCGATGATGACCAGGCCGAGGCGGGTGAACTTGACGTCGTCCGACAGCAGCTTGTGGGTGCCGATCACGATGTCCAGCGTGCCGTCCTGCATGCCCTTGATGGCGTTGGCGATCTCCTTGCCGGTGCGGAAGCGCGACATTTCGGCGATGCGCACCGGCCAGTCGGCGAAGCGGTCGGCAAAGGTTTGCGCATGCTGTTCGGCCAGCAGGGTGGTCGGCGCGAGGATGGCGACCTGCTTGCCGCCCATGACGGCGATGAAGGCGGCGCGCAGCGCCACTTCGGTCTTGCCGAAGCCGACGTCGCCGCACACCAGGCGGTCCATCGGTTTGCCGGAGGTCATGTCCTTGATCACGTTGGCGATGGCTTCCGCCTGGTCGGGCGTCTCGTCGAAGCCGAAGCTGTCGGCGAAGCGTTCGTAATCGTGGGCCGAGTATTCGAAGGCGTGGCCTTGGCGCGCTGCGCGGCGGGCGTACAGGTTGAGCAGCTCGGCGGCGGTGTCGCGCACCTGCTCGGCGGCCTTGCGCTTGGCTTTGTCCCACTGGCCGGAACCGAGCGTGTGCAGCGGGGCGTCGTCCGGCGAGCCGCCGGAGTAGCGCGAGATCACGTGCAGCTGCGAGACCGGCACGTACAGCTTGCTCTCCTTGGCGTATTCCAGGTGCAGGAATTCGGTTTCGCCTTCGCCCAGGTCCATGCTGACCAGGCCCATATAGCGGCCGATGCCGTGGTTGATGTGCACCACCGGGTCGCCGATCTTGAGCTCGGACAGGTCGCGCACCATCGATTCGACTTGCGTGACCGCTTCCTGTTTCTTGCGGCCGGCGCGGCGGCCGCTGCCTGCATACAGTTCGGTTTCCGTGATGAAGGCCAGGCCTTCGTCCAGTTCGAAGCCGGCGTGCAGGGGCGATACGCCGAGCACCACCTTGGCGTCGCTGGCGAGGAAGCCGTCGAAGCCTTCGACCAGTGCAGGCGAGAGGTCGAATTCGGCGAAATACTGCTGCAGGGTTTCGCGCCGGCCGTTGGTTTCGGCGCAGATCATCACGCGGCGGCCGGACTGCATCAGGTAGGCGCGCAGGTTGGTCAGCGGGTCGTCCAGGTGGCGGTTGACGGCGATATTGGGAATCGGCGCGGACAGCTCGGACGACGGCAGCGACATGTCGCGCGAGATGGCGATGCGCGGATGCGGCTTGGCCAGCACGAAGAACTGCTCGTCGCCGAGGAAGATGTCCTGCGGCGGCAGGATGGGCCGTTCGCGGTCGGCCTTCAGGAACTTGAAGCGCGATTCGGTGTCGGCCCAGAAGCGTTTGATGGCGCCGTCGATGTCGCCGACCATGGCCACGCTGGCTTCGGCAGGCAGGTAGTCGAAGAAGGTCGCGGTTTCGTCGAAGAACAGCGGCAGGTAGTATTCGATGCCGGCGGAGGCGATGCCGCTGCTGATGTCCTTGTACACCACGGAGCGCGACGGGTCGCCTTCGAAGGTTTCGCGCCAGCGGCTGCGGAAGGCCGTGCGCGCGGCTTCGTCCATCGGGAATTCGCGGCCCGGCAGCAGGCGCACTTCCTTGACCGGATACAGCGAACGCTGGGTGTCGGCGTCGAAGGTGCGGATGGTTTCGATGGTGTCGCCGAACAGGTCGAGGCGGTACGGCAGGGCGGAACCCATCGGGAACAGGTCGATCAGGCCGCCGCGCACCGAGTATTCGCCGGGCGACATGACCTGGGCCACGTGGGTGTAGCCGGCCAGGGTCAGTTGCGACTTCAGTTTGGCCTCGTCCAGCGATTCGCCCTGCTTGAAGAAGAAGGTGTAGGCGGCCAGGAAGGAGGGCGGCGCCATGCGCACCAAGGCCGTGGTGGCCGGGATGATCGCCACGTCGCATTGGCCGCTCTGGATTTCGTGCAGGGTTGCCAGGCGTTCCGATACCAGGTCCTGGTGCGGCGAGAACGCGTCGTAGGGCAGGGTTTCCCAGTCCGGCAGCAGGTGGCAGCGCAGGCCGCCGTTGGCGAACCAGGGGATCTCCGCGAGCAGGCGCTGGCCGTCGCTGGCCTGGGCCACGACCACGGCCAGCATCTGGCCGCGCGCCTTCAGTTCAAGTGCGCTTTGGGCGAGCGCGTAGGCATCGCCGGAACCGAACAGGTTGGGCAGCGCGAATCGGTTGCCGGGCTTGGGAAGGGCTTTTTTGAAATCGAAAGGCATGCAGGCGTGACGCTAACAATGGGGCTCTAAGATGCTGGCCCTACATTATAGTGCAAGCCCCTATTCGTAGGCGCCCAGCCGTTTTTGTTCGTTTGATGTAAAAATGCTATCGCGCAGCCGCTGCATGGCGGCCTTGTCGCCGGCCAGGCGGCTGCTTTCGGCGCGGTAGGCGGCCACCTTGCGCAGCCATTCGGCCTGCTCGCGGTCGAGCTGCCCCAGCCTGTCGGCGGCGGATGGATCGAGCGCGGCGGCGCGCAGGCGGAAAATGTCGTCTTCGCCGGCGCCGGCGGCGCGGGCGGCTTGCACCTGCTCGTCGAGTTTCAACACCCGCTGCGGCGCCGACCTTTCCTCCTGCAGGGACGGCGGCAGGCGGCGGTCGAGTTCCTCCATCCGCAGCCGGAGTTGTTCGGGTGTCAGCGTCTTGTTGTCTGCAAGCTCCAGCCGTGCGACCGCGTCCAGGTCACGGGCGTCGGAGTCGCTGAACAGGCCATCAATTTCCGCGCCGGTGAAATAGCGTTTGCGCAAGGCTTGCATCGCTTGCAGGCGATGGCGGGCGGCGGCAGCGAGCGAGGCGCCGGCAGGCGCCCCGGTCGCGCCTTCGACCGCCGCCAATGCCCGCTTGTAGGACAGGTATTGGCCCAGCAGGCGCCGTGCCTCGGCGGCGGCGGCCGGCTTCAGGCGCCGCGCCAATTCCTGCTCGATGCCGGCGCGGATGGCGGGAAGTTCTGCCTCGCCCAACGCGGACAGGTAGTAGTCGAACAGGTGGCGCAATTCGGCATCGATCCGCAGCTGGTCGCCAGGTGCAGCCAGTTGGCCGTCGGGACGGGTGCCGGCCATCGACGGTACGAAGGGCGCGGTGGTGCCCGCCTGTGCCGGCAGGGCCGCTGCCGCTGGATTGGCGCCGGTAACCTGCGGCTGCGGGCCGGGCGCAAAGGCCCATAGCGCGCATGCTCCAGTAATCAAGAGGGCCAACGCCCACCGCGCCCGCGCGCTCACAGTCCCATTCCCTGCAGGCGGTTGGCGTGCTGGCGGAACAGCGTCACCGGACTGGTTTCGAACAGATGGGTGATGCCGACCATCTGGTTGATCTCGTCGAGGTGGTTCATGCGGTAGTCGTCGCGGATCACGCGGCCGAGATGGCTGGAACAGCTGGCGACCAGGCCGTCGTTCTTCGCGCCGGCGAAAGCGAGCGAGGTCACGGCTAGGAACGGATCGGCCGGGTCGAAGATGTTGGTATAGGGCTTGCTCCCGCTCCAGGAAAAGTAATACACGCCGTTTTCCTGATAGGCGCCTTCGCCGCAGGCCGTCTGCGGCAGACCGGCAGGATGGCGGGCATTGAAGTCCGCCGTGCCTGCGGTGCTGAGCGACTGCGCCGCTGCGCGGGCATCCTGGGGCAGGGTCGGGCTGCCCGAGATCAGTCCCAGGAAACCGCCCAGCGCATCGCCGACGCTGTAGACAAGGTCCGGCGCGGCGCCGACCAGCACGTCCGCCACGCGCGAGCCCTTGTTGACGCCTCCGATGCTGGTCACCGAGGCGACCAGGTCGGGCCTCACCGAAGCGACGTAGCGTGAAGT
Source organism: Pseudoduganella sp. (assembly GCA_039593355.1). Classification (GTDB taxonomy): domain Bacteria; phylum Pseudomonadota; class Gammaproteobacteria; order Burkholderiales; family Burkholderiaceae_D; genus Rugamonas. The sequence continues at coordinate 57,724 of JBCNPK010000009.1, forward strand.
GGGGCCGCCGTGGCTATGGCCGATCAGGTGCACTTTCTCGGCGCCGGTTGCGGCCAGGATCTGGCGCACCTGGTAAAGCAGCTGTTCGCCCCTCACTTCGGTGCTGTTGGCCGCCGAGACGGAAGTGACATAGACCTGGGCGCCGCCGCTGCGCAGCGCGCCGGGAATGCCGTAGAAATATTCCAGTGGGCCGAGCCGGTCAAAGCCGAACAGGCCATGGACCAGGACGATGGGATAGCGGGTTTGCGTGTAGCCGCTTGCGGAAGCGGGGAGCGAGGTGATGGCGATGAACAGGACCGAGAGCAGCTGCCAGATAAACTTCTTCATGAGGCCTCCTGTGCTGATTGGTGGTTGGAGAGTCCAATCTAGCACCGGCTGGCGGCGCACAGCAGCGTGTGCAACAGGATTACCCAAATAGCACGGTGGGTTCCTTCAGTGGCAAAACACTTTGTTGTATCAAAGGCGCATTGCCTAGGCTGGGCAGAGCAGCAGCACGGCCGTGATGTTGTCGCGGCTGCCGTCCTGCTTGGCCTTTTCGACCAGCGCGGCGCAGGTCTCCGGCAGCTTGTCCGGCCCCGCCCCGGCCAGGATAGCTGCCAGCGCTTCGTGCGTCGTCTCGCCGTACAAGCCATCGCTGCACAAGAGATAAAGGTCGCCAGGCGCGATTGCGTGGGCAAACACGTCGGGCCGCACGTCCTCGCCCGGGCCGATGGCTTGCAGCAGCAGGTTGCGCGGCGGGAGGATGCCGGTCATGCCGGCTTCCAGCGCTTGCTGGTACAGGGTCTGGTCATGCGTCAGCTGCGCCAGCTGGCCATGGCGATAGCGGTAGATGCGGCTGTCGCCGACATGGAAAACCAGGGCCGGGCCGTCGGCTCGCGGCTGCCACATGCCGGTGAGCGTGGTCCCCATGCCGTAGCCGTCGGCCAGGCCGGCGGCGGCGTTATTGCGGAAAAGGGTGGAATTGGCGAACAAGACCGCGTCGTACAACTGGCGCAGCGCTTCGGCATCGCCTTGCGCTGCGGGCTGGGCGCGTAGGTGCTTCCATGCCAGCAGCAGGGCTTCCGTACTGGCGATATCGCCGCCGATATGGCCGCCCATACCGTCGGCGACGGCCACGAAATTGAGCTCGGGAAGGAGCAGCAGATTGTCCTGGTTGCTGGGGCGGACCGTACCGACGTCAGTCAGCCCATAGGCCAGGCCCATGGTCATCTGCTGCAATACCGGCGGCGACAGCGGAATCATTGTTCTTGTTCTGCAAAAAGGTGCTTGAACCGATGGTACATGATTTTCAGGCGCCCGCCGGCGATTGCGGCGGCGGGAACTGCTGCATTGGCGGCTGGCCCGGCGTGGCCGGTGCGTTCGGGGCCGCAGGCTGGGTACCGTCCTCCGGCGCCTGCTGCTCGTCTTCGGCCGGAATGGCATCCAGGTCGATCGCGCGCACCGTCGGATCGTTGGAATATTCTTCCAGTACCCAGTCGCCATTGACCTGTACCACACCTTCCGGTACCGGGCGCTCGATTGGCGGATGCTTGGGCAGCGCCACGCGCATATAGTCCATCCAGATCGGCAGCGACAGGGTGGCGCCGAATTCGCGGCCGCCGAGCGACTTCGGCTCGTCGTATCCCATCCACGCCACCGCCACGATGCCGCCGCCGTAGCCGGCGAACCAGCCGTCCATCGAGTCGCTGGTAGTGCCGGTCTTGCCCGCCAGGTCCGGGCGGCCCAGGCGGCCGGCGGCAGCGCCGGTACCGCTGCGGGCGACGTCGCGCATCATGCTGTCCATGATGAAGAGGTTGCGCTCTTCCAGCACGCGCTCGCCGGCATTGGCGGGCTGCGGCGGCTTGATGTCCATGATCGCCGCGCCCTTGGCGTCGACCACGCGCGAGATCAGGTAAGGCGTGACCTTGTAGCCGCCATTGGCGAAGACGGCATAGGCGCCGGCCATCTGCAGCGGCGTGACGGCGCCGGTGCCGAGCGCCATGGTGTAGTTCTTTGGATGGCGCGCCAGGTCGAAACCGAAGCGGGCCAGGTAGGCGTGCGTGTCGTCCAGGCCTGCCGCGCGCAGCAGTCGCACCGATGGCACGTTCTTCGACGCCGCCAGCGAGCGGCGCATGGTGACCTGGCCGTCGAACTTGCCATCGTCGTTCTGCGGCCGCCACGGCTCGCCGTTGGCGCCACCCGGCATTTCGAGCGGCTCGTCGGCGATCACGGTCGCCGGCCCGAAGCCCTTGGCCACGGCGGCGGAATAAATGAACGGCTTGATCGAGGAACCGGGCTGGCGCCAGGCCTGGGTCACGTGGTTGAACTTCTGCAGGCCGAAATCGAAGCCGCCCACCATGGCCTGGTAGGCGCCTGTGTTGGCGTCGAGCGAAACGAAGGCCGCTGCAACCTTCGGCACTTGTGTGATGGCCCAGGCATTTTTACCGGCCTGCATGACGCGGATCACGGCGCCGGGACGAATGGCGAAGCCCTGTTTGGCTTTTTCGGAAAGTGCGGAAGCGGCCAGCTTCAGGCCGTCGCCGCTGATCGACAGCACGTCGCCGTCCGAGGTTTCGGCCTTGACCAGGGTAGGGCTGGCTTGCAGCACCACGGCCGGGATCAGGCCGTCGCTGACCACGCGCCTGGCCAGCGCTTCGTCGATGGCGTCGCCGCGCTCCTCCTCGTCCGCCGGCAGTTCGATAAACGCTTCCGGGCCGCGGTAGCCGTGGCGCTGGTCGTAAGCCACGACATTGCTGCGCACGGAAGCGTAGGCTGCATCCTGGTCCTTGGACAGGATGGTCGTGTAGACGTTGATGCCGCGCGTGTAAGACTCTTCCTTGAATTCGGCGAAGACCGCCTGGCGGGCCAGTTCGGCCACGTATTCGGCGTGGGTGTCGAATTCCTGCCCGCGGTGATTGACGTGCAGCTGCTCTTTCTTCGCCTTGTCGTATTGCGCCTCGGTGATGTAGTCAAGCTCGAACATGCGGCGCAGCACGACCTGCTGGCGTTGGCGGGCTTTTTTCGGATTGACCGCCGGATTGTTGCGCGAAGGGTTTTGCGGCAGGCCCGCCAGCATCGCCATTTCGGCAATCGACAGTTCTTTCAGGGACTTGCCGAAGTATGCCTGCGCCGCGCTGGCAAAGCCGTAGGAGCGCTGGCCCAGGTAGATGTTGTTCATGTACAGCTCGAGGATCTTGTCCTTGTCGAGTGCCGCTTCGATGCGGTAGGCCAGCATGACTTCGGCCAGCTTGCGCGAGATGAATTTGTCCTTGCTCAGGTAGAAATCGCGCGCCACCTGCATGGTGATGGTCGAACCGCCCTGGCGGAAGCTGCCGCGCAGGTTGGCGCGGGCTGCGCCCAGCGCGCGGATCCAGTCGATGCCGCCATGCTCGTAGAAGCGCGAGTCTTCAATCGCAAGGATGGATTTCTTCATCAACTCGGGTACTTCGGCGATCGGCGTGAAGTCGCGGTGTTCTTCGCCAAATTCGCCGATCAACACTTTGTCCGCGGTGTAAATGCGCAGCGGGATCTTGGGGTGGTAATCGGTGACGGCTTCCAGCGTCGGCAAGCTGGGGCGGATAACGAAAGCCGCGTAGCAGGCCAGGGCGATGCCGCCGGCAAGCACGGCGCCGCCGGCAATAAGACTGGCTCGAATGACGTTACGGCGGTTCAGCCAGGAAGGACGATTGCTCAAATCAACTCTCTCGGTTACCAAGTCGGGCAATTATAGACTATGCATGAGTTGTTCTATATGCCATAGTCTTGGGGTAGGATTTCGGACGGAACGAGGGAACAGGCATATCGATAAAGGAGGCTGGGCGATGAAGAAACTCGGTGCAGCGAGCCTGCTGCTGGCAATCGGGACGGCCAACGCCGCCGCGCAATCGGTCAACTGCGGCCGCCTGCTGGACGTAAAAGCCGGCGTATGGCGCGAAAAGGTCACCATCTTCATCGAGAACGGCAGCGTGAAAGCGATCGCGCCGACCCAGGGCAAGGCCGACGTGGACTTGAGCGGCATGTCCTGCATGCCCGGCTTTATCGACATGCATGTGCACCTGACCCACCAGACGCAACCCCAGATCGACGCCTTGCGCGGCCAGCTCACCCTGGATGCCGTCGACCGCGCCTATGGTTCCGTCGCCTTTGCCGAGCGCACGCTGAAAGCCGGCTTCACCACGGTGCGCGACCTGGGCGCCAACGAAGGCCTGAACATCGCCATGAAGCGCGCCATCAATTCCGGCGCCATCGTCGGGCCGCGCATGTTCACTGCCGGCAAAGCCATTGCCACCACCGGCGGCCACGCCGACCCAAGCAACGGCCAGTCGCGCGAATTGCGCCACCTGCACGGCACACCGGGACCTGAGGATGGCGTGATCAACAGTCCGGACGAAGCGCGCCAGGCCGTGCGCGCCCGCTACCAGGAGGGCGCGGACGTGATCAAGATCACCGCCACCGGCGGGGTCTTGAGCCAGGCCAGCAGCGGCATGAATGCGCAGTTCGACGATGCCGAGCTGAAAGCGCTTGTTGCGGCAGCCAGGGATTACGGCTTCAAAATCGCGGCCCATGCCCACGGTGCAGAGGGCATGAAGCGCGCCTTGCGCGCGGGCGTGGACTCGATCGAACACGGCACCTTCATGGACGACGAGGCTATCGCGCTGTTCAAAAAGAACGGCGGCTGGTACGTTCCGACCATCAGTGCCGGGCGCTTCGTGGCCGACAAGGCGAAGGAGCCGAACTATTATTCACCTTTGGTACAGCCCAAAGCCGCGGCCATCGGGCCGCAAATCCAGGGTACCTTTGCCAGGGCTTACAAAGCCGGCGTGAAGATCGCTTTCGGCACCGATGCCGGGGTCTTCCCGCACGGCGAAAATGCCAGGGAATTCGCCTACATGGTGGAGGCGGGCATGCCGGCGCTGGAGGCGATCCGCTCCGCCACGGTTAGTGCGGCCACTCTACTTGGGCAAGCGAATCGCCTCGGATCGCTGGAGCCGGGTTATGCTGCCGATATTGTGGCTGTATCCGGCGACCCGCTGCAAGACATCACCCTGCTGCAGAGGGTAGGATTCGTGATGAAGGACGGCGTCATTTATAAACAGTAATCGGGGAGCGCATGGCGGAAGTTGATTGCGATGTACTGGTAGTTGGCGGCGGTATCAATGGGGCGGGCATCGCACGCGATGCCGCGGGCCGCGGCCTCTGCGTCGTATTGTGTGAAAAGGACGACCTGGCCTCCCATACTTCGTCGGCCTCGACCAAGTTGATCCACGGCGGCCTGCGCTACCTTGAGTACTACGAATTCCGCCTGGTACGCAAGGCGCTGGCCGAGCGCGAAGTGCTGCTGCGCAGCGCGCCGCACATCATGTGGCCGCTGCGTTTCGTGATGCCGCATGACGAAGGCCAGCGCCCGGCGCTGCTGATCCGCGCCGGCCTGTTCCTGTACGATATGCTCGCCAAGCGCGAATTGCTCCCCGGCTCGCGCGGCATCGACCTGCGCTGCCACCCGGCTGGCCGGCCGCTGAAGCCGGCTTTCCGCCGCGGCTTCGAATATTCGGACGGCTGGGTCGACGACGCACGCCTGGTAGTACTGAACGCTATCGACGCCTGCGCCAAGGGCGCCTGCATACTGACCCGCACCGCCTGCGTCGGCGTGGAGCGCCACGCCGGCCACTGGGTCGCCACGCTGCGCAAGGCCGACGGCACGGAAAAGCGCATCACGGCACGAACCGTGGTCAACGCCGCTGGGCCGTGGGCCCAATCCTTCCTGCAGTCGGCAGGCGCCAAGCAGCAGTCGCGCCACCTGCGGCTGGTAAAGGGCAGCCATATCGTGGTCCGGCGCATTTTCGACCACGACCAGGCCTACATTTTCCAGAACAAGGATGGCCGCATCGTATTCGCGATTCCCTATGAGCGCGACTTCACGCTGATCGGCACTACCGACCTTGAATACAAAGGCGATCCGCAGCGTGTAACGATCGAGGAGGGCGAGATCCGCTACCTGTGCGAGCTGGCCAGCAACTACTTCCGTGAACCGGTGCGCCCAGCCGACGTGGTGTGGACCTATGCCGGCGTGCGCCCGCTGCTGGAAGACGCCTCCGCCGACGCCAAAGCCGTCACGCGCGACTATTTCCTGGAACTGGACAAGGAGGCCGCGCCGCTGCTGAACGTCTTCGGCGGCAAGATCACCACTTTCCGCAAGCTGGCGGAAGACGCGGTGGACATCCTTTGCAAAGTGCTGGGCAAGCCGGCCCAGGGCTGGACCGAAAAAGCCTGCCTGCCCGGCGGCGACCTGTTTGGATCGATCCCGCAGAACCGCTCGGTGCAGGAATTCTGCCAATGGGCGGCCGCGGTGCAGGTGAAATACTCGTGGCTGCCGCAGGAACTGGTCAAGCGCTACGTGCGCGCCTACGGCACCCGCGTGCACACGATGCTGGATGGCCGCGCCTCGCTCGCCGACATGGGCGAAGAAATCCTGCCTGGCCTGTACGAGGCCGAGGTCAACTACCTGCGCCGCAAGGAATGGGCCGTGACGGCAGCCGACATCCTGTGGCGGCGCAGCAAGCTCGGCCTGCACCTGCCAGCCGGCGCCGAAGCCCGCCTCGACGCCTGGCTTACCGCACATTCATAAGAGCAATTTAACTACTTGAGGCAGCTGTCGGCGACGGTGGCGGCGATGATGCGGTGGCCGGCGTCGTTCGGGTGCAGGTGGTCGCCGCTGTCGAGCTCGGGCTGCATGCGCAGTGGGTCGGCGCTGTCGCGGATTGCCTGGTCGAGATCGGCCACGGCGTCGAACATGCCGCCACTGCGGATCCAGGCGTTGACTGCCTGGCGCTTGGCTTCACCGGAGGCGGTGTAGACAAAGGGGCGTCCGACGCCGGCATAGGGCATCAGCGTCGTGCCGCACACCTTGATCCCTGCGTCGTGCGCGCGCTGTACCAGGTTGTGCATGCCGTCGATGATCTGGCTGGCGGTGGCCTCCTGGTCCGGGGACGAAATCATGTCGGAAGCGGTGATGTCGTTGATGCCTTCGGCCAGCACAATCCATTGCGCGCCTGGTTTGCTCAATGCGTCGCGCTGCAGGCGGGAAAGGGCGCTTGGGCCGACGAACAGCTTTGCACCGTCTTTCAACACGCGGTTGCCGGCGATGCCGGCGTTGGCGACGGCTTTCTTCTGCAGCGTGGCCCAGCTTTGCAGGCGCTCGGCCAGGGCGTCCGTCCAGCGGGCATTGAGGTCGAAGCTGGAGCCGACGCCGTCCACGATCGAGTCGCCGATGACAACCACGGTCTTGCTGTCAACCCCAGCCGCCACTTCCACGTCGGTCAGGAAGTAGCGGCTGTAGTCCGCAGTCCAGGCGGGGAAGGCGCTTGCCGCAGCGGCGTCGACGCCAGTCGCGATAAAAGTGGTCTGCATTGCCGCTCCATGCACGGTGGCGTGGCCCGAGCCGTTCGGCAGGTAAATGCTGACGGCCAGTTCCTGCAGCGCCGGCACTTCCATGGCGACCGGGTCGCTCAACACGCTTTCTCCTTTGGGAATGGTCACGCCGGGCGAGCCGCCGAAGCTCAGGGCGTAGTCGGTGCCGGGCACGGTGTCGGCGCCGGCGGCCCGTTCGGCTACGTGCACCGAGCCGATGTCGAGCTGTTTTGAGCCGTATTCATTCGAGATCCTGACGCGAACGCTATTGCCGCCGGCGCTGGTGCGTATCATTTGCCGGATGGTCTGCTGCGGCAGCGGCTTGCCGGTGGTATCTGATGGGGCGGTCCAGGTGCTGACCCAGTGTTGCGGGTCGGCGGAGGCCGAAGCACTCCAGAGCAGTGGCAGGATGGAGAGGATGGCGGTGCAGGCAGGCAGTCGTTTCATTGGGCGGTCTCCCGTGTCGGAAAGGCCCCCAGTCTAGGTAAGGGATACTCTCCAGGGCAACGGCCATCTCTGCATACTAGCTATGCACGGCTTGCATGGTGTATTGGGTTACGCCGTGGTCGAATCGGTGCAATACTTCGAATACCTGCTGGCGGAACCACTGGTGTGCCGGGTCGTGGTGGTTGCGCGTGTGCCAGAGCAGCCAGTAGCGGTAGGTGGGCGCTGGAAAGGGCAAGGGTTGCCAGGCCAACGGTATTTGTGCTGCCAGCTTGATGGCCATGTGCTCGGGCACGGTCCACAGGATGTCATCGCCGGCAATCGCCTTCAGCGCGGAGGAAAAGAAGGGCACCGTGAGGCTGACATGGCGCGACATGCCGTGGGCTGCGAGATGCTGGTCGACGAAGGCGTCCTTGTCGCTGCCGCCGGTCACGCGCATATGGGGCCATTGCAGGTAGTCGTCCATCGCCAGCGCCTTGCCAGCCAGCGGGTGCGCGAGGCGCATGGCGCATACAGGTTTGTCGTGGCCCATTTCGCGGCCGTGAAGGTTTTCCGGCACGACGTCCGCGATCGTGGCGACCAGGTCAACGCCTTCGTCGCTGAGCAGGCGGTAATATCCCGGCTCCCACATGCGGAATGCGACGCTCGATTGCGGCGCCTGGGCGCGGATCGTTGCGGCCAGCGGCGGCAGCATATGCTCGGCCAGGTAGTCGGAACCGGCCAGCTGGAATTTTCGGGTACAGGTTGCGGGGGCGAAATCAGGTCCGGCGAGGACCGCCTCCACTGAACGCAGGACTGCTTTCAAAGGGCCGCGTAGCGCTTGGGCGCGCTGGGTGAGCAGGAAGCGTTGTCCTTCGCGTACCAGCAGCGGGTCTTTCAACTGCTTGCGAAGCTGGACCAGTTGGCGGCTGAGCGCCGGCTGGGTGATTCCGAGGATGGCTGCGGCCGACGTCAGGTTGGCGGTGTCCAGCAGCGCATCCAGGGAGCGGAGCAGGTTAAGGTTAAGCTGCTCCATGTGGCGTCAGGATTACTTCACGCCGTGCATCAGTTTCTGGATAAACGGCGCCAGGATGAACAGCAGCACGCCGCCCACCATCAGGATCCAGAAGCCTTGGGTGTAGCCTTCCAGCGCCGATTGCACCGACAGGCCTTTTTCGCCGGACATCATCGCTGCCACGATGCCGGACAGGTTGTTGCCGATACCGGTGGACAGGAACCAGCCGCCCATGCCCATGCCGACCAGGCGCACCGGAGCCAGCTTGGTCACCATCGACAGGCCGATCGGGGACAGGCACAGTTCACCGATGGACTGGATCACGTAGACCATGAACAGGGTCCAGAACGGGATCTTGCCGTTGCCGTCGACCAGGTGGGTCAGCGCGTACATCAGCAGCAGGAAGGCGAAGCCGTTGCCCAGGATGCCCAGGCCGAACTTGCGCGGAATCGATGGGTTCTTGCCGCGGCGGCCCAGCCACACCCAGATGGCGGCGATGATCGGCGCGCAGGTGATCACGGCGATGGAGTTCACCGACTGGAACCATGCGGTCGGGAAGGTCCAGCCGCCGAAGTCGCGGTTGACGATGTTCTCGGCCAGGAAGGTGAAGGAGCTGCCGGCCTGTTCGAAGAAGCACCAGAACATGATGTTGAAGGCGAAGATGATCATCATGGCGATCACCTTGTCGCGGGCCACGGGGCCGTTGCGCACGCCTTCCACGACCAGCATGACTGCCAGTATCAGGAACAGGACGGTCAGCACGCCTTGCAGGGCGGCCGCGCCGACAACCAGCAGCGCGTACATGACCGGAATGACGCACAGTGCGCCAAGCACGACGTACAGGATGCGCTTGGGATCCTTGTTCTCTTCGGTCGGTGCGCCGATGCCTTTCAGGGTGGCGCGGCCGATGTAGAACCAGACCAGGGAAATCAGCATGCCCACGCCGGCGGAGATGAACACCACCTTGTAAGCAGGCGTGTCGCCGGTGTTGAAGAACTTCTGCGCCAGTATCTGGGTGATCAGCGGCGCGAAGAAGGCGCCGATGTTGATGCCCATGTAGAAGATGGTGAAGCCGGAATCGCGGCGGGTGTCGGCCACGGAGTACAGCTTGCCGACCATGGTCGAAATGTTCGGCTTGAACAGGCCATTACCTGCGATAACCGTTGCGAGGCCGAGCTTGAAGACGTTCGGATCCGGTACGGCGATCATGAACAGGCCGGCCGCCATGAAGGCTGCGCCGACCAGGATGGAGCGCTGGTAGCCCAGCACGCGGTCGGCCACGTAGCCGCCGAACAGCGCGCCTGCGTACACCAGGGCCAGGTAGGAGCCGTAGATAAGGTTCGCCTGCGATTCGCCTGCGGAGTCGCCGTTGTAGAACTGGGCGACGACGTACAGGGTTAGTGCCCAGCGGATGCCGTAGAACGCAAAGCGCTCCCAGAATTCGCTCATAAACAGCATCCACAGGGGCGCTGGATGGCCCATGATCTGCTTGAATTCAGGTGGCTGAACCTCAGTGGTTGGATTGATTGCACCGCTCATGCGGCTTCTCCCGGACGAAAAAAAAGCGCATTTTAATCTACCCCGCACAGAACAAGGGCAATTTCGCGTGCTGCAAAGCAGCATTGTGGTATGTTTGCCAAGCTTGCGTCTGTGAATCGGCACAGCATGGGCGTATATTGGAAGCGCAGTCCCCGAAAAGTTAAATAAAAGGATTTATGTATCATGGACAGCAACGTTGTCGATACTCTCATCGCTCCGGAGGGCAGGCTGGAAGTCCTGTCCAAGGCGGAGGTGGTGCAATTGCTGGACTCCGGCAAAGGCGGCCTCTATAACATCTTCCGCAACTGCGCCCTGGCGGTGCTCAATTGCGGCAGCACGATCGACGATGGAAAGGAATTGCTGGATCGTTTCAAGTCGTTTGACATCAACATCCTGCAGCGCGAACGCGGGATCAAGCTGGAAATCAAGGGCGCGCCGGCCATCGCATTCGTCGACGGCAAGATGATCAAGGGGATCCATGAGCACCTGTTTGCGGTGCTGCGCGATATTGTGTTCGTCAACAATGAAGTGACGGGCAATCCCAAGTTCGACCTGGCCCGCAGCGAAGGTATTACCGATGCGGTCTTCCATATCCTGCGCAATGCAAATGTGCTGAAGCCGCAGCTCAATCCGAATATGGTGGTGTGCTGGGGCGGCCACTCGATCAACCGCGCTGAATACAATTACTCCAAGGAAGTCGGGTACCAGCTTGGCTTGCGCGGGCTGGATATCTGCACCGGCTGCGGCCCGGGCGCGATGAAGGGGCCGATGAAGGGCGCCACCATCGGCCACGCCAAGCAGCGCTTTACCGGCGGCCGCTACCTGGGCATCACGGAACCGGGCATCATTGCGGCCGAATCGCCGAACCCGATCGTGAACGACCTGGTGATCATGCCGGATATCGAAAAGCGCCTGGAAGCGTTCGTGCGCGTGGGACATGGCATTTGCGTGTTCCCCGGCGGCGCCGGCACGGCGGAGGAAATCCTGTACATCCTCGGCATCCTGCTGCATCCCGATAACGCGGACATTCCGTTCCCGCTGATCTTCACCGGACCGGAGACGGCGCGCGAATACTTCGTGCAGATCAATGAGTTCATCGGCTTGACGCTCGGCTCGGAAGCGCAGAAACGCTACAAGATCATCGTCGACGATCCCGAGCTGGTGGCGCAGGAGATGCAGGAAGGAATCAAGCAGGTGCGGGAGTACCGCAAGTCGCGCTCGGACGCGTATTACTTCAACTGGGCGCTCAAGATCGACGACGAATTCCAGCGTCCGTTTGCGCCGACGCACGAAAACATGCGCAACCTCAGCCTGCACAAGAACCAGCCGGTTCATGTGCTCGCGGCGAACCTGCGCCGGGCGTTTTCCGGCGTGGTGGCGGGCAATGTGAAGGAAGAGGGCATCCGCACCATCGAGAAGTACGGCCACTTCGAAATCCACGGCGACAAGGAAATCATGGGGCCGATGGACGCGCTGCTGGCGTCCTTCGTGGCGCAAAGCCGGATGAAACTGGCGGGCAAGGCCTACACGCCTTGCTACCGCGTGATCCAGTAAATAAAAAGGGCCGCATCGAGCGGCCCTTTTTTTATCAGTCTTCCTTGCGCAGGTGCGGGAAGAGCAGGACGTCGCGGATGTTCGGCGAGTCGGTCAGCAGCATCATCAGGCGGTCGATGCCGATGCCGCAGCCGCCGGCTGGCGGCATGCCGTATTCCAGGGCGCGGATGAAGTCCGCGTCGTAGTACATCGCCTCGTCGTCGCCGGCTTCCTTGGCCTTCATCTGCGCCAGGAAGCGGGCCGACTGGTCTTCGGCGTCGTTCAGCTCGGAGAAGCCGTTGGCGATCTCGCGGCCGACCATGAACAGCTCGAAGCGCTCGGTGATGCCTTCGCGGGTGTCGGAGGCGCGGGCCAGCGGCGACACTTCGATCGGGTAGTCGATGATGAAGGTCGGTTCCCACAGCTGCGCTTCGGCGGTTTCTTCGAACAGTGCCAGTTGCAGGGCGCCCAGGCCGGAGGTGGCGAATGGCTTCACGCCGAACTTCAGCAGCTCGGCCTTCAGGAAGTCCATATCGTTCAGCTGCGCTTCGGTGTAGTGCGGAGCGTATTTGTTGATGGCGCCGCAGATGGTCAGGCGCTGGAACGGCTTGGACAGGTCCAGTTCGCGGCCGCCGTAGGTCAGCACGGCGGTGCCCTTGGCGTCGATCGCTGCCTGGCGGATCACTTCTTCGGTGAAGTTCATGATCCACTGGTAGTCGGTATAGGCCGCGTAGAACTCCATCATGGTGAATTCAGGGTTGTGACGGACCGACACGCCTTCGTTGCGGAAGTTGCGGTTGATCTCGAACACGCGGTCAAAGCCGCCGACCACCAGGCGCTTCAGGTACAGTTCGGGCGCGATACGCAGGTACATCTGCATGTCCAGCGCATTGTGGTGGGTGATGAAAGGCTTGGCCGCGGCGCCGCCCGGGATCGGGTGCAGCATCGGGGTCTCGACTTCCATGAATTCGTTCTTTTCCATGAAGCGGCGGATCGAGGAGATCGCGGCGGTGCGCGCCTTGAAGGTGCGGCGCGTTTCTTCGCTGGTAATCAGGTCGACGTAGCGCTGGCGGTACTTGGTTTCCTGGTCGGACAGGCCGTGGAACTTGTCCGGCAGCGGGCGCAGCGCCTTGGTGATCAGGCGCACTTCGCTGACCTTGACGGTCAGTTCGTCGGTCTTGGTCTTGAACAGGGTGCCGCTCACGCCCAGGATGTCGCCCAGGTCCCAGCCGCGGAATTCTTCCATCGCTTCTTCGCCGGTGGTGTCCACGGTGACGTAGATCTGGATGCGGCCGTCGGCTTTCTGGCCGGAAGAATCCTGCAAGGTGGCGAAAGCGGCCTTCTTGCCGGCTTCGCGGCGCAGCATCATGCGGCCGGCGATGACGACGTTCACTGGCTCGGCTTCCAGTTCTTCGCGGGTCTTGGCGCCGTACTGCACGTGCAGGTCGGCCGCCTTGTTTTGCGGACGGAAGTCGTTAGGGAAGGCGACGCTCTGTTTCTCGCGAATGGCGGCCAGCTTGGCGCGGCGTTCGGCGATGATCTTGTTGTCGTCCTGGCCTGGTGGCAGTGTGTTATCCGTAGTCATGGTTTTAATGGTTGGTCAGATGATTGATGTCGATTTCGCTGAAGTCGCGTGCAATGCAGATCACATTGTCGAAAGTACTGAACGCTTCAGCAGGCAAAGTGGTTGTCAGGACGACGCAGCGCATGCCGGCCCGGCGCGCCGCTTCCACGCCCAGGGGCGCGTCTTCGAACACGATGCAGTGCGCCGGATCGGCGCCGCAGCGTTGGGCGGCCAGCAGGAACACGTCCGGCTCGGGCTTGCCGCGCTTGACGTCGGCGGCGCCGACGACGGTGTCGAACAGTTCGCGCACGCCCAGGCCGTCCAGCGTGAAGTCCACATTGCCTTGCGGGGCGGCGGTGCCGACCGCGAGGCGGATGCCTGCGGCCTTTGCCGCGCTTACCAGGGCGCCGAAGCCTTCGACGGCGCGCAGGTGTGGGGCGTAGATTTCACGGTACAGCGTTTCCTTCTCGTCGATCAGGCCGGACACGTGATCGTGCGGCAGCCCCTCGCCGAGGAACCGGCCGATGATTTCGTGCCCGGTACGGCCGGCGGTGGCGGCAAAGAACGCCGACTCGTCGAGAACATGGCCGCGGCGGCCGAAGAACTCCAGCCACGAGCGGGTGTGGAAAGCCATGTTGTCGACGATGGTGCCGTCCATGTCGAAGATGAAGGCGCGCTGCATCGGTTTAGATGCCTTGCTTGAGGGAGGCGGAGATGAAGTCGTCCAGGTCGCCGTCCAGCACACCCTTGGTATTGCCGGTTTCGAAGCCGGTGCGCAAGTCCTTGATGCGGGACTGGTCCAGCACGTAGGAGCGGATCTGGTGGCCCCAGCCCACGTCGGTCTTGGAGTCTTCCAGCGACTGCTGCTCGCTCATGCGCTTGCGCAGTTCCAGCTCGTACAGCTTGGCCTTCAGCATGTCCATCGCTTCGGCCTTGTTGCGGTGCTGCGAGCGGTCGTTCTGGCACTGCACCACAATACCGGACGGGCCGTGCGTGATACGCACCGCGGAGTCGGTCTTGTTGATGTGCTGGCCGCCAGCGCCGGACGCGCGGTAGGTGTCGATGCGCAGGTCGGCCGGGTTGATCTCGATCTCGATCGAGTCGTCCACTTCCGGATACACGAACAGCGACACGAAGGAGGTGTGGCGGCCGCCGGCCGAGTCGAACGGCGACTTGCGCACCAGGCGGTGCACGCCGGTTTCGGTGCGCAGGTGGCCGTAGGCGTATTCGCCCTCTACTTTCAGGGTGGCGGTCTTGATGCCGGCAACCTCACCCTCGGATTCTTCCAGCACTTCAGCCTTGAAGCCCTTGCGGTCGCAATAGCGCAGGTACTGGCGCAGCAGCATGGAGGCCCAGTCCTGGGCTTCGGTACCGCCGGCACCGGCCTGGATGTCGATGAAGCAGTTGTTCGGGTCCATCGGATTGCTGAACATCCGGCGGAATTCCATCTGTTCGATGGTCTTCTGGATTTCGGCAGTATCCGCAATCACGGCTTCGAGCGTATCGTCGTCGCCTTCTTCCTTGCCCATCTCGAACAGCTCGTTCATGTCGCGCAGGTCGCTTTCGGCTTTCTGCAGCGTGAGGACGACGCCTTCGAGGGCTTTTTTCTCGCGGCCCATGTCCTGGGCTTTTTTCGGGTCATTCCAAACGGCCGGGTCTTCCAGTTCGGCGTTCAGTTGTTCCAGTTTCTCCGACTTCTTATCGAAGTCAAAGATACCTCCGAAGTTCGGCTTCGCGGGTGGTCAGGTCCGCGAGCAGGTTGGCGAGGGAATTGATGCGTTCAGCTTCCATGGTTTCCGGTTATCTCAAAGTGAAAATCAAACCGGGAATTATACCCTAGACAGAGGGGGCTGGCAGAGGGAACGCTGGCCAGCCTTCCGGCTGGCCCGGGTGAACGGGTGCTTCAGTTACGCGAGGGGTAAATGCCCTGGAGGGCGATGATAAAGTTGACAACCAGGTAAGGTTGCAAATTATTGTGGGGTGCGTTGCCGCCGCTCTGGCTGAGCGAGCCTGGCGGCATGGGCGCCAGCGCTGTCGCATCATGGTAAGGCGGGGTCGGGCTGGTCGGGGAGCCCAGCAGCGCGCCGCCGGGCGATTGGACCGAGGCCGCAGCCGTCGAGCCGTTCAGGCTGTGGTTGTGCGATGCCATTTCGGCCAGCGACAGCTGGTGGGAGGCTTCGCCGCCGGCCTCGCCCAGGCTGCGGTTGCTCAGGCCCAGGCCCTGGCCGGCTTGCAGCGGGATGCGCTGCTGCAGATTGGGCAGTGCGAAATTGGACTTGCCGTCGCCGCCATAGGTCGTGCCGAGGAGGGAGAACAGGGCCTGGTTCTGGCTGATGGCCAACAGCTGGCCATTGCATAACGCCCAGCCTTGCGGGGCGTAGTTGCCGGCGAAAATGCGGACTTCCGCGATGAACGGTTCTGCCATGTCGGACTCCTCAGGAACGGCTCGGGAAGATGCCTTCCAGCGCGATGATGAAGTTCACCGCCAGGAAAGGGGCCATATTGTTATGGGGCTGGCCGCCGCCGGCCTGCTGTACCGCTTGCGGCGACAGCGCCGTCAGCGCCGAGCCGGAAGGGGCATAGCATTTGGGTTTGGGCACGGAGGCCGGCACATACACTGTGCTGCCGGTCAGGTCGATGCCGGTGCCCACTGCGGACGGGGTTTCGCTGCTGGCACTGGCGGCGTGCGTGTGCATGGGGATCTCGCTGGTTTGCAGTGTCACGCTTTCGCTGCCGGCCATCTGGCCCATATCGTAGGTTTCGCCTTGCTGCGTGCCTTGATGGAGCGGGACACGGCCGCGCAAGTCCGGCAGGCCAAACGTCGTGATGCCGTTGCCGCCGAATTGCGTGCCGAGAAGGGAAAACAGGGCGGTGTTGGCGGAGATGGCAATCTGGGTGCCGTCGCATATCGCCCAGCCAGACGGCGCGAAATTGCCGCAAAAGAGGCGGATTTCACCGATAAATGGATCCATGTTGTGCTCCCTTTGTAGCCGCTCAGTTATGGGGCGGGAAGACGCCTTCCAGCGCGATGATGAAATTCACCACCGTGTAGGGCTGCATATTGTCGTGCGGTTGCGAAGCGCCGGCCTGGCTCACAGTGGCGCCGTCCATGGTGGCGGAGTTGTCCTGGACCCGGAAGATGTTCAGGTCGCCAGTCTGCACGTTGCCGAATACGCGTCCGGTCGGGTCGGCGGAGTGGCTGGCTGTCGTGGACGCCGTCAATTGGTGGGTGTGCGTGGGGAGTTCCGACTGGATCAGTGTGTGCTGGGTTTCGCCCGCCGTCTGCCCCAGCTGGAACTGCGGGCCGGCGTGCATCGGCGCCCGGCCGCGCAAATCGGGCAGGGCGAAGGTGGTCTGGCCATTGCCGCCATAGGTCGTGCCCAGGATGGCGAACAGGGCCTGGTTCTGCGCGATCGGCATCAATTGGCCGTTGCACTGCGCCCAGCCCTGGGGAGCAAAGTTAAATCCGGTCATGCGGATTTCGCCGATATAGGGGTCGGACATGCTGCCTCCTTTCAGCACTGCATTGATGGATGGATCCGGTTCAGGCGCGGGGGATGCGGCGTCGCGCGCCCAGCGCCGCCAGGCCGGCAGCCAGCAAAGCCATGCTCGCTGGCTCGGGCACCGGATTCGGCGGACCAACGTCCTCCAGCACCAGCGAGATATTGTCGAGCTGGTTCCACCAGGTCGGATCGTTGTTGTAGTTGCCGAACTGGATGGTCGTGGTGGTGCCGCTCGCCAGCAGTCCGCTGAAACTGAAATGCATCCAGTCGGCGGTAACGTTGGTCTGGTCGAATACGATCGTGTTGCCGAACATCACTTGCGCCCGGTTGTCGGGCGTCAGGGCGGGGTCGCCCCAACGCTGCAAGTCAAAGCTCAGGGTGTATTTCGAGCCAATAAGGGTGGCGATGTCCTGGCTTAGCAAGCCCATTACCGCCACGTTGAAGTCGGCGAAGACGGTGGTGGTATTGTGCAGGGGCGAGCCGGTGACGTCCTGTCCCACGACCAGCTGGTAGCCTGGCTCGCCGCCGCCGGTGGTCCAGGAGTTCAGCGCGTTTTCGAAGTCGCCGTTGGAAACGAGATTGGGGCCGGCATGGGCCGCCAGGGCCGTCAAACAGAGCCCCAGGGCGAGCATTGTGTGGCGTATGGTGTGCATTCCGATGTCCTTTGAATGTCGGGCAGATGGGTGTGGCTGATCATACGCTTGGTATCTGGCGGCAATTTTTGAAGTTTTGTAACGTAGCTTTTTCGCAAATCTTGCCTCGCCAGCTGCAAGTTTGACGGCCCGCCCGCCCCGGCATGCACGGTGATTTCAAAAAGACAAGATATTTTATGTTCAAGCCCTACCCGGTATCATGTGGGGATTTCAAACTGATAGATTCCTTATGCGCTTTCGCCTACTGGCACCCGTTTTCGCCGTCCTGGCAGGGTGCGCCAGCGTTCAGCCATCCGTGCCGGCTGGCGCGCGCACGACGCTGGCGGTCCTGGAGACCACCGACGTTCACGCCAATGTGCTGAGCTACGATTACTACCGGCTGGCACCCGATGCCTCGCTTGGCTTCGAGCGTACTGCGACGCTGATACGCCAGGCGCGCCAGGAATTCCCGAACTCGCTGCTGCTCGATAACGGCGATACGATCCAGGGAACGGCATTGGGCGATTACCAGGCGCTGGTTGCTCCGGTTGGCTGCGGGCAGCCGCTGGCTATTCATAAGGCCATGAATGCGCTGGGCTTTGAGGGCGGATCGGTTGGCAACCATGAATTCAACTGGGGGCTGGGCTTTTTGGGCCAGGTTACGGCCAGCCGCTTCGGGGAGAACGGCGCCCAGGTGCGCACGGAGCCTTGCGCAGGACCGGCCTTCCCGATTGTGCTGGCAAACGTGGTGAGTGTGCAGACGGGCCGGCCGCTGTTCGAGCCGTACCGCATCATCGACAAACTGGTGAGCGGCACGGGAGCGGACGGGAAGCCGTTCAGGGCGACTGTCAAGGTGGGCATCATCGGCTTTACCACGCCGGCGATCATGAGCTGGGACAAGCGCTGGCTGGAAGGCAGGGTGCGCACCGAGGGCTGGCGCGAAACGGCGCAGCGCTATATTCCCGAAATGCGGGCCAGGGGCGCGGAGGTGATCGTGGCCATCTCGCATGGCGGGCTCGATGGCGCGGCATATTCGCCGTCCATGGAAAACGGCAGCTGGCACCTGGCGCAAGTGCCGGGCATCGACGCGCTGCTGCTTGGCCATTCGCATGAGGTGTTCCCGAACGCCTCCAGCACGTCGGCGGGCTTCAATCTGCCCGATGTCGACAAGGTGCGAGGCAGGGTGCATGGCGTGCCGGCGGTGATGCCGGGATTGTGGGGCAAGTACCTGGGCGTGATCGAGCTCGCGCTGCGGCACGACGGCAACCATTGGGTGGCGGATGCCGGCGCCGCGAAGGTCGAGGTGCGCGCCATCCAGCGCCCGGACCGCAGTGTCGTGGCGCCGGACCCTGAAATCGCCGCGCTGGTCAAGGCCGAGCATGAGGCCACCATTGCCTACGTGAAGACGCCGATTGGCGAGACCGGCTTCCGCATGTCCGCATACTTTGCCGACGTCGGCGACGTCTCCGCGATCCAGGTCGTGAACCAGGCGCAGGCCGATTATGTGCGGCGCCATGTGATGGCCAACCTGCCGCAGTACGCGGCGTTGCCGGTGCTGTCGATGTCGGCGCCGTTCAAGACCGGTGCAGCGGGAGCGGCGGACTACACCGATGTCGCCCCTGGCAAATTGGCCTTGAACAACGCCGCCGACCTGTACCTGTATCCGAACGATCTCCATGCGGTCAAGGTCGATGGCGCAGGCCTGAAGGCGTGGCTGGAGCGCGCAGCGGGCCGATTCAACACCATCGACCCGGCGCGCAGCGAGCCGCAGGAGCTGGTGAATGGCGGTTTCCCGGGCTTTAACTTCGATATGCTGAGCGATCCGGACGTGCGTTACCGGATCGACGTGACGCAGCCGCCCGGCCAGCGCATCAAGGGCCTCGCGTGGCGCGGCCAGCCGGTGCGGGCGGAACAGGAGTTCATCGTTGCGACCAATAACTATCGCGCCAGCGGTGGCGGCGGTTTCCCGGGGCTTGATGGCAGCAAGACCATCTTCGCCGCGCCGGACAATAACCGCGCGGTGCTGATCGCCTATATCAAATCGGTGCAGCGCCTGACGCGCGCCAGCAACGGCTCCGCACGCAGCTGGCGATTTGCGCCAGTGCGGTTGAATGGGCCGGTGGTAATTCATTCGGCGCCAGGCAAGCTGGCTTTGGCGGGCGAAGCCGGGCTGGCCGGCGTTTCGGTGCTGAAAGAGGATGATGGAAGCGGGAAAGGCTATTCGCTTTACGCGATTGACCTTGGCCTCAGTGAGGCTTCCGCTTCTCCTGCTGGACGAGAATGAAAGGGCTGACGACGCTGGCCCACAGGCTGGCGTCGGTGGCGATCCATTCCTGGCACTGCTGATCGGAGACCTTGGCGATCTGGCCCGCCTCCATCCAGGCTGAAATGCTGGCCTTGTCGTCGTGGGCGATGCGCACGGCGACGTCCACCAGGTCCAGTTCATCGGCTACCCACACTACATTGCCCTGGGCGAAGTGCTTGAGCAGCTCGCTCCATGGCAGGCGGGCGGTTTCGCGGTTCACTTTATCGCGGAGTTCCGCGTCTTTTTCCGGTTTCAGCTGCATTGTATGACTCTTAAATCGTGGGAATCTGCTCGACGATGGCCGCCGGCGAACCCCGCCATGTTAACCGATACGCCGGGCCTTTGCGAACGTTGCCCACCAGGGCGGGGCGGAAGCAGGCGAGGTTGGTGCCGCCGGCGCGCCGGACGCTCGGGTAGATGATGCCGGTCGAGCCTTCGGCCAGCAGCCCGCGCGCCAGGCGCTGTGAAGCAACGTAGCTGTCCGGATCGAGGCAGTCGGCGTATTCGGGCAGCCCGCAGATATCGTGGAACTGGGCACTGAAGTCGGACAGCAAGGCCTGGTAGCTCACGCTGTCGTCGAAACGGTCGATCTCGGCATATTCCACGGTCTTGTGGAAAATCACCTCGGCCAGGGCGGTTTCATGCTCGAAGGCGCAATACCAGGCGCCGCGCTGGCCGTCGTTGAAGCGGCTGCCCTGCGGGCGGGCGTAGGTGAAGGCGGCATTGATGCTGCGGTAATTGGGCACGTAGTACACCAGCTCCTCGATGCCGATGCCCAGCGCGCCGCCATGCTCGGCGCGCAGCCGGGCATTGGTGGCGTTATCGAGTTCAAAAAGCTGCTGCAGCTCGGCGTCGTTATCGGCGAGGGCAGCCAGCACGGAATCTTCCTTATCGACGAAGCGCGACGGGATCAGGCGCACGGTGTCGAATTGGCGCAGCAGTCGAAATGGCGGCAATTACAGGCCTCCGCGGCGAGCGTCGAGCAACTGGCGCACCGTCTGCATGGCGAGCAGGCCGCCGGCTTCCATATAGTCCAGCGGCGTACGGCCGCCGAAAATGCTGTTGCGGTTGGCCAGGCTGACCCATTCGTCGGCCAGCTTGTCGCCGTAGATGATGTGCAGCGACTTGTAGATGCCCAGCAGGTAGGAAATGCGCGTGATGCGGTCGACTTCCAGCACGCGGTCGGGATGCTTTTTCCATTCGTAGAAGGCGCTGCTGGACAGGCCGCCCAGCAGTTCGCGGGCGTCGTCGTCGCGCAGTTTCCAGGCGGCGGCCAGCTTGAAAAAGCCCTTGAGGGCGGCTTGCGACAGGCGCTCACGTTCTTCCTTGCGGCTCAGGTCGACTGGCTGCGGGATGGTGTACTCGCTGTTGGGGTAGGCAAAGGCGGGATGCATATATCCTCCGTTTCTGGATTATTTATACTCCATTTCCGCATTTATTTCAAGCTGAATGCTTTGTTCGGCATCAATATGGGCCGCGCTGCTTGCTGGCAATATCGCACGATGGAGCGAATTCTTCCCGCACTGGAGGGGCAATTGAGGCGATTCCGGCGCCAGGCGGCGTGGCTGGCCGCGGCGCATCCGCGCATTGCCTCCCAGCTTGGGCCGCAGGCCGGGGCGCCGGATGCCCATGTCGACCGGATGGTGCAGGGTGTCGCTATGCTGCACGCCCGTACGGCCCTCGCGCTGCGGCGGGCCCGCTGGCAGCAGGATGAGGCCTTGCTGGAATTGCAATACCCGGAGCAATTGCGCCCCTTTCCCCTGTGCCAGATCGCACCCGCCTCGAGGGCGCTTGAGCCGGCCGTTGCGGCGATCTCCGGCGCACGATATTGCGCCGGCCCCGCAGCGGCGATCGAGTTGGACATCGTGTCCGGCGCGGCCGGCGGCCGCACGGCAGTGGACATCCACATCGACGGCGACACTGCGTTCAGTCAGGCGCTGCGGAGCGCGTTGCTGGGCGCAGGCATATCGGCGGGCAATATGCCGATGCTTCGGGATGGGCATGGCGCGGAGCGCGCCCTGCCATGCTGGCCGATTGCGCCGACGGGGCTTGATCCTGACGAGGCACTGCTTCCCCGCCCGCCGGGGGCGCACGCTGGGTTGGCGCTGCTGCGAGAGTACTTCACCTATCCGACGCGCTTCAACGTCCTCAGGATCGGGCTGACCGAGCTTGCCGGCGCGGGGAGCTGGACTTTGCGGCTGCCTGCGCCGGGGCCGCAAACGCCCGCCGCACGCCTGCTCGAAACGCTGCGCGCCGCCCATTTGCGCACCGGTTGCGCCGCACAGGCCGGCCTGCGCCGTATTGCAGCGTCGCCAGTCCTGCTGGACGGCCTGCAGTGCGAATACCTGCTGTCGGTTCCGCCCGAACTGGAAATATTCAGCATCGATCATGTCCGCCTCGATGGCGCGGCGAGCCGAGATTGGGTGGCCCGTTATGCGCAGGGAGCGCCGGCCGGCCATGAATGGCGCATCGCCTTCCATGGCCCTGCAGGGCGGCGGAACGGTGCGGTTGCCTCAATCGACGTGACGTGCTGCGAGCGCGCCACCGTCCTTGGGCGTGCGGCGCGAGGGCCGGGATGCCGCTGGCGCCTGAACTCCCTGCTGGCGCTGGAGCGGCAGCCGCTCGACGCTTGTGCGCTGCGCGAGCTGATGGCGACCCAGGCCATCAACGACTCGCCGGCGGCGCGGGCAATCATCGGCGCCGTGCAGGCTCTTGAATCCCGTCCTGTGTTGCTGCAGGCCGGGCGCGCGGCCCCAATGCCGGGGACGGAGCTGCGGCTGGGCGTCGACGAAAGCGCTTTCGCCGGCGGCGGCCTGCTGCTGTTTGCACAGGTGATGGACCGCTTTTTCGGGGAGTGCGCCCATATCAACACATTTACCCGGCTGGTGCTGGTTTCGGCCAGATCCGGGGAGGAGCTGGTCCTATGCAAAGCGAGGAATGCAGGCCTGCTGCTGGAGTGAATGCGGAAGACGCTTACCGCTACAACATCTTCCAGCTGGCAGGCACGGTAGGTGAGGTGGAATGGCGCAACGGCTTGTCGCTGGGGTTTCCGTCCAGCGAAGTGAGCGCGCAGGAGGGCCACGCCGTCACGCCTGCCTGCATAGGCCTGCTCGGCATGGCTGGCGCGCTGCCTTATTACTACTCGGAGGCGATTGCCCGCAATGGATCTGCGGCGGCGCGCGAGTTCATGGATCTGCTGTCGGCGCCTGCGATCGGCTATTTCTGCGCCGCTTGGCGCGAAGGACGGCCGGAGCTCACGCCATTGCCGGCGCTGCCGCCGCATCGTGGGCCGCTGCGGGCGCGGGCCCTGGGCGAGCAGTTGGCAAAGGCGCTGGGAGTGCCGGTTCGCATCGAGCAATTCGCGGGGCTTTGGGAGACGCTGCCGTCCGGCCAGCGCAGCGCCTTGGGAAGCGCGAATGCCTGCTGCGGTTGCGGGGCGCTGCTTGGTGAGCGCCTGTGGCGGCTTGACAGGGCCGTGAAAGTCCATGTCGGCCCTCTCGGGACCCTGCCCGCCAGGGCTTTCCTGCCAGGCGCCCGGGGCTCCCTGGCGCTGGCGGAGCTTTGGCGCAGCGCAGCCGGCGGTGGCGATCTGCTGGCGGAGGCGCACATCCATTTGCAGGCCGGCGCCTGTGCCGGCACAAAGCTCGGCATGGGCGCGCGTCTGGGGCATGACGCGCTGCTCACGATGGCGCCAAGCGGAGAAAGGGATGACTTGCGCTACCGTCTTTGCTAGCATGGGCCGATTAACCAGAAGAGGAGGCCGGATGAAAAAGATGCTCCTGCTGGCGCTGGCCGCGGCGACGGCCTGCGCCGGTGCCATGGCAGCGCCCACTAACGCCGAGTTGAAGCAGCAGGTGGCCGATACCGAACGCGCTTTCGCCGCAACGATGGCAAAGCGCGACCATCAGGCCTTTGTTTCCTTCCTTTCGGACGAGGCGGTGTTCTACAACGGCCCCAACGTGTTGCGCGGCAAAGAGGCCGTGGCTGCGGAATGGAAGCGGCGCTATGAAAAGCCCGAGGCGCCCTTCAGCTGGGAACCCGACCAGGTGGAAGTGCTGGACTCCGGCACGCTGGCCCATTCCTCCGGACCGGTACGCGATCCGCAAGGAAAAATCATCAGCCGCTTCAATTCCATCTGGCGCCAGGAAGCGCCCGGCAAATGGCGTATCGTGTTCGACAAGGGCGAGCGCTTTTGCGACTGCGCCCGCCAGTAATCACGCCGCTTCGGCGTGCTCCACCAGCAGCTGTACGCGGGTGACGCCGTTGTATTCGTTGGCGTCCAGCCGGAAGGCGACGCGGGCGCGTTCGCCCAGGGCGTCGGTGTGGCCGAACCAGATCGCGTCGTAACGCACGCCGCTCTTCTCCAGCATCAGCTTCAGGTGGCGGTCTTTCAGGATGCGCTGGCTTAGCACGCGGAATTCGTCGCAGAACACAGGCGGCGCGAAGCCCTGGCCCCACACCTGGCCGTCCAGCAGCTCGATGAACTGGGTGGTGTAGCAGTTCGCTTCCAGCGGGCCGTCGGTCTCCACCACGCGCTCCAGCTGCGATTCGCTCAGCCAGGATTGGCCGATCGCTTCGAACGCGGCGCAGAAGTGTTCGAAGGCTTCGGCGCGCAGGCTCAGGCCAGCGGCCATGGCGTGGCCGCCGAACTTGTCGATCAGGCCCGGTGCGCGCTTGGAGACCAGGTCCAGCGCGTCGCGCAGGTGGAAACCGGGGATCGAGCGCCCGGAGCCTTTGATCATGCCGTCGCCCGCCGGGGCGAAGGTGATGGTGGGGCGGTAGAAGCGCTCTTTCAGGCGCGAAGCGACGATGCCGATCACGCCCTGGTGCCAGCTGTCGTCATACACGCAGATCGTGCTGCGGTCGGCGGGCTGGAAATCGTCCAGGTGAAGCAGGGCCGTGTCCTGCATCTCGGCTTCGATCTCGCGCCGTTTCAGGTTGATGTCGTTCAGTTGCTGCGCCAATTCCCAGGCGCGCGTTTCGTCGTCGGTGATCAGGCATTCGATCCCCAGCGACATGTCTTCCAGGCGGCCGGCGGCGTTCAGGCGTGGGCCAAGGGAATAACCCAGGTCGATGGGCGAGGCGGTGCGCGGGGATCGGCCGGCGACGCGGAACAGGGCAGCTACTCCCGCGTGCATGTCGCCGCGGCGCATGCGTTTCAGGCCCTGTGCCACCAGGATGCGGTTGTTCGGGTCGAGCTTGACCACGTCGGCGACGGTGCCCAGGGCGACCAGGTCGAGCAGGCGGTCAAGCTTGGGCTGGCTCTGGGCGTCGAATACGCCGCGCCGGCGCAGCTCGGCGCGCAGGGCCAGCAGCACGTAGAACACCACGCCGACACCGGCCAGGTGCTTGGACGGGAAGCCGCAGGCAGGCTGGTTGGGGTTGACGATCACGCGCGCGTCCGGCAGGGTGTCGCCGGGCAGGTGGTGGTCGGTCACTACCACGTCGATGCCGCGCCGTTTGGCCTCTTCCACGCCTTCGATGCTGGCAATGCCGTTGTCGACCGTGATGATGATGTCGGGGGCCTTCTCGCGGGCGGTCAGCTCCACGATTTCCGGCGTCAGGCCGTACCCGTATTCGAAGCGGTTGGGGACGATGAAGTCGACCTTGGCGCCCATCGAGCGCAGCCCGCGCAGCGCGGTGGCGCAGGCGGTGGCGCCGTCGCAGTCGTAGTCGGCCACGATCACCATGCGTTTGCCGGCGGCGATGGAATCGGCCAGGAATTCGGCCGCGCGGTCGATGTGCAGCAGGCCGGTCGGCAGTATCAGGGACGCAAGCTCGCTGGACAGTTCGGCCGGATTGCTCAATCCGCGTGCGGCGAACAGGCGGGCCAGGACGGGATGGATGCCGCCCTGGCGCAGTTCTTCGGCTTTGTCTTGCGGGCAGGGACGGATGGCGATACGTGTCATTGCGAGAGATTCTTCAGGTTTTGCGCGCGCCAGAATTTGCGCAGGGCGGTTTTGCTGGTGCGGATTTCGGTCCAGCCTTCGCGGCCGGTCAGGATCAGGGTCAGTTCTTCGGTCCGGCCATCGCGCAGGGCAGCCAGCAAGGGCGCGAACCAGTCGGTTTCGAGCTGCTGCATGGCGCCCAGCCAGGCGCCCCAATCGTTGCCGGCGCCCATGGGGATCAGGTGGGGCAGGACGATGGTTCCTGCCTCTCCCGCTGCCGCAGCCTTGCCCGGCGTGGCCAGGACAGCGAGCCAGGATGGCGCCGCGCCGGCCGGGCCGGCGGCGGGCCAGCCGGCTACTGCAAGGGGCGCGCGCTGCGAAGCCGGACGCGAATCGGCAGCGCTTGCGCCGCCCCACATCCAGAATGAATTGACCGGCGCCAGGCCGCGGTATTGGCGCGCTTCGTTGACGGGATGCTCGTGCCACAGCATCTGGATCTCGTTTTGCAGTTTCTTGAACGCCAGGGCGGTCGGGCCTGCCGGCATCCAGTCGGCCAGGTTGCTGCCCATGGCCGCGTCGGGGGAGGCGGTATCCAGGTCCTGCCAGCCGTTGGCGCGCATGAACCAGGTCTCGGCGTCGCCCCAAACCAGCTCGTCGAAGAACGGTTTTGCCAGCTCGAACAGCACGCGGGCATCGGCTTCGTCCAGCCGCAGGCGGCGCGTATCGGCCAACACCAGGTGGTTGCGCGCCAGCTGGATATGGACCGGGTGGACGATGAACCAGTAACCGTCCGTCGGGGCCAGTCCGAAGCCTTGCATCACCGCCGCGGCCAGGCCGCCGCGTTCGCGGGCCAGCAAAGCCTCGTGCGGCAGCAGGCGGCTATCCTCGTCGACAGCGTGCTTTTTTACCAAGTTATTGCGCGACAGGAGGGCGGCAAGGGAGGGGACCTGCAGGTTGCGGGTGAGTTCCTGGGCCAGTTCGGCCGGCGGCAAGGCAAAGGGGAGGACGACGGTTGTGGAAGCCATGCGGCATTGTAGTGGAATCTCTTTATATGGCAAACTGCGGGCTTTACTGTGTCAATTTATTAAAAATGCCGTTTGAATGGCTGGTTGGCTTGCGCTACACGCGCGCAGGCAGGCGCAATGGGCGCAATAGCTTCATCTCCTTCATTTCCGCGATTTCGATGGCAGGCATCGGGCTAGGCGTCACCGCCCTGATTGTCGTGCTGTCAGTCTATAACGGCTTTCAGACGGTGGTGACCGACCGCATGGTCTCTGTGCTGGGCCATGTGGAAGTCTATGAGGTGAGCGGCCTTGGGCTGGGCGACTGGCGCGCGGTCGCCGCCGATGCCGCCCGCAACCCGCAAGTGAGCGGGGCAGCGCCTTTCATCGAGATGCAGGGGATGCTGGTCCATGGCGGCGACCATCTGCGCCCATCCGTCGTGCGCGGCATCCTGCCGGGCGAGGAGCCCAAGGTATCCGATATCGGCAAACAGATGAAACAGGGCACACTGGACGTGCTGCAGCCGGGCGCCTTCAACATCATCCTGGGCGTCGAGCTGGCACGCGAGCTGGAAGCCAAGCCGGGCGACCGCATCGCGCTGGCCATGTCGCAGGGAAATTCGGTGGCGAATATGGCCCCCGTAATGCGCTCCTTCACCGTGGCCGGCACGTTCGAGGCTGGCCACAATGAATTCGATTCCGGCCTGGCGCTGGTCCACCTGGAGGACGCCCAGCAAATCATCAATGCCGGCGGTCCGTTCGGCCTGCGACTGCGCTTGCACGATATGCAGAAGGCACCCGTGGTCGCCGGTGAGCTGCGTTCGTCGCTCCAGGGCCGCCTGGTGGTGCGCGACTGGACCAAGCTCAATTCCACCTGGTTTGCCGCGGTGAAGTCGCAGAAAAACATGATGTTCATCATCCTGACCCTGATTATCGCGGTCGCTGCCTTCAACCTGGTCGCAACCCTGGTGATGACGGTGACCGACAAGCAGGCCGATATCGCCATCCTGCGCACGCTTGGCGCTTCACCGTTTTCGATCATGAAGATTTTTGTCGTACAGGGGGCGCTGGTCGGGGTGATCGGCACGGCGATCGGCGTGGCTTGCGGCGTGCTGCTGGCGCTCAATGTCGGGGCGATCGTGGGGGCGATCGAAAGCCTGTTCGGCGTGCATTTCCTGTCAAGGGAGATCTATTTCATCAGCGCCGTGCCTTCCGACCTGCGCTGGGGCGACGTTGCGGCCATTGGCGTGACATCCTTGCTGCTGTCTTTCGTATCAACCCTGTATCCAAGCTGGCGGGCAGCCCGCGTCAAACCTGCGGAGGCCCTGCGTTATGAATAAGAACCTGCCATTCGAGTGGATCGTCGGCCTGCGCTACACCCGCGCGGGCAAGCGCAGTGGCCGCAACAGCTTCATTTCCTTTATTTCGCTGATTTCCGTCAGCGGCATTGCGCTCGGTGTGGCCGCCATGATCATCATCCTGTCGGTGATGAACGGCTTTCGCAAGGACGTGACCGGCCGCATGCTCTCGGTGCTGGCGCACGTTGAGGTATTCGAACGCGGCGCCAGCTTGCCGGATTGGCAAGGGCTGGCGAAGAAGCTGAAAACCCACCCCGAAGTGATAGGGGCGGCGCCGTTCGTGCAGGCGGAAGCCATGCTTTCACACGGCGGCGAAGCGCTGCGTCCGGCCGTGGTGCGCGGCGTGCTGCCGGAACAGGAGCCCAACGTCTCGGACCTGGTGCGCACGACGCGCTATGGCAGCTTCAATGAGCTCAAACCGGGCGAGTTCCGCATTGTGCTGGGCATCGACATGGCGCGTGCGCTGCAGGTGAACCTTGGCGACAAGGTGACCATGGTGCTGCCGCAGGGGACTGTGACCCCGGCCGGCATCGTGCCGCGCATGCGTACGTTCACGGTGGCAGGGGTGTTTGTGGCCGGGCACCAGAAATTCGACGACAGCATGGCTTTCATCCACATCGAGGATGCGCAAAGGCTGATGCGCCTGGAAGGGCCGGCAGGCCTGCGCCTGCGCCTGGGCGATATGCAGCGCGCCCCGGAAGTGGCTGGCGAGCTGCAAAAACTGGTGCCGAAGGAAATTACTGTACGGGATTGGTCAAAACTCAATGCGACCTGGTTCGCAGCGGTGCAAACTGAAAAACGCATGATGTTCGTGGTGCTGGCGCTGATCGTGGCGGTAGCGGCTTTCAACCTGGTGTCCACCCTGGTCATGACGGTGACCGACAAGCAGGCCGATATCGCCATCCTGCGCACCATTGGCGCCTCGCCGCGTTCGATCCAGAAGATCTTCGTGATCCAGGGCGCGCTGGTCGGCCTGCTCGGCGCGGTGCTCGGCGTGGCGGGCGGCGTGCTGGTATCGCTGAACATCGACGTCATTGTTCCATTTATTGAAAACCTCTTGGGAGTGCAATTCTTGCCGAAGGATATCTACACAATTAGCTCGGTGCCATCGGACATGCATTGGTCCGATGTCGGCATCATCGGCGCGGTGGCCGTGCTGCTGGCCTTCGTGGCGACGCTGTATCCAAGCCGCTGGGCTGCCAACGTCAAACCTGCGGAGGCGCTGCGTTATGAATGATGTACTGAGCTGCCGCAACCTCGGCAAGACCTTCGTCCAGGGCAATTACGTGGTGAAGGTGCTGGAAAATATCAATTTGTCGGTGCAGCGCGGCGAGCGCGTGGCGATCGTCGGCGCTTCCGGCTCCGGCAAATCCACGCTGCTGCACCTGTTGGGCGGGCTGGACACGCCGACCACGGGCAACGTGGTGCTGAAAGGGGAGAACTTTGCGTCCCTCAACGAGGCGGGGCGCGGCGACCTGCGCAACCGCGAACTGGGCTTTGTCTACCAGTTCCACCACCTGCTGCCGGAGTTCTCGGCGCAGGACAACGTGGCGATGCCGCTGCTGATCCGCCGCGTCAAGCGCGCCGAGGCCGAGCGCCAGGCGCAGGAGATGCTGGCCCGCGTCGGCCTGGCCAAGCGCGTGAGCCATGTGCCGGGCGAGCTGTCCGGCGGCGAACGCCAGCGCGTGGCACTGGCGCGTGCGCTGGTGACCCAGCCAGCCTGCGTGCTGGCCGACGAACCGACCGGTAACCTGGACCACGCGACCGCCGAGCAGGTGTTCGACCTGATGCTGGAACTGTCGCGCACCCTGGGCACGGCCTTCATCATCGTGACCCACGACGCCAGCCTGGCCGAGCGCTGCGACCGCATGCTGCGCCTGACCGACGAAGGCTTGAATCCTGCCTGAGAGGCACGCCATGTGGATCGACACCCATTGCCATCTCGATGCCCACGAATTCGGCGACCGTTCGCTGGCGCTGGCTGCGCAGGCGCAGGCGCGCGGCGTGGGCATGGTGGTGATCCCGGCAGTCGACCGCACCAATTTTGCCGTGGTGCGCGAACTGGCGCACCAGGCGAAAAATGCCAGCTATGCGCTGGGCATTCATCCTATCTATGTGCCGCATGCAGTGGAGGAGGATCTTGCCGCGCTGCGTGCCGCCGTCGGTGAGGCCATGGCCGATCCGCGCTTCGTGGCGATCGGCGAGATCGGGCTCGACTTCTTTATTCCCATGCTGTGCGAGCCGGAGATGCGCGAGAAGCAGGTGTATTTCCTGCGCGAGCAGCTCAGGATCGCGCGCGATTTCGGCTTGCCGGTGCTGTGCCATGTGCGAAAGTCGCAGGACCAGGTGCTGAAGCATGTGCGCCAGCTTGGCCCGGCAGGCGGCATAGCGCATGCCTTCAACGGCAGCTTCCAGCAGGCGCAGGCCTATATCGATGCGGGCTTCAAGCTGGGATTCGGCGGCAACCTGACCTTTACCCGCGCGCTGCAGATCCGGCGCCTGGCGGCGGAATTGCCGCTTTCTTCCATCGTCGTCGAGACGGACGCGCCGGATATAGCGCCTTCATGGGTGCATCCCGGCGTGAACACGCCTGCCGAAGTGGCTGCAATCGGCGAGGCACTGGCCGGCCTGCGCGGCGAGGCGCCGGACATCGTCGCCAGGGCAACCACCAGTAATGCGTTGGACGTGATGCCGCGCTTGCGGGCCTTGTTGGCCGCCTGACCGGCAACGGCGCCGGGGAGGGGAGATGCGGTGCGCAATCCTCGGCTTGATCGGCGGCGTGGCGTGGCTTCAAACGCAGGCCGCGTTGCCTGGTACGGCTGCGCAGCTGGCGATCGTGTCCTCCGCGTTGCTTGCCGCGGCGTTCGGGCAGGCGGCCAAGGAGTTCTCGTGCACCACGCCAGGCCTTCGCGCCTTGTTGCGCGGAGCGTCGGCTGCCGCGGCTGGGGCGCTGGCCGGCTTCGTCTGGGCGGCATTCGTTGCCACGAGCGCATTGTCGAATGAATTGGCGAAGGCCGACGAAGGCCGCGATTTCGAGGTGGTCGGCACCATCGACAGCCTGCCGGGCCGGCTCGATAACGGCAGCCGCTTCAATTTCGCTGTCGAATCGCCTTCCCCGCTGCCACCGCTGATCGTGCTCTCCTGGTATGCAGGGGGCCGCGCCGGCCGTGGTGCACCGCCTCCGCCGGAGCTTGTGCCCGGCGAACGCTGGCGCCTGCGGGTCAGGCTGCAACGGCCGCACGGCAATGCAAATCCCTACGGTTTCGATTATGAGGCGCTGCTGCTGGAGCAGGGCGTCCGCGCCACAGGCTATGTGCGCGCCGAAGGGCGCAATGAACGGCTGGCCGGCTTCGTGATGTCCGCCCATAATGCAGCGGAGCGGAGCCGCTATGCGATCCGGCAGCGCATTGCCGACGCGTTGCCGGAGGCGCGCTATGGAGCGGTGATTGCGGCCCTGGTGGTGGGTGACCAGCGCGGCATCTCCCAGCAGGACTGGCAGGTGTTCAGCCGCACCGGTATCTCGCACCTGGTGTCGATATCGGGACTGCACATCACCATGATCGCCGGGCTTGCAGCATGGCTGGCGGGTTGGCTCTGGCGCAGATCTTTCTTCGTTCCCGAGTGGCAGCTGCCCTTGCTGCTGCCTGCGGCCCGTGTCGCGGCAATTGCCGGAATGCTGGCGGCCTGGGGATATGTTGCGTTGGCTGGCTTCGGCGTGCCTGCGCAGCGCACCCTGTACATGCTGGCCGTCGTGGCCTTTGCAGTGTGGCTGGACCGTCTGTCGGCCGTCTCGCATGTCCTCGCTTTGGCTGCAGGCGTGGTGGTCATCCTCGATCCATGGTCCGTCATGTGGCCCGGCTTCTGGCTATCGTTCGGCTGCGTCGCGGCGATTCTGTACGCAACGGTGGGACGGATGGCGCGCCGCCTGCCGCAGGCCGCCGATGCGGAAAATGGCCCGGGCAGCGCTGGCCGGTTCGGCCACTGGGCGGGGCGGGCCGCACGCTTGCGGGAAGGATTGCGCCAGGCGGCCGTCACGCAAATGGCGGTGACAGTCGGCCTGGTGCCGCTGACGATGTTGATGTTCTCGCAGGTTTCGCTGGTCAGCCCGTTGGCGAACGCGGTGGCGATTCCAGTCGTCAGTCTGCTGGTGGCGCCGCTCGCACTTGTGGGGAGCGTGCTGCCCGCGCCGCTGGCGGCACTGGTATTGCAGTGCGCGCACTGGCTGCTCGCCGCTTTGCTCGACTGGCTGCAATGGCTCTCCGCGCAGCCTTTGGCAGTCTGGTCGGCGCCGACGCCGACTTGGCCGAAGTTTGCCTTCGCCCTCGCCGGAACCAGCTGGGCTTTGGCGCCGCGCGGCTGGCCGCTGCGCCGGCTGGGACTGGCCTGCTGGCTGCCTTTGCTGGCCGCACGGCCGGACAGTCCGCCGCCTGGCGTGGTGCGCGCGGTTGCCTTCGATATCGGGCAGGGCATGGCGGTCCTGCTTGAAACGCAAAATCACCGGCTCCTGTACGACACCGGCCCCGCCTACAGCCCCGAAACGAACGGCGGCAACCGCGTTATCCTGCCGTACCTGAGGGCGCGCGGCATCAATGCGCTCGACGGCATCATCGTCACCCACAGCGACAGCGACCATTCCGGCGGCGCATTGGCGATCCTGCAGGAGGTCCGCACCGCCTGGGTGTTAAGCTCCCTGTCCAGCGGCCACCCGATCGCGAAAGCGGCGCCGAAGCACATGCATTGCGTGGCGGGGCAACAATGGGAATGGGATGGCGTCCGTTTTGAAATGCTGCATCCATCGGCGGCCAGCTACGGTGAACCTGAGCTGAAGCCCAATGCGCGCGGTTGTACCCTGAAGGTCAGTACCAGGATGGCCGGCATGCTGCTTCCGGCCGATATCGAGGCCGCGCAGGAGGCGGCGCTGGTGGCTTCGGTCCCCCGCAAACTGCGCGCCGACATCCTACTCGCGCCGCACCATGGCAGCGGCACATCATCCACTCCAGCCTTCCTCTCCGCTGTACAGCCCCGGGACGCCCTGTTCCAGGTCGGCTACCGCAACCGTTACCACCATCCGCGTGCCGACGTCCTTGCGCGCTACGTCACGCTGGGCGCCGGCGTGTGGCGCACCGACGAAAGTGGAGCGATTTCACTTGAACTCGGCGGCGCTGCTGCGCAGCTGGACGCCTACCGCCAGCAGCATGCCCGCTACTGGTACGGCCGCTGAACCCGCCAAACACGCTAAAACGGAACACTTGCAACAGTACTGCTGTTCCATTCTGGAGCGCTTGCGCTGCCTGAAGCGTGGCATGGAGTTTGCAACCCCAAAGGTTGAACGTCCTTCGGACCTTCACCGCCAAACTTACATCAAGGAGACTGTCATGCAATGGAGTAAACCAGAGTTCATCGATTTCCGCTTCGGCTTTGAAATTACGCTGTACATCTTCAACCGTTAAACGGAATAGGCCGCCGGCAGCCTGGGGCGGCCCATCTTGATCATGAAAATCATCGTACTCGGTTCGGCGGCAGGCGGCGGCTATCCACAATGGAATTGCAATTGCCGTAACTGTGACGGTTTTCGCAAGGGGCAAGTGCGCAGCCGTGCCCGGACCCAGTCGTCCATCGCGATTTCGGCAAACGGGACGGACTGGCTCCTCGTGAATGCCTCGCCCGACATCCTGGCCCAGCTTCGCGCCACGCCCGTGCTGCAGCCGGCCCGCCGCGTCCGTGATACCGGTATCGCGGCTGTGTTGCTGATGGATGCTCAGGTCGACCATGTCACCGGGTTGATGATGCTGCGCGAGGGCGCAGCAATCCCACTGTATTGCAGTGCGCCTGTATGGCAGGACCTGCAGGCCGGTTTCCCCCTGGCCCGCGTGCTGGGACATTACTGCGGCGTGCAATGGCATGAATTGTCCGTGCATCACGGCGACCGCACCAGCTTCACCGTGCCCGGACTGGAGGGCTTGCGCTTCACCGCCATTCCGCTGGACAGCAAGGCGCCGCCATATTCGCCGCATCGCGATGCCCCAGTCGCGGGAGACAATATCGGCCTGCTGGCCGAGGATCTTGCCAGCGGCGGAAAGCTGTTCTATGCACCGGGCCTTGGCTCGGTCGCGCCGATGACGGCCGCCGCCATGCGCGAGGCCGACTGCCTGCTGGTCGACGGCACCTTCTGGACCGAGGATGAAATGATTGCGCTTGGCTTGTCCGGCAAACCAGCGGCCGCCATGGGGCACCTGCCGCAGCACGGCCCCGGCGGGATGATCGAAATCCTGGATGGAATGCCGGCCCGCCGCAAAATCCTCATTCACATCAACAACACCAACCCTGTCCTCGATGAAGACTCGGCCCAGCACGCGACGCTGCTAAGGCATGGCATCGAGCTGGCGCATGACGGCATGGAGCTTGAACTATGAACATGATGTCGCGACAGGAGGTCGGTTTCCAGCCACGCTGGGACAAAGCGACCTTCATAGACCAATTGATGGCGCACGAGAAGTACTACCACATTCACCATCCCTTCAACGTGCGCATGCAGGAGGGCAGCCTTACCCCGGACCAGATCCGGGGCTGGGTGGCGAACCGCTTCTATTACCAGATTTCGATCCCGCAGAAGGACGCGGCGATCCTGGCCAACTGCCCGGACCGCGAAACACGCCGGCGCTGGCTGCTGCGCATCCAGGACCATGACGGATGCGACGGCAATGCTGGCGGCATCGAGGCCTGGACGCGCCTCGGTGAAGCCGTAGGCATCCCGCGCAACGAGCTCTGGTCGCTGCAACACGTGCTGCCCGGGGTGCGCTTTGCGGTGGACGCTTACGTGAACTTTGCGCGCCAGGCTCCCTGGCAGGAAGGCGTCTGTTCGTCGCTGACCGAATTGTTCGCGCCGAGGATCCATCGGGACCGGCTCGCAAGCTGGCCTCAGAATTATCCGTGGATCGAACCGGAAGGCTTGCATTATTTCCGCAGCCGCATACCGCTGGCCCAGCGCGACGTGGAACACGGCCTGCAGGTGACCCTGGCCTATTTTCAAAGGCGCGAACAGCAGGAGCGGGCACTCGAAATATTGCGGTTCAAGCTGAATGTCCTGTGGTCGATGATGGACGCGATCGGCCTGGCTTATGGAGGCGGAGATGACTGAGCAACCAAGACTGTCGCGCATGTTCCGCCTGCAGTGGGAAGAGGCGCAGGACGCCTACGTGCTGCTGTACCCGGAGGGCATGGTCAAGCTGAATACCAGTGCGGCGGAGATCCTCAAGCTTTGCGATGGGCGGCGTGCCCTTGGCGAGATCGTGGCGTTGCTCGAGCAAGCCTTCAATACCAGCGGACTGGCGCCGTCGGTGAAGGATTTTGTCGCCACTGCACGGCAGCGAGGCTGGCTTGTCTAGCGCCGCCACCGGGCAGGCAGCAGTCCTTGCGGCGCCGCCGGCAGCAGCCGTGGCGCCGCCAAAGTGGCTGCTGGCCGAGCTGACTTACCGCTGCCCCCTGCATTGCGCGTTCTGCTACAACCCGGTGGATTACGCATCGAGGCCCAACGAACTGGATACCGCGCAGTGGATCGACGTGCTGCGCCAGGGCCGCAAGCTGGGCGCGGTGCAGCTGGGATTTTCCGGCGGCGAACCCTTGCTGCGCGACGACCTGGAAGAGCTGGTGGCCGAGGGCCGGCGGCTCGGTTACTACACGAACCTGATTACTTCGGGGATCGGCCTGACCGAACAGCGGCTGCGCCGCTTGACCGAAGCGGGCCTCGATCATATCCAGCTCTCATTCCAGGATTCGAGCCGGGAGATGAACGATTTCCTGAGCAGCACCCGCACCTTCGAGCTGAAGTCGCGCGTGGCTGCGCTGATCAAGCAATTCCATTACCCGATGGTGTTGAACGTGGTCCTGCACCGCTATAACCTCGACCATGTTGCGCGCATCATCGAGATGGCCCTGGCCATGGGTGTGGAGTACCTGGAACTTGCCAATACCCAGTATTACGGCTGGGGCCTGGTGAATCGTGCGCAGCTCATGCCGACGGCGGAGCAGTTGCGCAAGGCTGAGGAGGTGGTCAACGAGTACCGCGAGCGCATTGGAAACCGGCTGCGGATACTGTTTGTCGTGCCGGACTATTTCGAATCGAAGCCCAAGGCGTGCATGAATGGCTGGGGATCGGTATTCCTGGGCGTGGCCGCGGATGGCGCGGCCTTGCCGTGCCACGCCGCACGCAGCATCCCCGGCCTGCCGTTGCCCGATGTCCGCGAAACGAGCCTGCACGATATCTGGTACGGAAGCGAAGCCTTTAACAAATTCCGCGGCGATGCCTGGATGAAGGACACTTGCCGCACTTGCGACGACAGGCACAAGGATTTCGGCGGCTGCCGCTGCCAGGCGCTGGCAATGACAGGGGACGCCGCCAATCCCGATCCGGTTTGCGGAAAATCAGCCGCGCACGGCGAACTGAAACAAATCGTGGTGCATGCGCACCGTGCGCAGGCGGCCGGCGAGCTGCCGCCGCTGGTCTTCCGTAGCGACGCGAATTCGCGCCTGTTAGGCTGAACGGCGGGGCAACCCGGTGCGGCGGTTGAGCAGAAGCATTGCGGCCAGGCCAACCAGCAGTAGCAGCAGGGTCTTCGGCTCGGGAACCACGCCGGGGACGTCGATGCTGGCCAGCTGGGAAAAATCGTTGAACGCCAGGCTCAGGGTGTGCGACGAATCCACGGTCTTTCCGCAGCAAACGCTCGCGTCCAGGAAGGCGCCAACAAAGAACTTGTCGCCCGGATTGAAGATATGGCTCACGGTCTTTGACAGCGAACCCGTGTCGTAGAGGGAGCCACGGGCATTGTCGAAGACGGCCGCACCGTGCGTCCTGCAGAAGTTGTTCACATTACCCATGATCGGGCAGGTGGTGAGCAGGGCAGTGGGCGCGTAGTAATCCGCGTTGAACACATAGCCCGCCGTATCGAAAATACTGAGGGAGAAGCCGGAGTGGCCGACTTTAGCTTGCTCGCCGCTGCTGGAAAAGATGCTGTCGAGGGTGGCGGTCACCGACAAGGCGAACGGCGAAGCGCCGATATACTGATAGCCCTGGACGGCCCAGACATTGGCGTCGGCAATGGCGGCACCTGCGCCCGTGAAATACACCGGCGGCGGACCGACACGGTCAATGGTTCCCGCCAGCGCAGAGAAGTCCGGAGTCCAGCTGCCGTTGCTGCTGGCATAGGCGTGCAGCGTCGGCAGATAGGTCTGCAGGTTCGCCTGCCCGGAAGAAGTGGCCGTGCCGCGCGCATCGCTCGCGCTGGACGTACTGGAGAGCAGGTTGCGGGTCGTGCTGCTTTTGGTGTCGTAGCCGGATGGGTCGGCCGAGCGCCAGGAGCAACCGCCATCGCTGGTTTTAGCGCAATCAAGCGTGCCTGCGCTGGTCATTACTCCCACAGTCGCCGGTATCGGCGCCGCGAATGCTGCTGCCGACGCCATCAGAAAGACTGCGCCGATCGTCCCCAGTATATATTTTTGCATTGTTTCCTCATTGTAAAAAGAGGTTGGCATTTTAGCATCTTTTGGCGCGGAAAGATGGCCGAGATACATCGCTGCTGGCATAATTAGAGGCTTTGCACGAAACACGTGTTGCCATAGCTTTTAGAATTAGTCGATGACAAAACCGAAAGTCCATTTCGCCCACGCGAACAGTTATCCGGCGGGCACCTACCGCCAGTTCTTCGAGTACCTGGGTCGGGATTTCGATGTGCAGGCCTTGGACATGCACGGCCATAACCCGCGCTATCCAGTGGAAGACGGGTGGGCCAAGCTGGTGGAGGAGCTGGCCGCCGAGCTGGAAACCCGCTATCGCAAGGAACCGGTGATCCTGGTCGGCCACTCGCTGGGCGGGATGCTCAGCCTGATGGTGGCGGCCCAGCGCCCGGACCTGGTGCGCTGCCTGGTCATGCTCGATTCCCCCGTGGTGGCCGGCTGGCGCGCCAGTTTCTGGCGCCTGTTCAAGAAGACCCGCTTGGCGGACCGCTATTCGCCGGCGCGTTTTTCGGCCAAGCGCCGCAACGTGTGGCCGAACCACAAGGAAGCGCTGCGCCACTTCGCCAGCAAGGAAATCTTCGCGGCCTGGGCGCCGGGCGTGCTGCTCGATTACCTGGAGCACGGACTCGAGCAGCATCCGGAAGGCGTGCAGCTGCGCTTCCGCCGCGAGACGGAAACGGCGATCTACCGCAGCCTGCCGCACCACATCGGCCAACTGGTCAGGGACCCGTTCCCTGTGCCGGTGGCCTACATCGCCGGCGACAACTCGGTGGAGAACCGCCAGGCCGGCCTGGAGCACACGCGCAAGCTGGTGGGCCGCAATTTCCGCATGATGCGCGGCTCGCATCTGTTCCCGATGGAGATGCCGCGCCAGGCGGCGGAATTGACGCGCGACCTGATCGTGCAGATGCTGGGCAGCCAGCTTCACGCGGCCGAAGAGTCCCGGCGCTTGCGCGCCTGATGTAAAATCCGCACCATTATTTAAACCAGAAAGCCTCTGCGATGACGATTAAAAGCGATAAATGGATACGCCGCATGGCGGAACAACACGGCATGATCGAGCCATATGAGCCGGGTCAGGTACGCTCCGTGGACGGCCGCAAGGTAATTTCCTACGGTACTTCCTCCTACGGCTATGACATCCGTTGCGCCGACGAATTCAAGGTCTTCACCAACATCAACAGCACCATTGTCGACCCGAAGAACTTCGATTCGAACTCCTTCGTCGATGTGAAGAGCGACGTCTGCATCATCCCGCCGAACTCCTTCGCGCTGGCCCGCACCATCGAATACTTCCGCATTCCGCGCAATGTGCTGACCGTCTGCCTGGGCAAGTCGACCTATGCGCGCTGCGGCATCATCGTCAACGTCACCCCGTTCGAACCCGAATGGGAAGGCTACGTGACCCTGGAATTTTCGAACACCACCCCGCTGCCTGCCAAGATCTACGCCGGCGAAGGCTGCGCCCAGGTGCTGTTCTTCGAGAGCGACGAGATCTGCGAAACCTCGTACAAGGACCGTAACGGCAAGTACCAGGGCCAGCACGGCGTGACCCTGCCTAAGGCTTAAGTTTCGGCCAGCGGGAGCGAGAGCTCCACACAAAGTCCGCCGCCGGCACGATTGGCGGCGGCGATGCGGCCCCGGTGCTGCTGCACTACCTGCTGGGCAATAGCCAGGCCCAGTCCATGTCCGTCCACGTCCTTCTCCGTGCTGCTGCTGCGGTAGAAGGGCTGGAAAATCTTCCCCAAGTCTTCCGGCGCCACGCCCGGCCCGCGGTCCATCACGCGGATGCGGATATAGCGTGCGTCGCGTGCGCTTTCCACTTCGACCTTGCCTTCGGCTGGGCTGTGCTTGATGGCGTTGCGCACCACATTTTCGATGGCGCGTGCCAGCAGTTCCGGCTGGCCTGTGAGCTGGGCGTCGGCGTTGCCGCTGAAGGCGACTTCCAGGCCGTTGCTGGCAGCTTCGAAGCTGGCGTCCTGCAGGATATCCTCCAGCAGTTCGCCCAGGCTGAATTGCTGTTGTGGGGCGTCGCAGGCGCCGGCTTCCAGGCGCGACAAGGTCAGCAGCTCGCCGACCAGTTTGTCCATGCGTACGCTTTCGCGCTCGATGCGTTCCATCGAGGTGCTTGCTTTTTCCGGCTGCTGGTGGGCCAGGCCGATGGCTGCCTGCATGCGCGCCAGCGGAGAGCGGAGTTCGTGGGAAACGTCGTGCAGCAGGTTTTTCTGGCCTTCGAGCAGCGCACGCAGGCGTGCGGTCATGCGGTCGAAGTCCCGGCCCAGGGTAGTGAGTTCGTCGCCGCCGGCGCGCTGCGTGGCGGAGAAGCGCGGCGCGAGGTCGCCGCTGGCGGCCGCGTCGAAGGCTTGCCGCAGCGCGCGGATCGGGCGGGCGAAATACCAGGCCAGCAATGCCGCGAACAGCAGGCTTGCCAGCACTGCGGCGCCGATCGGGACGAAGGGAGTCAGCGGGCGGAACCGCGGGGGCGGGCCACCGGGATCGCCTCGGCCAGGGCCAGGTCCTGGTCCCGGTCCAGCCTCCGGTGGCGGACCGTGGGGCGCAACAGCGTCGGGACCTGCGTCCGCCGCCGCAGCATGGCCGGATGGCGGTGGCGGGCGGTGGAACTCCTGGCGGCGGAAGGCGCGCGGATCGAGGCCGGGTATTCCCGAGCCGGCCAGCAGGGCGCGCGAATCCGGGCCCTCAAGCTCGCCAAGGTGCTTGTGCGAAGGCAGGAAAAGCAGGTAACGCTGCCCGTCGGGAGCCGTCACGGTGCGGACGCCGTGCGGATCTGCGCTGGACAGCATTTTCTGCGCGTCCGACAGCATGCCGGGCGTGGTGATGCGCCCCAACAGCTCCTTGCCGTCATCGCCCACCGCGTAGACCCGATGGCGCGGCATGTTTTCCAGCAGCTGGCGCAGGCCATCGGTGCCGCCGAAAGCCAGCGTGGCCGCCGCCGATTCGATGGCCATTTCCGCCGGTGGCCCGGTTTCAATGTCTGCCGGGCGTGACTCGGCGGCAGCGCGCGCCTTGAGCCACACCGCCCCGCCGATGGCGGCAGTTGCCGCCACCTGGGCGAGCAGGATCGAAAAGAAGAACTTCCAGAACAGTCGGCCCACGGCTTACTCCCGGATCAGCTGGTAACCAAGGCGGTACACGGTCTGCAGGCAGGAACGGCCGTCGGAGATGGAGCCCAGCTTGTGGCGCAAGCTGCTCATGTGGACATCGATATTGCGGTCGAAGCGCGCCATCGGCCGTCCCAGGCCCTGCTCGGAGAGCACGCTCTTGCTGACCGGCTTGCCGGCGTTGCGCGCCAATACTTCCAGCAGGTTGAATTCGGTGCTGGTCAGTTCCAGGGGGATGCCATTCCATGCCGCGCGGCGCTGTTCCGGCCACATGGACAGCTGGCCCACCACCAGTGGCCCGCTGCCGGTGTCCGGCACCGCCTGTGTGCGGCGCAGGATGGCGCGAATGCGGGCCGTCAGCTCACGCGGGGTGCAGGGCTTGGTGACGTAGTCGTCGGCGCCCAGTTCGAGGCCGACGATGCGGTCGGTGTCGTCGCCGCGTGCGGTCAGCATCAGGATGGGCATCTGGCTCACGGCGCGTATGCGGCGCAGTGTTTCCAGGCCGTTCATGCGCGGCATCATCACGTCGAGGACTGCGATGGCGTAGAGCCCTGTGAGGGCGGCAGCGGCGCCCCTTTCGCCATCGTGGGCGGTGGTGACGTCAAAGCCTTCCTGCACCAGGTATTCCTGGAACATGCCGACCAGTTCAACGTCATCGTCGATCAAAAGCACCTTGTTCATGCGTCCCATGATAACAAAACCCTCCAGCCGGGCCGCCCCATCTTTACATGCTTTTACCTGCTGCTTACGGCGCTTTACAGCCCTTCGCCAGAGAATGGAATCTCTTAACCACCACTGGAGATTGACGATGAATAAAAGCAAAATGATCCAGCTGATGCTGGCTGCCGTCATGGCACTGCCGCTGGCTGCCAGCGCTGACGAGGGCGCGCCGCCGGAAGGCGACCGCCCACCATTCGGCGGGCCGCGCGGTGAGATGGCGGGCGGTCATCCTGGGCGCATGGGTGGGCCGGGCATGCCGTTCCTGCATGGCCTCGCGCTATCCGACAGCCAGGAAGACAAGATTTTCCAGCTGATGCACGGGCAGGAGCCGTACCTGCATGAGCAGCAGCGCGCCCACGAGAAAGCGATGCGCGCGCTGCATGAAATGCGCAATGCGGACAAGTTCGACGACGCTGCCGCCGCCAAGCTGGCGCAGGCAGCGGCGCAAGCCCAGGCCAACCTGATGCTGGCGCATATGCGTACGCATCAGAAGGTCTTGGCGGTGCTGACGCCGGAACAACGCAAGCAACTCGATGAGCGCGCGTCGGCGCGGCCGCCACGAGGAGGCTTTCATGAACATTAATTCGATTAGCAGCAGCTATGCCAGCCAAGTGGCTTTCACCGGCACCGACAAGGCCCGGCAGGCGCCGCCTCCGCCGCCATCAGGGCAAGCGCCAGGTGAGGGCGGGTTTGTCAGTGCCATTGGTTCGGCGCTGGAATCGCTGGGGGTGACCGATGTCGCGGCCGGCGACAAGGATAGCGCCGCTTCAGCGCTGGGCGGTTTTCTGCAGCAGCTGATGACGGCTTTGCATGAGCAGGGGGACGCCAATGGCGGTGGTCCAGGCAGGCCAGGTGAGCCAGGCGGCGCCGGAGGGCCGGGGCGGCTCGCGCAGGACCTGGAGAGTCTGATCTCTTCGCTGCAAGACGATTCCTCGGACAGCTCATCTTCGTCAGCGCTGGAGACTTCGTTTTCCTCACTGCTCGATGCGCTCGGCGCAGATGGCAGCGACAGCAAAACCAAGCTGGCCAGCTTCCTGCAATCGCTGGCGGACAAGCTCCCGCAGGCGGGCAGCAGCGGCAACCTTGTCAACACCACCGCCTAAAATGGACGCGGGTCTGACCCTTGGGTCAGACCCTGCTCGGCATCTGCCGGTGGGGAACGGTTTTATTGCTTGACGCAGTCCACGAAGTAATCGCGCTTGCCGTTCACTTCGCGCTTGACCAGGCCGTGCACGTCGGTTTCGAAGCCCGGGAAGTGTTCGTTGAAGTCGCGCGCAAAGCGCAGGTAGTCGACGATGGTCTTGTTGAAACGCTCGCCCGGGATCAGCAGCGGGATACCCGGCGGGTAAGGCGTCAGCAGGATGGCGGTGATGCGGCCTTCCAGTTCGTCCAGCTGCACGCGTTCGATTTCGCGGTGCGCCATCTTGGCGAAGGCGTCGGACGGCTTCATTGCAGGCACCATGTCCGACAGGTACATCTCGGTGGTCAGGCGCGCCACGTCGTAGGCCTTGTAGAAATCGTGGATCTGCTGGCACAGGTCGCGCAGGCCCATCTGCTCGTAGCGCGGGTTGGCGGCCGAGAACTCCGGCAGGATGCGCCACATCGGGGCGTTCTTGTCGTAGTCGTCCTTGAACTGCTGCAGCGCGGTCAGCAGGGTGTTCCAGCGGCCTTTGGTAATGCCGATGGTGAACATGATGAAGAAGGAGTACAGGCCGCACTTCTCAACGATCACGCCGTGTTCCGCCAGGTACTTGGTCACGATCGACGCCGGGATGCCGGTCTCGCCGAACTGGCCGTCCAGCGACAAGCCCGGATTGACGATGGTGGCCTTGATCGGGTCGAGCATGTTGAAGCCCGGCTTCAGGTCGCCGAAGCCGTGCCACTTCTTGCTGTCCTCGGTGAAGATCCAGTCTTCCTGCGAACCGATGCCTTCTTCGGCAAAGGTGTCCGGACCCCAGACCTTGAACCACCAGTCCTGGCCCCACTCCTCGTCGATCTTCTTCATCGCGCGGCGGAAGTCCAGCGCTTCCAGGATGGATTCTTCGACCAGGGCGGTGCCGCCAGGCGCTTCCATCATGGCCGCCGCCACGTCGCAGGAAGCGATGATCGAGTACTGCGGCGAAGTCGAGGTGTGCATCAGGTACGCCTCGTTGAAGGCATCCTTGTCCAGCTTCACGGTTTCCGAGTCGCGCACCAGCACCTGCGAAGCCTGCGACAGGCCTGCCAGCAGCTTGTGGGTCGACTGGGTCGAGAAGATCATCGATTCCTTGGCGCGCGGGCGGTCCTTGCCGATCGCGTGCATGTTCTTGTAGAAATCGTGGAAGGTGGCGTGCGGCAGCCAGGCTTCGTCGAAGTGCAGGGTGTCGATTTTCCCATCCAGCATTTCGCGCAGGGTTTCCACGTTGTACACCACGCCGTCGTAGGTCGACTGGGTAATGGTCAGGATGCGCGGCTTCTTGTTGGCGGCGGCCTGTGCGAACGGGTTGTTGGCGAT
Source organism: Pseudoduganella sp. (assembly GCA_039593355.1). GTDB lineage: Bacteria > Pseudomonadota > Gammaproteobacteria > Burkholderiales > Burkholderiaceae_D > Rugamonas. The sequence continues at coordinate 101,714 of JBCNPK010000009.1, forward strand.
CTTGCGCTCGATGCTCTCCATGGTGAATTCTTCGAGCGGGATCGGACCGATGATGCCCAGGTTATTCCGGGTCGGCATCAGGAACACCGGGATCGCGCCGCACATGATGATCGAGTGCAGGATCGATTTATGGCAGTTACGGTCGACCACGACGATGTCGCCCGGCGCCACGGTCGAATGCCACACCATCTTGTTGGAGGTGGAGGTGCCGTTGGTGACGAAGTAGGCGTGGTCGGCGTTGTAGATACGGGCGGCATTGCGCTCGGACGCGGCGACAGGGCCGGTGTGGTCCAGCAGCTGGCCCAGTTCTTCCACGGCGTTGCAGACGTCGGCGCGCAGCATGTTCTCGCCGAAGAACTGGTGGAACATCTGGCCGATCGGCGACTTCAGGAAGGCCACGCCGCCGGAGTGGCCCGGGCAGTGCCAGGAGTAGGAACCGTCGTTGGCGTAGTGCACCAGGGCGCGGAAGAAGGGCGGCGCCAGGCCGTCCAGGTAGGACTTGGCCTCGCGGATGATGTGGCGCGCGACGAACTCCGGAGTGTCTTCGAACATGTGGATGAAGCCGTGCAGCTCGCGCAGGATATCGTTGGGGATATGGCGCGAGGTGCGGGTTTCACCGTACAGGTAGATCGGGATGTCCGCGTTCTTGTAGCGGATTTCCTCGATAAAGGTGCGCAGGGAAGCCAGGGCGAAGTCGGTCTCCTCCGGGCTGCCGGCGCCGAATTCTTCGTCGTCGATCGACAGGACGAAGGCCGAGGCGCGCGACTGCTGCTGGGCGAACTGGGACAGGTCGCCGTAGCTGGTCACGCCAAGGACCTCCATGCCTTCCTTTTCCATCGCCGCTGCCAGGGCGCGAATGCCCAGGCCGGACGTGTTCTCGGAACGGAAATCCTCGTCAATAATGACGATGGGGAAGCGGAATTTCATCGATGGTCTCCAGGCGCGACCAGGCGCCTCAAAAAAAATAAGACCGGGAGTATCTCAGAAATTCCCGGCAACTGGTGATTTTTTTTACAGCACCGCAACAACGCCCAGGCCGATGCCCACAGCCGCCACCCCGTAAGTGGCCCACATCAGCCATTTACGGTGGGTCAGCAGGGTGATCGCCGCCAGCGCGATGGCGATTTGCTCGGCCGTGGTAGCCAGCGCCCACTGGTGATGCTTGTGCAGGGCGTGGTCGGACTTATGATCCCATTCGGACGATTTGGCTTCCCATTCCTCGGCATCCTTCTTGATCGCTTCCTTCTCTTCCTTGTAGCGCGCCACGTCGGCCTTGTACTTCTCCGGATCGACGTTCGGCAGCGTCATCGCCAGTTCGGCCAGGTTCTGCTTGGCCGACTTGGCCTGGTAATAGTTCCAGCGGTTGGCCGCTTCGGTTTTGGTGATGGCGGCATTGTTCTTGAACAGGGCCGCGTCGTTCTGGGTTGCGCCGCCCTGGTAGCCGAAGATGGCGCCCACGGTGGCCAGGATGGCCGTGGTCACCGCGATATTGCCGGAGAATTTGTCGTTGCTGTGTGCTGCGTGTTCCACGGCGTGATCATGTGGGCCGTGGACGTGGAAACCGTGTCCGGACATGTTCTAGTTCCTGCTGTAAGTAATAAATGCATAAGGCAGCCCGGCTGCCGAAACGTGTTCTTCGCGCGCCACTTCCCGCCATTGGCCGGCGGGCAGTTCCGGGAAGAAGGCATCGCACTCATAGTTTTGGGCGATGCGGGTAATTACAAGCTTGCCAACCAGCGGCAAGGCCTGTTCGAAAATCTGCCCGCCGCCGATCACAAAGGCCTCGTCCACGCCGTCCACCATGGCCAGCGCCTCCTGCAGCGAGCCGGCGCGCTCCACGCCGTCGTGCCGCCATTCGGCGTTGCGGCTGATGACGATATTGCGGCGGTTGGGCAAAGGCCGTCCGATCGAATCGAAGGTCTTGCGGCCCATGATAATCGGATGGCCGGAAGTGAGGCGCTTGAAGTGCGCCAGGTCCTCCGGCAAGTGCCACGGCAGTGTGTTGTTGATGCCTATGCCATTACTGGCGTCGGTGGCAACGATGATGGTCAATTTTGTCATGGCCGACATTATATATCGGAGCACTTTGCATTCCGGTCACGTTGCGGAATTGCGCCACGCCAAGTTTTATTTGAGCCGTAAAGGGCACTTGTGAAATTTCGTGAGTTTTGGCGGGGGTGTGCTGACGTATCGTAGCTTCCAGCGCGCTAGGAATTACTGCTGAGTAATTCTGTTTGTAGATTTCATAACGATACGGAGCAGGAGAACCCCTGATGAAACACCCACTCAAGCATCCCTATGGGAATGCCGGGCGCGCTATTCTCGCACTGGCCGATGGCACGATCTTTGAAGGCGCCTCAATCGGCGCCAATGGCGCCACGGCAGGCGAAGTTGTCTTTAATACGGCCATGAGCGGCTACCAGGAAATCCTGAGTGACCCGAGCTACAGCCGCCAGATTGTCACGCTGACTTATCCGCACATCGGCAATACCGGTGTCAACCGCGAAGATGGCGAAGCCTCGCGCATCCACGCCGCCGGCCTGGTCGTGAAGGACGTGCCTTTCCTGGCCTCGAATTTCCGCTCCGAGCAGGACCTGTCGTCCTGGCTGGCGGAGCAGGGCGTGGTGGCGATTGCGGGCGTCGATACCCGCAAACTGACCCGCATCCTGCGCGAAAAAGGCGCCCAGTCCGGCGCCATCGTGGCCGGCGGTTCGGCCGACGAAGCGCTGCACCTGGCGCGCGAATTCCCCGGCCTCTCTGGCCTCGATTTAGCGCAAACCGTCAGCACCGCCGCGCCGTACGAATGGACCGAGACCGAATGGAGCCTGGGCCATGGCCACGGCCGACAGTTGCAACCAGGGCGCCACGTGGTGGCCTTCGACTTCGGCGTGAAAGCGAACATCCTGCGCATGCTGGCGCAGCGCGGCTGCCGCGTGACCGTGCTGCCGGCGCAAGCCGGCGCCGCTGCCGCCCTGGCGCTGAACCCGGACGGCATCTTCCTGTCCAATGGTCCCGGCGACCCGCAACCCTGCGGCTACGCCATCGAGGCCGCGCGCGAACTGATCGAACGCGGCGTGCCAACCTTCGGCATCTGCCTTGGACACCAAATCATGGCGCTGGCTTCCGGCGCACGCACGATGAAAATGAAATTCGGCCACCATGGCGCCAACCACCCAGTTCAAGACGTCGAAACGGGCCGCGTGATGATCACTTCGCAAAACCACGGCTTCGCAGTCGATCCCGATTCGCTCCCGAATAACTGCGCAGTCACTCACATTTCGCTGTTCGACGGATCGCTGCAAGGCTTCCGCCGCACCGACAAGCCGGCCTTCTGCTTCCAGGGGCACCCTGAGGCTTCGCCGGGGCCGCACGACCTGGCGCCGCTGTTCGACCGTTTCGTCAGCATGATGGAGGGCGCACGCCATGGCTAAGCGTACCGACATCCAGCGCATCCTGATCATCGGCGCCGGCCCGATCGTGATCGGCCAGGCCTGTGAATTCGATTATTCCGGCGCCCAGGCCTGCAAGGCCTTGCGCGAAGAAGGCTACGAGGTGGTGCTGGTGAACAGCAACCCGGCCACCATCATGACCGATCCCGGCATGGCCGACGTCACCTATATCGAACCGATCAACTGGGAAACGGTGGCGCGCATCATCGAGAAAGAGCGCCCGCAAGCCGTGCTGCCGACCATGGGCGGCCAGACCGCGCTCAATTGCGCCCTGGACCTGCACCGCAACGGCGTGCTGGACGCCTTCAACGTGGAGCTGATCGGCGCAACGCCGGAAGCCATCGACCGCGCGGAAGACCGCGCCAAGTTCAAGGCAGCCATGGGCCGCATCGGCCTGGAATCTGCCCGTTCCAGCATCGCCCATTCCATGGCCGAAGCGTGGCAGGCGCAGGAAAAGCTCGGCTTCCCGGTCGTCATCCGCCCATCGTTCACCATGGGTGGCAGCGGCGGCGGCATCGCGCGCAACGCCGATGAATTCACGGCCATCTGCCTGCGCGGCCTGGAACTGTCGCCCACCTCCGAACTGCTGATCGAAGAATCGCTGATCGGCTGGAAGGAATTCGAGATGGAGGTGGTGCGCGACCGCAAGGACAACTGCATCATCGTCTGCTCCATCGAAAACCTGGACCCGATGGGCGTGCACACGGGCGACTCCATCACCGTCGCGCCGGCACAGACCCTGACCGACAAGGAATACCAGATCATGCGCGACGCCGCCCTGGCAGTGCTGCGCGAAATCGGCGTGGACACCGGCGGCTCGAACGTGCAGTTCGCGGTCAATCCGCAAGACGGCCGCATGATCGTGATCGAGATGAACCCGCGCGTGTCGCGCTCCTCGGCGCTGGCGTCCAAGGCGACCGGCTTCCCGATTGCCCGCGTGGCCGCCAAGCTGGCCGTGGGCTTCACTCTGGACGAGCTGCAGAACGATATTACCGGCGGCGCCACCCCGGCCTCGTTCGAGCCGGCCATCGATTACGTGGTGACCAAGATCCCGCGCTTCGCCTTCGAGAAATTCGCCGGTGCAAACGACCGCCTGACCACGCAAATGAAGTCGGTCGGCGAAGTAATGGCCATGGGCCGCACCTTCCAGGAGTCGTTCCAGAAAGCGCTGCGCGGACTGGACATCGGCGTCGACGGCCTGCAGCGCATTGCCACCGGCCGCGACGTGATCGAGCAGGAACTGCGCCTGCCCGGTCCGCAACGCATCTGGTACGTGGGCGAAGCGTTCGCGCAAGGCATGTCGCTGGTTGATGTGCATCGCCTGTCCCATATCGATCCATGGTTCCTGGCCCAGATCCAGGACCTGGTGGAAGTTGAAGAGTGGGTGGCCACGCAGCAGTTGGGCGGCTTCGACCGCCAGGTGCTGCGCCGCCTGAAACAGCAAGGCTTCAGCGACCGCCGCCTGGCGCACCTGCTGGGCGTGCATGAAGACGCGGTGCGCGCGCAGCGCCATGCGCAGGATATCCGTCCGGTTTACAAGCGCGTCGACACCTGTGCCGGCGAATTCGCCACCCGCACCGCCTACATGTATTCGACCTACGACGAGGAATGCGAGGCCCAGCCGACCAATGCGCGCAAGATCATGGTGCTGGGCGGCGGCCCGAACCGGATCGGGCAGGGCATCGAGTTCGATTACTGCTGCGTGCACGCCGCGCTGGCGATGCGCGAGGATGGCTATGAGACCATCATGGTCAACTGCAATCCGGAGACCGTGTCGACCGACTACGATACCTCCGACCGGCTGTACTTCGAGTCGCTGACGCTGGAAGACGTGCTGGAAATCGTCGCCCTGGAAAAACCGGAAGGCGTGATCGTGCAGTACGGCGGCCAGACCCCGCTCAAGCTGGCCTTGGCGCTGGAAGCCAATGGCGTCCCCATCATCGGCACTTCGCCCGACATGATCGATGCCGCGGAAGACCGTGAGCGCTTCCAGAAACTGCTGTTCGAGCTGGACCTGCGCCAGCCTTCCAACCGCACGGCGCGCACCGAGCAGCAGGCGGTCGCCATGGCGGAGGAGATCGGCTATCCGCTGGTGGTGCGCCCGTCCTATGTGCTGGGAGGCCGCGCCATGGAGATCGTCCACGAAAGGGCCGACCTGGAGCGCTATATGCGCGAGGCGGTCAAGGTCTCGCATGATTCGCCGGTATTGCTGGACCGCTTCCTGAACGATGCGATCGAAGTCGATGTCGATTGCGTCAGCGACGGCGTCGACGTGGTGATTGGCGGCGTGATGGAGCACGTCGAGCAGGCCGGCATCCATTCCGGCGACTCGGCCTGCAGCCTGCCGCCGTATTCCCTGGCCGACAGCACCGTGGCCGAGATCAAGCGCCAGACCGAGCGCCTGGCCCGCGGCCTGGACGTGGTAGGCCTGATGAACGTGCAGTTCGCCGTGCAGCGCCAGAAAGCGGACGGTCGCACGGTTGACCGTATCTACGTGCTGGAAGTGAATCCGCGCGCCTCGCGCACCGTGCCATTCGTTTCGAAGGCGACCGGTGTGCAGTTGGCCAAGGTCGCGGCGCGCTGCATGGCTGGCCGCTCGCTGGCAGCGCAGGGCGTGGTTGCCGAAGTGGTGCCGCCTTATTACAGCGTCAAGGAGTCAGTTTTGCCGTTTGCGAAATTCCCCGGGGTGGATACCATCCTCGGGCCGGAAATGAAATCGACCGGGGAGGTCATGGGCACCGGAGCCACCTTCGGCGAGGCTTTCCTGAAGGCGGAACTGGGCGCCGGAGTGCGCATCCCGCTAAAGGGGCATGTGTACATGCGGGTGCGCAAGGCCGACCAGGCACGAGCCGTGGCACTTGCGCGCGAACTTGCCGACGCCGGCTATTCGCTGTGTGCCAGCGAGGTCACCGCGGCCGTGCTGGAAGCGGGCGAAGTGCCCGTCAATACGATTGAAGACGAGACCCTGCTTGGCCTGCTGGCCCTGCGCGAAATCGCCATGGCCGTGGTCACGGTCGACGAAAAGCGCAGCGCCATCGCGGCTACCCGCAGCCTGCGCACGGCGGCCCTGGCCAGCGGCACGGTGATGTTCACGACGATCGCCGCAGCCGAAGCGGCGGCCGAGGCGCGCAAGCACGTCGGCTGCACGGCGGTGCGATCGCTGCAGGAACTGCACGCGATGGCCGAAACGGCTGAAGGCGGCCAGCGCAAGGCGCCGCCACTTGCGCCGCGCCCCGTCCCTGGCGCTGCGGACCTGGCGGCGGCAGCATGGAAAATGCCCGAGCGCCGCGCCGACTCGCGCCAGCGCAGCGTTGGCGTGGACCCGCTCAAGGTCTTCATCCGCCAGCCGTTCACCGAATCGGACGAACGCGAACAACGCATGATCGGCGAAATCATGCAGATGATCGACAGCGCAAACGGCCTGCCGCACGCCTTCGACTACCTGACGGGCTTGCAGGCGGAAAGCGCGGAAACCTTCCGTGCCTCGTTTGAGCGCAGCCAGGGCATGCCGTTCACGCCGCAGAATTTCCGCCGCCACCGCCTTGCATTGCTGGATCAGGCGGACGTTTTGGTCAACATTCGTGTCGGAATGAGCGAAAGCAGTGCGTTTGAGTTGAGCTATCACATATTCAAAGGCCGCCGAACCCCTATCCTGTTCCTGGTATGGAAAGGCGCGCCGATCAAGACAACGCTGCTGCGCGAACTGGACGACCTGGTGGACATCACCTATATCGAGTTCGACGAAGTTTCGGAGTTGCGGGGCCGGTTGCATCAGTTTTTCAAATCGTTGGTAAAGGAGTGAGCGATGTTTAATAATTTCAAGATCAAAACCCTGTTGATTGGGGTGCTAGGTCTGCTGATTGGCCTGTTGGCCATTATTGGCGGCCTTGGAATCCTGAGTGCGGAGCGCTCGGTCGGCCTGGTGAAGGACGTGACTGTCGCCAACCAGAAGAACATTGCGGAGCGCAACGCCATCCGTCTCGACATGGAAACTGGCCGCAGCCAGATCCTGCAGGCCTTGCAGCACAATCCGGACCTGGCCTGGAGCAAGCTGCACGACCACCCGCTGACCAACCACTTCAACATCGTGGATGAAACCACCGCCCGCGCCGCCAAGCACTGGGAAGACTACCTGGCCAGCATCAAGAACCCGGAAGAGCGCAAGCTTGCCGAAGAATGGTTCGCCAAGAGCGATGGCCTGGGCATTGCGCACATCCGCGCCGCCACCGCAGCCGTCAAGGAAAACCGCTGGGACGACGCCGAAACGGTGCTGATCAAGAAGATCAACCCGTCCTACCGCGTTGGCGACGTGGCGCTGAAAGCCCTGTCCGAGCATGCCGACAAGCGCATTGCGGATGATGCCGCGGCAGTTGCGGCGGGCTTGAGCCGCAACAGCACCACGGTGACCGTGGTGCTGGTGTGTGGCCTGGCGCTAAGCGTGTTCGCCGGCATGGTGCTGATGAAGGCCATCTCCGAGCCGCTGGCCGAAGCCATGGCCGTGGCGCACCGCGTCGCCGACGGCGATTTGAAAGGCCAGGCAACTACCCATGCCGCCAATGAATTCGGCGAGCTGCTGCGCGCGCTGGACAAGATGCGCGACAATCTCGCAGCCATCGTCGCGGAAGTGCGCGGCGGCAGCGATACCATTTCCAGCGCCTCGGGCCAGATCGCCGCCGGCAATATGGACCTGTCGCACCGCACCGGCGAGCAGGCTGCATCACTGGAGGAAACCGCCTCCTCGATGGAAGAACTCACCAGCACCGTGCGCCAGAATGCCGACAACGCGCGCCAGGCCAACCAGCTGGCCGTTTCGGCATCGACCGTGGCCACCAAGGGCGGCGAAGTGGTGGCGCAGGTGGTCGAGACCATGGGCTCGATCAACGAGTCGTCCAACAAGATCGTGGATATCATCGCCGTGATCGACGGCATCGCCTTCCAGACCAATATCCTGGCGCTGAATGCCGCCGTGGAAGCGGCGCGGGCCGGCGAGCAAGGCCGCGGCTTTGCCGTCGTTGCCAGCGAGGTGCGCAACCTGGCGCAGCGTTCGGCCGCCGCCGCCAAGGAGATCAAGCAGCTGATCGACGATTCCGTCGGCAAGGTGGAAAGCGGCGCCAAGCTGGTGAACCAGGCCGGCGCCACGATGAAGGACATCGTCACCAGCATCCAGCGCGTGACCGACATCATGGGTGAAATCACCAGCGCAACCCAGGAGCAGACGGCGGGGCTGGAGCAAATCCACCATGCGATCACGGAGATGGATACAATTACCCAACAGAACGTCGCGCTGGTGGAAGAAGCCGCATCGGCTTCCGCCGCGCTGCAGGACCAGGCAAGCAGCCTGTCGCGGGTGGTGAGCGTGTTCCAGATCGACGGCCAGCGCCGCGCGCCATCGGCCGCCGTCCAGGCCCGCGCCGTGATACAGGCCGCGCGCAGCAAGCCTGCCGCGGTGGCCAAGCCGGCACTGCGATCGCCGAAGGCTCCTGCTGCGCGCAAAGTGGCCAACAGCGCAGTAGGAGATTGGGAAGAATTTTGAATGAGGAGAGCGATTGGACCGCAGGGAATTTGAACATTTGGTACGCCGCCTGGAGCTGGATTCACATGCCAGCCCGGCGGCGTTCCGCCGCAAGGTGCTTGCGATCAGCCTGTCCGCCTATGTTGTATTGTTTGGCGGGCTGGCGGGACTGGTCGCGCTGTTCATCACGCTCATGCGCTGGGCCCTGGAATCGCATCGGGCCTTCGTGACGGTCAAGATAGGACTGTTTGGCCTGTTCCTGCTTCCCTTGATTTTCCTTGTCCTGCGCGTCATGTTCATGCGCCTGGAGCGGCCCACCGGGCGCGCCCTGGAGCGCTCCGAAGCGCCCAAGCTGTTCGACATCCTCGATAAATTGCACGCCAAGCTGCAGGGGCCGCGCATCCACCATGTCCTGGTCACGGACGAATACAACGCCGCCATCTGCCAGCACGCCCGCTTCGGCATTTTCGGGGGCTACCGAAACTACCTGATGGTCGGCCTGCCGTACCTGCTCGGGGCAACGTCCAAGGAGATGCTTGGCACGCTGGCTCATGAATACGGCCACCTGTGCGGCAATCATGGCAAGGCGGCGACGTGGGTGTACCGCCAGCGCCTGCTCTTCGTCGACATGTACAAGCATGTCGAGCAAAGCGCCGACGACAATGTGGTGAGCCGCATTATTGCCGGCTCGCTCGGCAAATTCTTCCCATACTACGACGCCTACACCTTCGTGCTGGCGCGCCAGAACGAGTACGAGGCCGACGGCATGGCGGTCGAAATGGCGGGGCGTACGGCCCGCGCGCACGGATTGGTGCGCGTCCACCTGCTCGGCGCATGGGTGTACCGCTCCTTCTGGCCCAAGATGTATGAAAACGCTGATCGTGCCGAAAGGCCGCCATTCATGCCTTTTGCGTCGATGCGCTCGGCGTTCAGGGCGAATTACGAAGAATGGGCGTCGAAGGCCGCGCTTGACGCCGCCTGGGCCGTGCGTTCCGACGTGGCCGATACCCATCCCTGCTTGCGGGAGCGACTGGATGCGATCGGCGTTGCGCCCTCGTTGCCGGAGCCGGTCGAGGTCTGCTCCGCCGACGTGATGCTGGCATCGGGCGTGGGCAAGAAGCTCGAGGCGGAATTCGACAAGCAGTGGTGGGAAGCCAATTCGCGCGGCTGGCGCGAGCGCTTCCGCCATGTCACAACGTCGCAGGCACGCATCGGCGCGCTTTCCGCGCAGCCGCTAAATAAGCTGCCGGTGCCCGATTTGCAGGAGCTGGCTGCCCTGAGGCTGGAATTCGAGTCCGCCGCTTCCGCCAAGCCGGCGCTGGTGGAGCAATTGAAGCGACCGGGCGGGCCGTATCCCAAGGCCTCGCTGATGTATGGCCGCGTGCTGCTGGAAGAGGGCAACCGCCAGGGCGTGGATCACCTGCGCGAGGCGGCATTGAACGATCCGCGCCTGTTGAATGAAGCCGCGCAGCGCGGCTATCACTACCTGCTGGAGAAGGAAGGGGAAGACTCCGCCAATCAGTGGTGGAGCAGCGTCGTCCCCGAAGAAGAAACTGCTTAAACAGCCATCGGCGCCGTCAGAGGCGCGTGGTGTTGATAGCCTTCCAGCGTGAAGTCGGAAGGCTCGATCTTCTCCAGCCATTCCGGCTCGTACTTGCCGGTTTCCGCGAACGAAGGCACGCGGCTGTTGATGTGCAGCTGTGGCAGCGGCAGCGGCTCGCGCTTGAGCTGCTCCTGCACCATCTCCATGTGGTTCTCGTAGATGTGCGCGTCGCCGATAAAGTAGCTGAACCAGCGCGGCTTATAGCCGGTCAGGCGTGCCACCAGGTGCAGCAGGGCAGCGCCTTCCGCGATATTGAACGGGGTCCCCAGGCCGATGTCGTTGCTGCGCACATAGAGGCAGAGTGAGATTTCGCGCGTCGTGGCGTTGGGGATGAACTGGTACAGCAGGTGGCAAGCCGGCAGCGCCACCTGGTCCAGCACCGCCGGGTTCCAGCCGTGGAACAGGATGCGGCGGCTCGATGGATTGTTGACGATGGTGTCCAGGCATTCGCGCAGCTGGTCGATGGCTTTGTACATCAACACTTTCTGCACACCGTCTTCCACCAGCGGGGCTACTTGGCGGAAGCCGTTGCGTTCTGCGTCCGCGATTTGCGCGGCGGCGGCGGCGTCCAGCACCTTGTAGCCGGGCCACTGGCGCCACTGCACGCCGTACACCGGGCCCAGGTCGTCGGTGCCGGTGCGGTGTGGATTGGCCAGCCATTGCTGGTTTTCGTTGGCGTTCTGGTCCCAGACCTTGCAGCCAAGTGCGCGGAAATCGGCGGCGCTGCGCGAGGCGCGCAGGAAGGCGCACAATTCGCCGACCACCGACTTGAAGGCCAGTTTCTTGGTCGTGACGGCGGGGAAACCGTCGTTCAGGTCGAAGCGCATCATCGCGCCGGGCACACTTAGGGTGCGGATGCCGGTGCGGTTGTCCTGCCAGCTGCCTTGTTCCAGCACGGTGCTGATCAATTCCTTGTACTGCTTCATGCGTCTCTCCGTTTATCGTTTATTGCCACGGCCGCCGGGTTTGGCGGCTGCGCGTCCTGCGGCGCGGGCTGCCGATTTGGCGCCACGCGTGGCGGTGACCACGACCTTGCCGCCGCCGGCTCCGGCGCCCGGGCCACTGCGCCCGCCGCCCGCCGGTCCGCGCGCTGCGCCGCCGCTGCCCGCGCCGGGGCTGCCTGGACGTGCGCCGTAGATTGGCCCGCGCTGGCGTGGTTTCTCTTTCGGCGGCAGGTCTTCCTTGAGACCGCCGAAGCCGCCGGCAGGGCGCGGTGTATCGTCCCGCTCCTTTGCGGCTTGCTTCGCTGCAGGCACCGCCTTGGCTGGCTTGGCGCCGGCGCCGCGCGCCTGTTTGGCCGCGGGGCGGGCCGGCGCGGCGGGCGCGCTCGGCGTGCCGGTCGACGGCACCCGGTGGTCCGCTTCAAAGCCGGCTTCTTCCGTGCGGGGCAGGACCGCGCCCGTCAGTTTTTCGATGGCGCGAAGCAGTTCCACTTCGTCCGCGCACACCAGCGAAATCGCTTCGCCCTCTGCGCCGGCGCGGCCGGTACGGCCAATCCGGTGCACGTAATCTTCCGCCACGGTCGGCAGGTCGAAATTGACCACCAGCGGCAGCGCTTCAATGTCCAGGCCGCGCGCAGCAACGTCGGTCGCCACCAGGATCTGCACATCGTTCGCCTTGAACCGTTTCAGTGCCTTGATGCGGGCCGGCTGCGGTTTGTCGCCATGGATCGAATCGGCGGCAATGCCTTCGCCCTGCAACAGTCCAACCAGCTGCTCGACACCCTTGCGTGTCTTGACGAAGACCAGCACCTGGCCCCAGCCTTCCTTGCGCAGCAGGTGCAGGAACAGCTCGGGCTTGTTGCGCTTGTCCGTCGTGAAGACCATCTGGCGCACGGTGCGTGCCGTGGTATTGGGGGCGCTGGCCTGGACCATGAGCGGATCGCGCAGCAACTGCTTCGCCATTGCGCGGATCGCGTCCGGCATGGTGGCGGAGAAGAGCAGCGTCTGGCGCTCTGCCGGCAGCACGGCGAACAGCAGGTCGAGGTCGGCGGCAAAGCCCAGGTCCAGCATGCGGTCCGCTTCGTCCAGGACGAGCGCCTGCAGCTGGCCGAACTCCAGGGCGCCCTTGCGATGCAGGTCGAGCAGGCGGCCGGGCGTTGCGACCAGCACGTCAAGACCCTTGCGCAGCTTGGCCATCTGCGGCTCCATCGGCACGCCGCCATAAGCTACGGCGGATCGCAGCGGCAGGTTAAAGCCATATGTGTGGAAGCTTTGATAGACCTGCTCGGCCAGTTCGCGCGTAGGGACCAGCACCAGGCAGCGAATGTGATTCGGCGACGCCTGATCGCCTTCCAGGGCGAGGCGCTGCAGCAGGGGCAGGGCGAAAGCGGCGGTTTTGCCGGTTCCGGTCTGCGCTGCGGCCAGCAGGTCGCGGCCCGCCAGCACGGCAGGAATCGCCTGTTTCTGTACCGGCGTCGGTGTCTTGTAGCCAATAGAGTCGAGGGTGCGCTGCAGCCCGTCGATCAAATCAAGCGAGGCAAAACTCATAGTGCATCGCTCCAAAGTTTCAGGGCGTGGCGGACTTGTTCGTCCGTTAGCGCCATCAGGTTATCGCCGACATACCATTCGGTGTAGCTGGTGCCGGGCAATTGCGCATGCGCCACCCGGTTCAGCAGCCAGACCCCGTGCTGGGCGGCGACCTCGTTACGGATCTGCAGCAGGCGGTCGCGCTCGACCGGAGCGTGGATGTGCAGCATGTTCGCATGCGGCTGCGCAGGGTTGGCGCGCAGCTGCGGAAAATCGCGCAAGGCTTCGTACAGCCATTGCGTGCGGCGGAAATATTCGGGCATGGCCGCCAGGCGTGCGTCGAACTGCATGGCGGCAGCCACCACGTACGGGCTGCGGTGGATGACGTTGCCGCCCTGGCGGCGGAACCACTCCTGGGCGCGGGCGATGAAGGCGCGGCTGCCCAGCAGCATGGCGCCACCGAGGCCGCCAATACCCTTGTACAGCGAAACGTAGACGCTGTCGAAGCCCGCCGCCAGTTCGGCCGGAGGACGGCCATAGCCCGCTGCGGCTTCCCACAGCCGGGCGCCATCCATGTGAAGGTGAATGCCTTGTTCGCGGCAATGTGCCTTGATGGCTTGCAGTTCATCCCAGTGCGGCGACTGGCCGCCCAGTTCGCGCGCCGGCAGTTCCAGCGACACGGCGCCCAGTTTGTCAGGCACGGCCTGCAATTCGGCCAAGGTGAACGGGCGGTGCAGGTCGCCCAGTTGCAGCGCCTGGAAGTGGTCCAGCAACTGGTGGTTGCCGCGTTCGTGCTTGAAGATATGCGCCGTCGGGTGCAGCGCGACCAGGCGGCTGCCGCGTTCCATGCAGGCCAGGCGCAGGGCCGTGACCTGGGTCATGGTGCCGGTGATGCAGAAGGTGGCCCCTTCGAATCCCAGGAGGCCGGCGACCTTCTGCTCGAACGACTGGATCAATTCACCTTCGCCGTACACATCATGGGCGATGCCGTTGGCCTCGCACCATTGCGCCATGGCGGCAAAGGTCTCGGCCGGCGACGGCTGGCGGTGGCCGGGCAGGACGGTATGGCAGCTTTGGCGCAGTTCGGCGTCGGTCACGGTCGCCTCAGTGGGTCACGTGGACGTTGTGGAACTGGAGCGCCGCCAGGTTGGCGTAGATGCCGCCCAGCGCCACCAGCGACTGGTGCGTGCCGGTTTCGACGATCTTGCCGTCTTCCATGACGATGATGCGGTCGGCGCGCTGCACGGTTGCGAGGCGGTGCGCGATGATGATGGTGGTGCGGCCAACCATGGCCGCCTCCAGCGCGCCCTGCACCAGTCGCTCGGATTCGGCATCCAGCGCGCTGGTCGCCTCGTCGAGCAGCAGCAGCGGAGGATTTTTCAGCAGCGCGCGGGCGATGGCGATGCGCTGGCGTTGGCCGCCGGACAGGCGCACGCCGCGCTCGCCGAGGAAGGATTTATAGCCGTGCGGCAGGCGTTCGATGAATTCGTGGGCTGCCGCCATGCGTGCTGCTTCGATCACTTCCTGGTCGGTGGCGTCGGCGCGTCCGTAGCGGATGTTTTCCATCGCGTCCGCCGAGAAGATCACCGTATCCTGAGGCACGATGCCGATGGCGCCGCGCAGGGTGTGCAGGTCCAGCAGGCGGATGTCGGTGCCGTCCAGGCGGATCGCGCCCGATTGCGGGTCGTAGAAGCGCAGCAGCATCTGGAACAGGGTGGTCTTGCCTGCGCCCGAAGGGCCGACCACGGCAATGGTTTCGCCCGGCTTGACGTCCAGCGAAACATGGTCCAGCGCCAGGGTATCCGGGCGCGAAGGATAGCTGAAGGAGACGTCGGACAGGCTCAGGGCCGCGCCATTGGCGGCGCGCGGCGGCAGGGCTTGCGGTTGCGCCGGATTCTGGATGTCGGAACGTACCGCCAGCAGCTCCAGCAGGCGCTCGGTGGCGCCGGCCGCACGCTGGGCCTCGCCCATTACCTCGGACAGGGCGCCGATCGCACCGGCGACGATCGATGCATACAGGATGAATTGCCCCAGGTCGCCGCCAGTCATCGAGCCTTCCAGCACGGCGTGCGCGCCCAGCCACAGCACGAACACGATGGTGCCGAACACCAGCACGATGGCCAGCATGGTCAGGAAGGCACGCGCCTGGATGCGGCGCATGGCGGTGCTGAAGGCGCCTTCCACCGAGCCGCCGAAGCGCTGCGCCTCCAGCTGTTCGTGGGTGAAGGCTTGCACGGTCGGCATGGCGTTCAGGATTTCGCCGGCCATGGCCGAAGCGTCGGCCACGCGGTCCTGCGAGTCGCGCGAGAGCTTGCGTACGCGGCGGCCGAAGATCACGATCGGCAGCACGGTCAGCACCAGCAGGCCGATGATGATGGACGAGAGCTTGGGGCTGGTCACGAACAGCATGACCAGGCCGCCCAGGAACAGCAGCACATTGCGGAGGGCCATGGAAATGCTGGTGCCCACGACGCTCTGGATCAGGGTCGTGTCGGTGGTCAGGCGCGACAGCACCTCGCCGGTCTTGGTGGTTTCGAAGAACTCGGGGCTCTGCGTGACCACGTGCGAGTACACGGCGTTGCGGATGTCGGCGGTAACGCGCTCGCCCAGCCAGGACACGCTATAGAAACGCGCCGCGGTGGCCAGCGCCAGCACCGTGGCCACCGCAAACAGGGCCAGGAACACCTGGTTCACGTGGGCGGCGCTGCTCACGCCGGCATTGGCGCCAAAGCCAAGGTCGATCATCTGTTTGAAGGCGTACGGAATGGCCAGGGTCGAGCCGGCGGCCACGATCAGCGCGATCCCGGCGACCAGGAACCGGTTGCGGTAAGGCTTGAGGAAGGGCAGCAGGCCCTTGAAGGCGGCGAGGCTGCCTTTCTTGAGTTCTCGGGCTTCAGGCTGGCCGTTGTTGGTGGTGCTCATTGCGTATTCTACGTTCTTGTTTAAAGTTTCATCGGACGGACATAGCCCGTCAACTCCAGGTAGCCGCGTCCCGCCGGCTTGCCCTCCCGCGTCACTGTAACCGCGCCTTCCCAATACACCGCGCCGCTCGTGCGGCGCGAATCCAGCTCCTGGTCCTGCTGCAAGGGGCTGACCAGCCACTGTTGCGGGCCGGTGGCGATCAGGGTGGCGACGGGATACTCGGCATGGGTGCGTGGCGAACGCCATCGCACCTGCGGGGTAAAACTGACCTGGTCCTGCGAATAGTGCGTGATCTTACCGGATGCATCGCGCCATGTCGCGTGGGCCCATAGTTTACCACCTTGGCGGTCCCTTATCTGGAATGCCATGAGTGCGCCGCCGTCGTCCAGGTTGATGCCGGTCCAGTCCCAGCCCGCGGCGCCTGGATCGAGCACCTGGCTTGACCATTCGTGATCGAGCCAGGTGACGCCCTGCACGGCCTGCGGCGCCGCGCCGCGCCGGGTGACGGTGCCGCTGGTGCGCAGTTGGGGCTTGCTATAGTAATAACTTGCCTGGTCGGGCTTGGGGCCTTTGCGGGAAAAGCCGGCGTCCCCTTGCAACAAGACGGGCTGGGTGGGCTCGAGCTTCAGCGCCAACGAGAAGCCGGCGGCATCGATGTCGATCTGATAATTGCCGTCCTGGCCGCGGCGCATATGCCAGCCGTCCAGCCGGACGTCGGTATCGTTGGCCGCCGCGCCGGCCAGGCCGAAACCGGCGCGGGCGGTGCGCTGGTCGTGCAGAAGCTTGCCGACGGCGGGATCGGAAAGGGCGACGTGGGCCAGGATGATGTCCCTGGGCGCAAATTGGCTCGGGTTGCCGCTGCCATGGCCGGTGCCGGCGCGGAAGAAGGTGACCTGGTAGCCGAGCTGGCGGCCGTCCGGCGTGGCGATCCATCCCGTGGCGTACCACCATTCCGTCTTGAAGCCGGGGTGCGCGCCGAAATCGCGCGGAAAACGCAGCTCCACGCCGGGTTTGACGGGCGTGAAGTCGGCCGCTTGCAGCGGCAGCGCAATGAGCGCGGCAATCAGGGGGCAAAGCAGGGCGCGCATCACCAGTCCTCCCGCACGGCCCGAATCGGCCCTTGCGACAGGGCCTGGCGGCCCGCGATCAGCGCGGTGGCGGCCGCCGACAACAGCAGCGCCAAGGCGACGGTCCCCAGCAGCGGCCAGGGATAATGCATCTGCATCGTCCAGTGGAAGGATTGCGGGTTGATGACGTGGACCAGCACCAGGCTGATGACCCAGCCGAGCGCGAAGCCGGCCACGATGCCGAGCGTGGTGAGCGCGCCGCCCTCCAGCGCCAGGATGCCGAGAATCTGGCCGCGCGTGACGCCGACGTGGCGCAACATGCCGAATTCGCGGCTGCGGGCCAGCGTCTGCGCGGAGAAGGTGGCCGCCACGCCGAACAGGCCGATGACGATGGCGATGGCTTCCAGCAGGTAGGTGACGGCGAAGCTGCGGTCGAAGATTTTCAGTGTCAGGTTGCGGATTTCGGATGGGATGCTGGTTTCGAGCAGTTCGCCGAAGGGGAGTTTGCGGATGTTCTCCTGCACCTGCGCGACGCTGGCATCCTTGGCGAGCCAGAGCGCGGCGTCGCCGGCGTCGCGGTCGCCGGTCATGGCGATATAGTCGCTGCGGCGGATGATGACGGCTCCGCCTGCGCGTGCATAGTCGCGCCAAACGCCCGCGACGTGGAATTCCCTCGGCTTGCCTTGCAATGGCAGGCGTATCGTGTCGCCGGTGTGCGCGCCATACAGGTCCGCCATCGCTTCGGAAACCCATGCTGGCGGAAGGCTGGCGGATTCGGCCGACTGGAGGTATCCAGGGTGCTGCGCGGGCAATGGCTCGCCAACGAGCACCATGGCACGGGCCGGATCGGCCGGGTCGACGTCCCGTGCGAGGATGGCAACGTTGGCCCGCTGCGGCGCCAGCGAGACGGAATGCACACGCAGGAATTCAATGCGTGCGATGCCAGGGACAGCGCGCAGTGCCTCCTGTTCGGCAGGCGTCAGGCCGCCCGTTGCCCCCGCTGAAGCGCTGCGGACATAGACGTCGGCTGGAAGGATGCGCAGCACCCACTCGTCGACCGAGGTGCGGAAGCTGGCAACCATGATCGCCATCGCCACCATCAGGCTGAAACTGGCCAGCACCCCGCCCAGCGCGATGCCAGCCTGACCGGAGGCGTTGGCCAGCCGCGCCAGCGCCAGCGCAGGCACCGGATTCGCAGCACGGCCGCGCACAGCCAACTGGCGGAACGTTGTGCCCGCGAGCGGCGGCATCAGCGCAATCGCACCGACCAGCAGCAGCGCGATCGACAGGTAGCCGAAGAGCGGCAATTCAAACACCGGCGGCGCAAACGCCATGGCGCCCGCAGCCGCCAGGCAGGTCAGCCCGAGCCAGGGGCGTGCGAGTGGACGCAGCGCGGTTTCATCGGTGCCGGCCTTGAGCGCCACGGCTGGCCGCGCCCGCGCCGCATCGAGCGCCGGCGCCAGGCCGCCCAGCAGCGCCACGCCCAGGCCAAGCGCGAAGTAAGCCAGCGCGGCGCCGGGGGCCCACTGGACCGTGGGCTGCACGCCTGCGAAATAGCCCGCGCCAAGGTCGCCGCCGAACAGGCGCAGCACGGCGGCGGCCAGTGCATAGCCGCCGGCCACGCCGAGCGCCGCGCCGATAGTTCCCAGCAAAGCGCCTTCCAGCAGTACCTGCCGGATCAACTGGCGCCGCTCCAGTCCAAGCACGCGCAGCAGCGCGAATTCGCTGCGGCGGCGCAGGACCGACAAGGCCTGCGATGAAAACACAAGGAAGGCGCCTGTAAACAGCGCCACCAGCGCCAACACGCTAAGGTTGACGCGATACGCCCGGCTCAGGTTCGCATTGCGGCTTTCCTGCCCGGCGTCGTTCGGCTGGCCGACCCGGAAACGGCCGGGGTAGTCGCGTTCAAGCCGCCCTGCAAGTGCGCGCTCGAACGCGCCCCGATCCACGCCGTCACGGAGTTTCAAATCCACGCGCGACAGCTTGCCCAGGCGCTGAAACTGCCACTGCGCCGCCGCAATATCCATCACCGCGAAACGCTGCCCGACCCGCGCCCGTTGTAGCGAACCCGCCGCGCGCAGCACGGCCACCTTGCTGCCTGCCTGGAGCCGCAGCTCGCCACCGGGGCGAGCTTGCAGCCAGCTCATGGCGGCGGGAGAGAGGAAAATCGCATCGTCTGCCAGTGTGTCGTACTGCAGATCTTCTTCGGGGGCGCCGATCAGGTCTGGCGTGAAGAAACCCGCGCGGAAAACATCCAGCCCGATGACTTTCAGCGCCTGCCGCGCACCCGGCAGGGAAGCATCGAATTCCAGCACCGGCGAGGCGACAGCCACCTCCGGCAGTCGGGCAAGCAAGGGATAGATGGATTCGTCGAACGTGGCCTCGGTGCCGCTGACCTGGATATCGGCCTGTCCCGACAAGCTGCTGATCGCGGTCGAAAACTCATTCAGGGCCGCTGCATTGACCAAGTGGATCGCAAACCCCATCGCCACGCCGATGGCAATCGCAGCGATCGCCGTCAGCGCCCGCACCGGGTGCGCGCGCCACTCGCCGCTGGCCAGCCAACGCGTCAGCCGCCGCATTCCAGCTGGGTCATTTCCGCAGCGCGCTTTGCCTTTTGCCTGGCGCGCTCGGTGTTCTGCAATGTCGCACCGCGCGCATCTTCCTCCGCCCACTTCTGCTGCAACTGGAGCTTCTTGCACTTCTTGTTATGGACGGCGACGGCGCGCGCAGCAGCCAGTTCCTCGCGCTCATCCTTCGCTTCGCGCTTGCGGCGCGCCGCGGCCAGCTTCTCGGCCTCGCGTTCCTGGCGTTTCAGGTCGGCCGCGGCGGCGGGATCGGGCGGCGGAGCCACTGGCACGGCGACCGTGCCGGCAAGGCCTTTCTCGCAGGGCTGCTGCGAGTAGCTGGTTTTTCCGTCGACGACGCACTTGTGCAGGGTTTGCGCCCCTGCGGGAAGGATAAAGGCCAACAGCAGCAAGGGCAGGAGTTTCATAGTATTTTCCCCGGATTCATCAAGCCCAAAGGATCCAATGCAGCCTTGATGGCCCGCATCAGGTTCAACTCCACCGGCGATTTATAACGCGCCAGTTCGTCGCGCTTCAAAGCGCCGATTCCGTGCTCAGCCGAGATGGAACCGCCGAAAGCCGCCACCGCATCGTGCACTACGCGGTTGACGGCCTCCTGGCTATGCAGGAAGTCCTCGTTCGCCACGCCGGGCGGCGGCGCCACGTTGAAATGCAGGTTGCCGTCGCCAAGGTGTCCAAAGCACACCAGCTGGCAGCCGGGGAAGGCCGCCTGCAGCTGCGGTTCAGTGCGGGAGATGAAATCCGCGATGGACGACACCGGCAGCGAAATATCGTGCTTGATATTCTTGCCGTCCGCCGCCTGCGCCAGGGGGATGTGCTCGCGCAGGTCCCACAGCCCGCGCGACTGGGCGGCCGAACTGGCGACCACCGCATCCTGCGCCGCGCCTTCGCCTAGCGCTACCCCCAGCGCGCTTTCCAGAAGTGCAGCCGCATGCGATTCGGATTCGCTGCTCGACAGCTCCAACAAGGCATACTGGGCATGCTGCCCGGCCAGCGGCTGCGCCAGCGCCGGAAAGTGCTTGCCCACCAGCTGCAGGCAATAAGCAGACATCAGTTCGAAACCAGTCAGGCTCGCGCCGCAATGGTCCTGCAGGATGGACAGCAGACGCAAAGCAGCCGCGGGGGATTCCAGCCCCGCCAGTGCGGTCACGGACGCTTTGGGTTGTGGATAGAGCTTGAGCACAGCCCCTGTGATGATGCCCAGCGTGCCTTCCGCACCGATGAACAGGTCGCGCAGATCGTAGCCGGTATTGTCCTTGCGCAGGCCGCGCAATCCCGACCAGATCTCGCCCTGCGGCGTCACCACCTCCAGCCCCAGGCACAGTTCGCGCGAATTGCCGTAACGGAGCACGGCGGTGCCGCCGGCATTGGTGGAAAGGTTGCCGCCAATGGTGCAGCTGCCCTCCGCCGCCAGCGACAGCGGGAACAGGCATCCCTGTTCAGCGGCCGCCTCCTGCGCACGCTGCAGGACAACGCCCGCATCGACGGTCATGGTGCGGTTGACGGGATCGACTTGCCGGATCGTTTGCATGCGCGCCAGCGACAGTACCACGGCGCGGCCGCTGGCATCGGGCACGCTGCCCAGAACCAGCCCGGTATTGCCGCCTTGCGGCACGACGGGAATGCACGCTTCCACACACAGTTTGACGGTTGCGGCAACCTGTTCGGTATCGGCAGGGCGCAGCACAGCCAGCGCGCGGCCGGTAAAGCGCCCGCGCCAGTCGCGCAGGTAGGGCGCCATGCTCGCTTCGTCGGCGATCGTGTTCGCCTCGCCGAGCAGCGCGCGGCAAGCTTCGAGAAAAGCAGCGGTGTCCATCATTACTTGGTTTTGCTGGTGTTGACCTTTTCCAGCAATTCGCGGGCAGCCTGCTTGGCTGCCTTCTTATACGGCTGCACGTAAAGGATGGCGCACAGGAAGTAGACCACGACAATGGCCGCTTCGCCCCAGCCCAGCCACGGCGTGACCTTGTCGGCCCAGGCGCGCACCACGCCCTCGATGAAGTAGATGAGGATCATCATGGAGGTCCACTGCAGCGTGTAGATATCGCGCTTGATCACGCCCAGCAGGGGGAAGAGCAGCGGCGCCGCCTTCAGCACCGCCCAGGAACCGCCCGGCTTAAGCGGCGCAAGCCACATTTCCCATGCCACGCACCAGGCGATCAGCAATACCAGGCTGGCAATCGCCCCCCAATGGAAAAGTTTATGTTTAGTGCTGTTCATGTTTTATCCCCGCAGCTTGACGGCCGCTTCGGCCAGCCGGCGTCCCATTGCGACCGCCAGGCGTTTCTCGTCTTCCGTGAACGGTTTTTTGCCGTCCAGTCCCGACCAGTGCGTCGCGCCGTATGGCGAGCCGCCGCTGGCCGTCGTCATCAGTTCCGGATGGGTGTAGGGCAGGCCCATCACCATCATACCGTGGTGCAGCAAGGGCACCATCATGGTCAGCAGCGTCGATTCCTGGCCGCCGTGCTGGCTGCCGGTCGAGGTGAACACGCAGGCCGGCTTGCCGGACAGGGTGCCGGACAGCCACTGCGCCGACGTCCCGTCCCAGAAATATTTCATGGCCGCGGCCATATTGCCGAAGCGGGTGGGGGAACCCAGCGCGAGGCCGTGGCATTCCTCCAGGTCCTGCAATTCGACATACGGTGCGCCGTCGAGCGGCACGTCCGGCGCGGTTGCTTCCGTCACCGTCGATACCGCGGGCACGGTGCGCAGTCGGGCATCGCAGCCGGCAACGGATTCAACACCCTGGGCCACCATTTCCGCCAGCTTGCGCACGGAACCATGCCTTGAATAATACAAAATCAGAATTGTAAGGTTGTTTCGGTTCATATCGTTGCTATTATATGACCCTTTATTAAATGGCATGATCAAATAGCTTTACCAATGGTTTTAAAGTCTCTCTATACCAACGTAGCCCGCGCCTGCACCAAGGGCGTGGCTGAATTGCGCGCGCTTTCCTGGAGCGAATTGCGCGACCTTGTGCAGTTTGCGCGCCGCCGCCTGCGTGAAGAAAGCCTGCCGCAGGTCGCCGGCGGCCTGACCTTCACCACCGTGTTTTCCCTGGTGCCAGTGCTGACCATTGCGCTTGCAATCTTCACCACTTTCCCGATGTTCAACACCTTCCGCACCGCGCTGGAGGCGTATTTCATCAAGAGCGTGATGCCGAAGGCAATTTCCAGCACCATCCTCGGTTACCTGACCACGTTCGCCTCCAAGGCCACCCGCCTGTCGGCGGTCGGCGCGGTGACGCTGGTGCTGACGTCCGTGACGATGCTGAGCATGATCGAGCGCGCCTTCAACCGCATCTGGCGCGTCAAGGCCGAACGGCGTCTGGTGCGGCGGGTGCTGGTGTATTGGGCGTTGATCACCCTTGGGCCCTTGCTGGTGGGCGTGTCGATCAGCCTGTCGACCCATTTGTTCGACGTCACCAGCGGCCTGGTTGGCTCGGTGACCGGCCCTGTTTTCTATACCCTGCTGTCGGTGCTGCTGACGACCCTGGGCTTTACCTTCCTCTACATCTCGGTGCCGAACCGGATGGTGGACTGGCGCGACGCGGTTTGCGGCGGTGCGCTGGCGGCTGTGGCTTTTGAGCTGGCCAAGCGCGGTTTTGCTGTCTTCATCACGCAGGTGCCGACTTATTCCAAGATTTACGGGGCGCTGGCGGCCTTGCCGCTGTTCCTGCTGTGGATTTATGTTTCGTGGCTGATTACGCTGCTCGGTGCTTTGCTGACGGCGGCGCTGCCGGTGGTGAAGTACGAGCGCTGGTGGCACGAAGCGGTGCCGGGCGGTGAATTCGTCGACGCCATGGCCGTGCTTAAGGTCTTGCACGAGGCGCGCGAGCGTGGCGATAACGCAGCCGTCAGTGCGGCAGAAATGCGCGGCAGGACACGCCTGGGCTTCGACGAAATGGACGCCTTGCTCGAGAAGATGCTGGGCCCCGGCTGGGTGGCCAAGGTGAAGATCGCGCCGCCTCCGCGCGTGCAGTTCGGCAAACGGGTCAGCGAAGGCGCGGACAACTGGGTGCTGCTGGCCAACGTCCACAAGGTCACCATGGCGGACGTCTACCGCCTGTTCGTGTTTGGCGGCATGGCCCTGAACGCAGGCGTGGTGGCGGACTCCGACGATGAATTGGACCAGCAGGCCAGCCGCGACGCCGCCATCCTGGCGCGCCAGGTGGAGACGGCCGTGGAAGCCGGCCTTGGCATTACCCTGGGAGAGCATTTCGGCGCGGCCTGAGCCTGCGCCTTGACGCTCAGCGCAGGAAGGCCAGCAGGGCGTCCAGTACAGCGTCCGGCTGCTCGGCCATCATCTGGTGGCCGGCGTCGACAGTCACCGTGCGTGACCCAGGCAATGCCGCCAGCAGCGCCTTGGTGCTGCGCGGAGGCGTCATCATGTCCTTGCTGCCGAAAATGAACTGTACCGGGCAGCGCACGCTGGCCGCCGCCGCTTCGCCGTTCGCATAGCGGTTGCAGGCCGTGAAATCCGTATGGAACAGGTGTTCCTCCCCCAGCGACGAAATCCGTTCCATGAGACGTTTCGACATGCCGCTCACGTAGAAGCCCGGGCCAGGGCACGATGGCTTCTGCGCGTAGGAGCTGTGCGACCAGATGTTGACCATGTCGATCGCGTCCCCTTCGGCGTTGCGCGCCGCCTCGAGCAGCGCATCGGAAACCTTCATGGGGTAGGTGGCGCCGAGCAGGGCAAGCCGCGTGATGCGCTCATGCGCCCGGTGCGCCGCTTCCAGCGCGATCAGTGAGCCCATGCTGTGGCCGACCAGGGCGGCGGAAGCGACGCCCGCGCCGTCCAGTATTCCGAGTAGCCAGCTCGCCATGTCCTCCACGCTGCGCAGTGCCGAGCCGCGGCTGCGCCCATGTCCAGGCAAGTCGACGGCAAGCACGCCAAAGCCATGGTGCGCCAGGTAGCGCGATTGCAGGGCCCAGACCGAGTGGTCGTTCTGCGCCCCATGAATCATGACCACCGTCGGCAGCGAAGGATCGAACGCCTTGCCCCCCGTGTAGCAATACGAATCGCCGAACATCATGCTCAAGCCCCTTTCTGCGAGGCTTTGAGCCCGCGCGCCAGGTCTTCCAGCAGGTCGTCGGCGTCCTCCAGCCCGACCGACAGCCGCATGGTGCCTTCGGCGATGCCGGATGCCGCCAATTGCTCGGCGGGCACGCGGAAATGCGTGGTGGAAGCGGGGTGGATCACCAGCGAGCGGGCGTCGCCCACATTGGCCAGGTGCGAGAACACTTTCAGGCTGTCGACGAAGCGTTTGCCGGCGGCGCGGTCGCCCTTGAGCGTGAAGGACAGCACGGCGCCGGCGCCTTTCGGCAGCAGGCGGGCGGCCAGTGCGCGGTCGGGATGGGAATCCAGTTCCGGGTAAATGACGGATTCGACTGCCGGATTGGCCAGCAGGAATTCAGCGACGCGGCGGGTATTGGCAACGTGGCGGTCCATCCGCACCGCCAGCGTTTCCACGCCCTGCAGGATGGCGAAGGCATTGTGCGGGCTCATGGCCGCGCCAAAGTCGCGCAGTCCTTCGCGCCGCGCACGCAGGGCAAAAGCGGCCACGGTCGACTCTTCGGCGAACACCATGCCGTGGAAGCCGTCATAAGGTTCGCAAAGCTCGGCAAAGCGCCCGGTAGCCTCGTATGCCGCCTGCCAGTCGAAGGTGCCGCCATCGACCAGCACGCCGCCGATGGCCGTGCCGTGGCCGCACAGGAACTTGGTGGCGGAATGGAATACCAGGTCGGCGCCATGCTCGAATGGGCGCAGCAAATAGGGGGTGGTAAAGGTCGAATCGACCATCAGCGGCAAATGTGCCTCATGGGCGATGGCCGCGACGCTTGGGATGTCCAGGACGTCCAGCCCCGGATTGCCGAGCGTCTCGCCGAACAGCACCTTGGTATTGGGCCGGATCGCCGCGCGCCAGGCGTCCAGGTCGCGCGGATCGACGAAGGTGGTCTCGATGCCGAAGCGCTTGAGCGTGTAGCCAAGCAGGTTGTGCGAGCCGCCGTACAGGGCGCGCGAGGCGACGATATGCGAACCGGCGCCGGCGATCGTGGCAAGGCCCAGGTGCATGGCCGCCTGTCCGCTGGCGGTGGCGATGCCCGCCACGCCGCCCTCCAGCGCCGCCATGCGTTCCTCCAGCACCGCATTGGTCGGGTTGGAGATGCGCGAATACACGTGGCCCGCACGTTCCATATTGAACAGGGCGGCCGCATGGTCGGAATCGCGGAAGGCGAACGACGACGTGAAATGGATGGGAGTTGCGCGGCTGCCGGTGGCCGGATCTGGCTTGGCGCCCGCGTGCAGGGCGAGGGTATCGAACCCCGGATAATTTGGCTTTGTCATGCCGACATGCTATCGTGTTATTTAGCTTGTGAATACTGTTGCGTTTTGATTAATCCAGAACTGGATTTTTCGCTTGGCTTACGCTAAATTCGATGGTAAGGCTTACAATAAAACCATAATCACCACCGGACAGGACGGCCCAAAATGAAAGTATCCGAAATCCTCCAAGTCAAAGGGAACATCCTCTATACGATCACTCCGGACCAGCCGCTGGTCGAAGCGGCAAACACCATGGCCGAAAAAGACATCGGCTCGCTGGTGGTGATGGAATATGGTGACCTGGTCGGGATGCTCACCTTCCGCGAAGTGCTCAAGGCGCTGCATGCGAACCAGGGCTCGGTCGGCGGCGGCACCGTGCGCAAGCACATGGACGACCACCCGATCACCGTGACCCCGGACACCGAAGTCAACGAAGTGCGCCGCATCATGCTGGAAAAGCACGCGCGCTACCTGCCGGTGATGAACGCCAAGACCCTGCTGGGCGTGATTTCGTTCTACGACGTGGCGCGCGCCGTTCTGGAAGCGCAGAGCTTCGAAAACCGCATGCTGAAGGCCTATATCCGCGACTGGCCGGCCGAGGAGGAAGAGAAGTCCGAAGGCTGAAAAAAAGGGGCGAAAAAAAGGGCGAAAAAAAAGGGGACGTACCCCTTTTTTTGAACTGCAAAAAAGGGGTACGTCCCCTTTTTTTTCGTCCCCTTTTTTTCGTCCCCTCTTTTATTTATGCGACGCCGGCGAGCGCGTCGTCGCTGAGCCAGCCGAGCAAGGCTTCGCCGGTCATCGGGCGGGCGAACAGGAAGCCCTGGCCCAGCGGGCAGCCGAGGTTTTGCAGGATCTGCGCCTGGCGCTCGTCTTCCACGCCTTCCGCAATCACGGCCAGGCCGAGGTTGCGGCCCAGTTGCACGACCATTTCGGCGATGCTGCTGCCGCGCGCGGAATTGGTGATCTCGGTCACGAAGGCGCGGTCGATCTTCAGGCGGTCGATCTGCAAGCGCTGCAAATAGGAGAGGGAAGAGAAACCGGTGCCGAAATCGTCGATCGCAATGGTGACGCCGGTCTGCTTGATCTGCGCCAGCATCTTGATCAGCATGTCCGGTTCTTCCATCGCCATCGATTCCGTGATTTCCAGCTCCACGTATTCCGGCGGCGCGCCGGTGTCGTGCAGCGCATCGCGCAGCGTCTCCAGGAAGTGCGGGTGGCGGAACTGCACCTGCGACACATTGATCGACATCGTGAATTCGGTATGCCCCGCCGCCCTCAGTGCCACCAGTTCCTGCATGGAGGTGCGCATCACCCATTCGCCCATTTCGATGATCAGGCCCGAATATTCGGCGATCGGGATAAAGCGGTCCGGCGAGACGAATTTGCCGTCCGGCGTTTGCCAGCGCAGCAGCGCCTCGGCGCCCATCGGCTTGCGCGTCGACAGGTCGACCTGCGGCTGGTAGACGACGAACAATTGGTTCTGGCTGAAGCCCGTGCGCAGCGCGTGCATCATGCGCACCCGTTCCCGGATCTCCACGCCCATGCTGCGCGAGAAGTAGAAGTGGCCGGCGCGCTGCTGCGTCTTGGCCCGCTTCAGCGCGATATCGGCATCTTTCAGCGCGTCGGCGCCGCTGCCATCGTGTTCCAGCAGGCGCACCAGGCCCAGGGTGGCGGACAACTGCACGTCCTGCCCGTCGATGCTGAAGGGCGTCGAGAACAGGCCGATGATATTGGCCGGGTTGACCTGGCCGGCATCGCCCAGCACGCAGAAGATGTCGCCGCCAATGCGCGCCACGGTCAGCTGTTTGCCGATGCTGTTCTGCAGGCGGGCGGCGACGGCGGACAGCAGCAGGTCGCCGAATTCGTGGCCCAGGGCGTCGTTGGTTTCGGCAAAGTGGTCCAGGTCCACCAGACAAAGCGTGGCGTCCTGCTTGGCCGGGCCGGCCAGCGTGGCATCCAGGATTTCGATCAGGCGGGTGCGGTTGGGCAGCTTGGACAGGTTGTCGTAGAAGGCCGCCGTATGCAGGTGCGAGACCAGTTCCACGTTGTCCAGGCCGACCGCCACATTGCTGCAGAAGACTTCCAGCAGGCTCTGTTCCAGCGTATTCGGGGCCCGCGTTACGTCCATGAAGGCAACGAAGGTGCGGCTTGCCTTGCCCGCGAAATGCAGCGCGATGCTGTCGGCGTTGTAGATATTGCGGCGCGCTGCCAGGCATTCCTCCATCGCCTTGAATACGCGCGGGTCTTCGTGCACGGTCAGCTGGCTGTTGGACAGGTTATGGTGATTGCCGGTGGCCGCCATCACCACCAGCTCATGGCAGCCGGCGTCGGGGCATTCCTGCACGCACAGCACGCCGTGCGCTTCCTGGTTCAGCAGTTCGGCGATTTGCGACAGCACGCCGGAAGCGAAATTCTGCACGCCGTGCAGCGCCATCAGCTCGGTGCTTGCGTGGACGATGCGCGCCAGGCCGCGCCGGCTCTCGTTGATATTGCGGATTTGTTCATACGAGCGGATCGCCGCCGTCACGGTGGTGAACAGCTTGATGCGGGTGAGCTCCGACTTGGTCTTGTAATCGTTGATGTCGAAATCGCGAATGGCGTCGATTTCAGGCGCGTAGCCGGGCTGCCCGGTGCGCAGGATGATGCGCACGTCGGCCAATTTGAGCGTTTCGCGGATATAGCGCACCAGGTGCAAACCTGCGTCATCCTGCTCCATTACCACGTCGAGCAGGATCACGGCGATTTCCTGTTCGTGCTTGAGCATTTCGCGCGCTTGTGCGGCGGAATAGGCGTGCACGAATTCCAGGGGGCGGTGCTGCATGTCCAGGTTGCCGAGGGCGAACGTCGTCGTCGAATGGACGTCTTCGTCGTCATCGATAATCATCACGCGCCAGACATTGCGCTGTGCCGGGGGAGCTGGCTGAGCCGTATGCTCTTCCAAGAAAACCAGATCGTCCTGATCGTCGTGGCCGTTATCCGGCGCCGTGATCGAAGGGGGCATGTGTCGCTTCTCCAAGGGGTCTCGGTGTTCTTACAACTAAGTATATAGCGAATTGTTACTGAGAACGACCATTAAAACACTTTCATGGAAATTAACGAATATCAGTGTGCTAGTTTTGCCAAACTTGTGGGCAAAATGGCCACTTCCTGCGAGTTTTGCCATATCGGGTTAGAATGGGGAGTTTCCCCGGCTACTACACTTCTCCTTCATCATGTCTGGCAACTCCTTCGGCAAGCTGTTCACCGTCACCACCTTTGGCGAATCCCATGGTCCTGCAATCGGCTGCGTCATCGATGGCTGCCCGCCCGGGCTGGCGTTGTCGGAAGCGGATATCCAGCCGGAGCTCGATCGCCGCAAGCCGGGCACTTCGCGCCACGTGACGCAGCGCCAGGAGCCGGATACGGTGCAGATTCTCTCCGGCGTGTACCAGGGCGTGACCACCGGCACCCCGATCGCGCTGTTGATCAAGAATGAAGACCAGCGCAGCAAGGACTACGGCAATATCGCGGAGAGCTTCCGCCCCGGCCACGCCGACTACACCTACTGGCACAAGTACGGCGTGCGCGATCCGCGCGGCGGCGGCCGTTCCTCGGCGCGCCTGACCGCGCCGGTGGTGGGCGCCGCGGCCATCGCCAAGAAGTGGCTGAAGGAGAAATACGGTACCGAATTCGCCGGCTGCATGAGCCAGTTGGGCGAGATCGAAGTACCGTTCGAAAGCTTTGAGCACGTTCCATCGAACCCGTTCTTCGCCGCCACTTCCGACGCGGCCCTGATCGAGCGCATGGAAGAATATATGGACAGCCTGCGCAAGGATGGCGACTCCATCGGCGCCCGCATCGACGTGGTGGCGCGCAACGTGCCGGTCGGCCTGGGCCAGCCAATCTACGACAAGCTCGATGCCGACATCGCCTACGCCATGATGGGCATCAACGCAGTGAAGGGCGTCGAGATCGGCGCCGGCTTCGACAGCGTGGCGCAGCGCGGCTCCGAACACGGCGACGAACTGACGCTGGAAGGCTTTGTGGGCAATAACGCCGGCGGCGTATTGGGCGGTATTTCCACCGGCCAGGACATCACGGTGTCGATCGCCATCAAGCCGACTTCCTCGATCCGCACGCCGCGCCGCTCGATCGACAAGGATGGCAACCCGGTGATGGTTGAGACCTTCGGCCGACACGACCCATGCGTCGGCATCCGCGCCACCCCGATTGCGGAAGCGATGCTGGCCCTGGTGCTGATGGACCATGCGCTGATGCACCGCGCGCAATGCGGCGACGTGCGCGTGGCCACGCCTGACATCGGTACAGTGTCGCGGTAAGCGTGCTTCCGGCCCAGGCTTTCGGGTTCGCGCTTTTCCTCTTCTGCTATTACGCGTACGCCGGTACTTTCTCGACCTACGCCAGCCTGTATTTCCAGGGCAGGGGAATGTCGGTAGCGCAGATCGGCGTGCTGATGTCGCTGATCCAGGTGTTGCGGATCTTCGGCCCCAACGTCTGGGGCTATGTTGCAGACCATTCAGAGCGGCGCGTTTTCGTGTTGCGCCTGACCGGCGTCGCGGCCCTGGTTTCGTTCTCCGGCTTCGTATTCGGCACCACCTTCGCGCATTTCTTTGCCGCGATGGTGCTCCTCAACTTGTTCACCAGCGCACAGGGCCCGATGTGCGAAGCGCTGATGCTGTCCGAGATGCGCGGCGACCTGACTTATTACGGGCGCATCCGCCTGTGGGGTTCGATCGGCTTCATCGTCACCGTGATGCTGTCGTCCTTCCTGATGGACTGGCAGGGCACCGGTGCATTGATCTGGTTCTGCGGCGCGCTGCTGGTGTGCGTGCTCGGCGCCGCCTTGCGCCTGAAGGACGTGCCGCGCCTGACGCATTCCGGCAAGCCGCCGGCGCTGCTGGCGGTGCTGCGCAAGAAGGAAGTGCTGGCGTTCTTCGCATCCACGGCACTGATGGTGTCCGCCCACGCTTCGCTCTACACCTTCTACTCGCTCTACCTGGAAAAGCAGGGCTATAGCAAGACCGTGACGGGGCTGATGTGGTCAGTCGGCGTGGTGGCGGAAGTGCTGTGCTTCTATTACCAGGCGCCCTTGTTCAAGCGCTGGGGCGCCAGGAACCTGATGTACGCCTGCTTCGGCATCGGCGTGCTGCGCTTTGCGCTGATCGGCGCCGGTCCGCATTCGCTGCCGTTGCTGGTGCTGGCCCAGCTGATGCACGCCGCTACGTTCGCCTTGCACCACTCGGCGTCGGTGCAGACCATGCAGCGCTGGTTCGGCGGCGCCCTGCAGGCTCGCGGCCAGGCCTTGTACATCAGTATTTCCTACGGCATGGGCGCCAGCATAGGCAGCCTCGCGCTGACCCAGGTGTGGCAGAGCGCCGGGCCGCAATGCATTTACTTCGTTGCTTCGGGGCTGGTGGCAGCGGGGGCGGTGGCCGCTGCGCTGAGTTATCGCTGGCAGCGATAAGACTCAAGCAGCGCGGTTGACCGAGTCGACCTGGTGGCGGCGCTCGGCCGCTTTCATCACCAGGGAGCGGATGTCGTTCAGCAGGGAGAATTCGGTTGGGCTGAGGTGGATGGCGGGGAAGGAATCGTCCCAGTCGCCATACAGGAAGCCGGTCGGCTGGCCGTTGGAGCACAGCGGCAGGATCACGAAGCTGCGCGCATCGCTCAGCGTTTCGCGCCACCAGGCCGGCAGCTTGGCCGCAAACTTCGGGTCGGCCGCGTTCTCGATGAAGATCACACGGTCGCTGCTCAACGCGGCATGAAACACATTCGGCTCGTAAGCGTCCTGGAATTGCATGGCCGGCAGATGCTCGCGCACGCCTTCGCCGAGGCACATGCGCGCCATGTATTTGCTCTCGCGGCGGTTGCGCACAAAGGCCACCGCACGGGTGAACTGCAGGCCCTTGAACACGGTCTCCAGCGCGATCGACAGCATCTGGCCCGGGCTGGCGGTATCCAGGGAGTCGCGCATGTCGGACAGGCCGCTGAGCAGGATATTGTTGCCGGCAGCGCGCTGGCGCGTCTGGTCCAGCGCTTTGGCGCGGCGCTCGGCAGGCTTGGACAGCGGGGCGATCGACAGGTCGCTGGCCGCCACCACCTTGGCTTGTTCAATCGCGAGCGCCAGCTTGTCGGTGCTGACGCCGATCATGTTCGAATAGCGGGCCGTAATGCGCCGCACTTCGGCTGCGCCTTCCTCGTTGTCGTGCCACAAGGCGCCGGCGCAGATGCAGGACATGGTGGAAACGCCCGCTACCCAATCTTCGGCACTGAGCGGCTCGCCGGGCTGCTCATCGTCGGCTGGCGGTACCACGGTGCGCATGCCCGACAGCAGGTTGCTTGGCAGGCCCCAGTGCAGGGCGGCGGCACGGCCGATATCCTGCAGGCTCAGGCCCAGGATGCCGGCTGCCGCGGCATCTTCCTTGCCTTCGCCCGCGGCTTGCTGCAGCGCGGTCCAGCGTTCCGGCATGTAAAAGGTGACCATCATGCGGCCCAGCGTCTGCAGCATCGAGCAGACCACGGCTTCCTCGCCGTGGCGGTTCTCCGCCGTGGCCGAGACCTCGCGTGCGACGATGCCCGCCAGGACGGCTTTCTCCATCTCGATATGGGCCAGGCCGGAGTCGGGCGAGACCACTGACAGTTCTTCGATCAGCTTGAGGCCCAGGGCCAGGTGGCCGATTGCCTCGGTGCCCAGCACCAGCACGGCTTTGCTGACGGTGTTGATATGCTGGCCGAAGGCGGAATACATGCCGCTGTTGGCCAGGCGCAGCACCTTCTGCGTCAGGACAGGGTCCGACAGCACAGTGCGCGCCATGTCGAACTCCTTCTCGTCTTCGCCGCGCATGGCGCCGAGGATTGAGGTGATGGCCTTGGCAAAGCCCGGCATGTCGCCTTGCAGGCGCGCGCGCTCCCACAGCGTGGAAAGGGTCTGTTCGCCCAGCGCGCTCATTGGGCCACCTGCCTTACTTCTTCCGTCATGAGGGAGGCGTAGGTGCGCTCCTTCAGCGCCGCCATCGCGGTATGGGCAGCCATCGGGCGGCCGGTCAGGAAGCCCTGCACGTACTGGCAGCCGCGCTGCTCGACGTATTGCATCTGTTCTTCGGTTTCCACGCCTTCCGCCACCACGGACAGGTCCAGGTGCTTGGCCAGGTCCAGCACGGCATTGCAGATGGCGCCGTCCTTCTCGGAACCCGGCAGGTCGCGAATGAAGGTGCGGTCGATCTTGAGCACGGAAATCGGGAAGCGTTTGAGGTAGGACAGCGAAGAGTAGCCGGTGCCGAAGTCGTCGATCGCAATGCGCGCGTTGCGCTCCGCCATTTTGGCCAGGATCATTTCGGCGTGCGCCGGATCGATCATCAGCGTGCCTTCAGTAATTTCTAACACTAATTGTTCACCAGGCAGGCCGGAGAAGGCCAATGCATCGTCGAGGACATCGAGGAATTTATCGTTGCGGAACTGCCGCGGGCTGATATTAACAGATATGTAAAGCGGCCGTTTGGCCACCTCCTCGAACTGCTTGAGCTGCACGCAGGCCGACTTGAGGGCCCAGGCGCCGAGCAGGTTGATCAGGCCATTGGTTTCCGCGATCGGAATGAAGCGGCCCGGCGGCACCATGCCAAGGGTAGGGTGCTTCCAGCGCATCAGGGTTTCGAAGCCCTCGATTTCGCGCGTGCCCGAGTTGACGATAGGCTGGTAGTACAACAGGAATTCGCCCTCGCGCACGGCCTGGAACATGGCCGCTTCCAGCGAAATATCGTGCTCCGGCGGACCACTCTGGCGCTGGCTGTAGACGACGCAGCGCGCCTTGCCGGTTTCCTTGGCGCGCGACATGGCAGCATCGGCCAGGGCCACGAGGCGCACCTCGTCCTCCGCGTGTTCGGGATAAATCGACACCCCCAGCGACGCGCTGACGTAAATGGTGTGCTGTTCCACCTCGAAGGGCGACTGCAGCGTGGCGAGCAGGCGGCCGGTGACCAGCTTGATCTGGGCCTCGTTGTAGGTGCCCGGCAGCACGGCCACGAATTCGTCGCCGCCGACGCGGGCCAGGGTATCGCTGTCGCGCAGGGTCTTGCGCAGGCGCGCCGCAGCCATTTTCAGCACGGCGTCGCCGACCGGATGGCCCAGGCCATCGTTCACTTTCTTGAAGCTGTCCAGGCCGATGGTGGCGACCGCAAAGCCCTGGCCGGAACGGCGCGCCTGGGCGATGGTCATGCGCAGGCGGTCCGACAGCAGCAGGCGGTTGGGCAGCTCGGTCAGGCCGTCATGCGTTGCCATATGGCGCAGGCGCTCTTCGGTCGCATGCTGCGCCGTCATGTCACGGCCGACAACCAAGAGTTCGTAAGCCTTGTTGCCGGTGGCGTAGCTGCTCACACGCAGTTCGAAGCAGACTTCGTGTTCAGGGGTCTTCAGGCGGATCTCGGCGCGGTTGGCACCGCGCGCCTGGATCGATTCGGAAAAGACCGCTTTCAGCGCGGCGTGGTCCAGGTCGCATACATAAGCGAGAAAGGGCTGTCCTTCCATTTCCTGGCCATTGCGCAGCAGGTTGGCGGCGCGCTGGCTGGCGAAGAGAATGTGCCCCATCAGGTTCAGCCTGAAAACAACGTCACCCGCTTCCTCGAGCAGGAGGTTTGCCTCATGGTGTGACGTAGTCTGGGGCACTGTCGGGGAGCTGGAAAGCATTGTTGCGCTCGATTCTTTCTCTTCGGGTCGTAGCCAGTGAGAAATGTAACACTTATAGCTCATGTTTTACATGAAAAAAGGCAACATTAGTGCATGTTTTTAGGAAATTTGTTGCCCCAGATCAGTTTTGAGTCAAATCAGTCGAAGTTTGATGCTTTAATAATCAATATTTCCTTTGTCCGCCTATCTTGCTACTCCTGAAAGTTTGCGCTAGCCTCGTCGGTAACGAGCACGCCTGAGGAGAGCGCCATGAACCGTTTCGATACGCACGAGGTCTTCAACCAGGTGTCGCCCTTCGTGAACGTCAACCTGTTCACCTGCGACACAGCATTGCGCGAAGCGCTCGAACGCGAAGGCGGCGCGTACGCCATGGCCTCGCTGATGGAGCTCGGCGCCGAACTTGGCGCCGCCGAGATGCAGGAGCTGGCACGGCAAGCGAACGAGCATCCGCCAGTCCTGAACAATTTCGACCGCAGCGGCCGCCGCATCGACGAAGTCGAATTTCATCCCGCCTGGCACGCGCTGATGGAGCGCATGATCGCCGCCGGCGCGCACGCCTCGCCATGGGAAGGCAAGCATCCGCACCACGGCGCGCAAGTGGCGCGCGCGGCGCGCTACATCCTGTTCGGGCAAGTGGAAAACGGTTCGCAGTGTCCCGTCACCATGACCTACGCCAGCGTTCCCGCGCTGCGCCAGAGTCCCGGCCTGGCAGCGCGCTGGCTGCCCAAGATCCTGTCGCGCGTCTACGATCCCAGCCCGCTGCCGATCGACGAAAAGCGCGGCGCCCTGATCGGCATGGGCATGACGGAAAAGCAGGGTGGCTCCGACCTGCGCGCCAACACGACCCAGGCCGAAGCGGTGCCTGCCGGCGAAGCGCGCGCACTGATGGGGGACGCCAGCGAGCCGGTGTACCGCCTCGTCGGCCACAAATGGTTCTTCTCCGCCCCGCAATGCGACGCCCACCTGGTGCTGGCCCAGGCCGGCGACGCGGGGCTGAGCTGCTTCCTGGTGCCGCGCTTCCTTCAGGATGGAACACGCAACCAGGTGCGCGTGCAGCGCCTCAAGCAAAAGCTCGGCAACAAATCGAATGCCTCCTCTGAAGTAGAGTTCACCGGCGCCTACGGCTGGCTGCTTGGTCCTCTGGGCCGCGGCATCCCGACCATCCTCGAAATGGGCAACCACACCCGCCTCGATTGCGTGCTGGGTACCGCCGGCATCATGCGCGCCGCGCTGACCCAGGTGCTGCACCACGCGCGCCGCCGCAGCGCGTTCGGCAAGCCGCTGGCCGAGCAGCCGCTGATGCAGAACGTGCTGGCCGACCTGGCGCTGGAATCGGAAGCCGCCACCGTGTTCGCCATGCGCCTGGCGCGCTGCTTCGACCATATGGACAACCCGGCGGAAGCGCTGCTGGCGCGCCTGCTCACGCCCGCCGGCAAATACTGGATCTGCAAACGCGGCCCCGGCTTTGGCGCGGAAGCGATGGAAGTGCTGGGCGGCAGCGGCTATGTCGAGGAAAGCTCGCTGGCCCGCCTGTACCGCGAATTGCCCGTCAACTCGATCTGGGAAGGCTCCGGCAACGTGATGTGCCTGGACCTGCTGCGCGCCCTGTCCAAATCGGGCCAGGCGCTGGAAGTGCTGGCAGCCGAACTGGGGGAGGGCAGCCACGCCGATCCCGACTACGTACGCTTTACCAGCCAGCTCCTGGCCGACCTGCCGCGCGCCAGCCAGGACGAATTCGGCGCCCGCCAACTGGCAGAACGGATCGTGCTGGCCGTGCAGGCCGGCCTCCTGCTGCGGCATTCCCCCGGCTTCGTCAGCTCCGCTTTCGTTGCGACGCGCCTGGCGCGCGAACCGGGTGGCGCCTACGGCCGCCTGCCGGCCGGCACCAACTGCGAGGCCATCCTTCAGCGGGCGCTGGTGGAAAACGCCTGAGGCTGGGATAATGCGCGGAATAAACCGAATTTAACGTCAATTTTATGAAACAAGACCCACGCTTTCCCAACCTGTTCATCACCGATCACCCGCTGATCCAGCATAAGCTGAGCCATATGCGCGACAAGGCAACGTCCACGCGCACCTTCCGCGAACTGCTGAAAGAAATCACCCTGCTGATGGGTTACGAAATCACCCGCGACCTGCCGCTGACCACGCGCGAAATCGAAACCCCGCTGCAAACCATCCAGGCCCCGGTGATCGCCGGCCGCAAGCTGGCCGTGGTGCCCATCCTGCGCGCTGGCGTAGGCATGAGCGACGGCCTGCTGAACCTGGTGCCATCGGCGCGCGTCGGCCATATCGGCGTGTTCCGCGACCCGGAAACCCACCAGCCGGTGGAATACCTGGTGCGCCTGCCGGACCTGGCCGACCGCACATTCATCCTGTGCGACCCGATGGTGGCGACCGGCAATTCGGCCGTGCACGCCGTCGACGTGCTGAAAAAGCGTGGCGTCTCCGATGACCAGATCATCTTCCTGGCCCTGGTGGCAGCGCCGGAAGGCATCGAAGTGTTCCAGAAAGCGCACCCGAACGTGAAGATCTTCTGCGCCTCGCTGGATTCCCACCTGAACGAGCACGCCTACATCATGCCGGGCCTGGGCGACGCGGGCGACCGCATTTTCGGCACCAAATAAGCCATGGCCAGCCCAGTCGACCCAGCATTCCAGGACCGGCTGCAGGCCTTGCGCGACAAATATGCCGCCAGCGTGCCCGAACGCATGGCGGCGATCCGGAACGCCCTGGCGCTATGCCAGGGCAGCCTGACCTCTCCCCATATCGACCAGTTACACCATGCCTTGCACAGCGTGGCAGGCTCGGCCGGCTCGTTCGGCTTCCACGCACTGGGAAATGAAGCGCGCCGGATCGAACAGATGGTGCGC
The DNA here is from genome assembly GCA_039593355.1 of Pseudoduganella sp. Taxonomy (GTDB): domain Bacteria; phylum Pseudomonadota; class Gammaproteobacteria; order Burkholderiales; family Burkholderiaceae_D; genus Rugamonas. Next base: position 139,208 of record JBCNPK010000009.1, read on the forward strand.
GGCGTCCAGGAAGCGGGCGCCCCGTGGGACGGCATAGAAACGGCCGTGCAAGCACTGTTGCATTGGGCCGACAATGATTTTCGCGCTGAAAAATTTGCCGCGCACGATTGATATTTATCAAACAAGATTGATAAATCTTGTCTATAGTTAGCTATACATGTTCGGGAACCTGTTGGGCACAGCGTGAATTAATTTTCATCACGGCGTGTTTTTAACAGGTATTTCGGTATAATGCGGGATCGTTTAGATTCAGGTGACTGGGTTCAAACGGTATCACGGGCGTAAAGCTCATTTAACTGTAATAGGAATTGTAATGGCAACTGGTATCGTAAAATGGTTCAACGACGCAAAGGGTTTTGGCTTCATTACCCCTGATGAAGGC
>JBCNPK010000090.1:0-5106 GCA_039593355.1 Pseudoduganella sp.
GATTTGCCAACCACCTCGGAACGTACGCGCGTCTGCTTGAGCTTTCTGTCCAACTCCTTCATCCGCCTTTTCAGTGCCGTGGCGTCCAGGCCGGCCAGCTCCGGGTAGCTGGCGCGATAGTCCATGTATTTGTCGTCGTAGACCGTCCGCCATCGCAGATAGCCCCACATCTGCCAGAACTCGCGTCCACTTGCCTGTTGGGGAAGCTGGTCCGTGTAGGACGGATCCTTCAGGGCTTCGTCGACCGACTGGCCCTTGGCTTCGCGTTGTCGTTTGAGGCGCGCGTGTGTCTCCAGCATAGCCTTTTCCTCTGCGCTCAATGGCAGAGGCGGTGGGACCCCGACCTTGGCCGTCATGGGCGTGATCGTAGCCGGCGCAGCTTCCTGGCGTGCAGCGGCCTTTGCGGCGACCGCATCGAGCTTGTCCTGCTGCTTGCGGTACCAGACGTCGTCGTCGTCGCCTATTGGCTTGAACCAGGCGCGTGAGTCGTGGACATAGCGCGAGAAGAAAACGTCAACGGCTGGTGGAACATCGGTGTTCTCCCAGGCCCGCTTGACCTCCTTCCACATGCCGAACTTGATACCGATGGCCCGTTTGGCCTGGTAGAACATGGCCGCTCCCTGCACGGCCCCGACCGCCGGCATCCAGGCAATCGAACCGCCGGGTGCTTCGGGCACCGCGGCCTGCACGGCAGGGCGCACTGCCGAGCCGGCCATTGCCGCCGTCGCTGCGCCGAGATTCGAGGCATGCGTTTCGGCAACCCATTTCGCGCCTTCCATTAGCCAGCCGGTGTAGTGGCCCCGGGCCCAGCTTGGCACCAGGTTCTCGTAGCTGTCGTGGTGCCGGACCCACTTCAATTCCTCGGCCAGTTCGGCATCGGCGTTGATGAGGTCCGTACGGTCGTTCCGGGGCGCGCGTTGGACGCTGGGCATGGTTGCCACCTTGCCCAGCCACCGATGGCGCCAGCGCAGGAAGTAGCCGTAATGGTGCCGCATCAGGTCCGCCGTGGTGTCGGGCTGTGAGCCTGAAGTAGCGGTCGCGCTGCGATAGGCGTTGAAAGCCGCGATGAGGTCGGGGTCGATCTTGAACTGGCCTTGCAGCTCACCTGGCGCGCTCGACGGGCTCATCAGCGGCACACCGGCAATGACGGCCTCCCGGTACATGTGCGCCAGCGGAATCTGAGAGAGTTTGGCGCTGTCGTCAGGTGCCCCGTCGGCGCGGCAGCCGCGGCCCTGTTCGCCGGGTTCGTAGCCACCGCCGAGGTCAGAGTGGACGCCTGGATAGACAAATTCCTCCACGTTGCCGCCTTGCGCACTGTCCAGGGGAAAGGAGCCGCGCACCTCATGGCTTGATACCAGATGCACACAGCGCTTGACCAGGTCGGGACCGGGGATGCGCAGCCAGCGCTTCTGCGCCCATGCGCCATGCCCGGAAACCATGGTCTCCATCGCGCTCTGCGCGATACCACCCGAGGCCACGGTATCGAACAGCCCCAGGAAATCGACTTGAACTGGGATGCCGCACAGGCTGAGCTTGTCCCCATTGGCGTCGCACGCATCGCGCAGCCAGTTGCAGAACACGCGCGCCTGCGCCGCGCCGCGGGAGAAGCCGAACACATGCAGGCGAATGCGCTTGATGATCGGCTTGCGGTCCCGGGGCAGGTTGCCCAGCACCCTGGCCAGTTCTGCCTTGCGTTCGTTGAGCACGCGCCGGCGGCCCTTGGTATTGACCTCACGCCAGTTGGTGCGGGCGACGGCGGTCAGGGAGGCGAGTGGGCCGACGCCTGAGCGCAACTTGCGATCAAATTCCCCCTTGGCGCGGTACTTGCGCTTCAGTTCGCGTTCGATATCGCTGCTGCTGCCGAGGTTCGGGATCCGGATTTCGGGGGCGTTCAGGTCGGCACTCATCTGCTTGACGAGGTCGCGGTCTGCGTGCCGTTCCGTCAAGTTGCTTTGGTGGTAATGAAAATGCAGATGGTTGTGGATTTGCAGCAGTGCCCAGTTGATGCGTGCCTCACCGCCCCAGCCTGCAGCGGCGCCGGCGACGGCCTGAATGCCGATGCCTACGTCCCCGACTTCCTTGTAGAACGGCGTTCCCACACCAGCCGCATAGCTTGCAAAGCGATATCTCTTGAGCTCAGTGGGCCGTCTACTAACTTCAAAAAGATCCGCAAGACGCGCGATGTTGCTCTGCGCCTGTCTAGGGCGGTCGTTATCCGCATTGTTGCGGGTGCCGTCGAAGAAGAAGCCGAAGTGCAAATCCTCTTCGCACGGAAGGGGCGCGTTGAGGCGGAGATCCAGTCCGGTGTGTTGGCGATACCGTTCTTGCGGCGACAGATCAAACGGCGTAGTAGGGCACTGAGGCGCGAACTTAACGGTCGTCATGCTTCGGCAGAATCAAGTGGACTGGATCGGATGGAATAGGATGCCAAGGACTAGTTGCGGCCCTTACGCTCCTGCAGCATTCGGTATTCTTCTCGGAACTCCGGCGCATAGCAGGTTTCCCTTTCCTTTGGTGCCTTCCTTTTCAGGCACGCATCCGTTGGGTCTTCAAGACGGTAAGGATCTGCCTCCGCACCGGGACCCCATTTTGTCAGGTATAGCTTGATCTCCTGGTTCGGAAAGAAGGCGACGTAGAAAAAAGAGGCATCCTGCGGCGGATACTTCTCGACTGGCACCTCCTTGGTGTACAGGGCCTTCTTGTCCCTTGCGTACAACTCGTCGTCGCTCCACTTGATCGTGACTTTAAAGTTTGGGTCCCAGTGCTTCGGTACCGAGATGCTGCCGATCCATTTGGTCCCACCGGCATTCGCGACCATCCCCCCAGCCCATTGGCCGTCGACATACACAACGCCGATCGGCACGTCGGTGTAATTCAGCACACCGATCTGGCCGCCGAGCGTATCGTCCTCTTCGACAGCGGCTTGCGGTGCCTCCGCTTTGCCGCATCCGACCATGCCAAATAGCGCCGCGGCCAGAATCACAACCATCGAACCTCGAATCATTCTTGTCGCCATCATTGTTTATCCGTTATGCGCCTGGATGATGCCATGACGCCAGTCCAGCACGAGGCCCATGCCCTCTCGAGACCGCCACTATCATGCCTCCGCAAGCAAGTACTCACGCAGTGCGTCCGGGGATTGGCGTGATTCACGCAAGCGTTGCTGAAGCTCGGGCAACTCCAGACCGGACTCCCCCGTTGCCAAGGCATACGAAGCCAGCAGGAGCATGTCCGGCATCGCCTCAATGCGATGCTGCCTGGCCAGCGCAAAGGCCTGGGCGACGAGCTGATGTTTTTGCACGGGTTCAGCCGCGGCCAGGATGCCAGGAGCTTGCCGGTACAGCGCGTCCAGCAAGGCATCCGGCATCGCTGCGTCCACCATCCGGTCGAGTTCATCCTGGGTGAGCTTAAGCGGCCCGGATCGATGCGCTTCGGGTTCGGTCCGGTGCCCGCCAAGCGGCAGAGTTTCGATCAGGCCAGCGCGATTCACAAGGTGCCACTGCGCGACAGGGGCTGTCAGATGCGCCCACGCGGCTGGACCAAGGGCAACAGGCAGAGCGGAAAGCACGCGTGTATCGGCGAAGCGCAGCAGGAAACGAGTGTCATCGCCCTCGACTACCGGCTGCAGGCAAGGCTGCCACAGCTGCGCCAGGCGCTCCGGGGATTCCCATGACGCCACGAAGCTCAGCATCGGCCTGCCCTGGCAATGCCTGCCCAGCGCCGAGAGCATGGCGTGCTGTTCCTCGCCGGCCAGCCCGTCCAACGGCAACAGGTAAGGGGAGGCCGACAACAAGTCGCGCAGCGCGCCGCTCTCCCCGTATAAAGGGTAGCGTGAGACAGCTGCAGCGAAGGGATCCGCACCGTGGTCGAACGCGCCGTCAACGAGGGCAGACCAGTGCAGGCCCTCGGTACTGCCAATGCGTGGCAACAGGCCATCAAGCCACGTCTCGGGATCTCGGGATTCGACTGCGAAGTACACATTACCCCCGTTCTACACGGTCGCCAGCGGCATGCCGGCGGCCGCCGCTTTGAGCAGGCAATCAAGACACACGGTCTGAGGAAACTGCGGCAACGAGTAGGGAGTGCTCTCCGCACCCTCGAATGTCCTCTTAGCGGCCTTGTAAGTGATGGGCCCCGGGCACTCGACGGTGATGTTGCCGCCCTCCATCGTGATGGCGGCCCCGCCGGCGGTCGCGATGCGGATGCGCTTGGCCGCAGCAAAGTCCACGTTCATGTTGGCCGAGACGATCGTCAGGTCATCGCGCGCGGCGAGCTTCAACAGATCATGCTGCGCCTGCAGGTCGATATCGTCTTGCCCCGCCGTCAGCTGCAGCCCGACGGTGCCTTCGCCGGCCGCGGTCAAGCCGGCCGCAATGCCGATCGCGTGCCCCGCCTGCACGCGGGCCTGTCCGGCCACCGCGATCGAGTTGTCGTGGCCGCTGGCCAGCACCGCGCTCTCACCGCTGGCAAGCTGCAGATCCTGTCCCGCCACCATCGCCACGCCGGCCCTGCCGTTCAGGTGAACCATGGGGGTCGCCTGGTGCGGCACCTTGCCGGACGTACCGGTATTGCCGCCGGCCGCGTCGTCTCTGGCGGCCTCGAGCGACTGCCCATCGACCATGCCTGCGGCGGCCCTGGCTTGTTTCGGCAGCGGTGCCTCGTCGTCTTTCGCGGTCGACAGGCTCTGGCTCTGGTGCGTGGTCGCGCCCTGGCCCAGCGTCCTGACCAGGTCCGCGGCCTGGCGCAGCAGGGCGATACCGGCGGCGTTGTCGCCCGTTGGCAGCGCGCGGCCCGTCACCGCATCGCGATAGGTGGTCAGCAGCACGCCGGCACGGCCTCGCACGGCGGCATGGCCGTCGGTGCGCAACTCGAAGCCTTGGCCCCGGAAGCTGCCGCGGCGGTTGTCCTGCTGGTGAATCACATGGCCGAGATTGAGCTGCGTGGCCTGTTCCGTGGTGGCCAGCTGCGTACGCAACTGTCCGTCGCTGTCGTCCAGCACCAGCTGGTTGTAGCCCTTGCCGCCATGCTCCTGGCTCTTGAACCCGGTCAGCGCGGCGGCGTTGCGGTGGCCATCCGGTGCGGCACCCATGCCATGCCACGCGGGGC
>JBCNPK010000091.1:0-4709 GCA_039593355.1 Pseudoduganella sp.
AGGAGTTCGAGCCGCTGTTCGTCGAGCACGAACACGAAGGCAAGGTCCTGCTGAACGCCGAGGCCTGGTGCTGGGGCTTCTGGGAAGGCATGGAATTGCGCCCTGGTTCCTGGGACGCGATCTGGGATTCCGAAGCAGGCCCGCTGATGCGCCCGATCTACCTGCTGGGCGCCGACGAGATCAAGCCGGAAGAACTGCCGGAAGTGGAAGACCCGGTGAAAGCGCACCAACTGGCGCTGGACATCGAAGCCAACCTGCCGGCCATCCACAAATGGTGGGTACCGCGCCGCAAAACCGGCGTGACCACCGTCAAGCACGAAGAGCCGAAAGTCGGCCGCAACGACGACTGCCCATGCGGCAGCGGCAAGAAGTACAAGAAGTGCCACGGCGCCGACCAATAAGCGCCACGCTCCCGGAAAGCCCGCCAAGCGCGGGCTTTTTTGCGTCTTTACTCTAAATCCTGCGCGGGCCCACTGCCATAATTGCGTACCCGACTATAGAGGAGAGACCCCATGAGCATTCCAGAATTCGAAACAGTCGCCGTCAGCGTAGAAGCCCACATCGCCACCGTGCGCCTGAACCGGCCAGAGAAGTTGAACGCGATGAACCTGGCAATGTGGCACGACATCCGCAGCGCCTTCCGCTACGTGGACGACACGCCGGAGATCCGCGTCGCGGTGCTGGAAGGCGAAGGCAAGGCCTTCACCGCCGGGATCGACCTGCAGATGATGATGGGCCTGGGCCAGCAGATCCAGGACGACTGCGATGGCCGCATGCGCGAATCCCTGCGCCGCATCATCCTCGATTTGCAGGACACCCTGACCAGCCTGGAACGCTGCCGCAAGCCAGTACTGGCGGCGGTGCATGGCGCCTGCGTGGGCGGCGGCATCGACCTGATTACCTGTGCCGACATACGCTACTGCTCGGCAGACGCCTGGTTCTCGATCAAGGAAATCGATATCGGCATGACGGCCGACGTGGGCACCTTGCAGCGCTTGCCGCGCCTGATCGGAGAAGGCATGGCGCGCGAACTGGCTTACACGGCACGCAAGGTGGACGCGGCGGAAGCGAAGGAGATCCGCCTGGTCAACCGCGTCTTCGAATCGCAGGAAGCACTGGCCGAAGGCGTGCGCGCCATTGCGGCCGATATCGCCGCCAAGGCCCCGCTGGCGGTACGCGGCGTGAAGGAAATGATCACCTACGCGCGCGACCACACCATCGCCGACGGCCTTAATTACAACGCCACCTGGAATGCCGCCATGCTGATGTCGGCCGACCTGCAGGAAGCGATGATGTCCGGCATGGCCAAGCGCGCGCCGGCATTCAAAGATTAAGGAAGGGGGGAGCCCCCCTTCCATGTCCGTCCCGCTTATTTGGAGCCGCTTTTCTTGCTGCGTTCATACTCGGCAAGGTTGAAGTTGGTGTACTCAAGCCTCCAGTTTTTGCCATCGAACGAGCTTCCCACGGTCATATAGGGGCTACGATAAGCGCGCTCCACCTGCAGCAACGGAATCGATTTCAGCGCATGGACCTCGTATTCGGAACTGAACCCATTCAGTAGTTCCCAAGTCTTGCCCTTGTCGATGCTACGATAAAGGGCGCTGCCAAAGCCAGGCCGAACGGAGGCCATGACCACCAGCGAGCCATCAGACGTTTGTTGCATGCCCCCCGAAGGTGAAGCACTGGCAGGCAAGACGATTTTCACTTCCTCCCAGTGCTTGCCTGCGTCATATGAGACGTAGCGAGAGCGCCATTTCTCGATCGCCATCATGCCGGTTGGGCTGATTCTGAAGCCGAAAACTTTACCTTCGGGCACCGCATTGCTGCTCCACTTGCCGCTGCCGAAATCCAGCATTTCGATGGTTTTGGTTCCAGTCGTATAAGCCAGGCCGTTGGCAGTGGGCCACATCCAAAACTTGTCTGCCACTTCCCGGCGAACTTCCGTCCATTTTCCGTTCTCCAGCACCGGCGAATGGAACAAGGTCATGCTGTTGCCGTTATAGATGGCGATATACCAGCCGTGTTCCTCGCTGCCGACGATCCGCCACAAATCGCCGAACGGGAGGTTGCCAGTCGAAATATGGCGCAATTCGCCAGATCCCTTTACATGGCCTAGCAGCGTTCCGAACTCCCCCGTAACCAGAAGGTCGTAGGCAGGCAGGTCGACCGGGGTGGCACAGTTCAGCGCGGCGAGGTTCTTGCTTTGCAAGGTGGACCAGTTGCCTTTCGCGTGACGCAACATCAGCACGCCCATGCGGCCGGAAGCCATCACAAACGCATTGTCTTTTTCGACGAAACAGGACAGTTCCACCGGCTTGCTCATCGCATATTCTTCGACGTGGTCATCCGGATTGCGCAGGTCCAGCCAGCCGCCTGCCGCTTCCTTGTCGAACTGATCGGCGTACAGCGTATAGCCCCTGATCAAGGTGGAGTTATTGCTGACCTTATTGCTCCGCCCGACCAGGACTTTGGAATTGAGCGGCGTAATGACCAGCCGCCCCAGATCCACCGGGCCGCCGCCTTTCACGCGGAAATTACCGAACAGGCTGGCTCCCTCGTTCAGGTTGACCCGACGACGGGTGGTGCTGTCCACAAGGGCGACAACCTGGTATTCCGCCGCCGGCAGCACATCCATGTACAAGCTGGTGTCCATCGAGGGGATGCCTTTAATCCTCCACAGCGTGTGCAATTCGTTGGTGCCAAGGTTCTTCAGTTTGATCTCGTCAAACGCGTGAATTTCCCTTGTATTGTTGGTGATACTGATTGCGACCGGGCTTTCCCCCGCAGTCAATGGCGCCGCAAGCCGGCTCCTTTGTGTGGTGACGCCGCATCCGGTCAGCAAGGCCGGAAGTGCCAGGCCGCACGACAAGCTCAGGGTAACGGCCAACTTTGAAAAATTCATAGCATTCCAGACAATACAAATAAAATTGCAAGAAAGGAATGATAAATGATTCTTTATGGAAAGTGCATTCTTTGCAATTAAAATGGCAGAGCCCGTGTCCCACCATGGGGTCACACCCCAAATGAGACACGGGCTCTTCCGTTCAAACAGTCTTACAGCTTGATGAAGTTGTCGCGGTAGTACTTGAGTTCTTCGATCGATTCGATGATGTCGGCCAGCGCGGTGTGCTTTTGCGCTTTCTTGAAGCCGGCGACCATTTCCGGCTTCCAGCGGCGGCCCAGTTCCTTCAGGGTGGAGACGTCGATATTGCGGTAGTGGAAGAACGCCTCCAGCTTCGGCATGTACTTGACCATGAAGCGGCGGTCCTGGCCGATGGTGTTGCCGCACATAGGCGATTTACCGTTCGGAACCCATTGGCGCATGAAGGCGATCAGTTCCGCTTCGGCCTGGGCTTCGCTCACGGTCGACGCTTTGACGCGGTCGATCAGGCCGGAGCGGCCGTGGGTGCCTTTGTTCCAGGCATCCATCTTGTCCAGCGTTTCGTCCGACTGGTGGATCGCCAGCACCGGGCCTTCTGCCAGCACGTTCAGGTGCATGTCGGTGACTACCATTGCCACTTCGATAATGCGGTCGGTCTCAGGTTCCAGGCCGGTCATTTCCATATCGACCCACACCAGGTTCATTTCATTCGGGCGCTGCGGGGTGGCCTGGGTTGCTGGGGTGTCGTTCGCTTGTGACATAATTCTCTCTAAGACAATATAGGGCAGGATTAATCCGCCATTTTCTCACAGGCACAGAATGTATTCACACGCGTTTTCGTTTTTGTTCGTTGCTTTTTTAGCATTAACCCTGGTGGTGCGCTTCTGGCTCGCCTCGCGCCACATTCGCCATGTGATGCAAAACCGCGCCGCCGTGCCGGCTGACTTCGCGGAAAAGATTCCCCTCGCGGCCCACCAGAAAGCGGCCGACTACACCATTGAGCGTACCAAGCTGGGGCTGGTGAACTTCATGGTGTCCAGCATCATGCTGATCTGCTTTACCTTGCTGGGCGGCCTGCAATGGCTTTCTGCGACCCTGTTCAACGCCACCGGCGGCGGCATGACTTACCAGCTTGGCCTGATTGTTGCCGTCTGCGTCATCTCGGGTGTGGTCGACCTGCCGCTCGACTACTACCGCCAATTCAAGCTGGAAGAGCGCTTTGGCTTCAACAAGATGAGCAAGCGCCTGTTCTTCCTGGACTTGGTCAAAGGCGCCGGTGTCGCGGCTGTGATCGGCCTGCCGCTGGTATGGGTGATCCTGGTGCTGATGGAAAAGGCGGGCAGCCTGTGGTGGCTGTATGCATGGTTCGTGTGGTGCGGCTTCCAGTTGCTGGTGATGGCGCTCTACCCCAACCTGATTGCGCCCCTGTTCAACAAGTTCACCCCGCTGGCCGATGAATCGCTGAAGCAGCGCATCGAAGGCTTGATGGCGCGCGTGGGCTTCGCTTCCAAAGGCCTGTTCGTGATGGACGGCTCCAAGCGCAGCGCGCATGGCAATGCTTATTTCTCGGGCTTTGGCGCGGCCAAGCGCATCGTGTTCTACGATACCTTGGTATCCAGCCTGTCGCCGCAGGAAGTGGAAGCGGTGCTGGCGCATGAACTTGGCCACTTCAAGCTGAAACACATCATCAAGCGCATCGTTGTGATGTTTGGCCTGTCGCTTGGCTTCCTGGCTCTGCTGGGCTACCTGAAAGGGCAACTCTGGTTCTACACCGGCCTGGGCGTGAATCCGATCATCGTGCCCGGCCAGTCCAACGACGCACTGGCGC
>JBCNPK010000092.1:0-4641 GCA_039593355.1 Pseudoduganella sp.
CGATTTATATTGCTGGCGCGGCAGCATGCCATAGCCCATTCCAAGCCGTATCGCTTCCACATACGGATCGCTGGAAGGGACGTAATGAATTGGATAGGCGCCTAACGGCAGTCCCAATTCACGCTCGATGAATATCTCTTGCAGCGAATCTTTACGGTCAAAAAACATGACAGGTGCTTTGCGCGCGGCTTCGCGGGTAAATCCATCTGGGAACCAGCGTTTTACAAAGTCGGGCTGCGCCAATAAGCGGTAGCGCATGAAGCCCAAATGCTGTGAACGGCAGCCGCGCATCGGTTCCGGTTCGCTGGAAACACCGGCCAGCACCAAACCCTTCTCAAACAGCGAATAAGTGTGGTCCTGGTCGTCGAGGATTATCTCAAGCAGGATGTTTTCGCGATTCAGGAAAGAACTCAACTCCGGCAAGAACCAGGTGCCGAGGGTGTCGTTATTTACCGCAACCGGAATGCGCGGCGGCATTGCCTCGTCGGCCTTTAATTCGGCCAGGAATTCCTGCTCCATCAAACGGCTGCGACGCAGGTATTGCACCAGGCGCTGCCCTGCGCTGGTCAAGCGAATCGGGCGGCTGCGGATCAACAGCGGCGCCCCGACTGCCGACTCCAGCCCGCTGACTCGCTGCGATACGGCCGAAGGCGTCAAATGCAGGGCTGCGGCTGCCTGCTCGAAACTGCCGGAATCGATCACCGCCAGCAAGGCCTCGCCTTGTCGTGCGTCTGGAATCATCATCCCCACTCCTTTAGCAAAATTTACGAATACTGAAATATCTTAATTAAGCTTCATTTACTAAGCCAGCGGCGGCACACTTTCGGCTCCACAACAGGAGTTGACAATGCAGAGTTATTTGAACGGTTTAGGACTTGGCGCGAGCCTGATCATGGCAATCGGCGCCCAGAATGCGCATGTGCTGCGAATGGGCATCAAGCGCCAGCATGTGGCGCTGACGGTGGCCGCTTGCATCGTGATCGACGTGATACTGATCGCGCTGGGCGTCGCCGGCGCCGGAGCGATGATCCAGGATTCGCCGCTCTTGCTTACCACCGCGCGCTGGGGCGGCGCAGCCTTCCTGCTGTGGTACGGCCTGCGCAGCTGGCGCTCGATGCTGACACCAAAATCGCTGGCCATCGACGCTATGGCGCCGGTACCGGATGCCAGACAGGCGCTCGTAAGCGTGGTCGCCCTCTCGCTGCTGAATCCCCACGTTTACCTGGATACCGTCGTGCTGCTCGGCTCTGTCGGCGGCAGCTACCCGGACGGCCAGCGCGTGGGCTTTTCGGCCGGCGCCATGACGGCTTCCCTGCTATGGTTCACCGCCCTCGGCTTCGGCGCCACCCGCCTGGCAGGCGTGTTCGGCCGCCCGCTGGCCTGGAAATGCATTGAAGGCCTGACCGGCGCGGTGATGCTGACACTCGCTGCCGGGCTCGTCCTGGGCTGACGCCAGGGAGCATGTTGGTTTTAGGTCACTAGGAGGAAACTAGCCGCGGTTGCACGTTAAGATCTCGCATGCTCATTCTCTATGCCGGAACGATCTTCCTCAGTGCTTTCCTGCTTTTTCAGGTGCAGCCCATCATTGGCAAGATGGTGTTGCCCTGGTTCGGCGGCTCGGCTGCGGCCTGGACGATCTGCATGCTGTTCTTCCAGTCCACCCTGCTGCTGGGCTACCTGTATTCCCACCTGAGCAGCCGCTACCTGGCGCCGCGCCGGCAAGCCTGGCTGCACGCCAGCTTGCTGCTAGTGGCGGCACTGATACTTCCGATTATCCCGTCCACCGGCTGGAAGCCCGCCCCCGGCAGCGATCAGCATTCCTGTTACTGGGCTTGCTGGCCGCCACCATCGGCCTACCCTATTTCCTGCTCTCCACCACCGGGCCGCTGGTCCAGCACTGGTTCGCGCAAGAACGGCCAGGAAGCGTGCCGTACCGCCTGTTTGCCCTGTCCAATTTCGCGTCACTGCTTGGCTTGCTGAGCTATCCGTTACTGTTCGAACCACGCTTCACGCTGAAGGAAATGTCCAGCTTCTGGTCGGCAGGCTTCGTGTTGTTTGCGGTGTTTTGCGGCGCCCTGGCATTGAGCGGAGGTGGCCGCAGTCCCGCACTTCGGCGCGCAGAAACTGCCGCAGGCAAGTCTTCGGCACGTGACCGCCTGTTCTGGTGTACCCTGGCTGCCGTGCCAACCGTAGTGCTCATCTCGGCCACCAGCCACCTCACCGCCAACATTGCTCCGGTGCCCCTGCTGTGGGTGCTGCCCCTGGCCATCTACCTGCTGACCTACATCTTCTGTTTTGAAAGCACGCGCTGGTACCGCCGCTGGCTTTTCCTGCCACTGATGGCCGTGCTGACGCCGCTGCTGATTGCTTGCAGCACCTATCCGAGCCTGATGCCTTCCGGGATCTTATGGCCGACGCTGTTGTTCTGCCTGGCGATCTTCGTGTATTGCATGGCTTGCCATGGCGAACTCGCGCGACTGAAACCTCCGCCAGCGCAGCTTACCGCGTATTTCCTGACGATCGCCCTCGGCGGCGCCCTGGGCGGAATATTCACCGGCCTGGTCGCCCCGCACATCTTCAATGACGATTACGAACTGACTTTGTCCTGCATCGCAGCAGTCTGCATCGTCGGCGCAGCCAGCCTGTATCGCCAGCCGGCGCTTGTTTCGTATGCCCGCCCCGTCAAAGCGACCGTCGTTTGCACAACCCTGCTCGGCGTGATGTGGGCAGCGAATGCTATTTCCCCCTCCACGCCGACAATCAAGGGACGCAACTTCTACGGCACAGTCAAAGTCAAGGACACCGGCAGCGGTGCAGAGCGGGTCCGCCAGCTGACGCATGGCGTCATCATCCATGGGCGGCAGTTCCTCGATCCATCGCGCCAGTTCTGGCCCACGACCTACTTTGGCAAAGCCGGCGGCGCCGGGATTGCAATTGAAGCCAGCCGGCATGGGGGCCCACAACACGTCGGCATCATCGGACTTGGAATCGGCACGATGGCAGCCTATTGCCGTCCTGGCGACGTGTACCGCTTTTATGAAATCAATCCACTGGTCGTGCAGTTTGCCAACGAACACTTCACCTTCCTGCGCAATTGCCCTGCGACCAAGCAGATCGCCCTGGGCGACGCTCGCCTGGTGATGGAAGCCGAGCCTGCTCAGCAGTTCGACATGCTGGCGGTCGATGCCTTTTCCGGCGATGCCGTGCCAGTACACCTGCTGACGCAGGAAGCGTTTGCCATTTACTTCAAAGGCCTGAAGCCGGATGGCATACTGGCCGTGCATGTCTCCAACCGCTACCTCAACCTTGTCCCCATCGTGAAGAAGGCTGCCGACGCCTTCCACCGCAGCGCGTATCTGTCCAACAGCCGATCCGACGAGGCGCGCGGCCTCAAGGCCTCCACCTGGGTCCTGGTCGGCCAGCGCGAACAGCTGGCGCGTTTCGCCAGCCTGCATGAACTGCCGGACGCGCCCGGCGTGCGGCCATGGACGGACGATTACAGCAGCCTGCTGGGAATCATGAAATAATCGTCAAGCATTTAACCGACTGAAAGGAATTGACGATGGACGCAGTGAAGATTGATATCGGCCTGTCCGACGACAGCCGCGCACGCATTGCCGATGGCCTGTCCCGCCTGCTTGCCGACAGCTACTCGCTCTACCTGATGACCCACAACTTCCACTGGAACGTCAAGGGTCCCATGTTCAATTCCCTGCACCAGATGTTCATGACGCAGTACACCGAACAGTGGACCGCGCTGGACCTGATCGCAGAACGCATCCGCGCACTGGGCTACCCGGCGCCAGGCACTTATGCCGAGTTCGGAAAACTAAGCACCGTGAAGGAAGTGGCCGGCGTGCCAAAGGCGATGGACATGGTGCGCCACCTGGTCTCTGCGCAGGAAGCCACGGCGCGCACCGCCCGCTCCCTGCTGCCGGTGGTCGATGAAGCCAACGACCAGCCAACCGCCGACCTGCTGACCCAGCGCCTGGACGTGCACGAAAAAACTGCGTGGATGCTGCGCAGCCTGCTGGAAGAATAAGCCTCAGGCCATCCTGTCCGAAGTAATAATGTGCTCGCCCGGCTGAGGGCGCATTGCCGCGTCAAACATGGCGCGCGCAATGTGCCCAGCCGGATTAATGCGCCATGCGCGCGGCAGCACCGGTCCCAGCGCCGAAAGGACCGGCACCAGGATTTTTTCGCCAAGGCGGAATTCCTCACGTGCCCCGCCAATCAGGCCGGGGCGCGCAATCACCAGCGATTCAAACCCAAGCGAGCGAAGGCCGTGCTCCACCTCGCCCTTCACCCGGTTATAAAAGATGCCCGACCCCGCATCCGCACCCAACGCCGAATTCAACACGAATGTTGGCGTGCCATGCTGGCGGGCCAGTCGCGCGACGGCCATCGGGTAGCTGTAGTCCACCTTGCGGAAGGCTTCCTGAGAGCCGGCGACCTTGATGGTCGTGCCCAAGGTACAGATCACCGCGTCGGCGTGCCACCATGGCTCCAGTTCTGGCAGGCGATCGAAGTCCACAATCGGCGCCACCAGTTTCGCGTGCGGCTCCAGCCGCCGCCGCGAAGGCGCAACAACTTGCGCGACTTCCGGGGAAGCCAGCGCCAGCTTCAATACTTCGCGGCCAA
>JBCNPK010000093.1:0-4620 GCA_039593355.1 Pseudoduganella sp.
GCTGCACGGCGCCGTTGCCGCGATAGATTTCGTCCAGCACGACATACAGGCTGCTGCAGTCGGCAATCAGGCGGCGGATATTGCTTTCGCTCTGGCGCGCCACGGCAGTCACCACCGCACGCGTGTTTAGCACCAGCCCCCAGGCGTCGCGCAGGTTGGCGGCGGTGTGTTCAGCGTAATGCAGCACGTCGAGCAGGCTATCCAGGTAGGCCGGCCAGCCCTCGCCCAGCTTGACTGCCGCCGCATAGTGCCAGGCACGCACCGTTGCGTCATGACGGCGCAGTTTGTCCTCAAGCTGCGCAATGCGTTCGTCGGTGCGCTGCAGCGCTGCCGGCAATTGGTTCACGCGGTACTCCTCACCGCCCAGCTGCACGCGATTGCCGTGCACCTTGGCGTGTCCGTTGATCACCGCCGACAATTGCGCGCGCTCTTCCTGCAATTGGCGCAACTGGCGCACATCATCCTTGAGCGAGACCGGATAGAGCGCGCTGGCTTCGGCTGCTGGTTGTGCATTGCGGGCAGCGCGCAGCTCCGCCGCCTGCGCTGCATGGCGCGTGAGGGAGCGGCCGAAGTACACGCCGCAATAGCGGCTCTGGAAATGTTCGCGGCGGTATTCCTTGGCCAGGCGTTTCAGGCTCTCTTCCAACTCCACCGGTTCGGCCTTGCCCTCCTGCCCTTCCAGCAAATGGGCCGTCATGCGCTGGCGCAGGCCGGCGGCATCGTCGAATAGCGACCAGGCGCTGGACTGGTCGATCGCAGCGGCCAGGTAGCGCCGCTTGGCATTCTCCTCGCGTTCATGGTTCTGCGGGTGGGTCTGCCACATGCGCGGCGGTTGGCCCAGCTCGGCCTTGAACAGGCGGTGCTGCTCCGGCTGCTGCGCCGGCAGCGGCGGCACCTTGCCGTAGTACGGGTCATCCAGGATGCCGGACATGCGTGCCGTGACATGGTTTTGCACGGCGAAGGCATCGACGGTGGCGCGGCCGGCGCCATATTCGCCGAACACGAAGCCGACAGTACGCTCCCAGGCATCATCGGCTGCGCCCAGACGGTGCAGCGCGTGAATCAGCGCATCGCTGCCAGTCAGGGAAACTGCCACCAGGTCGGCCTGCATTTCCATTTCACGCGACAGGGCCCTTTGCATCAGCACCACCAGGCGGAAGGCTTGCTCCACCAGCGAGCGCAGCGACCAGACGATGATCTGCAAGACCCAGGCCACCAGGCGCAGGCGGATATCGAGGCGGCCGATGCCTTCAATCAGGTCGTCCAGCTTGTCGCGGCGCGCCACCATCTCCTGCACGACTTGCTGCGCCACGTAGGCCCAGCGGCCCACCGCCATCGAGCGTTGCGCGAAGTGGCCGAATTCGTGCGCCAGCACGGCGCGCAGTTCGCCCAGCGGCATGGCATTCACCAGCGGCAGGCCGATTTCCAGGTTTTTCTTGGAAGGGAAAATCAGGTTAAGCAGCGACAGGTCATAGAACACTGCGGCGTTGACGCGGTTGGAGAGGAAGACACGATGCGGGCGTGGGGCGCCGGCCGAATCGGCCAACTCCATCAGGTACTTGAACAGGCGTGGCTGCTCTTCTGGCTTGACTTCCACCATGCCGGGCGACATGGAGTGGCGCACGGCGAAGATCGCCTTCAGCATCACGATCGCCAGCAACACGGCCACGATGGCGGCGCACCAGTTGGCGAACCCATTCCCGCCGTGCTGGCTCGAGTGCACCAGGCGCCAGGCGCTGAGCAGGAACCAGCCTGCGAGGCCGAAATACAGCAGCACAAAGGCCAGCAAGCCCGCCACTGCCAGGCGCGCGCTGCGCTGGTATGCCGCGGTGGGACGGGTCAGTTCGGCCAGCACGGCCGACTGCGAAGGGAGGGCGGTTTCGATGATGTACTCCATAGAATTATTGCATCCAATGATTCTATGGAGTAACTAATTGATTGTAAATATTCCAATCAATATTTACAACACATTAAGAGCCGAAGTGATAATTCAGCTCAAGCCAGACCTGGCGGCCCGCCGGGCTGTAGTTGCCGACCGGGTAGTAAGGCCAGCCGCCGCTCTCGTCATGCTTGACGCGGTTGAACAGGTTGTTCACCGCCAGCGACACGGTGGCGCGCTTGTTCAGCTTATACACCGAGCTGGCATTGACCAGGGTGGTTGGCGTCAGCCAGGCATCGCCGGCGCCATTAGGCACCTTGCCGTAGCGCTGCAGGAACAGGGTGTTCGACCAGTCGCCCGCATTCCAGGTCAGGCTCGCATTCAGCTTGTCGCGCCAGTCGTAGTTGCCCAGGTCGTCCTTGTCGTTGTTCAGCGGGTCGCCGGCGAACTGGCGCGATTCCTGTTTCAGCGTCTTCGAGTAATTCACCTTGGTGATGAAGTTGCCGTAAGCCGTGGTACGCAGGACGTACTTGGCCGACAGGTCGATGCCGCTTACCTTGGTCGATGCTGCATTGATCGGGTTGACCAGGATTTGCTTGATTTCGCCCGGCTTGTTCAGCGCATTGTCAGCATAACGGACGATACGGCGGATCGCGTCGGCGCAGGTCGGCGAAGTCAGGTCGCCCTTGATGCGGCAGTCGGCTTCGTCGCGCAGCAGCTTGTCGGCGCTCAGGTTGGTGACCAGGTCGTCGATGCGGATCTTCCAGTAATCCAGCGTGACGTCGAAGTCGGCGCTAGGCGACCAGACGGCTCCCAGGCCAGCCGAGCGGCCTTTCTCCGAGCGCAGGTCCTTGCTGCCGGTCTGCACGTAGTCGGCGCCCGGCGAGTAGTTGGCGAAGTCGCAGTCGGATACCGGCTGGCCAGCCTTGGCGCAGCGATAGTAGTCGGTGGTGGACGAGTAGTAGCCGGTACCGCGTGCCTTGTAGATGTAGTTCATGTCCGGCGCACGGAAGCTGGTGGCATAGTTCCCGCGCAGCAGAAATTGGGTCGCAGGACGCCATTCCAGGCCGCCGTTGTAGGTGAACTTGCCGTCGTCGCGGCCGGCGAAAGAATAGCGGTCGTAGCGGCCAGCCAATGTGCCGGACAGCGTCTTCACGAGCGGGATGCTTGCTTCGGCGCCGATGGCGTAGCGCTTGCGGGTACCGGCGGTAACGTCTGACGGCACCAGCGTGTTGAAGTAGCCCTGGTTGATGCGCGGGTCAGGCACGTTGGAGAAGCCCTGCTTGCCCAGCTCCGCCACGGTCGCCACCTTGACCGGACCGGCCGGCAGGTTGAAGGCTTCGCCGTTGGCGGTCAGGCTCAGGGTATTGGTCCACGATTTGTCGTCGCTGACCGATTCGCCTGTGATGGAATTGAATTCGGCAGGCGTCAGGCGTTTGGCCAGGCGCGCCGGATCAGGAGCGAAAATGGCAACGCCGCTGGCGTTCACCCCCAGTTGCGGACCGAGGAAGAAGCTGTCGATGCTGGCCAGCGCGCGCTGGGTGTGGTTCTGGCTCTTGTACTGCGAGGCGGTGTAGCCGGCTTCGTAATTCCACGAAGTATTCGGGATCTGGCCGCGCACGCCGAGCGACAGCGAAGCTGCCTGGTCGTCCCAGCGGCGGTTGTAGCGCTCCACGCCGCCCATTTCTTCCGGCGAGATATAGCGGCTCCAGGCCTCATAGCGGCTGGTATTCTGGTTCCAGAAATAGCTGTCGGTGGCCGAGCGCGAAGTCCAAGACGGGCCGCGCGTGTTGTTGCTGCTGCGGTTGTTGCCGTACAGGGCTTCCGCAAACAGCGTGGTGGTATCGGACAGCTCGTAGTTGGCACTGCCGAACAGGTTCTGGCTGCTGTTCTTGGTCTGGGTGGTCCAGTAGGTCGGGCCCACTTTCGGGCTGGCGCAGTAGCTGCCTGCCTTGGCCGTGTACTTGACCGTGCTGCCGCCGAACAGGTCGCCGATATCGGCGCAGGTATTACCCAGGTCGATGTATTTGCCGGTGCTGACGTTCTTGCGCGCCATGACGGAGGTCGGGGCCACGCCGGTCTTGCTGGCCATGAAGTCACGGTCGGCGCTCCACAGCGGATCGCGCTCCAGCAATTCCACGCTGAACAGGGTATTCAGCTTGTCGAAGCTCTGGCCCCCGGTGAATTGCAGGCGCTTGTCGCTGCCGCCGCCGCGCGTGGTGGTGCCGCCCTTGAGGTTGATGTCGTAACCATTGGCCTGCTTCTTCAGGATGATGTTGACCACGCCCGCAATCGCGTCCGAGCCGTAGACGGCCGATGCGCCGCCGCTCAGGATCTCGATGCGCTCCACCACGCTCGATGGAATATTGGCCAGGTTGGTGAAGTTGACCGTTCCTTCATAAGCAATCGGGAAGTCGGCCAGGCGGCGGCCGTTCAGCAGCACCAGCGTGTGATTCGGGCCCAGGCCGCGCAGGCTGATGGCATTAGCCGATGGTGTAAAGGTATTGCCGTAATCGGCGCCCTGCACGAAGCCGCTGTTCTGCGACTGGTTGGTCAGCGCGTCGAAGACGTTCTTGAAGCCTTGCTTGGTGATGTCCTCGCCGGTGATCACGGTAACGGCCGAAGGGCCTTCCAGGCTGGCGCGCGGGATGCGCGAACCGGTGATCACGACAGCGGCCGGCGCTGCAGCTTCCTGTGCCTGTGCGACGCCGGCCAGCAAAACGAAAGCTCCAGCCGCCAGT
>JBCNPK010000094.1:0-4500 GCA_039593355.1 Pseudoduganella sp.
AGGTCAAAAAGTGCAGTTCGAAGTTACTCAGGGCCCTAAAGGCAAGCAAGCTTCCAACATCCAGACCAACTAATCCCTGGCCTCGGACAACGAAAAGCCCCGCCCCGCGGGGTTTTTTTTCGCCTTCCCGCAAGCCTGGACTATGCAGATTTCGTCATGCAAATTCGCACTCTCAGCCTAAGCGACGCCCCTGCCCTGCTCGAATTCGAGCTCGCCAACCGGGGCTGGTTCGAATCGCATGTCGATGCCAGGTCGCCAGACTTTTACAATCTGGCGGGCGTTGCCGCCCATATCGAACACTACCTGGCAAGCCATGCCGCCGGCCGCATGCATCCCTGCCTGCTGGTCGAAAACGATGGCGCCATCGTTGGACGCTGCAACCTGAAAGAGATCGACCGCGCGAGCGGACGGGCCGAGGTTGGCTACCGCATTGCATCCTACGCCTGCGGCCGTGGACTGGCCGGCGCCGCGCTGGCGCACCTGATGAAACTCGCCTACGGCGAATGGCAGCTGCGGGGCCTGGACGCCCACATCACCATCGCCAACGCCGCATCGGCCCGCGTTCTCGAGCGCGCCAGCTTCAGGCTTGCCGGCCCTTCGCCTCTCCTGGCCGTCGTCGCGGACAGGCAACTGGCCTGCCTGCACTACCGCCACAATTGATAAAGGAGCCCGCCCGAAACCGGACGGGCTCCCGCAACCGCCATCCTGATCAGGACGTGGTGATGGAGAAGATGCGCAATGCCGGCTGGTTCGGCAAGGTGATCGAAATCACGCTCTTACCAGCCGGAAGTGCGAACTTGGTGTGGGACAGATAGTGGTTGCCGCTGACCTGCGCCTTGGTTTGGGTATTGCTGTGCGTGCTGACCGCAGCGGAAGTGTCGCCGAATGCGCTCGGGTTGACCGTTTGCCAGTCCGGGAAGCCGATTGTCACGGTGCTGCTGGTCCCGTCGCTGTAGTTCAGGGTCAGGGTGCCGGATACGTCGCCGCCGCTCGAAGCGCCGAGGAAGCCCATGTAGCTGCGGCCGATTGCCGAGTACGAAATGGTCTGGCCCTGGGCAATGATGCTGTCGTGCTGGCCCGCGCCGCCGCCGACCCAGCCGGTGAAGGTCTGGCCGCCTACGGTGATGCTGCCGCCGGCGGTTACGCCGGCCGCAGCCAGTGCATCGGCGGAGAAGCTGCCGCAAGCGCTGTTGAAGCAGCCGGCGGTGGAAGCGTCGTCATCGCTGATCGACACCGCGTTGCGGGCCTGGCGCCAGGCGGTATAGCTGTTCGATGTCGGATGCAGCCGGTACAGGATGGCGCTGGTGGCCGGCACGCTGGCGGTGATGCTGCCGCTGCTGCTGGTGACAGCTTTGGACCACAGGTCGGTCAGGCTGAACTGGGTCGCTGAAGTGCCAACCGCCAGACCGCTGGTCGAAATGGTCTGGGCGGTTGTGGACTTGTTCAGCAGCAGCACCGCATAGTCGCCGTTGGCCAGCGGCTTGGTGAAGACCGAGGTATTGGCGTCATTGTAGATACGCTTGCCCTGGGCGCCGATGCGGTCCTGGCTGATCGCGATCACATCGGTGTTGCCGGCGTCGGTGATCATCTGCTGGGTGAGGCCGGACGTGGCGCCGATCTTGATGTTGAGCGGAGCGGCCATGATGGCCCAGATGCTGAACTCGGACTGGGCCTGGGCCACGCTCATGGAACCTTTGGCCATGGCAAGCTGGTCGAGGTCGTTGAAGTGGCCGGCACGGGCGTATGCCGCGGCGCCGATGCCCTGGTCCACCGTCGTCAGCATGGCGGACCAGGTGCTGCCACCGTTATCGCCGCCGATGCGCCACTGCTGCGAGTACAGGGCCAGGCCGTCCATCACTTTCTTGAAGGCTGCGGTGCCGGTGGCATTGTTATTCCAGTTGAAGTAGGCGGCCGGCGACGGCGTCAGCACCATGCGCGTCCCGTACGCGGCGTTGGCGGCATCGACTGCCAGCGCGGTCTGTCGGTAGGCGTCGACCGCGACGGTCGCATCGTTATCGGTGGTCAGAGGCCAGCCGTTGGAGGTGTTGTTGATGTTGTAGCAGTAGTCGCTCTTGATGTAGTCGACCCCCATGCTCGCGAAGTAATTGGCATCGGCCGTGAAGTACGTCGGGTTGGGCGAGACGGCGTTCATCGCGGCGCCGCCGTCGCAGGTCTTGGAGCCGCCGTCGGTGTAGATGCCGAACTTCAGTCCCTTGGAATGGACGTAGTTGATGGTGGCCTGGATGCCTTGCGGGTATTTGCTGGGCGAGGCGATCGGATGGCCGGCGGCGTCGCGGCCGCCGGAGCAGTTGGGCACGGGCGTGCTGTTGGCGTCCCAGTCGGTGCAATTGGTCCGCACCATCCAGTCATCGTCGACGGCGACGA
Source organism: Pseudoduganella sp. (assembly GCA_039593355.1). GTDB lineage: Bacteria > Pseudomonadota > Gammaproteobacteria > Burkholderiales > Burkholderiaceae_D > Rugamonas. Next base: position 2,386 of record JBCNPK010000094.1, read on the forward strand.
TGTTCCAGCCTTTAGCGGCGAGCCCGCTGCTGACCAGGCTGTCGGCCGCCGAGCGCACCAGGGCGTCGGTGGTCTCGCGCCACGAACCCGGACGCACTACCATGCTCGGCACGCCTTGCAGGGTATGGTCGGCAACGTTGCCCGGCAATGAGACGCCCTGCGCTGGCGATACGGCGGCCAGGGCGGCGAAACCGGACAGGGCCAGCTTGACGGCCGATGCAGTGCTGCGCAGCCGGACGGCTTTCGCAACTTGCGACATTTCTTTCGTTTGCATAACGCTCCTCTATTAATATTGCTTTTGATTGCAATTTCCTCCGTTACCCGGACAAATGTTAACGTCAACAGGTATCGTTACCATACCGGGCTTTGAGTAGTTAAACAAGCGCAAGCAACAACTTTCGCAGCGAAATGTTGTTTTGTGTGGAAACGTAAAGAAAAACCCCGCTTCCTTTCGGATAGCGGGGTTCGCGTGAAGCGGGGACGCTTACATCTGCTCGATCATGACGTCGCCGAAGCCGGAGCACGACACCTGGGTCGCGCCCTCCATCAGGCGGGCGAAGTCGTAAGTGACTTTCTTGGAGGTGATGGCCTTCTCCATCGAGGAGATGATCAGGTCAGCCGCCTCGGTCCAGCCCATGTGGCGCAGCATCATCTCGGCGGACAGGATCAGGGAACCCGGGTTCACGTAATCCTTGCCGGCGTACTTCGGCGCGGTGCCGTGGGTCGCCTCGAACATGGCCACGGAGTCGGACAGGTTGGCGCCCGGCGCGATGCCGATACCGCCCACTTGCGCAGCCAGCGCGTCGGAGATGTAGTCGCCGTTCAGGTTCAGGGTGGCGATCACCGAGTATTCCGCCGGACGCAGCAGGATCTGCTGCAGGAAGGCATCGGCGATGGAATCCTTGACGGTGATTTCGCGGCCGGTCTTCGGATTCTTGAACTTGCACCATGGGCCACCGTCGATCAGCTGCGCGCCGAATTCCTTCTGCGCCAGCTCGTAGGCCCAGTCACGGAAGCCGCCTTCGGTGTACTTCATGATGTTGCCCTTGTGGACGATGGTCACCGATGGCTTGTCGTTGTCGATCGCGTACTGGATCGCCTTGCGCACCAGGCGCTCGGTGCCTTCGCGCGAAACCGGCTTGACGCCGATGCCGGAGGTGCCAGGGAAGCGGATCTTCTTCACGCCCATTTCCTTGGTCAGGAACTCGATCAGCTTCTTGGCGCCTTCCGAGCCTTCCTGCCATTCGATGCCGGCGTAGATGTCTTCCGAGTTTTCACGGAAGATCACCATATCGGTCTTCTCAGGCTCGCGCACCGGCGATGGCACGCCCTTGAAGTAGCGTACCGGGCGCAGGCAGACGTACAGGTCCAGCTCCTGGCGCAGGGCCACGTTCAGGGAACGGATGCCGCCGCCGACCGGGGTGGTCAGCGGCCCCTTGATCGACACCACATAGTCCTTCAGCACCTTCAGGGTCTCTTCCGGCAGCCACACGTCCGGGCCGTAAACCTTGGTCGACTTCTCGCCGGCGAAGATCTCCATCCAGCTGATCTTGCGCTTGCCGCCGTAGGACTTGGCCACTGCCGCGTCCACCACCTTGATCATGACCGGGGTGATGTCCACGCCGGTGCCGTCGCCTTCCAGGTAAGGAATGATCGGGTTGTCAGGCACGTTCAGGGAAAAGTCGGCGTTGACGGTGATTTTCTGGCCGTCGGCAGGTACGTTGATATGTTGGTACATCGTGTTCTCCGAAGATGGGTTTTGGCAGTCTTCTATAAGACATAAGACACAAGCGTTCCACATTATGCACCAGTATTTTACTGGGCGCCATGCTTTTGCGACTACAATCCCGCCTATGCCCCTGATACTTTTCAATAAACCTTTCCAGGTATTGTGCCAGTTTTCCCCCTCCGGAGATAAGGAAACCCTGGCCCATTACATCAAGACCCCGAACGTCTATCCCGCCGGCCGCCTCGACTACGACAGCGAAGGCTTGATGCTGATGACCGACGACGGCAAGCTGCAGCACAAGATCGCCCACCCCGACCGCAAGGAAGCCAAGACCTACCTGGTGCAGGTGGAAGGCGTGCCCGATGCCGCCGCCATGGCGCGCCTGC
>JBCNPK010000095.1:0-4157 GCA_039593355.1 Pseudoduganella sp.
GGTAGCACCGAACCTGGCCGTTGAGCCAACCACCGGTGAAACCCACCTGCGTCACCACATTTCGCCTAACGGCTTCTATCGTGGTCGCAAAGTGCTGAAGACCAAGAACGACGAGTAATCGACGTTTTTTGCCTTTGGCCACAAGACAAAGCGGTGCTACGCAGGTTCTCTGACGTCGCGCCGCTTTTTCTTTGAGTTATACAATGACAATCAAAATCTCTATCGACTGCATGGGTGGCGACCACGGCCCCTCAGTCACGATTCCCGCTGCACTCTCATTCCTCAAGCACGAACCGAACGCCGAGCTGATCCTTGTTGGCCTGGAAGACGTATTGCGTGCTGAACTGAAGAAGCACCACGCCGAGGCCGAACCGCGCCTGACCATCCTTCACGCTTCCGAACAGGTCACCATGGATGACCCGCTCGAGGTCGCTTTGCGCCGCAAGAAGGATTCGTCGATGCGCGTGGCCATTGAACAAGTCAAAGAGGGCAAGGCTGCCGCCTGCGTTTCCGCCGGTAATACCGCGGCGCTGATGGCCGTTTCCCGTTATGTGCTGAAGACCATGCCAGGCGTCGACCGCCCGGCAATCTGCAGCATCCTGCCGAACCAGAAGGACGGCCCGACCTACGTGCTGGACCTGGGCGCCAACGTGGATTGCGAACCGCATCACCTGCACCAGTTCGCCATCATGGGTTCCGTGCTGTGCCAGGCGTCCGAAGGCATCGAACGCCCGTCCATCGGTCTGCTGAACGTGGGTACCGAGGACATCAAGGGCAATGAAGTGGTAAAGGCCACCGCCGAACTGCTGAAGGCCGACCACGCGCGCGGCAAGCTCAATTTCCACGGCAATGTGGAAGGCAACGATATTTTCAAAGGCACTACCGACGTGGTGGTGTGCGACGGCTTCGTCGGCAATGTGACGCTGAAGGCTATTGAAGGCCTGGCGCGTTTCATGAAGACGGTGCTGACGACCGAATTCAAGCGCAATCCGATCACCATGCTGGGCGCACTGATTGCGCGCACGGCACTGAAGCATATCGGACAGCGCCTGAATCCAGCCCGCTATAACGGCGCTGGCTTGCTGGGCCTGCGCGGCCTGGTGTTCAAGAGCCATGGCGGGGCGGAGGCGGAGGCCTATGAATGGGCGATCCGCCGTGCATATGATGCGGCGAAAAATGACGTACAAGAGCATCTGTCGGCACTGATCGCCGAACTGATGCCACAAGAAGAGCCGCCAACTGAACCGAGAGACACGCATGACCCTGTACAGCAAGATCGTAGGCACGGGCAGCTACCTGCCTGAAAAACGCGTCACCAACGAAGAACTGGCTGCCCAACTGGCAGCCAAGGGTATCGAAACTTCCGACGAGTGGATCGTGTCGCGCAGCGGCATCTCCGCCCGTCACTACGCGGAACCGGAGCAGGCTTCGTCCGACCTGGGCGTGATTGCTGCCAAGCGCGCGCTGGAAATGGCCGGCATGCAGCCGGATGATATCGACCTGATCATCGTCGCCAGCTCCACGCCTGACTTTTACGGCAGCTTCCCAAGCACCGCCTGCATCGTGCAGAAGAAGCTGGGCATGACCAATAACTGCGCGGCAGTGGACGTGCAAGCCGTGTGCAGTGGCTTCGTCTATGCGGTGTCGACGGCGGACAGTTTCATCAAATCCGGCATGCATAAGAATGTGCTGGTGATCGGCGCGGAAGTGTTCTCGCGCATCCTGAATTTCGAAGACCGCACCACCTGCGTGCTGTTCGGCGACGGTGCAGGCGCCATTGTCATGAGCGCATCGCAAGAGCCGGGTGTGCTGGCCTGCAAGCTGCACGCTGACGGCCGCCATTCCGACGTGCTGCGCGTGCCAGGCAGCCTGTCCAACGGCGCGATTGCCGGCAGCGCATTCCTGTACATGGACGGCCAGGCGGTGTTCAAGCTGGCAGTGTCGGTGCTGGAGAAGGTGGCATACGAGGCGCTGGATGCGGCAGGCATGACTGCCGACCAGATCGACTGGCTGATCCCGCACCAGGCCAATATCCGCATCATGAACGGCACCGCCAAGAAGCTGGGCATGGAGCCGGAAAAGATGGTGGTGACCGTTGACCAGCATGGCAATACTTCCGCTGCTTCGATTCCGCTGGCGCTGGACGTCGCGGTACGCGATGGCCGCGTGAAGAAGGGCGATGTGGTGATGATGGAAGGCGTAGGCGGTGGCTTTACCTGGGGTGCCGTCCTCGCCCGAATGTAATAAAATGCAGTCCTTTTTAGAATAAGAAGTCTAAAGGTTGAAAGATGAATAAATTCGCATTTGTGTTCCCTGGCCAGGGTTCCCAGGCCGTGGGCATGATGGAAGGCTTTGCCGGCAACCCTGTGGTCGCGCAGACCCTTGCCGAAGCTTCCGATGCATTGCAGTTCGACCTGGCCAAGCTGATCGCTGAAGGCCCGAAAGAAGAACTCGACCTGACCACCAACACCCAGCCGGTCATGCTGACCGCTGCCGTGGCCGCCTACCGCGCCTGGATCGCCGCCGGCGGCCCGGTGCCGTCCGTGGTGGCCGGCCACTCGCTGGGCGAGTACTCGGCCCTGGTTGCCGCAGGCGTGATTTCCTTCAAGGATGCCGTGCCGCTGGTGCGCTTCCGCGCGCAAGCCATGCAGGAAGCCGTGCCGGTAGGGCAGGGTACCATGGCTGTGATGCTGGGCCTGTCCGATGACGACGTGCGCGCTGCCTGCGCCGAAGCGGCTGCTGCAGTTCCGGGCGAAGTCGTGGAAGCCGTCAACTACAACGCTCCCGCGCAAGTCGTGGTCGCCGGCCACACCGCCGCAGTAGAAAAAGCCTGCGAAATCGCCAAGGCCAAGGGCGCCAAGCGCGCCATGCGCCTGCCGGTGTCCGCACCGTTCCACAGCTCGCTGCTCAAGCCGGCTTCGGACCGCCTGCGCGACTACATGGCATCGATCCATTTCAATGCGCCGCAAATCCCGCTGATCAACAATGTGGACGTAGCCGTGCTGAGCGACCCGGCTTCGATCAAGGATGCACTGGTGCGCCAGGCCGCTTCTCCAGTGCGCTGGGTGGAAACCATGCAGAAGGTTGCCGAAGACGGTATCGCCAATGTGGTGGAATGCGGTCCTGGCAAGGTGCTGATGGGCCTGGCCAAGCGTATCGATGCCCGCCTGGTGGGCGAGGCGATCTACGACCAGGCAACCCTGGAACGCATGCTCGAAACCCTGAAATAATTAAGGATAATAATGACTCTCGCTAATCAAGTCGCACTGGTGACCGGCGCCTCGCGCGGCATCGGCAAGGCAATTGCTCAAGAACTGGCCCGCCAGGGCGCCAAGGTGATCGGCACCGCCACCACCGAAGCCGGTGCGGAAGCCATTTCGGCCTACCTGGCCGAGATCGGCGCGGAAGCAGGCAAGGGCATGGTGCTGAACGTCACCAACGCCGAGCAATGCGCCGCCATCATCGACGATATCTCGAAAACCTACGGCGCCGTCGGCATCCTGGTCAACAACGCGGGCATCACGCAAGACCAGCTGGCCATGCGCATGAAGGATGAGGAGTGGGACAATGTGATCGCCACCAACCTCACCTCCGTTGGCCGCCTGTCGCGCGCGGTCCTGCGCGGCATGATGAAGGCCAAGACTGGGCGTATCATTAACATCACCTCCGTGGTCGCATCGGCCGGCAATCCGGGCCAGATGAACTATGCTGCCGCCAAGGCCGGCGTCGAGGGCATGACCCGCGCCCTGGCCCGTGAAATCGGCAGCCGCAACATTACCGTCAACAGCGTCGCTCCTGGCTTTATCGATACCGATATGACCAAGGCGCTGGGCGAAGACCAGCACACAGCCCTGCTGACCCAGATTCCATTGGGCCGCCTGGGCAAGCCGGAAGATATTGCCGCAGCCGTCGCTTTCCTGGCCTCGCCAGCCGCGGCTTATATTACCGGTACCACCCTGCACGTTAATGGTGGTATGTATATGAATTGATACGGTTCTGCGGCATAATGCCGCAAGATCGCATCATTTAGTAGTGATTTCAACGTAGATCAAATCAAACGTCGAAATTAGTTTATAGGCGCGCAAACCTGCTAAAATGCGCGCTTTCCGTAACAACATATTGGAGCCATAACATGTCGGATATCGAACAACGCGTTA
>JBCNPK010000096.1:0-3534 GCA_039593355.1 Pseudoduganella sp.
CATCGGCTTGCTCCGAACGTAGGTGATTCTGTAAGAATATTGGTGATCCCATTCTACAGGATAGGACACTCTCGAGGAGAGAGCGATGATGGGCAGTGTGCTGCGATTCACTTAAGGGAGACTGAAGGGGGAAACTGAAGGCGAAAACAAAGGCTGAGCTTCCCGCCAATATTTACGCTAAGTCATTGAATTTTCTCAAAAACATTTTGTAACAAATGGAATTTCCGTGCGGCAACGAGATATCATATCGGCCTTCCCCAAAAACATGAGGAATCCATGTCCACTCCAACGCCCCCTACGCGTAGCTGGAGCGTCGGCACCAAGATTGCCGCCTTCACCTTTGTCCTTGTCAGCGCACTGTTAGCGCTACTTATCACTTTCATCAACTGGAACAGCACTACCATGCTGGAGCAGCGTGCGCGCGACCAAGTCGCGGCCGACTTGCGCGGCGTCGAAAACATGCTGGAAGTGTTCAATGCGGCGATGGTGAACGACGCCGGTAGCTATGCCCGCCAGTTCGCGGCCCACGTCCCGGGCCCGTTCGAGCTCGATGGCAGCCAACTGTCCGCCAACGGCAAGCCGGTCAACAACGACTTCAGCATCCCGGATAACTTCACGGCACGGACCGGCGCCATCGCTACCATTTTCGCTGCCGAAGGCGCTGAATTCGTGCGCGTGACGACTTCGGTCAAAAAGGAAGATGGCCAGCGCGCAGTGGGCACCAAACTTGACCACAGCAACCCAAGCTACGCGGTGCTGCGCGAAGGACGCTCCTACACCGGCCTGGCGCAGCTGTTCGGCAAGCCGTATATCACCCAGTACGACCCGGTCCAGGACGCTTCGGGCAAGGTAGTGGGCGTGCTGTTCATCGGCCTGGACATCAGCAAGAACATCACGGCCCTGAAGGAAAAGATTAAGGGCATCCGCATTGGCGAAACCGGCTATGTCTACGTGCTGAACGCTGCGGCGGGCAAGGACTATGGCACGCTGCTGGTCCACCCTTCCAAGGAAGGCGCATCTATGCTCGATGCGAAAGACAGCGATGGCAAGACCTTCATCAAGGACATGCTTGAGCAGAAATCGGGCGAGATCCGCTACATGTGGGCTGACACCGACAGCAAAACCTCCCCGCAAGAAAAGCTGCTGGTGTACCGCTACTTCAACGACTGGAAATGGATTGTCGCTGGCGGCACCTATGTGCACGAGATCACCAGGGATGCCGTCACTGCACGCAACCGCTACGCCGTCTGCGGCATCGTCGCCCTGCTCGCCTTTGCCGGCAGCCTGCTCCTGCTGGTGCGTACCATCGTAAGCCGTCCCCTGATGCAGGTGCAGGACGCGGCCGGCCGCATCGCCGGCGGCGACCTGACCGTGCGCCTGGACGTCACGACCAGCGACGAAATCGGCAAGGTGCTGGGCGCCATGAACGGCATCAGCGAACGCCTGGCCGAAGTGGTTGGCGGCGTGCGCGAAGGCGCCGACCAGATCGCCACCGCTTCGTCGGAAATCGCAGCCGGCAACCAGGACCTGTCGGCGCGTACCGAGCAGCAGGCCTCCAGCCTGGAAGAAACCGCCGCCTCGATGGAAGAACTGACTTCCACCGTACGCCAGAATGCCGACAACGCGCGCCAGGCCAACGCGCTGGCGCGTGAAGCCTCGGACGTGGCCTCGCGCGGCGGCGCGCAGGTGGCCCAGGTGGTTGAAAAGATGGGTGCCATCAACGAAGCGTCGCGCAAGATCGAAGACATTATCTCCGTGATCGACAGTATCGCTTTCCAGACCAATATCCTGGCCCTGAATGCAGCCGTCGAAGCGGCGCGCGCCGGTGAACAGGGCCGCGGCTTTGCGGTGGTAGCCACGGAAGTGCGCAACCTGGCCCAGCGCAGCGCCGCTGCGGCGCAAGAGATCAAGGGCCTGATCGCCAACTCCACCGGCGAAGTCGAAGCCGGCGCCAAGCTGGTCGAACTGGCCGGGGCGACCATGGAAGAAGTGGTCAGCAGCGTGGGCCGCGTCACCGACATCATGGGCGAGATCAGCGCCGCCAGCGAAGAACAGCGTGCAGGCATCGACCAGGTCAACCAGGCTATCGGCCAGATGGACCAGGTGACGCAGCAGAATGCCGCCCTGGTGGAAGAAGCCGCCGCTGCGGCAGCGGCTATGCAGGATCAGGCCGAAGCGCTGGTGCGCGAAGTACGTGCGTTCAAGCTGCCGGCCACCAGGAATGCAGCCACGGGTATGTCGTCCAAACGTACCACCCTGCGCCTGCAATAAGCAGCAAGGGCCATGAGCGCATGGCCAGTTTCCAATCCGCGGCAGACGGCCAGCAGGCCAGGAACTGCGGCGCAATCAGGAATGCCAGGCCGGCGTCCAAAGGCGTGAAATGCCAGGCGCCGCGCGTGCGCAGCACTGCAATCCACCACGGCACCAACACCAGCAACATCGGCGCCAGCGCGGTCAGCGCGGCGTTGTACCAGCGCGCATTGGCGAGCTGGACTTCGCCGAGGCGATAGCCCTTGCCCTCGCGGCGCGGGATGATGGACAGCGAAACCGGCCGCGCAAAAGTGAGCAGCCCGGCAAAGAAATGCGCCAATTCATGGCACAAGGTGCCGGGGAGCTGCAGCAGCGTGAACACCACAAAACGCCGCGACAGCACCCAGGTTGCCACCGCCAGGCACAGCGACGGCACGAGATAGAAACCTATATCCATCAGGCCATTATACCGGCCCGGGCTACAGCGGCAGGGTGCTCAGGCGCTTGCCAGTGGCGGCAAAGACCGCGTTGGCCAGGGCTGGCGCGATCAGGGCAGTACCCAGTTCACCCATGCCGCCGGGCGATTCCGTGCTCGGCACGATATCACGCTGCACCCGCGAGCACCGGTGGAGGATTTTATCTAGGCGCACCTGCACGAAGAGATCGACTTGGATGCCTTGGCGTCCGTGGCCAATGTCAGCCGCTTCCATTTCCGGCTAAGGACGGGGCTGACGCCGTCCGCCTGGGCGCGCCTGGTGGGCCAGGGGAACGTGGATCAGCCTGTATAGAAGCAGCGGCCGCACGCCTGGCGGTACGCTTCATTGCCGCCGATGCTGATTTGCTCGCCTTCGCGAATGCGCTCGCCCTTTTCGTCCACGCGGATGTTCATCGTGGCCTTTTTGCCGCAGGTGCAGATATTCTTGATTTCCTCGATATCGTCGGCCAGCGCGAGCAGGTAGGCCGAACCCGGGAATGGTTCACCGCGGAAGTCGCTGCGCAAGCCGTAGCAGATCACCGGCACACCCTTGGCCTGCGCCAGCTGGTGCAATTGCTTTACCTGCTCAGGCGACAGGAACTGCGCCTCGTCGACCAGCACGCAGGCCACTTTCTGCATGTCCTGCAGGAAGTCGGTATCGGCGGAAAACAGCTCGACTTCCCGCTGCGGTCCCAGGCGCGAGGTTACCTTGCCCACGCCGTAGCGGTCATCGATGGCGGCGGTGAACAGGCGGACGATCAGGCCCTGCTCTTCGTAGTTATGAGCGACCTGCAGCATGGAGGTCGATT
>JBCNPK010000097.1:0-3126 GCA_039593355.1 Pseudoduganella sp.
AGGTGGCCGTGCTAAAGCCGCATGACAAGCACCATGAGCAAACCATCGTCAAGCGCGGCGGTGGCAAGCACAAGCATGATGAACATGGCGGTGCCTGGAAAGTCGCGTTTGCGGACTTCTGCCTGGCCCTGATGTGCCTGTTCCTGGTGCTGTGGCTGATGGCCGTGCGCAACCAGGAATCACTGGAACACGTGCTGACCCAGTCCGACGGCAGCAAGACCGACGTCGGCAAGGGCGTGATGCCGGAACAGGTGGGCGGCCCGCGCGGCAGCCTGATCGAACGCTTCCCGATGCCGCGCACCGGTAATACCGACGTCGACGGCAACGCCACCCAGGGCTTCAACAAGAGCCCGACCAACACGGCCGAAAACCGGGTGCGCTACGAGTCGCCGGAAGACCTCAAGCTGCTGGCCAAGACCCTCACCAGGATGAGCGAGGAAAATGGCCTGGCAAGCAACCTTGAATCAGTCGTGACACCGTATGGCTTGCGCGTGATGTTGCACGATACCGACAGCCAGGGCATGTTCGTGCGCGGCTCGGCGGTACCGACCGACAAGTTCGCGCGCCTGTTGCAGAACATGGGCCCGCTGTTCGCCAAGATGGAAAACCAGATGCTGATCGTCGGCCATACCGACTCTTCGCAGTACGCCGACACCAGCTACAAAGCCTTCTCCAACTGGAACCTGTCCAGCAACCGCGCCATGGCCGCGCGTTCGCAACTGCTGGCCGGCACCATGCCGCAAGACAGCGTGCTGCAAGTGGTCGGCATGGCGGACCGTGCGCCGCTCGATGCCAAACGGGCCGATGCTGGCGTCAACCGCCGGATCGAATTGCTGATCCTGACCAACACACAGGCGAAAGCCATCGCCGATATGTTTGGCATGCCAAGCAGCAAGACTGCTATCATCCGGGAATCGGATTTGCCCGAACCCGGCCTGTTGCAGCAATTGCGACAACAACTGCTGCCTGGCAAGGGGAAGAGCAATGGCAATTAATGTTAAGTCAAGAGGAAACCGTATGAGGATTTCCGGTTCCACCCCAGGCACCCCGGTGCAGACCGTGGCCGACAGCGCGCCGGCCGAAGCGGCACGCCCAAGCGCCGCCCCCGCCGCCCAGCGCGAGCTGGAGTCGGCCGTCATGCAACCCGCGATCCAGGCCATGAAAGAGATGGGCGATATCGACCACGAGCGCGTGGCGCAGTTGCGCGATGCGCTGGCCAAGGGTGAGCTGCCGTTTGACGCCAGCAAGCTGGCCGGCCTGATCCAGAAGTTCCACCGGGGCGAGCAGTGAAAGAAATGTCACGCCAGGACGCCATGAAGATGCTGCTGGACGGCATCAAGGCGGACTTGCAAAGTTACCAGCAAATGCTGGACCTGATTGCCCAGCAGTTCGAGGCGGCCATTCGCCACCAGAGCGAAAAGCTGGGCGACATCGCTAAAGAAATCGGCGCTTTGGTCGATGTGCTGGAAGCGCGCCGCGCCCAGCGTGTCGAACTGGCGACTCGCCTGGTCGGCCCCCAGCCTTCCATGGAACAAGTGTTCACCCTGCTCAAGCCCGAAGCGCGTGCGCGCCTCGAAGGCGACTGGGCTCAGTTGGAAGGCATGGTGCAGACGGCGCGCGAAATGGGCCGCCGCAATGCTGACCTGCTGGCGGAGCAATACACCATCATGCAGCGCGTGCTGCATGGCGACGATCAAACCTATGAGCCGGTCTGAATTCACGCCTTTCCGGGCCTTTACGGCAGCCACAGCGCCGACCCAGGCTACGGCTGCCACCGTGAGCAATATGAGCGCCACGCGCCCTGCGCTGCCGGCGGCCTTCAGCCCTGGCCTGGCCGCTAACGCGGGCATGGCGCGCATGGCCGGTGCTGCCGCGGCCGGCGGCGCCGCCGGCGCCACCTTCCGCCAGGTCCACGCCGAAGTCGCGCGCTACATCGCCACGGCAGACGCACCGTCCAGCGGCGCCCAGGGCGCCGGCAACACGCTGACTGCCGACGGCGCTGCCCTGCGCGCCCGCCTTGCCGCGCGCGCCATCGGCGGCGACACGGGCGGCGAAGCCAGCGTCCCGAACGAAGTCCAGCAAGCCTTCCTGGAAGCGATCCGCCCGCACGCGGAAGCTGCGGCCGCACGGCTTGGCGTCGCACCGGAACTGGTGGCCGCCCACGCGGCGCTGGAATCAGGCTGGGGCCGTCATGCCCCGGGCAATAATATGTTCGGCATCAAGGCCGGCGGCAACTGGCAAGGCGCGGTGCAGGCCCTGGCGACGATGGAAGTGGAAGATGGCGTGGCGCACACCCGCAACGAACGTTTCCGCGGCTATGGCGATATGGGCGGTTCCTTCGAAGACTATGCCGGCATGCTGCTCGACAATCCGCGCTACCGGCGTGCCCTCAACACCGGCAGCGATGCGCAAGCCTTTGCGCATGCACTGCAGGCGGGCGGTTATGCCACCGATCCCGCCTACGCCGACAAACTGGGCCGTGTCGCCGCCAGCATCAAGGCAGGTCAGCAGGCTCAACAGTCCCAGCATCAATAACACGCGCCCGGATCTGGGTGCCGCTGCTGTTTTTCACACGGATGATGGCGCCGCGCGTGCCATTATCCAGCGCTTCCCCCGCCATCGATACCTCAATCTGTTCGCGCCGCGCGACGATGCGCACCTGGTCTCCGCGCTTGACCAGTTGTGGCGCTGCCAACATGTTCTGCCGGATCACCTCACCCGCACGGATGGTGCGCCGCGCAGCCAACCCCTCGAGCTCGCCAAAGTCCGAAAAAGCATCAGGAATCAAGGTGATATCGTGGCGCTCCCGCAACAAGTCTATAGGCGACAGAATTTTTCCGGAAATTAAATCGGTGGCAGCAACTGCAACGTTTGCCGACACCTTGCCCTTGGCAAGGAACTCATAGCGCCAACCTTGCAAACTTGGGCATATGACCACGAAACGCATGCGGGCGATGGCCCGCTGGTCCAGGCTCTCGACCCGCGTCTCAGAGGGACAATCCGGGATCACGCGATTGGTCCTTACTACTTCGACATCGAACTTCGGCTCAAGCCAGCGCTGGCTTTCTGCATTGTTTTGCAATTGCTTTTCTGCAGCTAGTTTCACTTTGCTTAGCAATTCTTCCA
>JBCNPK010000098.1:0-2571 GCA_039593355.1 Pseudoduganella sp.
GCGTCGCCGCGCGGTGATCGAACCGCTGGCACGTGCCATTTCGGTAAAGCTGGGTGGCCGGTAGGCGCGATGGCCAGGGAAGACTGGCCCTCGCTCCTGGCTTCGGCCCACCTCTAGCCCGCCTGCTGATGCCGGGCCGGCTGATCCAGTGCCGTCGCGACGTTCGGCAGCAGGCGATGGGCGTAGCGCGCGATTGGAAACTCGAAGGTGCCGCGCAAGTTGATGCCTTCCAGATGAGTTGGGGCAATCTGGCGCAGGTCTTCGGCGCGCATGGTTTCGCCGCCGATGGCCTCGATCGCATCGAGGGCGCGCTGCATGTGCAGCGTGTTCCAAGCCATCACGGCATTGGACAACAAGGTCAGCGCCGATGAGACCGCCGCCAGCGACGCGTCATGCCGGGTCAGTTCGAGCGGAATCTTGCCGTAGTGGATGGCCCGCTGCACCGTGTGAACCGCCTCGCCTCGGTTCAAGGCATGCTGCATCTCGTGGCGGAACGCAGGAATGGTGAAATAGTCAACCAGGAAAATGGTGCGAAACAGCCGGCCGAGATGCACGCCCGCTTCATAGACAGGCTGGCCCTTCGCCGCCGCACCAAAGCGCATGAGCGCCTGGACGGCGGTGCATTGCCCGCTCTGCACCGATGCCGCAATGCGGACCAGTTCGTCCCAGGCGCGCTCGATCAGATCCAGCCGGACATCCGCGTCCGTCACCGCAGCCAATTCCGCCAGTACATCGTGGTTCCTGGGCACATGGAGACGGCGGTCGCGCAGATGCGCAAGCCGTGGACAAAGATCAAAGCCCAGCAGCCGGGACAGGCTCATGGCGAAATCGGTAAAGCCGTGGGTATCGACAGCCAGTTGCGCCACGTCTTCCGATCCGCTCTGGCGGATGACGCCCTCGATGGCCGCGCCGGCCTGCCGCTCATTGAGCAGGATCGGCTGGTCGTAGAAAATGCCCCAGCGGTCGCGGACATGCGTGTACATGCCTATCGATGCCGTGCGTCGGCGCGGATCGGCCCGTGCCCGCCAGACTGTGCGCGTGGTCTCCAGTGACATCATGTCCGACGACGCCAGATCGGCGCGCCCCCAGTGTTGGGCAATCGGGTGCTGATGCATGAAGGCCAGAACAGCATCGGCGGCCTGGCGCAGTTTGCGCTCGTCTGCGATGCGATGCATCATCTGTCGGATCGCGCTGGGCGACAACTCCGGCACCATGCGTGCGAGGTCTGCCGCCGACATCGAGGTGCCGTGCGCCAGTACCGCGGCGTAGACCATCAGCAGCTCGCTGCGCGAATGCGGCTCCCGACCCAGCAGGAGCCAACTGAAGTGGGTGCTGCTATCAATCTCCAGCAGGATTTCCGGCAATTGCCCACCGGGGTGCCGCTCGAACACCGCGCGCCGCAGCGCCTCCACGGACGCTTCCGGCTTCGTTGCGGTGAGGGGATCGATATGGATCGCGCTATCGATCTTCAGTTCGCCGCGCAAGGCCGCGTCTCGCAGCTTGGCGAGCCCCGCATCCAAATGCGCCACCACGGGCTCCAGAAATGCCTTGGCGTCCTGCGGCAGCTTGAGATGACCGTAGAAGTGGTTACGCCGGGCCTGCCAATCCTCGTTGGAGATCAGCAGTGCCGCCTGGCTACGGTAGGCGAAGCTGTGGTCCAGGAAAACCGAGCCATTACGCAGCGCCACCCGTAGGGCAAACAGCGTCCCCCATTGGAAGGCGGCCAGCGCCTGCTTGCGATCCTGGCCCTCCAATGCTGGCTGCCAGGCGCGTCCCAATCGAATCGTCACCTTATCGGGCAGCCAGTCGGCCCTGCGCGCATAGAGCTTGCGAAGCACCTCCATGGCCTCGATCACCGGGTGGGCCGACTGGGCGGCGAATGGCAGGCGAACCAACCTGCCCAACATGGCCCTGGCTTGCCGATGTCGTGACAGGAGTTGTGCGCGGATCAGACTGGCTCGGCTTGGCAGGTTCTGGGAGGTCGCCGCGTCGGCCAGGGCGCCCAATTGCTGGCAAAGGACTCCTCTTGTCAGCGTCTCGTCGGCAACCAGCGCCTTGACCGCAGCAGCGAATTCCCGCAGCTTGACGCCAGGATCCGGCCGGCCGGCGTCGATCAGGCGTCCCGCATCGTTGACGGACTTGCGAATCCAGTGCCGCAGCATGGACGACAGCTGATCCGTGGCCGCACACAAGGCATAGCGCAAGAAGCATGCAGCTTCCAGGCGGCGGGACTGTTGCGCAACCCGCTTGCTGACTGACGCTGGGCGATTCGCACAACGCCGCGCGTAGTGGCGAACCACTGCCTCATTGCAGACCGCCGGCCAGCCTTGGTGAACGCCCAGCTGGTACAGCCGGTCGATCTTGTCAAACAGCTCGCCCATTTGATGCGTGGAATTTCGCAACGGGACTGCCCACAGCCATTGCTGGAGGCTCGCGCGGTTGCCTTCCGGCCGCGGGAGCAAGGTCCCCCACGCGTCGAGAGATGCCTCGCCATAGGCTTGCACCAGCGCTTCAGTCAGTGCCGCCTCGCTGGCCTCCATGGCCTGACTGATCAGCCGCTTCAGCGCCCGG